>NZ_VMBG01000002.1:0-605000 GCF_007559335.1 Rariglobus hedericola
GGCGTTGAGGGAGATGGTGCCCGAGGCGGAGGTGGTGACGTTGACGCCGGCCGCGAGGGTGATGTTGGTGTTGGCCTTGACCGTGATGTGTCCGGTGCCGGAGAGGATATCGGCATTGGCGGTGATCTCACCGGCGAGCGTCGTGAGGAGGATATTGCCCGTGCCGTTGGCGGAGACCGCAGTGGTGTTAACCACACCGTCGTTGAGGGTCAGGTTGCCGAGGGTAACGACCAGAACGATGTCGCCGTTCGTGGCGGTGGTCAGGTCGGACTGGGCGGCATCAACGACCGAGGTGGTGGTGGCGTCGAAGTTGAACTGGGTAACGGTGACCGTGACGGAGTCGACCGTGATACCATTGTCTTCGGTGACGAAGATCGAACCAGTGTCAGCAAAGGCGGAGATCAGGTTGACGCTCGTGGTGAGGTGACGAAGGGCGACGCCAATCGACTCGCTGGCCTGGAGGCGCAGGTTGGTCGCGGTGACGTTCTTGGTGGAGCCAGTAGCGTTGATGATCGAGCCCGCGTCGGTATCGATCGAGACGTTGGTCGCGGTGACGTTACCGACCGTGATGTTGCCTTCGGCACGCAGGCGGGCCGAGGAGGACGTGGCAGTTACATTGGCAGTGCCGGCCATCGTCAGGGTGCCGGTCAGCGCATTGAGGGAGATGGTGCCCGCAGTGGAGGTGGTGACGTTGACGGCGGCCGCTAGGGTAATGTTGGTGTTGGCCTTGACCGTGATGTGCCCGGTGCCGGAGAGGATGTCGGCATTGGCGGTGATCGATCCGGCGGTCGCTTCGATGAGGATGCTGCCGGTGCCATTGGCGGAGACCGCGGTGGTATTAACGACACCGTCGTTGAGGCTGATGTTACCGGTCGTGGCGATGAGGATGATGGCGCCATTGCCGGCAGTCACGAGATCCGAGCGGGCGGTGGTCGAGGTGGTGGTGAGCGAGGTGCCGTCAGCGAGGACGATGTTGGCGGAGAAGACCGCGACGGTGTCGACGGTGATGGAGGTGGACTCGAGGAGGTTGATGCCGCCAGCGGTGGTGGTGAAGGCGGCAACCGTGGAGACTTCGGTCTCGATGGCGTTGTCGGTGCCGGAACCGGTCACACCGATATTGGCGGAGGACTGGAGGCGGAGGTTGCGGGCGTAGAGATTGATGGCCGAACCCGTGCGGGCCTCGGTGTCGGTGATCGAGCCGGCAGTGGCCGTGAGAGCAATGTTACCCCAGGTGGACTGGTTGGTAAGGGTGCCGCCGGTGCGATCGGTGTTGAGGCGGGCGTCAAAGCGGTAGAACGCGATATCGGTTCCGGCGGTGACGATGATGTTGGCACCGTCGGTGCGGGCGATGAGGCCAGTAGCCTGGTTGATGGTCGTGCCGGCGACGAGCTGGAGGGTGCCGGGCGTGGTGGTGACAGTGATGTCGGCGGTGCCGGCGAAGGTGAGGCTGGTCGAGGCGCGGAGGCTGATGTTGCCGGAAGCGGTGGTGATCGCGCTGTTGAAGGTGGACGAGCCAGCGAGGGTCTCGATGAGGATGTTGCCGGTGGTGGCGGCGCTGATCGGACCGTTGGAAGTGAGATTGCCGGTGGTAACGATGACGGAGATCGCGCCCGAGGTGGTGGTGATGAGACCGCTGGAGGCGATGATCAGGCCCGCGGTTTCCTCGAGGAAGATGCCGCCGGTGGCGGTGGAACCTTGGACGGAGCCAAGGGTGGTATCGATGTCGGCGGCGCCGGCGGCGCCGATGCCGGTGGAGGCGGTCAGCGTGGCGAGACCGGTGGTAACGAGGTTGGCGGTTTCGGCGGCGGTGACGTCGGTGATGTTACCCGTGGTGGCGGTGATGGAGAAGTCGCCGCTGGTGCTGGTGATGAGCGCAACATTGACGTTGATGTCGGCGGTGTAGGTCACGGTGCCGGTGGCGGTGGTCGTGTTGACGCCATCGGTCATCACGATCGAGCCGGTGTTGGAGGTCACCGAGACGGTGCCGGTGGAACCGGTGGCGATATCGGCCTGCTGGGCAACACCGAGCTCGGCGACGAGGGTAATGCTGCCGGAGGTGGACGTGATGGCATCGGTGTTGGCGTTGACGCCGTCGGTCAGGGTGATCGAGCCGGCGGTGCTGGTGAGCTCGATGTCGCCGGTGGTGGTGACGAGGTCGGAGATCGCGGCGCCATCGGTCTGGGCGGAAGTGGCGGCGAGGAGACTGACGCGGTTTACGGAGAGGTCGGCGACGGTGGTGACCGAAACGTTGCCGGAGTTGCGGATGCGGATGGCGGCGGTAGTCGCCGCGGCGGCGAGCGTGGCAACGGTGGTGTCGAGCGCGGCGGCGGCTCCGATGCCGACGCCGGCAACGATGCGGAGAGCGGAGGCAACGATGTCGGTAAGGGTGTCGCCGGCATCGGTGACGGAACCGGCGACGGCGCGGACGCTGACGGAGCCGGAACCGGCGTTGAGGCCTGAGAGAGCGATGTTGGTGGCGGCGAAGAGGCGGATGTTACCGCCACCGGTGGTGACAGCGACGTTGTCGGCGAGCGTGATCGAACCGGCGGTGGCCTGGAGGTCGAGGGTGCCGGCGGTGCCGGTGGAGACCGAGGCGCCGGCATTCAAGGTGAGGTTGTTAGAAGCGAGGAGCGTGATCGAGCCGGTGGCGGAGGAGATGGCGGCGACGCCGACGATGTCGGACGAACCACCGGCGCCGCTGATGCGGATGTTGCCCGCGCCGGCGGCAGTGACGGGACCGTTGAGGGTGATGGTGCCGGCGAGGCTGGAGAGGACAACGTGACCGCCCGAGGCCGAGTTGACGATGCCCGCGGCAACGACGGTGAGGGCGTTGGCTTCCTCAATGACGATGGAGCCGGTGGTGGAATTGGTGGCGGTGAGGGAGCCGACGTCGGTTTCGATGTCATCGGCGGCCGTCGCGATCGAACCAATACCCGTGGCTGCGGCCAAGGTGGCCAGACCGGAGGTGGCGAGCAAGGTGGTCTCGGCGACGGTGGTGTCAGTGATGGCGGCCCCGGCGGTGAGCGTGAGTGCGCCACTGGTGCTGGAAACCAATGCGCCCAAAGTGATGCTGCCGGCCACGGAGCGCAGCGTGACGGTGCCGGAACCGTTGGCGGTGACCACGGAGGTGATGATCAAATCACCGAGGGTGACATCGAGATTGATGTTCCCGTTGGAGGCGGTGGTGACGCCGGTGCTGTTGATGGTGAGGGCGTTGGTTTCCTGGATGAAGATGTCACCCGTGCCGGTGTTGGTCGCAGCGAGGGTGTTGATCGTGGTGTCGATGTCCTCTGCCCCCGTGGAGCCGATGCCGGTGACGGCGGTAAGCGTGGTCTGGCCGGTGGTCGAAAGGAGCGCAGTTTCGGCGACGGTAGTGTCGGTGATGGCGGCACCGGCGTTAAGGGTGAGTGCGCCGCTGGTGCTGGAGACCAAGGCTCCGAGGGCAATGGTGCCGCCGACCGCCGAGGTCGTGAGGCTGACCGAGCCGGTGCCGTGGGCGGTGACGACGGCGTTCACGAGCAGATCACCGGAATCAACCACGATGGTGATCGAGCCGTTGCCCGCGAGGGTGCGGACGCCGGTGCCGTTGATCGTGAGAACGGAGGTTTCCGAGATAACGATGTTGCCACTCGTGGAGTTGGTCGCGGTTAGGGTGTTGATCGTCGTGTCGATGTCATCGGCCGAACCGATACCGGTGACGGCGGTGAGCGTGGTCTGGCCGGTGGTGGACAGCAGCGGAGTTTCAGCGACGGAGGTATCAGTGATGGCGGCACCGGCGTTGAGGGTGAGCGCACCGCTGGTGCTGGAGACCAAGGCGCCGAGGGCGATGGTGCCAGTAGTGGCATTGAGATTTACAGTGCCGGTGCCGTGGGCGGTAACGACCGAATTGATCGTGAGATCGCCGGTGGTGACATCGAGGTTGATATTACCGTTGCCAGCGAGGGTGCGGACGCCGGTGCCATTAACCGTGAGGCCGGCGGTTTCCTGGATGAAGATGTTGCCGCTGGTGGAGTTGGTGGCCGTGAGCAAGTTGATCGAAGTGTCGATGTCGTTGCTGCCGGAGCCGCCGATGCCGCTGACTGCGGAGAGCGTGGTCTGGCCGGTGGTGGTGAGGTTGGTGAGCTCACCGACGGTGTCGTTATCGGTGATGGCACCCGCAGTGGCGGTGAGCGTGATGTCGCCCGAGAAGGTGTCGACGTAGCCGAGGGCGATATCACCGGTGGTGGACGTGACGGACAAGGCGCCCGGAGTGAACGGCCCGGGGGTGATCGTCACGTTATGGAGAACGATGCCGTCGGTCTCGTTGATGGTCACGTTACCGGCACCGCTCATCTGGATGCCGTTGACCGGCGTGTTCGGGGCGCCGCCGATGATGACGACGCTCGGGGTGTAGGTGTAGCCGGTGCCACCGTTGGTGACATTAAAGCCGTTGACCGTGCCATTGATGGTAGCGATCGCAGTCGCACCGACGCCGCCGCCACCAGTGATCGTGACAGTGGGAACCGCGGTGTAACCGGAACCGGCCAGCGTGACGGTGATGGAAGTGATCACGCCGTTCTGGATGATTGCGGTCGCGGTGGCACCGCCAGCGCCCGAGATGGTGATGGTCGGAGCGGACGTATAACCAGAACCGCCGGAGGTGACGCGGATGGCGGAAACGACCGCGGTGATGGTAGCCGTGGCGGTGGCCAGCAGGCGGCCGTCACCGAAGATCAGGACGGTGGGCGCGGAGCTGTAACCGGAGCCGCCGTTGGTGAGGTTAAGGCCCGTGACGGCACCGCTGCCGTTGATGGTCGCGGTGGCGGTGGCGCCGGAACCACCCGGGAGAACGACGCCTTCGATGGTTTCGTTGGAGGTGGTGTCGACGGTGGTGTTGAGGACCACGTTGCCGGAGGCGGCGACCGCGAGACGGGTGGCGGTGATCATACCGCCGCTCATGGTGATCGCGCCACCCATGGCGCGGAGGACCACCGAGGAACCGGTGCCGGCGGCGGTGAGCGTGGCGGCGGCCGCACCCTGAGTCATAGTGATGCTGCCGGTGGTGACGCCGGCGATCAGCTCGATGCGTTTGTTGGTGGCGGCGGCGCTGGTGGTGGCGAGCGAACCGGTGGTGGCGACCACGATGCCGCCGGTGCCATCGGTGCCGGCGGTAAGAGAGAGACGATCCGAAGCGGTGATGGCGGCATTGACCAGGATGTCACCGGCGGCTTCGAAGCGGCCCCAGATGTTGGCGTCGATCGCGGCATTGACCGTGATATCGCCGGTGCGCGCGACCAGGCGGAACTGATTCGCGGTAAGCGAGGTGGGCATGGTCACCGCATTGGAGACGAGAATCGAACCGGCGTAGATATGAGTGGGGTTGTTGAAGTCAGCCGGTCCGATGTAGGCGGTCCCGGTGCCATTCAACTGGTCACCGATGATCACCGCTGTGAAGCCGGCCGCGATGTAGGCGATCTCATCGGCGCTGAGGTTCAGACGCAGCGCGGTGCTGGGAACGCCGCCAGTCGTATTGGCGCCGCCGATCAACAGCGCGCGAGCGGTGTCGTAGGGCTTGATCGTGAGAGTCGAGGCCGTGAGCGTGTCTGCAACCGTGGCGCTGAAGTTGACCTGGTTGGCGGTGATGGTCGCGTTGCCGGTGCCGATGTTGAGTTCCTGGAAGGACGCGGCGGTGTTGGCACCAGTCGTGGTCACGTCGAGCGAGGACACCGTGGTGATGCCGTTGAAGCTGATGTTACCCGAGACCGTGCCGTTGCGGCCGATGGTGACGTTGCCGGAGGTCACGTCGGAGCCGAAGGTAACGGCGGCGGCGGCGGTGATGACCAGCGGCGTGGTGGAATCAAGTGTCAGCGAAGCGATGTTGGCGAAAGTGATATTGCCGCCGGCGCCGAGCGTGAGGGAATCAGGACGGAGCGACGGGGAGGTATTGGAGCCCACGGCATCACCGAAGATGATCGTCGTATTGGCGAAGATCGTGCCGATGCCACCGTAATCGAGGGTGCTGCCAAAGCTGACCTTCACGACGTCAGCCAGGGAGGAGGAGCTGCCGATGGTGAGGTTATTGGTGACGGTCAGGGCACCGTTGAAGGTGATGCCCGTGGTGGCCTTGAGGATGACGACCTTGCCGCCGATGGTGACGGAGCCGTTGAAGGTGATGTTGGTGCCCTCGTTGATGATGAGGTCGCCGATGATGTTCACATCGCCTTGGAAGGTGATGGAGGTGGCCTTGGTAATCGTCAGGTTTTGGTCGATGTTGACCGTGCCACCGAAGCTGACGGTGGTGGCGTTGCTGATGGTGAGGTTCTGCAGGGCATCCGTATCACCAACTGCACCGGTGAGGTTGATGGCGCCGGTGGCGTTCAGCGTGAGGCTGTCGTCATTGCCGCCGTTACCATTCAGCGAGAAGCTGTCGGTGATCGAGAAGCCGCCGGCCGTGGCCGTGATCGAGCGATTGCCGTTAATTTCAATGGCATCGGTGTAAGAGTGGCTCAAACCGGTGAGATCGCTGGAGATGGTCGTGGTGCTGCCATCGCCCAGGATAATGAGGCGGCCGGTGACGACAACCGGGGAACGGAAGTCAATGGTGTCACCGCGGAGAACGGTCACCGGTCCGGGAAGGACGACCGGCGTGGAGGAGCCGTCACCGATCACGATATTGGCAAGGAGGTCGCGGCCACCGATGTAAACACTGCCACCGGCGAAGAGGCGGTTGAGCTCAGCCTGGTTCAGCACGAGGCCGGAGCTGTTGGTGAAGCCATTCTGCGTGAGCCAGACGGTCAACGCCGGGTTCGACGGATAGATATAGATGTTAGTCGTCGTGGTGACGTTGTTGCCAACGTTGAGCTCGTTGCCGGACAGGATGACGTCGGAGTTGGTGTCGATAGTCTGGTCGACGGCCTGCGAGCCGGTGAGGCTGACAATGTTCAGGTTGCCCGCGTTGGAGGCGGACGTGTTGTTGATGCCGTCGAGGTCGGTGATGTAAACCGGCTTGCCGGGGGGAACGTTGGCCGAGTAGGCGGCGACGTCGGTGAAGATGGCGTAGGGGCTGACAATGTAGCCGGCGGTGGCGGCGCCGACACCGGTGGTCGAGCGGAGGGTGAGCGTGCCGTTCTTCGACTGGATGAAGGCGCCGTTGCCGGTGCGCAGCGAAGAACCGTTGGGCAGGTAAACGATGGCCTCGGACGGAGTGGCGTTGGCCACAGTAATCGCACCGGTAGCGAAGTTGATGGAGTTGACCGTATAGCGGCCGTTACGCAGCGCCCACGAGAGCTCGGTCGGGGAAGAGATGCGCCAGCCGTTCGCGTCGGTGAAGATGCCGCCGACGTCGGTGATGAGCGAGATGGCGCCGTTGCCATTGCCCACGGTGCCGCTGTCCGCCGCACTGTAGATGCCGGCGTGGAGATTGATATTGCCGCTGGTGGTATAGAGGGAGACGGCACCGTTATTGCGGCCGAGCAGGTCGTAGTTGACCGCGTAGGCGGTCTTGCTGCTGAAGTTGATACCGCCGGCGTGAACCGTGCCAGTCCAAGTAATCTGGTTGCCGATAACGGTGAGGTCACCCTTCAGATCAAGCACCTTGGCCGGCGAACCGGTGCCGGTGAGGCTGACCGTGGCGGACGGGGCGTTGATGCGGATGCGGTCGATGTTGTTATAGGCCTCGGAGAAGTTGATGACCTGCGTGCCTTGAACGATCTTATGGTCGGTCGAGATGTCGGACAGCGTGACGGCGGCGGAGGACGTGGTCGTTACGTTGAGGTAGTCGTTGTCGGCAGCGTTGGCGGCATCGTCGATGGTGATACCGGCGGCGGCCAGGCCACCGAGGGTGACGTTGTAGGTATCGCTGGCGGCACCACCGCGAAGGGTGACGGCGAAAGAGCGGGTGGCGGATACGTTAAACGTATCGGCTGCGGTGCCACCGATGAAGGTTTCGATCGTGCGGTTGCTGTCGTTGATCGTGTTGCCGGCGTAGGTGATGGTGTTGCCTGAGCCGAGCGTGAAGAGGATCGCGCTGGTCACGCCGGACATGTCGAGCACGTCGTTGGAGTCGTGGAGCTGGTTACCGTTGCTGTCCTTGTTGTTGACGGAGTCGTCCACGGTCTTGGTTCCGTTACCGGTGATGACGTAGGTGTCGTTACCGTTGTTGCCGTAGAGAACGTCGTTTCCGATGCCACCGTCGAGGAGGTCGTCGCCGTAGCCACCGTAGATAGTGTCGTCACCCGCTTCACCATAGAGCTTATCGTTACCATTGCCGCCGGAGATGACATCGTTGCCGTTGCCGCCGTAGATCGTGTCGTTGGCGCTGCCGCTGTAGATGGTGTCGTTGCCGTCGCCACCCGTGAGGGTCGCCGCGCTGGTGCCGGTGTAAACGATGGTGTCGTCACCGACGCCGCCGTTCACCTCAACGGCTCCGTTGAAGTTGGTGATGGAGATGGAGTCGTTGCCGTTGCCGGCGTTGTTCACGAGGATCTTGTTAACGCCCGAATAGGACTTGCTGTAGCCAAGACCGGTGACAGTGACCGTATCGTTGGAGGCCGCGCCAGTGCCGGCAACCGTGAAGGCCTCGGCATTGTCGGTTTCGTAGCCGGAGCCGCGATGGACGGCATCGACACCCATGTTCAGGCGCAGCACGCCATTGATGAGGGTCGCGAGCACGGGAGGTGAACCGAAGCGCCAGACGATTGTGAAGCCGAACTTCCAGATCGAGAAGCTGAAGCTGACCTCGTTCTGCGGGATGTTGAACGAGATGCTGACGTTGATGCTGATGCTGATGTCGATGTCGGGCAACGGCCAAGGCAGACCGATATGGACGCCCACGCTGGCATAGGCGGAAGCGGAGAACCCGGTATTGCTCAGCGTGAGCGCGAAACCGGCGCGGAAGTAGACAGGCCCGAAGCTGAGATCGATACCGACGCGACCCGTGACGCGATACTCACCGTTGGAGCGGATGTAACCGTCGATGTTAACCGAGGCTACATTGAAGAAATTGACGCTGAGGCTGTTGACGCGGAACTCGAGGTAGCTGGAGTTCGCGGTGATCGTGAAGCTGGCGGTGGCCGTTTCGAAGACCCAGATCTTGAGCTTGGCGGTGACCGTGACGCTGAAAGTGCGGGCAGCGACAGTATGGCCAGCGATCGTGACAGCGGAGGTGTGGGTATTGAGCTCGAGGACGAAGTTACCCGTGAGCGAGATGAGGCTGAAGCCGAGGGTGCTGGCGCCGAGATTCAGGTAGAGCGCGAAGTAAGGCGAACCGCTGTTGGACTCGATGATCGCGCCGCCGTTGACGGTGAGCTTACCGAAGAGAGACAGATCGATCGTGGCATTAAAGGTAACGGAGAAGCCAGTCGCGGTGAAGGTGAGCGTCGCCCCACCCTTGATGGCGAAGAAGCCGACCGTGATGCTGCCACCAAATGAGAGATAGACCGTGGAGGCGCTGATCGTGCGATCCGTAAGGCCGTTGACGGCACCCGTGGTCGAATCGACACTCAGGGCCTGAATGGTGCGGGCGCTGCTGGTGGTGTTGATGGCCAGCTGGAAGCGGCCGGAGAAGCTGACGCTCGGGATGCCGAGGGTGGTGTTGGCGGCGAGTTCGATCGAACCGACGAGACCGGCGGAGCTGATCAAGAGGTAGCCGGAGGCACCGAGGGAACCCAAGGGGCCGAGGGCGGCGGTGGCCGAGAACGAGAGCTGGAATTCAGAACCGCTCAGGCGTATGTAGAACGATCCTGTGAGCGTGACGACCGATGCGAGGGTGGCCGAACCGGAGATGAATATCTCTACGTAGAGATCGGCCGCCAGGGACGTCGTGGTGGAGGGACCCGTCTTGACCGTGATCGCGGTGCCGGTGGTATTGAGGCGGAACAGAGCGGTGGCCGTGAAGGAGACGCCAGGGATGGCGAGGCCGGTGCCCAGTGTGATCGCCGCAGCGATACCCTTGGAATTGATCAGCAGGAAGCCGTTGGCGGTGGCCGTGAAGATCGAGCTGCCGGCGACCTTGATGGCGACCGTAGCAGTGGCGGTGACCAGCAGGCCGTTGTTGCCGACTTCGAGGAAGAAGGTGCCGGCGAGGAAGAAGCCAGTAGTGCCGCTGGCGCCGATACCGAGGGTGCCAGACGCTTTGACGCGGACGTATTCACCAGACTCAAGCGTAACCGCACCAAAGGTCTGGGCGGCACCTGTGGTGTTAACCTGAAGACTAAAGGTCGCGTCGAAGGCGAAGCCGGTGCCACCGGTGACCGAGCCCGCATTAAGAGTGATATCGAGGACGCCAGCGATGCGGTAGATCGGGGTCGGCTCGTCTTCATCTTCTCCAGGAGGCGTGGAGTAATTAAGAATGGAGAGGCCGCCGGTGACTTGGGCGCTGAAGATGACCGCGCCGCCAACCTGAACAGTGAGCGCACCGGAAATGGTAACGGTGAAACCACGACCGCTGACCGAGACGGCGACTTCGCCTTCGATGCGGAAACCGGCGATGTTGCCGATGGAAAATTGGATGAAGCCCGAGGCTTGGAGCTTAACGGTCGCTGCGGTGAGAACGATGCCGTTGATATTGACGTCGCCGCCGTTGGCGACCGTCCGTGTGTTGATAAAGAACCCGAGTGCGAACTGGATTTCGAAGCCAGTTCCGGTGACTGCTTGCGAGCCGGGAGGAGCGTTCGGCTGACTGGTCAGGCCGGCCTGAATCTGAATAAACGCGGCGATATACGGAGTCGTGCCATTGGAGACCCCGATGCGGAGGCCACCCGCAGCCGAGCCGATCTGGATACCGCCGATGAAGGCGCTGACGTTCATGGACACCTGCACATAACCGTTGGTGGCATCGATCGTGATGATGAACTTGCCCTTCAAGGCTGCAGCGTCGGCATCGTCGGCATCGGTGTCTCCACCAATTAAAGCGGCCGCACCCGGGACATTGAAGGCGAGCGTGCCGCCGGCGGAGAACTGGAAGAAGCGGGCTGCGAGCGTGACGGGAGCGGCGGTGAGACGGTTGCCGTTCGTCGCGTCGAACGAATAGGTGGTGATCGTCTTCGCAATGCCTGCGGTGTTGATCACCAAGTTGAACTCGGCGTCGAGCGAGAAGCCCGGGGGCAGACCGTTGGTGAGGTTGACGATGGTCAGTTCGGCGTTACCAGCGAGACCATCACTATCGATCAGGAGCGAGAGATTGCCCTTCAGGTCGAAGATGACCTTGGTGCCGATCTTGATCTTGGTGACGACGGCCGCCTGAAGGACGAAGCTGCCACCGGAGATGCCCATGAAGAAGGCGCCGTCGAAGCGGAGGACATCACCGAGGACCTCGGCATGGGCGACACCGGCGATGGCGAAGTAGGCTTTCTTGACGGTGCCGTCATTGACGAGCGTGGAGCCGGTCAGCGCGATCGGATCGAAGCTCGCATTCAGTTTCTGCGGCGTGCCGGAGATGACGATATTGTCCTCATTCGCCGGGAACATGCTCACCGGCAGGAACGGACGGAGGAACGGGGTGATCGGGATGGTGACATCCGCAGCGAACGTGTTGAAGAGCACGTCGAGTTGGCCGCCGATCTTGACGCCCGGGAAGGTCAAGGACGCGCCGAGCTTGAATTTACCGGCCATGCCCGTGGGCGTGACGAGCAGCACCGCGAGCACGCGGGCATCGAAGATCTTCACACCGGCCGGGGTGAACGAGATGCTGCCGTTGGCGAAGAGTTCGAGGCTCGTCGTGCTGACCTTGATAGAGAAGGCACCGGTGATGGTGAACTGCTCCTGGCCGCCGAAGGTAAAGCGGGCGAAGGCGTAACCAGCGATCAGCAGGGTCTTGGGCGCCAGAACGAAGGTCTGGGTCTCGCCGCGCAGTTCAAACTTGAGGGCGGTGGAAGCGGTCTGGCTGGCGATGTCGCCCTGATCCTGAAGCTGAACGAAATACTGCTTCTTGTTAACCGTGTCATTGATGCGCCAGAGGGAGCCATTGATGACCGTGGTCAGCGTGTAGCCCGCACCGAGAACGCGACCACCGGTGAACTGGGCGAGAATCGAACTGGTCAAGGTGCCGGCGTTCAGCGTGCTGATGGAAGCGGCATCGGCAATAAGCGTGGCGAACGAATCACCCGGGATGCCTTCGAGCGTGAGTGTCTCGGTCTTGGCAACGTTGGTCGTATTGACCTGGAAGGTGCCGCCAATCTTGATGTCGAGGCCGATGTTCTGGAGGAACGCGAGGTTGGTCTCCAGCTTCATGACGCCCCAGAGGCGCGGCAGAAGCGTGTCATAAATCGAGGCCGATCCAACGGTGATGCCGAGATCGCCCAAGAACGTGCGGACGCTGACGCCCTCGGCAACGGAAGTCGGGGCAAGGGAGGTATCCAGAATAAAGATACCCGCGACGGAGCCGAGGTTGCCGAGATAGATGACCTTGAAGGTGCCACCGAAATCGAGCTGGAAGCGGTTGCCGCCGCCCGGGGCTGCCTTGGCCGCAAAGTTGACGAAGCCACGGACGTCGAAGATCGGTTCGGCGGTGAGGCCGGCACCGTTCAGGGTCATGCCGCCGGACAGGCTGATATAGAATTCGCTCAGCGGCTTGCGGACGACGAGAGTCGTCGTGGAGGCAGCGGACGCATTGCCGGCGGTATCTTCAAAGGCACCGGCAGCGAAGGAGACTTCGATCGTGTATTTCTCGGCGGTCGTCGCGGGAACCGGCATGCCGCTGAAGATGAACTTGGCGCGATTGCCCGTGATCGTGACGGAGGCGATCGTCAGTCCAGAAGTAGAGACCAGATTGCCGGCGGCATTGTAAACCTTGATGACGAGGTCGGAGGCCTGGACGGTGGAGTTCTTAATGCTGCCGCCGGCGGTGGCGGGGAACAGGTCGAACTCAAAGAACGTGCCGAGCTTGTCGGACAGGATCGTGGCACCCGAGGTGAAGGTCGGCGTGATGGTCGGGGTCGCCAAGGTGAAGCTCACCGAGGTCTCCAAGTTGCCGACGTCGTTGGTGTCGCTGAAGGAGCCACCGATGAAGGTAACCGTGATCTTACCGGGGGTCAGCGTGCCGGTGATCGTGTAACGATAGGTGTTGGTGCCAACCAGATCGCCAGTCTGCGTGGGCAGCACCGCGACCGTGATTTCGGAACCGTTGGCATCGGTGAGGCGGATTTCCGGAGCAGCGTCCAGAATCGTGTCGGCCTGCAGACCGGAGCCCGTGGCAGGGCGGAAAGTGATATCGAGGTAGCCTACCCCGTTAAACAGGGTGAATCCGAGCGTGGCGTTGGGAGCGATGCCAACGATTTCAGCGGTGCTGCCAGTGACCGTGAAGCTGATGCTCTGTGCGAGGTTGGTGTAGTTGGACGAATCGGTGATGCTGTTGGCGGCGAGGGCCACGGTGACAGCGCCAGGCGTGAACGCGCCGGTGAAGGAATAACGGTAGGTGTTGGAGGTGCCTTGACGCACGCCGGTGGCGCTCAAGACGGCAGTCCCCTTGCCTACTCCGGTCATGGTCAAGGGCGGGCCGGCTGCAAGATTCAGGAGCGAGCCCGAAGCTGCGCTCGGCGAGAACACAAAGTCGATATAACCACGGGCATTGATGTCGGCCAGGCCCGCGGTGCCGCCGGCGTTCGGGGTCGCACTGGTGAAGGTGGGGCCATCGATGCGCAAGGTGACGGTGGAAGCGATGGCGGCGGGGGCCGTGCCGGTGCCCGAAATGGTCTGCGCCCATGAGCTGGCGATGAAGGAAACCGTGACGGTGCCGGGAGCCCAAGCGAAGCCGGTGTTGGTGATCTCGTAGCGGAACTGCTGAATGCCCTTGTTTTTCAGGAGAGTCAGGAGAGCGGCTTGCGAAGCAGCCGTGACCTCGGACGCACTGGAAAGACCGGTGGACGCACTGATCAACATTTCGACCGGCTTGGGGCTCGAAGCGAGGTTGAGGGTGAGGGTCGTGCCGTTGGCCAGCGTGAGGACGGCGGTAAACTCGGCACCGGTGTCGAGAATGGAGGCGTAGTCGAGGGTGCCGCCGGGGCCGGGCGTAAAGATGACGTCGAGGTAGTATTTACCGGAGACGGGGTCGACCTTGAGCGAGGTGACGTTCGAAGAAGAGCCGGGGAATACCACATTGCCCGTCGTCGGAGCCGAGGCTGCACCGACTGCGTTGGCCACGGTGAAGGCAACTTCCTGTCCACTCTCATTGCGGAAGCCCATCTTGAGTTTACCGTCAATCGTGAGCAGGCGGACCTGGTCAGGGAGATCGGCAAGGAACAGTATGGTCACGGCGCCATCGGCAACCTTGGAAAGGTCGGCGTAAAGTTTGCCCGAGACGCTGAGCAGGCCGCCCGCGAAGTTCAGCTGACCGGAGATCAGGATCTTCCCGTCGGTGCTGATGATGAGGCTGACGACGCCGTTGAACACGAGCTCGGAGGTGTAGATCGAGTAGATCTTGGCCGAACCCTTGATGATCATCGGCGAAGTGAAGGCCGCGGTGAAGCCGTTCTGGCCGGGGTTGGCCTTGATGCTGAGGTATTGCTGGAAGACCTGGCTCTTCACGCCGGCCAGCCAGCCATCAGCCGTGGGCACAGCGCTGACGTTGAACGCAGGATCGCGCAGGGCGAGCGGGTCATCGATCGAGGGCAGGCTCTTGAAGAACTCAACGCCGGCGGAGAAGTCGTTCAGCGTGAGGCCGGAATTGGGCTCGATGAGGATGCCGGTGGGCGTGGAAACATTGATGAACATGCCCAACGGTCCGAGTTCGCTAAAGGCGAGGCGGACGGTGAAGCCCGCCATGCCGGCAACTTTGAAGCCACCCTGCACGCCGATGAAAAGGACGCGGTCCACAATCTGGGACTCGGGGGTATTCTCATCGCCCAGCGCGAAGTTGCCGGTGGTGGGCTCGGTGATCTTGAGGATGCCGCCGATGAGGCCGCCGGTGATTTCGCCGCCGCTGAGCTGACCGGAGACGGACACGCCGAGGGAGGCGATGCCGATGACGGGGAACTTGCCGGCGAGGAGCAGGGACGGCTTGATTTCGATGCCCTCAACCACGCCGCTGAAATTCAGGCTGCTCGCGCCCGAAAGGCCGACGACGGCAGCGGACAGGATGATTGTGAAGTCACCAGGGGAAGTCTCGAAGTTCGACCATTTGAGGCCGATGCTCGTGATACGAATGGGCAGCCAGCTGGGCCACTTGAAGTTGGAGCCATCGGCACCGCCGATGCGGATCGCGACACTGAAGGGCTTGGTAGCGTCGGTCGGGCTGCCGGTCTTAAAGTCACCGTCGGCGGTAATGTAGAAGTTGCGGGCTTCGCCGCCGAGTTCGAGCGAGCCGATCTTGATATCAACCGAGATCAGGGCAAAGGCGACGAGGGACTCGGTGCCCGTTGCAGTCGTATCCAAGGAGAAGCCGACCGCGTTGAAGGTCAGCATGCTGCCGAGTTTCAGCTGGAGCGTATCGACCTGGAAGATGAAGCCGCTGACCTGGCCATTGCTAAAGGTGAGCTCGGCGCGAAGGGCTTCGGTGTTCTGGGTGCCGTCGGAGTTGCGATCGTCGGCCGTGTTGCGGTCGGTGATGCGAGCGGAGAAGGCGCTGCTGCCGGGGAAGAAGGCGGCGCCACCCGAAGCGATATAAATGCTGCCGTTGAAGGCCGGCTGGGCGGAACCGTCGAAGTTGACGCTAAAGTTGGTGACGCCGATGCGGATGTCGTCGAACTCGAGGATCGAGCCGATCTTGATCTTGGCGCCGGCGGTGCCTGTCGTGCGCGTGGCGGTGGTGGCGCCCGGAACGTCCATGCCGTAAGCGAGCTGGGCTTGGCCGAGAGTGAAGCCGTTCGACCGGATAACGATGCCGGGGATCAGCGCGTTGTTCGGATTGTTCGGCTCGGTGTCGTAAGGCGTGAGGCTGCCGGAGAGATCAAGCGACGGGAACGCGATCAGCACGGAATCGATGCGCACGAGTTCCTGATTCGCAGCACCGTTCGGATCATATTGGATGCGAATGCCGGTGGCGGTGACGAGGAAGGTGTCCGGAACGAGGATCTTCAGGCTGGCGACGTCGAGGGAGAATTTGCCGGTCGAGGAGATCGAGAAGTTACCGGGCAGGCCGATCGCGAGGTCGAAGGTGGCGCGGATGCCGACCAGATCGGCGGTGACACCGGAAGAGGTCTGGGCACCGGCGGAAGAGGCACCACCAAAGGCGAGGCTGGCGGTCTCGATGGAAATGACGACGGTCAGCACAACCTTACCATTGCTGAAGCCAAAATCGGCCAGAGAGATGGACGGATTGATCAGCTTCAGCGGTCCGAGATTGATGACCGTGGCTTCGGAGGCCGCCGCGCCACCGACGGCGATGGTGATCGTTTCGCTGAACGCGAAGTTGCGCGAAGAAGGAATGTTCGTGGAGGCCGTCGTCGCGAACGAGTTCGCAGCGAAGTTGACCTTCACAACACCGGCTTGGAAGAGACCGGAGAGATTGGCGGTATTACTGTCCTGCAGATAATAGCGGTAGGTATTCCCGTAGAGCAGCGTGGGGGCACCGGCGCGAACCGTGGCATCCAGAACACCGCTGCCCGTGAGAGTGATTTCGCCACCGTTGATGGTGGACGCGTCGATCACATTGCCGTCGCGGCTGAAGAAGGTGATGTCGATGTAACCGAGCTTGTTCATCGAAATCACGCTGACCGCATTATCCGTGGAGATCGAAGTGAGGCGGGCGGAAGGAGGTGCGCCGAGGACACCGGTGGAGCTGACGCTGCCACCCGTGAAGGTGCCGCCGTTGCTGGCCGCAGCCGCCGGGGCGAAGGCCACGAAGCGCTGGGTAGATGCGAGCGGCAGCGCGTTGGTGGAACCGGAATTGTCGGTCCAGGAGCCGGCTTGGAACTCGACGGTGTATTCCGCATCAACTGTGAAGCTGCCCGTGAAGGTGTAGCGATAGGTGTTGCCGGTGACCTTGGTGCCCACGCCGCTGAGAACGATGGTGTCGCTGATGTCCACGCCGTTGCGGTAGATCTTAAACTCGCGACCGGCGTCCGTAATGGTGGCAAGGTCGAGACCCACACCATTCACGTCATTGAAGATGACGTCGATGTAGTGGCGGGCGTTCAGGGTCTCGCGGTTGATGACCGCGTTGTTGAACGGATTGGTGAGTTCAGCCGTAAGCGGACGGCGGTTGAGCGCGTTGAGAGCATTAACCAATATCGTCAGATCCTGGCCAGCGATGCTGGCGCTCGTGATCGTGAGATCTTGGAGGCGGAACCCGTCGATCTTCGAGATGCGGAAGGCGGCGCGACCGCCGAGGGCGAAGTCAGGAGCGGCGAGATTAGAGCCGATCTTGATCGATGCGGACGGGATGGTGATGTTGACCGTTCCGCCGGGCAGAGGCTGGACAGTGACCGTGCCGGAAAGCTGGAAGGCGCCGGGAACCGTGATCGTGAGCGAACCGCTGAAGATCGGCGCATCGCTCGCATCGGCAAACACAAGGCTCACGTTGCGCGTGTTGGTGCCATCGAATACCGAGATGGTTTGCGATCCCGTGCCGGTAGCGGGGATAGCGGCACCGGTGCGGTTCATCGCCACACCGAAACGGAGGCCGACCGAGGAAGCGGCCACGTCCAAGCCGGAAAGACCGACAAAGCCCACGGAGCCGGCACCGCTGAAAGCGTATTTGCCCGCGGCGTTGGTGAACACGACCATGCCAAAATCGATGTCGAAGATGCGCAGGCCGATCGCATCGGGGTTCAAGCCGCCGCCCGCGAGACGATACGGACCCTGACCGATGAACACTTCGCCGGCGGCGATGCCGAGGGTGAATTTATTGGCGGTGCGGGTGAAGGCAAAGTTACCGCGCACTTCAAGCACGTCGACGATCGAGAGACCGACATTGCTGCCCGTGAACTGGAGGAAGCTGACACCGGAAGCAGCGACTTCGGCTGCGGAGAATTTCAGGGTGATCGTTTCGCCATCGAGAATCGCAACCTGATCCACCGCGTTGGCGGTTTCGTTGATGCGCAGGGTCATCATCGCGCTGAATACAATGCCATCGACGCCTACGAGCGTGACCAGACCCGTGATACGACCAATCATCTTGCCGTCCGTGCCCTTTATCAGGAACGCGGTGCCGCTGGTGAGCTGGAGGCCGATGCGGTCGCTGCTGATATTATCACCGATGAACAGCGTGATATTATTACCCACGATCACCTGGGTGGAGACGCCGCCGATGGTGGCATTCTTGAAGCTGAAATCGCCTTCGAGCGTCACACCGGGAATGGTGACGGAGAGATTATTCGCGACGATGCGAGTGTAAGTGCCGGCTTCGAGCTGAACGGTGCCGAACACGCCGGTGGCGGTGATCGCGGCGCCCGTGCTGTTGAACTCCAGTTTGAGTTCGGCTTCGGCGGTAAAGAAAGGAGGAATCGCGGCCGAGGCGATGAAGCTGAGCGAACCAGCGGTGCCGGTCGAAGTGAGAACAAAAATGCCGCGGGCGTTGGTGATGCTGAGCGGCGTGCCACCGGTGCCGTTGCCGCTGAACGAGCCGATCGAAATCTCGCTGGCGGAAAGAATGACCTGACGGTTGCCGCTGGTGTCGTTGTATTGCTCGAAGGAGAAGCGGCCGGACAAGGTGACTCCGAGAATGTTGAGGCTGAGGGGCGAAGCTGCGACGCTGATATACGGCCCGGCGCGGACGTTCAACACGATGGTGCTGTCACCAAGGGTAAACGTCTCATTCACGGCGGTCGCACCGGTATTAAAGGTGACCGTGAAGGTGCTCGGGTTGAGCGTCAGGCCGGGGACATTCTGCAGAACCGCGGTCGCAACCAAGGTGCCGGCGGTGCTGGTGACGGTGGTGCCGCCGGTGACAGCCGACGAGATGAGGAAGGCACCGGACCCGTTATAAATACTGACGAAGGTCGTGCTGTTGCTGCCGAGGCTGGCGGAGAAATTGGCGATCGCGACGCGGATGACGCTGAGACCGCTGGTCGTCGTGGTCTTCGAGAAGCTAAAGTCGCCGCCCACGCGGACCAAGCCGGCGAGATCGGTCTGCACGCCATACGCGGTGAACGCCATGTAAGGCGTGGCGCGGGTGCCGGCGGCCATCGTGAGATTTGCGGTCAGGCCCTTGGAGGTAAGCGTGCGGGGGGTCGCGGTGTAGTCGATGCCGCTGGTGTTATACTGGAACTTCAGGGAGGAGGCCGTGGCGTTCACGAAGCCGCCGCCGCTGAGGGCAAAGCTGCCGGACACTTCGAGCGAAACGGTGCGGTTGGTCTTCACGACCAGGCCGAGAATACCGTTGCTCAGCGCAACACTGAAGCTGCCGACCGAAAGAGAGGTCGCGACGTTGTTGGCAATGATAACGAGCTCGGAGCCGACCTTGTCGAAGGAGAAGTTTCCGCGGAAGGTGAAGAAGTCACCGAGGCTGAAATCGATGAGACCGGAGAGGCTCAGGAAATTCTTAAGCGACGGCAGGTTGAAATCGAGGTTCAGGTCGAAGTTCGGGAGCGACAGATTGACGTTCGGGAACGAAATGCTCGGAAGCGTGATGTTCGGGAGCGAGATGTTCGGCAGGTTGAAGGACGGCAGATAAGCCGCGAAGTCAGGAAGCGACAGGGACGGAAGCGCGAGCGACGGTAGCGAGAAGCTGGGGAGGTTGAACGATGGCAGCGACGGAACGGTCAGGTCGATGTAGGGGAAGGCGCCGAGGTTGAGATCGAGCGACGGCAGGCTGAGGCCGAAGCTGACATCAAACATGTTGAAGTTAAGCGGCAGGTTGAGCGGCAGCAGCTTGAAGTTGCCGATCAGGGGCGTGACGCCATCGGCCTCGGTGAGGGCGAGCTTGCCGATCTTGACCATACCGGCGGCACCGGAAACTCCGCCGATATTGGCAACGATCACGGCGCCGCTGATTTCGCTGATGCGGAGCATCGCACCGCCCGGGGCGGAACCTACGGTGATGGCGGCGGCGGCGTTGGTGACCGTGATCAGGAACGCGGACTGAACATTACCGAGGACGGTGATGGAGCTCTTGGTAATACCGAAGCGACCGGTAAGCGTGAGGTCCAAGGTGCCGGCAACGCCGACCGTGATCGCGAGATCAGCCTGGACGGAGAAGAAGTTGCGGTTGGCCAGCGAGGTGTAGTCAAAGAAGATCGCGCCGATGGTAGCCTTGATCGCGGTGCCGGTGGTGTTGATACCGATGACGGCGCCGGTGGCGGCGACGGAGATGCCGGGGATCGCGGAACCATCGGATTGGAGCAGCGTGATGGATCCGATGCGGAGGAGACCGGCGATGCCCGCGGCGTTGATCAGAAACGCACCGTTGATGTTGGTGGCGGAGAGCTTGATGCCATCGGTGGAGGTGCCGGCAGTGATGGAGGTATTGGCATTCGTGATGCCGACCTTGATCACGGTGGTGGCGAGATTGTTAACGAACACCGAAGCACGTTCGAAGGTGAAGGTGCCGTTGAGCACGACCGCGCCGATCGCGGTGGTCAGGCCGACTTCAAGAATACCGCCGACTGCGAGGAACTGATACTTATCGGCAGTCGTGTAGGCCAAGGTGACCGAACCAATCGTGGCGGAAACCGCGGCACCAGTGGTATTGAAATCGAGGGTGCCCGTCGTGACCGTTGCAGTCAGACCGGTGACGCCCGTCAGCGTAATCGCGCCGACCGTGAGGCTACCGGCAACACCTGCACTGGTGATGATCAGGCCGCCGGTGAGTCCGGTGACATTAAGCGAAACGGTGCCGACGGTGAGGCTGGTGGAAAGTCCGGTCGCAGACAGGCGAATAACCGTGGTGCTGACATTGTTGACCGTGAGCGTGGAGCGCTGGAATGCGATCGCACCGGTGAGCGTGGCCACCACCGGACCGACATTGAGGCCGAGCGCAATCGTGCCGGAGACGGCGAGGAAGTTGCGCTGGTCGGCGCCCGCGAAAGTGAAGGACTGGCCACCCAAGGTGGCGGCAAGATCGGCGCCCGTGGTGTTGATATCGAGCTTGAGCGCAGAACCCGTGGCGGTCACGCCGGTGACGCCAGTGAGAGCGATCGCACCGACCGTGACGGAACCACCGAAGCCTGCGCCGTTGAGCAGGAACACGCCGTTGATGTTGGTGGCGGTCAGGGCGACTCCACCGAGCGACAGGGAGGTGGAGCCACTCGAAACCGCGACGGTGATGATGCTCGTCGAAACCGCGTTAACGGTCTGGCTAACTTTCTCGAAGGAGAACGTGCCGGCCAGCGTGGCGGAAACACCCGAGACGGAGATGGCCAGGCTGGCGGTGCCGGTGATCGAAATGAAATCGTATTTGTTGGCCGCGGTGTAATCGAAGGAGCCGGTGCCTACGTCGGCACTAATACCCGCGCCCGTGGTGTTGACCTGAAGCGTGAGCGCCGAGAGCTCGAAGGTGAAGCCGCTGAAAGCGGTGCCGTCAGGACGGGTCACCGTCACCGAGGCGACGTTCAACAGGCCGGCGAGACCCGTGGAGCGAAGGACCAAGGCGCCGTTGATGCCACCAAAGGTAAGGCGGGCGCCGGTCGATCCGGAACCGACGGTCAACGCGAGAGCGGCCTCTTCGGCCTGAAGCAGAATAACGGATTCAGCAGTGCCGCCGCTGATCGAAACCGTGAGCTGGGTGAAGCTGAAGCGACCGGTCAGCGAGGCGCTGACGCCGGTGGTAGCGAGACCGAGGTCCAGATCGGCCGAGACACTAAAGAAGTTGAATTCTTGCGTATCGGTGAAGGCAAGTTCGATGCCGTCGATGTTGGCCTCGACCGCGGCACCGGTCTTGTTGAACTGAAGGACAATGTTCGAGGCGGTCGCGGTCACACCGGTGATGCCGGTCAGCGCAAGGCTGGTAACCGTAAAGGAACCGGAAGCGCCGAGGCTGGTGACGAGAATCGCCCCGTCGATATCGGTGAGTGCGAGGGTGACTCCACCGGCGACCAGGCTGGCAGTCGCATTCTGGATCGATATACCGATCACCGAATCGGTAAAGCCATTGACCGAGGTATTCTGCTGGCGGAACCCGATGGTGCCGGTGAATCCGACGGCGGCGGCGCCCGTGCCGACCGTGACCGTCATGGTGCCCATGAAGGCGATGAAATTGTGTTGATCCGCTCCGGCGTAAGTGAAGTCCAGCGCGCCGGTGCTGACCGCGGCGTCCGCGCCCGTGGTGTTAAATTGAAGGGTGGCGCTGGTGACAGTAAGTGCCAGACCGGTAACTTGGGAAAGAACTGCAGAACTGACAGTGAGCTTGCCGGCGGCACCGGCGGACGTGATTAGAAACGCACCGGTGATACCGGTCAGGGCGAGCTTGGGTCCGGTGGTGCTGCCGGTAACCAAGCTCATGTAACCCGCGCTCACGCTGGCGCGGATTACAGGAGAGGTGACGGTATTGATTGAGATGCCGGTGCGTTCAAAGGTGTAGAAGCCGCCGATTTCGAGGGCGGTTCCATTTACAACGAGCCCGAAAAGAACGGTCGCCTGAATCGCGACGAAGTTACGGCGATCGGTCGCGCTGTAATCAAACGCGACCGAACCCAGAGTGCCGGCGACCGCCGCACCCGTGGTGTTGAACTCAAGCGTAGTCGTGGTGTTGGCCACCGTAGTGAGCGTGAGGCCGGGAACGCCGAGCAGCTGAATCTGGCCAACCGTAAGTTTGCCCGCGGTGCCGGCGGTGCCATTGGCGCCAATCAGGAGAATACCGGAGATATTCGTGGCACGAAGCGTGACGCCGCCGGCTTTAAATTCGAGGACGCCGTTGGCAACCGTGACGCGACGGAAGCTCATGGCGGTGCCAAAAGCTTCATCGGCCGATGCGTAGGTGAAGTCACCCGTGAGGATGAGATTATCACCGACGCTCAGATTCAGGCCGGCCACCGAAACATTGGTGCCGTTGACGGAGATCGAAATGGTCAGCGTGGTCGTTTCGTTGATCTCGATGCTCAGGCCTTGAGCGGTGTTGTCCGCGGTGTTGGCGGTGATGTCCACGTGACCGGAAACCGAGGCGGCTCCACCCGCGCTCACGCTGGCGTCACCGGTGCCTTGGAAGGCGTAAGTTTTGGTGCCTTGGGAATCACTAAGGACCGCGAGGATGAAGGCGGCGTTGGAGATCGTGCCGGTGCCGGTGACGTTGCCCGAGATACCGGTCCCACCGAACACGATGCTCGAGGTGCCACCGGAAGCGGAAGGATTATAATCCATGGCCAGACCCAGGGAGTTAAAGGTCGCGAAACTGCCGATGGTCAGAAGCGAAGTATCGAGACGGATACGGAACGAGCCCGTCTCAAGATCATAACCGCCGGTGACTGCGAAGCTGTCGGCATCGCCGCCATCGGATACCGTCAAGGTCAAGCCACTGCCCAAGGAAAGCGTCGCGGTGCCGGAATTGATATTCACCATGCCGGTGAGCGCACCACCGGTGGTATAGTTAACAGCCGTAAGGGTGATGGTCGGAGCAGCGATGCTCACAAAGGAACCCAGAGAGAATCCAGCGGCGATGGTTCCGGTGGCGCTATCAATCGAGAAACCATTCTGGCGAATACGCAGGTTCTGGATCGTGGCGGTGGCATTGTTGAGCGGGATCAGCGTCACGCCAACCGAAGCAATGGTCAGCAATTCCTGGGTGGCGGCACCAAACGGATTATAGGTGAAGGTCGCGGTGCTGAGGGTCGCGTTGAGGAAACCGGGGATGCTCAAGGCCGCCTGGTCAATCGTCAGAGCGAAGATGCGGGTGTTCAGGTCAAAGGTTCCGGAAACCGCATTCGTGTCATTGAGATCGGCACCGTCCGAGAGGACCGCCGTCAGCACGGAACCCAGCGCGAGCGAACCGCCGGTCGCACTGAAGGTCAGCGTGCCCGCGAGAACCGAAGGCGTCGCGGTGCTGTAATTGAAGTTTTGAAGACTGACCGTCACGCCCGTGGCCGTGAGCACACCGGCAAAATTCACGCTGGTGGGATTGAGCGTGGCGTCAGCGAACGATACGCCGTCCTTGCGAATCTGCAGATTGGTGATCGCAACGGAGAGGTTATCCAGCGCGAGCAGGCGGACCGCAGCCGTCGAGACCGTTGCGATAACCGAGGCTGCACCCAAATCGATGGTGACGTTGGTGGCACTTACCTGAAGCGAGTTCGCAAGGGTCAGCTCCAAACCACCGATGGTAATGATCAAGCCGCCCAAGGCGCTCGAGGAGCCAAGCGAGAACGAAGCGATGATATTCAGCGCACTCGTGGTGATGATCGAGTTGCCGGGGAAGAGCGTAAGGCTGCCAACTGAGAGGGTGATCGAACCCGTAACCGGCGTGGTGACGTTTGAGCGGTCGACCACGAAGTCGACGACCGTGAGCTTGAGATTGCCCAAGCGGACGAAGCTCTGGAAATCAACCGTGCCAGTTACAGCGAGTTCCAAGGTGCCGATGGTGAAGCCGGTGCGACGCAGAACGAAGCTGTCAATGGAACCCGAAAGAAGCGGGAAGAGCGGCGAGCTGACCGCGACGCTGGAAATCGTGGCGAGAATGGCGGCACCCGGAGTCAGCGTGATATTACTGAAGGCGAGTTTGAGGGCGTCACCGATCCGAAGATCCAGGCTCGTAACTACGATCTTCAGTTTTGCGGAATCAGACAGATCGTAGTAAGCACTCACGCCCGTGAAGGTGGAGTGAAGGAATCCAAACGAGGGGAAGAGCGCCAAGCCGGACAAGGAAAGCGTGATCGTGCCGGCAACCACCGGCGTGGGTCCGTAGGTATAAGAGAAGTTGGCCAGGTTGAAGGTGGCGCCACTAAAGGTCAGGAAATCACCAATCGTGTCCCCTAGCCCACCGGTCGTGCTGCCCGGCATGGTGACCGTGAGATCAGCCAGCGTGAAGCCCGTGCTAGAAATAACGAGATTCGTCAGAGAAGCCGTAGGCAGTGCGGCGATCGACGGGAAGGAAAGGGTCGCCGTGGCCAGCGTAGCGAGAGTCGTTGCGTTCGGCGTGAAATCAAAATTGGTGGCGGAAATCTTGAAGGCCTCGCCGAATGCCAAGTCCAAAGTCGCGAAATGGAACTTCAGAGAACCGGTGGAAAGGAGCCCCGAGCCGAGATCGTAGCTGGCAACCAAACCGGTAAAGGAAGTGGTGAAGAAGCTGCCGTTCGGGAAGAGCGCGAACTGGCCAACGGAAAGCGTGATCGTTCCCGCGACGGTGCCGAGCTCACGATTCACCGAGAAACCGGCGATAGTGAAATCGAGGTTTCCAACCGTGGCGAAACCGCCGAGAGAAACCGGTCCATTCACGTGGATCGTCACGTCAGGAAGGGAGAAAGCCAGCTTGCTGAGTTCGAAGCTCGTAAAAATGCCCGACAGGCTGGGCATGCCTGGAACGCGGAAAACAACGTTGGAGAAAACCGCCATCACATCCAACGACGGACTGAGATTGAAGGAGGGCAGATCGACCTCGATGAATTCACCGATGCGAACCGTGATCGCCGGAATGCTCAGGGTCAGAGAATTGGGAACACTCAGGTCGTAGGTGCCGAGAAGCGTGCCGAGGTTAAGTTTAAGGAAACCGATGGACGGGAAGAGAACGGCACCGGTAACCGCGAGATCAATGGATCCATTGATCGCGGGCGCGGAACCGTAAACAAAGGAGACGTCCGTGACGGTGAGGCTGAGGCTGTCGACCTTGAGCACGGAACCAAAGGTATCATTGAAGGCGACGAGCGCCGCAACCGGCGTGGTCAGCGTGACGCTGCCCAAGGTAAACCCGGTGCGCTTAAGAACGATGTTGGTAACCGAAATCGGGGTGACTCCCGAGAACTGGGCGGCACCGATCGAAGCCGTCGCCAAGGTGGCGAGAGGATCGGTCAGGCCGGCATGGGGATTGAAGGTGATCGTGGAAGCCGAGATCTTGATTGCGCTGGCAACGATGATTTCAACAGCAGCGGCTTCGATGCTGAGCGAACCGGTCGGCGAAGAACCGCCGAGATCGAAGCCAAGAGTAAGACCGGTCGCAGTCGCGCGAAGGAGGCTGCTGGAAGGATAGACCGTAAGACTGGACGCGGTGGCGGTCACCGAACCGGAAACCGTGGCGCCGCCAGGAGCGAAATTGACGTCAAGGTTAGCGACAACCATCTGCAAACCAGAAACCGTCAGGAAATCACCGATCGTGGCGACGCCACCGCCAGAAACACTCAGGGTGGCATCGGAAACCGAGAACCCGTCACGACGAACCGTGAAGTCCGTCAAGGTGACCGGACCGACCTCACTAAAGAGAGGGGAAGAAATCGTGGCGCTCGCCGTGCTGATCAGGGTCTGGTTGGCGGCGGAGCTGGAAGGATCAAAATTGAGAACGACGTTGGATGCGGAGACCTTGAGCGCATCACCAACGTTCAGGGTGGTCTGATCCAAGGTCAGAGAATAGGTGCTCGTTGCGGTATTATATATACCGTTAACGGCAAACCGGTCTGAATCGGAGCCGTCGGTGATCGATGCCGAGAAGGCCTGACCTTCAAAAAGGCTGGCGGAACCGGCAGTGATCTGGACGCTACCGCCAAATGCACCTGAGTTGTAGGTGATATTGGCAAACGAAACCCAGACATCGGACAGCTTAGCGACATCGCCCAACTGGAGGTTCAATCCACCAAAAGAGACATCACCAGAAAATTGGCCGGCAGCGATCGCGGCGAACTTGTCGGCGATAAAGGTTTCTAATGAGGTCGGCGCGGTTGCGCGGACGACCAACTGGATGCGGTCGGCTTTTTGAACGACCTCAAAACAGAGCGAACCGTTGGCAAAGGTCTGGCCGGTGATGTGGTCGAAGCGACCCGTTGCGGAACCAAACGTGATGATATCAAAAGTGTCACCGATGGTCGGCGTGTAGCCGCTGCCATAAAGAGAGAGCGCGAGCGTGCCTCCAAAATTGGCGGCGCCGGTAACATTGACTTGGTCGTGGCCAGTTCCAGGGGTGAGGCCACCAATTTCGATTTCGAGCACGCCATCCGAAGACTGGCTGAAGCTGGCGAAGGTATCGATGCCCGGGGAATTGCCCGGCGCGAAGGTTCCGTTGTTTATCAACGCAAGAGCGTAGGTGCCCTTACCGTTGAGTCGCTCATCGGATGCGATTGTAAGTTCTGACTGATCCTGCTGAAGAGTAACAGTTTGGGATTCTGGCGGACCGTTGCCCGAATTAAGGGTTACTATCAGTTGAGTAACGAGAGGATCCGTGGCCGGGCTGGCCGGCGTGGGTTCATCGGAAGGGGTCAATGCATCCACTTCCTGGCTAAAGCAGGAAACCGGAACGACCGCAGCATTCTCAGCAGCGGGGGCTTCTTCAACCGTAGGTGCCGACTCCGGGGAACCGATCGACACAGGAGGTGTCAGGTCGATACCTTCAAAAATATTCTCAGCCTGACCCGAAGGATTGGGCAACACAGCCGACTCGGAAGCGTGTCCAGCAGACACATATTCTACGGTCGTATTCGTGAGCTGACTCGCAGAATCGGCGGTATACGCCGGAAGCGGAGTGGCCGAAAGGAGCATGCGCGTCTCCAGAGCCTCCAAACTAAAGGAGGCGGAACTCAGACGAGAGTCTGATCGCAAGCTACTCACGCAGTGCAGTTATTCACAAATTAACAAGTTACTCGGATGACACTGCCTTTTGAGAAAAAGGGGTAAACACCTTTTTTACAGAATACCCATGCATTAGGCAGACTAATTCTGCGCCATCGGAGCGGGGCCCCATGGCAACATCAGAAATATCCCTTTGAAGACTCATATTTGGTCGATGGTCTGGCTCGGAATCAGTGCTTCAGACAACTGCTGGTCTTGGGCCATAACCAAACGCCTTTGACGATAAGACTGCGATTCAGCGGATTTTTGTGCGCGGCGGATCGCCCAACCGATCCAATACGACTGCCTGTTTCCGGCTTTGCGAATACCCAAATCCAAGATCTTCCGTTCCCACGAACTCAGGAAGCGCTCGGCCAAATCATCCTCCAGGCTGGCAAAAAGACGGGTGCTCCCGGGATCGCCTTGGCGTCCCGCACGACCGCACAACTGGCGGTCAATTCGGCCCGATTCGTGTGCCTCGGTCAGGATAACATGGAGTCCACCCGCCGCGGCGACCCCGCCACCGAGCCGGATATCCGTTCCGCGACCCGCCATATTCGTGGCCACCGTGATCACTCCCGCATCGCCTGCCAGATTGATAATCGCCGCCTCCTCACTGTGGCGATTCGCGTTGAGCAAGCTGAAGTGCAGCCCGCGGGCAGATAATAAAGCTCCCAGGTGTTCGCTCGATGCCACACTCCGCGTGCCGATCAAAACCGGACGCCCTTGCTCATGGAGGTCGGCTACTTCGGAGACAATCGCCGCCCATTTTTCGGCCGCGGTATTAAAATAACGGGGAGCCCACATATGGCGCCGGTTGGGCCGATGGGGCGGAACTGAGAGAATGGGCAGCCCATAAACCCGCCAGAACTCCCCTGCCCCCTCGAAAGCCGTTCCCGTGATGCCACTTAAACGCTTAAACAACCGGTAGAACCGCTGAAAGCTCAGCCGCGCCATCGTTTCGGAGGGTTGGGTAATCTCCACGCCTTCCTTCGCTTGCACGGCTTGGTGCAAGCCCAGTCGCCAGCTGCGGCCGGGCATCATGCGTCCGGTGGATTCGTCCACGATCACGATCTCCCCCTTAACCACCACATACTGGCGGTCTCGCAGGAAGAAATGCCTCGCTTGCAGGGCTTGGTTGACCAGTCCCTCCATCCAGACGGCACGTTGAAAGGGCCCGTTCGCCTGCTGGGCGCACCATTCTGAAACCAGCGCGCGCCCCTCTTCATTGATGCGCACATCCTTAAAGCGTTGATCAATTTCGTAGTGATCACCTTCGAGCAATCCTGACGCAAACCGGTCGGCCGAGGTCATCACGGCGATCAATTCGGCATTGGCCTGCGGACGACTGATGATCAATGGCGTGACCGCTTCATCGATCAGCTGATTATCCGCCTCATCCACGATAGCCGTGTGCAATCCTCGTAACACGACCTGATTTTCGGTGGCTCCCGGCTGGTGAACCAAACGTCCCACCATGCGGCGTTCCGGTTCCGCGAGCGATCCCAACACCAGTCGATCACGCAGGAAATCCGCGACCAACTCCTTGCCCGTCGTATAAACAATTTCCGCCTGATACGCGCTACGTCGCGCGGCCGGATCGAGTTCGGCGGTAACTGCGGCGACTTCGAGCCCGCAATGGGCGTAAAATCCACGCAGGCCCGACGCATCGCGGCCCGCGAGGTAATCGTTCGCCGTGATCACATGCACGGTCCGGCCCTGCCAGCCACAGACAGCGGCGGCTAAGGCGATGGTCAGGGTTTTGCCTTCACCTGTTGCCATTTCTACCAAGTGCCCGCGGGCGATGCCCAGCGCGCCCATCAACTGGACGGGATACGGGCGCAGCCCAAGTGAACGATAAGCATACTCCGCCACAAACGGCAGCGCGGCGGCAAACACGTCCGCCCACCGTTCGCCCAAGCCATACCGGCGCACGTTTTCACGGTGCCCGTTGAGTTGGGTCGCCAGCTCGGACTCGGACAATCCGCGGAGTTTTTCCGCTTCCACATGGATGCGAAAAGCCTGCTCCTTGAGATCGGCGGCCACGCTTGCCCGCCGCCGCCAACGGCCGTGCGTTTGATGCACCCAAGCATCAAGCCCGGTGGGCAGATTCTCCAAAATCGGCACTTCCGTGCGCCGCACTTCCGTCAATGGCGCAGACATCGTTAGATCCGGTAACGCTCCTGCAAGAGTTGGCGGAAGGACCGCACCCACTGAACCAGCAGCGGAGACCAGGGCATGTCGAAACGCATCACGCCCGTGCGTCCCTGCCACAACACCGGGCCGGGCTCGTCGCTGTCTTTGACGCTATCCACAGGGATGCGTCCGGTGACCAGGAAGAACGGCTGATCCGCGCGCATACCATGCTCATCATCCGCCCGCACGCGGATCGGTCCATGGGCTTTCCAGCCAAGGGCCGGCGAAGGCAAAACCTCCTGGCGACCGGGCACCACACTCCAGCCCGTGACGGTCAACACCCGCCCGGACGAACCATGAAAGCGCACCTCGGCGCGTTCCTTGGCGGCGTTGGCCGCGAAGAGCGACCGCGCATCGTTTTGATCGACCACCGCAAAAAACTCCCACTCCCGCCCGGGCCCCACGACTTCGCCCACACGGGCACCGCGAGGCAGCCACAACCCCGCCCAATCATCCGAGCGCGGCGACACCCATTGGCCCGTGGAGGGCGAGATCAGGTTCAGCGCCGTGCGGTCTTTTTCCAAACGTTCCAGACGCGCCTGCACCGCTTCACGCCGGCGCTTCATCGGTTCGATACCGGCGGCCAAGTCCGACAACATCTGGCGTTCGCGCGCCTCGACTTGCTGGAGATCCGCCTTGGCGGCCATCAACTCCAGCACCAGTTCGGGGCTTTCCATCCGGACCAACGTCTCGCCGGTTTGCACCGAAGAACCACTGACGGCCTTGGCCTCGGCGGCCCAGCCACCCACCGAAGTATAGACATCGCGTGAACCCGCCGCGCGCACCACGCCCGGAGCGCGGAAATGCTGCGGGAAAGGAATCACGCCCAGGAGAATGATCACAAAAACCACCGCGCCTGCGGAAAACGCCCAGGCCCGGCGGCGCACCCGCTCGATACGCGGTTCACGCAGGAGATACTGAACCGCTTTTACGACCGGGATGATGAACGCACCGATGCCCGTGATGACACCCGCCAGCAAACCGAGACCGAAATACCGGTCAGCCACCAACAGGATGATCGTGACGGTGATGATGATGCGGTAAACCCAGCTCGCCGCACCGAACGAAAGAAACCCCGCCACGCCCGCCGGTGTGCGGCCCGGGCTCTCCAGCCCGCGCGCATGAAACACTTTCGTCTCCACCAAATGGAGCCACTGACGGAACGAACGGCCCTGAAGATTGGGCACGTCGAGCAAGTCGGACAAAATGTAATAGCCGTCAAAGCGCAGCAACGGATTTAAGTTGAACAACAGCGTCGAAACCGACGCGGTGATCATCGTGTTGTAAGCGAGCGTATTGATCGTGCCCGTGCCCGTGCCGGCCCACACCACCGCGGCGATCGCCGCATAGGCCATTTCGGGAATCATACCCGCACATCCGACCATCACGCGTTTCCAGCGTTCGCGGAACGCCCAGGCCGCCGTCGCATCCACATACGGGATCGGCGTGAACACGAGGAAGGTCACACCCATCGCATGCACCTCGCCGCCGAAGGCCTTCACGGCAAACCCGTGGCCAAACTCGTGGATCAACTTCGCCACCGTGAATGCCGCATACAGCAACAACAGGTTGCCCGGGGCCAGCACGCCCGCGGATTGGTCCACCGCACGGTCCCAATTGCTGATGACCATGCCGATGCCCAACACCAGCAGAGCGCTCCAGGCCGCCACACCCCAGCGCGTGGCCAGCCAGCGCAAGGACGGCCACACGCGGCTCAGGAAACGATCCGGATCGAGCAAACGAACGCGCAGGAAAAAGATCCCGAAGAACTGCGACGCGAGTTCGCGCTGAGCACGCTTTTGATGACGGGCAAACAGGCGCGCCGCATCACCGGGCGTATCTCCGGCCAACAAGTTTGCCTGATAAAGTTGCGCGAGTAGCGAGACCACTTCGCTTTGCCCGGGAGCTGTATCAGGGGAACGGTCCAAACAACCCTTCCACACCTCTTCGACGGTTTGTGAGCCATCGAGTCGCGCGATAAAATCATACGCTTCGGGCCGGAAACGGTAGAACGCCTCCGTGAAGGAATCCTGCGCCACGAACCACGGCTCGCCGCGATAACTCTGGCGGCGCATGCGCACCGACGGACGCAGGCGCAGTCGCTGCCCCGCGACGCGGTGCCACGACTCGCTGAAGATCTGCCTCGGCTCGCCGCTCATAAGGACGCTGCCTCCACGCCGGCTAAGGACGTCATTCGTAAGGATGTCATCGGGAGGTTTACCACCACAGCTTCAAGCGCAGGAAATCCGCGAGGCGGTGCGTGCAGATCCAAAACAGAGTGCGTTTTTGCGTCTCGATCTTGGCCACGCCGCTCATGCCGGGACGCAGCCACTCAGCCCCGTTTTCGAGGGAGCCGCGCACCACGAAAATATTACCCTCGGTGTCGACCACCGCCGACGGTTCGATGCGATTGATCTTCACGCCAAACGTATCTTCGGGGCGGGTGTTGAACGCCACCTCGGCACGCGTGCTGTCAGCGATCAAATCCACGTCACGCTCCAGCACTTTCATTTCCACATACAGGCCCTTGAGCTGGGAGATCTTGATGAGCACATCACCCGAACGCACCGGCGCACCGATACGTTCACGCAGATCACCTTCGACCACGACACCATCAAACGGCGCCACCAACCCCGCGCGATCCATGCGATAAAGAATCAGGTCAACGCGGGCTTGCGACTGGGCCTGCAGCGCCCGGGCCGCACGCAGGTCGGACAGCTTGCGCTCGGCCTCGGCTTTTTCGCTTTCGCTGGCGTAGCGCTGACGCTCGGCGATCGCCGCGGCGAGTTCGACCCGCAGGTCGCTCGAGTCGAGCTGCACCAGCAAGTCGCCTTTTTTAACAAGATCACCCGGGCGCACATTCACGTCGCCGATGAAGCCTTCAAACGCCGCCGGCAGGTGCATCAACGCATCCGCACGCACGATGAAACTCGCATTCACGCGATACGGCAGCGGCACAAAAACCGAGAACGCCAGCAACAGCGCACCCAGGATCACGCCGGCCTTCAGCCACGTGCGCTTGGGTCCGAGAAAACCAGCCAGCTCCACGCGGGCCGCGGCGGCCCAGCGCGCGCCAAACCAGCGGTCGTGGCGGTGCAAATCGTCGAGACGGCGCGCCACTTGATCGGCCACCACGCGCAACGACAGGGCGTCATGCTCGGTGAAAATTTCTTCGCGCTCGAGTGCGAGCACGCCGCGAACTTCACCCGTCACGCGGACCGGCACCGTCAGGAGCGAACCGGTTTTTTCCTGCTCCGAGTAAGCGCGGTGATCGCGCGAAATCACGTCGGTATCCGGCAGCGCGGGCCAGGCGATCTCTTCGTCCTGATCGCGGGCTTCCTCCATGGCAGCCTCGAGTTTTTGCACCGCGAGCATGCGTTTCTCAAACTTGTCCGTTCCGCTGATCGCGATCACGCGCAGATAAGGACCATCGCGCCAGCTGAGCGACACGCGCACGCAGCGGTAACGCGAGGCGAGTTCGTTGACCAAGGTCATCGCCACCGCGAGGAAACGCGTGGGGACGTTGGTTGCGGCGAGGATTTCCAGCGCCTGCGAATAGTTGATCAACTCCCGGCGCGCACGCTCGAGCTGACGCTGGCGCTGATATAAAAGCGGGGTATCCGCCGCCAGTTTCAGCACGGCCAGAGCAGCCGACACATGATCCGCCGCCACGCCCGGCAACGCCTGCACGAGCACCACGGATTCCTTGGGATCACCCGTCTGTAGTGCAATTAACACCAAGGCCGGCACCATCGGTCCGCCGCCCGGGATCAGGATGGAGCCCTCGGCGATGACCCGCACCATCAGCTCCGCAAATTGCGCGCCGCGCAGGGCCACTGGAAACTCACGTCCGGGCGGAAACGCCGCGGCCTGCTTCCAGTCTCCATTCACGTTGACCAGAACCGCGGTCACGCTCGGATTGACGAGACTCGCACACGTCTGTGCAAACTTGGGCCAGAATTCCTTCACCGGACCGGCGAAGATACGGCAAGCTTCCAGACTGCGAACGGCCTCGGACGACGACACCACCGTGGGATTGCTCATACCAAAATCAGACGACTGCAGACGTTACCAAAGACCGAACTCCTTTGCGGGAAATTCCCTCTGCGCGGATGTAATAAGCCCAAGGGCAATCGAGACATATAATTTTCAAGTGATTCGCGAAAGGTGCGGTTGTAAAAAAATTGTTCGGGAACGAGCGGGCATTAACCTTGTGTCATCTTTAAATATCCAGCCTTTTCTTCCCACTTTCCCACTCACAACCCGTGTTTGCCATGCCTACGCAATCTGCCGCTTCGCCCGTCCGCTTTTTCATGTTTTTCACGTGCCTGATCGCCTCCGCCCTCTTGGTCGGCTGCGGTGGCGGCAGCAATAAAACCGATCCCGCTCCGAGCTCGTTGAACGGGCGCACGATCACGTTTCGGGATGCAATTGTGGCAGCAAACACCGCATATACATATACGGGGTCAGTCAGCGGCACCTATTCGTCGACGGACATCGGTGATACCGGCACGTTCACCTATACAAAAACCATGGGGACGACTGATAAGGCCGTTCTCCAAATGACGAGCACCGTGTTTTTGAGCACCACCACTTACAACCTCACGTTTGCGAGCGGAAGCGGCGGCTCCTATTCAGACGATTTGCCAAGTAACGGCACCTTTACGATCAACTAAGTGTGGCTTCGCGCGGCACTGCTCACATCGCCGTCCTGATTGCGGCCGTCTGTCTGAGCAGCGGCTGCACCTCCACCGCCACCCGTCTCAACGAAGCCTCGGCCGCCCGTGAGCGGGCTTGGGAGGAATCGCTTCGTTCCCGTTCGCAACCGTCCGCCGCCCTGCCCGGCGAATCCCTTTCTTGGAATCGCGCGCTGGAAATCCTTAAAGCGCGTAATGAAAAACTACAGTCGGCCGACTTCGAGATTCTCCGCGCCCAAGAGAGTTTGCGCCAGATTCACCGGTCGCTGATCCCGCTGATCAACTTCCAGGCCGGTTACAACCGGGCCTTGAAAGACGCCCAAAACGGCTTCGATCCGTTCACTTTCGCGGCCAACGTTTTCATCGATGTGCCGGGGGTATTTAACTACCGCGCCCGTCTTCTCGCCGGCGAACTGCTGCTTCGCCGCGCCTTGCTCGCCCGCGAGCTCCTTCTTCGCGAACAAACCATCGAGCTTTACCGCTCCTTCAACGCCTTTACCCCGCTCGGTCAGGCCTCCGCCCGCTCCGCCGCTCTGCGCCAGATCGCGGCCGCGTTGACCACTGATTCGCCGACCTCGCCGCTCGCGGCCGACCTCGCGCGTTCCGCCGCGACTCAAACCAAACAATCCGGCCGCTCGGAAGCCGTCGCGATCGAGCACTTGTCCGACGTCTTGGGCACGCCCGGCACCGCGTATTCGCCGGACGTGTCCACCCTGCCCGATCTCGGTTATCTCGATTCCACTCACCGGCCCGATCCTGCCTCGATGGCTCGCCTGCAACTCCGCCTGGCGGCCGTGGAGTTGGTCGCCTTGCGCGCCCGCGCCCTCGGTGCCCGTCTGCGCAGCTTTCCCGATCTGAACATCTATATCACCAGCCCGGGCGTTTACCGCTACGCCAACAACCAGCAGGCAACCTGGTCCAGCGAACAGATCGTGATCGGCGCCAATGTGAATTGGTCCCTCGACACGCAGGGCCGCCGCGCCAGCGACCGCCGCATGTTGGCCGTGGAAACCACGCTGCGTCGCAACACCCTCGCCGCCGAGGAAGAGCGCAATGCCGACCAACTGCGCACTACGTTGGCGGAGCTTACCCGCATCGACCAAGAGTCATCCCGCATCGACGCCGCGCTCCGTGAGCTCACCGCGACCCCTCTCTCCGACACCTCGCGCAGTCCGTTGCAGGCAAACCTCCAATCCCAACGCACCCAGCTCGACGAACTCCGCCTCGAATGGTCGCTGGTTCTCTGGTTCTTCGACGACGCCCGCTGGCCCGTCCCCAATCCCGACCGCCCTCTCGTTTTCGCCGCGTCCACTCCATGATCAACCGCCCCGCCTACCTTCTCCTCTCCGGTTGTCTTTTGCTCACCGCGTGCAAGCCCTCGGCCGATCCCAAAGCTCCGTCCGCCTCCGCCGCACCGGCCCCTTGGCGTTGGGAAATCTATCCCGAATCCGACCGCCTGCTCCTCGCCACATTACCCGGCACGCTTGAACCGGCGCGCAGCCATCTGTTCCGCGCACCTGGCGAAGCCCGCCTGCAAATCACCCCCGAAATCCTCGCCGCCGCCCCCGGCACCCGCTGGCCCGCCGACACGGTTTGGGGTCGGTTACACACACCCGCCGACACGCTGGAGGACTCGGAATTGGACCGCGCCACCGCCGCCCTCGCCGAACGCGAACGTCAGGTTAACAATGCCGATCGCCCCGCCGCCCGCCTGCAACTCGACCGTGAAGTCGCCGCCGCGGCCGACAACCTCGCTCTCGCCCGCCTCGCCGAAAAGGACCCCGATCTGTTTCGCGCCGCCAACGCCCCGCTGGATCCGCGCCTGCTCCCCGCGAGTTCGGTCACCGCCGCCACCGAAACCCTGAAGCTGGTCCAAGCCCGCCGCGCCGCGCTCGATGATCCCGCCACGCCCGAGACCGCCGAGCTGCAGACCCTCCGCGCCGAAGTCACCCGCCGCACCCGCCTGCGCGATGAACGCCGCACCCGCTCGGAGTTAAAACTCCCGTTTGCCGCGAGCCTCGTCTTCGCCTCCTCCGCCACGGCCGCCGAGCGCACGGTCGCCCCGGGCGAACTCCTCGCCGTCGCTCGCGACTGGACCGGCCTGCGACTGCGCGTGCGCGCCACCCTGCCCGAACTTCACGGCGTGGCTCCGGCGAGCCTGATCGCGACCGTCACCCCGCCCGGCGGCTCGCCGCTCGTGCTCACGTATGTATCCACGCAGCTCGAACCCCGCCTCAACATCGAGGAACCCGTATTTTATTTCGAGACGACTACCCTGCCCAATCCGCTGCCTCCCGCCGGCATCGATCTCGCCTGCACTGTGCATACTAAACTAGCCGCCTCCGCCCGCATCGTGCCGAAGCTCGACCTCGCCAACCGTGACACCCAGGCCACCTTGCTCGGTGGCTGGGCCGCCGCCCTGCCCACGTTGCTCCCCGGCGCCGAGCTCGTCGCCGAAGGCCGGGCCAGCCTCGCCCTGCGTCCCGCGCGCTGATGCTGTTCGACCTCCAGTCTGTCAGCTTTGCCTACCCCGGACGTCCGCCGGTTTTCAACGCCCTCACGCGCACGTTGCCCGCCGGCCTCACCTTGCTGCGCGGGCCTTCGGGTTGCGGCAAAAGCACCTTGCTAAAACTCCTCGCCGGCTTCCTCCCGCCCGACTCCGGACGCGTGCTCACGGCTGCCGGCACCCCGCCCGATGCGGAGTTCCAACGCCTGCGCGTGGGCTTCGTTTTTCAGCAGTTCAACCTGCTCCCGCTCGCCACCGTGCGCCGCAATCTCGAACTCGCCGGCAATCTCGCCGGCCTCTCTTCGCAAGCCATCGCCACCGCCGCCGACCACTGGCTCGCACACCTCGACCTGATGGCGCTGGCCGATGTGCGCGCCGAAACTTTGTCCGGCGGCCAATTGCAACGCGCCGCCCTCGCCCGCGCTCTGTTGAAAAACCCCGACGTGCTGCTCCTCGACGAACCGACCTCGGGCCTCGATGACGCCCATGTAGCCCGCATCGACGCGCTGCTCGCGGACTGGCTCGCCACCGGCCGCTCCGCGGTCGTCTCCACGCATGATCCCCGCCTGCGCCCCGCCCGCGTGTCGGCCGAATGGCGTTTCCCCCTGGAATCATGAGCCGCCCGTCGCCCCTCTTTTATCTCTGGCACGAGACGCTGGCCCGCTGGCGTGAGCAACCGTCGAGCCCTCTGGTGCGCCTCGCCTTAACGACCACGCTTTCCGCCGCGGCCGCGTGGTTCTGGCTCGGCTCGACCGCGCAGGAAACCGCCCTCGCGCGCGAATTGGAACGCCAGGGTTTCGACACGGCCGTGATCCGCGCTTCGGCCATGACGTCATTGCCCGAGCTCTCAGCCGCGCTGCCCGCCGACCATTGGGCCGCCGGCTTGTCGGAATTCGGCGAGACGCGACTGTTGCAAGCACTCCCGCTCTCCGCGGCGCGCGCCGATCGCGCGACGATGCCCACCTACCTCGCGCCGTGGACCTTGCTGGCGAAATTCGTGAGTTCTCCCAACGAAGCCCTTTGGCTCACCACGCGACTGCCACCCGGCCAGTCCCAAGTCGTATGGATCTCCGGCCAACCGGTGCGCGCCCAGACCGCCCGTCCCGAAACCCTCTGGTCGGCCCTCGGCGAAGATGATACGTTGATCATTCCACCAGCGCTGGTTCCGCCGGCGACGACGGCCGCGGGGCGCGTCGATGTGGTGCTCTTTCGACCGACACAATTTGGCGCGACCGAGGCACCCCTCGCCACCGTGCGCATGATTTTCGCAGGCAACCAGCTTCCGCCGCCCTTTATTCAGGACCCCGGCCCGCGCCTGGTTGCCTTTGCCCGACTGCAAACGCTCGGTCAGGTCTGGCGACTCGCCGTGCTCGCCCTGCTCGGCGCCTGCGTGGTGCTCACATTCACCGCCATCGGCGTCCTCGAAGAACGCCAAACCCGCTACACCCAGGCCCTGCTCCGCAGCCTCGGCAGCTCCCGCCTGACGATCTGGGGAGCCAGCTTGGTCGAGAACTTGCTATTGGCCAATCTCGCGCTGATCGCCGCCGGACTCACCTTGTTCGCGGCACCCTCGGCACTCGCGGTCGCCGGCCTTCGAGATCTCACCACAATTGCATTACCATTCGAGGCTTGGCTGGCGATTACGGCGATCGTCAACGTGGGGCTGTTTTTCAGCCTGATTCCGCTCGGTTGCGCCTTGCGCAGGCCGCTAGGGTTCGTCTTACCTTAATTTTTTAACAGTTTTTTCATGATATCCTCCCGTCATTTCCTCCCCGTCGCCCTCGGTCTGTTCAGCCTGCCTATTGCCGTATTCGCGCAGGAAACCACCGCCACCGAGGCCGCCAAGCCCGAGACGGTAAGCGTTCATGCCCTTATTGTTAAGGCGCTTAATACGAATCTTGAGCTGCGCGCCAAACGAATCGATCCCGAGATTCAAGGCTACCGCGTCGACGGTGCGTGGGGTGCGTTTGACCCGGTGCTTTCGCTCGGTGGCGTTTACGAGAAAAGCTCCAAGCCCCAGAACTACCGCGATTTCTTGAGCAACGGCAGCATCATCGTTGATCCCAAGGCGCGTATCTTCGAGGAGGAAAACATCCGCCTGCAGGGCGGCATTTCCGGTCGTCTGCCCACGGGCACGCAGCTCGAATTGGCCAACACGGTTTCGCGTCTCGAAAACACCTCCAACCGTCGTCCGGTCAGCTTGCTCGCCGGCGGTCCGCTCTACAGCCCTGAATATCAGGCCGGCACCACGCTCACGATCACCCAGCCCTTGCTCAAAGATTTCGGGCCCGGCGCCAATCTCGCGGAAGTCCGCCTCGCCAAGAGCACGCGCCTCGTGTCCGAAAACGAACTCCGTGGCACCGTCGAGAAGGTCATCGCCCAGGTCGTCAACGCCTGCTTCGAAATCAACTTCGCCCAGGAAAACATCCTCGTAAAACAGCAGGCCATCGATCTCGCCGGCAACTTGGTGCGCGAGAACCAGCGCCGCGTTGACGAAGGCCGCATGTCCCCGATCGAGGTCAGCCAGTCCCAATCCCGCCTCGCCGAGGCCCGCGAGGAACTGATCCTCGCCCGCAACTTCCTCGCCCAGCGCCAGAACACCTTGAGCGAACTGACCCGCGAAGAATTCGTCTTCGATGCACCCGCCTACATCATCGACACCACCCAGGCGACCCTGCCCGAGCCGTCGTTGAACCGCGAGACGCTGGTCCACACCGCCCTTGAGAACAACCCCGCCTACCTCGCCGCCATCGAGACCGCGAAAGGCGAAGACATCCGCATCGTTTACGCCAAAAACCAGCGCCTGCCCCGCGTCGATCTGCGCGGCACCCTCGGCTACACCGGCATCGAGGACGGCTGGACCAAGAGCTTTTACGACTACGGCAACCGCGATACGCCCGACTGGAGTGCCGGCGTGATCATTTCCGTGCCCCTCACCGGCAAGGTCGGCAAAGCCCGCGTCAACGAATCCATCGCCCGCAAGCGCCAGGCCGTCCTCAACATCAAGCGCACCGAGGTCGAGCTCTACAGCGCGATCGACACCGCCTTGCGTGACATCTCCTCCGCCCGCGAGCGCGCCGCCCTCGTCAAAGACTCCGTGCGCTTCGCCACCGACTCCTACAACGCCGAGGAAAAGCGCCTCGTTTCCGGCCTGACCACCAGCTACAACGTCGCCACCCAGATGAGGGACTTCAGCCAGACGCGCACCCGCGCCCTCGCCGCTGACGTCGATCTCCAGAAGGCCATCACCCAGCTCTACCTCGTTCAGGGCGTCCTCTCCTCCCAGCTCAAGATCGACATTTCCGTCGCTCCCTAACCGGTCGCCCCTCCCGTCCTTTCAATCGCCGCCATGTCCTCCCTGTTTCGCCCGCTCCTCGCCGCCACCGTCTCGCTCGCCGGGCTTCTTCCCGCGGTTGAGGCCGCCGTCCCTCGCATCTTCGACGGCTTGATCCTGCCCTACCGCGAAGTCGTCGTCAGCACCCCCGTCCAAGGCCAGATCGAATCGATCTCCGTCAAAGAAGGCGATGCCGTCACCGCCGGCCAGACCCTCGGCCAGCTTAACAATCGCCTCGAGAGCCTCGAAATGGACCGCGCGAAAATCGTGATGTCCAAAAAGAACTTCGACTTCAAAGGCTCGAAGAACCTGTTCGACGAAAAGATCATCTCGGAGGACGAAGTCCTTAACCGCCGCAGCGAGGCCGAGGTCGCCAAGCTGCAGTATGACGTGGCCGCCGAGCTCGTCGCCCAGCGCACCATCAAAGCTCCGTCCGCCGGCTTGATTGTCGAAAAAAACCGCGAGATCGGCGAGACCGTGACCGCCACCCAGCCGCTCTTCCGCATCGTCGATATCACCCAGGTTTATGCGCAGATTTTCATCCGCGCCGAGGACCTCGCATTGGTGAAAGAAGGCAACGCCATCTCCGTGCGCGTCCCTGTGCTCGGCCCCGACGCCACGTTTAAAGGCACCGTCGATTTCATCGATCCCCGCGTCGATGCCGCCAGCGGCCTGCTCCGCGTGAAGGTTCTCATCCCCAACCCCGAGGCCCGCCTCAAAGCCGGCTTGCGCGCCGAAGTCTCCCTCTAAAGCCCGCTCTCGGGGCGCCTTTCCCACCATGAGCCTCAAATCTCCGAATCGCCTCTGGTTGGCCGCACTCCTGGCCGGCCTCGGTGCCGCCCCCGCCGCATTCGGAGTCTCGCTGGAAGGAAAACTGCAGACTTCCACCGACCTGCAAACCTGGACCGACGTGCCGATCTCCGCGGCCCAGCTCAATAGTGAGGGTCAACTCATCCAAGACCCGGGCACGAAGGGCTTTTTCCGGCTCCAGCTTACGCCGCTCCCCATTCCCGCAGGCACCAGTCTGATCCCTTCCGGCAGCTACCAAATGGGCGATGCGTTGGATAACTCCGCGAACACCGCCGTCCACACCGTAAGCGTCAAAGCCTGCTACCTCGAAAAATACGAGGTCACCAAGGCCCTTTGGGACGAGGTTCGCACATGGGGCATTGCCCATGGCTACGACCTGCCCGTGGGCGTCGCCAAATCCACGACGGATCCGGTCAACAACTACCCCGTCCACACCATCAGCTGGTATGCCGTCGTTCGCTGGTGCAATGCCCGCAGCGAAAAAGCCGGGCTGACCCCGCCTTACAAGGTGAACGGCGAGACTTATAAAACAGGTGCCACCGGTGCCGTCACCTGTGACTGGACCGCCAACGGTTACCGCCTGCCGACCGAAGCCGAATGGGAAAAAGCCGCGCGTGGCGGCCTCGCTGGCAAGCGGTTTCCAAGCGGAGACACACTCACCCACGCCCAAGCCAACTACGTCGCGGCGAACACCCTTTTCTCCTACGACACCGAGACCGCCTCCGGCTATCCCGCCGCCTTCAACATCGGCGAAATGCCCTACACCAGCCCGGTCGGCTCATTCGCCTCCAACGGCTACGGTCTCTACGACATGGCCGGCAACGTCGCCGAGTGGTGCTGGGATTTGTATGACAGCGGCTACTACGCGTCATCTCCCATCAACAACCCCACCGGCCCCGAAACCGGCGCGGTGCGCGTAGTCCGTGGTGGTTCCTGGTTCAAATATGCCGATGTCTCCCGCGTTGCCAATCGCAGCATTTTTGATCCCGCCAACGGTGGCTCCGATGAAATCGGTTTCCGCTGCGTCCTCCCCTGATCCCATGCGCACTTCACCGCTTCTCACCTTCTCCGCCGCGCTGCTCACCCTAGGCCTGACGGCACACGTCCAAGCCGCCCCGCTCGCCCTCGCCGTGGAAAGCTCCGTCGACGAACAAACCTGGGTGCCCGTCAAAATCACCCCCGGCATGATTTCGGGCAACGGCACGATCATCATCCCCGACGCCGCCGTGCGCCTCAGCATCGCCCCGCCCACGCTGCCGCCCGCCGGCATGGTCGCGATCCCCGGCGGCACCTTTTCCATGGGTGAGGCCAGCAATACAGATCCCGAGTCGATCAACTTTCTTCACTCCGTGACCCTCAGCGCCTTTAACATGGACGCCCGTGAGGTCAGCAAAGCCCTTTGGGACGAAGTGGCTGCCTGGGGTCTGACCCACAACTACACCGACCTGCCCGCCGGCGACGTCAAAGCGCCCGGCCATCCCGTGCAAACCATCAGCTGGTATGCCGCCGTGAAGTGGTGCAACGCCCGCAGCGAAAAAGAAGGCCGCAACCCCGCCTACAAAGTCAGCGGGGCCGTTTACCGCACCAGTGACAACGCCGGCGTCACCTGTGACTGGACGGCCAACGGTTATCGCCTCCCGACCGAAGCCGAATGGGAACGCGCCGCACGCGGCGGCTATGCGGACAAAGCCTATCCGTGGGGCACGGACAGCATCACCCAGTTGCTCGCCAACTACAAAATCGGCAGCAGCACCTATCACTCCTCTTATTCCACCGGCGGCTTTCCCTACACCAGTCCGACAGGGGTCTTCGTAGCCAACGCCTACGGCCTTTACGACATGTCAGGCAACGTCGCTGAATGGTGCTGGGATCCGTTTGTGACCGGTTATTACGGAACGACTGACGCCGCCGGCCCTGATCCAAAAGGACCCGCGACAGGCACTAACCGCGTTTGCCGCGGAGGAAGCTGGAATGGATCGTCTTCGGAAGCCACCACCTATCTTCGTCGCAGCAACGCCCCCGCCACCACGGCCAACACCATCGGCTTCCGCACCGTTTGCCGCTGAGTTCCCGACTGACGAGCACGCGCCCCGTCCGCTCCGCACACAAAAAAGCCCGCGAACGTCATCACGACATTCGCGGGCTTTTTCGTTGTGCATAGCACGATTCAAAATGGTGGAGGTGCCGGGATTTGAACCCGGGTCCCTTCGGCCTTCGCACACCGCGTCTACCCTTATGTGCTGGTATTTATCTCGCCGGTGTTACGCGACCAACCGCGCTTAAACACAAGCCAATCCCCGGGTGAAGATACGACACCAGGCCCGCGGATGGCTCCCGATGTTATGTCTGCTGTCGTCGTCCACGTTAGCTAGCAGATATCACTAGGCGGACGTCACTGCACTTAGGCAGCGAGGGGCATTTCTTCGTTGTTGCCGTTTGTTTTTTTGAAAGGGGATTAACAAGAGGCTTTCACTCTTAAAGGGCAGCGGCGCACTCCAACCAAAGGTCGAATCCAGAACACCCCCAAAGTGGGAACTCCGATACAACCGGCTTGTGCAGCCAGTCAAAGAACAGGTCGGCCAACTTAGCACACTTCCCCCGTCGCGCAAGGGTGCGTTTTGCCCGTCGCCTCCGCTGAGATTTGCCCTTGCCCGTCGCCGCCACCGCGTTGCACTCATCCTTCTTTTCATGGCTGAACCCACCGCTCTCCCCAACGCCGACCACGTCCTCCGCATCGCCCAGGAACTCGGCTCCACGGTCAAAGTCCACCAGGTCGCCACGACCGCCCAGCTCCTCAAGGACGGCGCCACCGTCCCCTTCATCGCCCGCTACCGCAAGGAGATGACCGGCGAACTCGACGAGGTGCAGATCATGACAATCCGCGACCGCCTTGAACAACTCGCGGCCCTCGACGAACGCCGCGCCTCCATCCTCGCCTCACTAAAAGAGCGCAACCTTCTCACGCCCGCCCTCGACAACCAGATCGCCCTCGCCGAGACCCTCGTCCGCCTCGAGGACATTTATCTCCCGTTCCGCCCGAAGAAGCGCACCCGCGCCACCATCGCGAAAGAGAAGGGCCTCGAGCCCCTTTCCGAGCAAATCTGGGCCCAGGACCCCGCCATCGACCTCGCCGCCGTAGCCGCCGCGTATGTGGGACGTGAATACACCGCCGACGACGGCAAAAACGTCGTCTCCAAAATCGCCACCGCCGAGGAAGCCTTTGCCGGCGCCCGTGACATTCTCGCCGAGCGTGTTTCAGACGATGCCGCCGCCCGCGAAAAGCTCCGCACCATCTACCGCGACTCCGCCGTCGTCTCCTCCAAGATCATCTCAGGCAAAGAGGTCGAGGCCGCCAAATTCAAAGACTACTTCGAGTGGTCTGAGCCGCTCGTCAAATGCCCGTCACACCGCCTCCTCGCCATGCGTCGCGGCGAAAAAGAGTTGTTCCTCATGATGCGCATCACGGTCGACGAGACGCTCTCCCTCGCCGAACTCGAACGCCTCGTCATCAAGAACACGTCGCCCGCCGCCACCACGCAGCTGCGCCTCATGCTGACCGACGCCCTCAAGCGCCTGCTTGCCCCCGCCATGGAAACCGAGTTCCGCCTCGATTCCAAAAAGAAGGCCGACGCCGATGCCATCAAGGTCTTCGCCGACAACGTCCGCGAACTCCTCCTCGCCGCCCCGCTCGGCCAACGCGCCGTCCTCGCCCTCGACCCCGGCTTCCGCACCGGTTGCAAAACCGTCATCCTCGATCGCCAAGGCAAACTCCTCCACAACGACGTCGTCTATCCCGACCGCCACGAGACCGAGGCCGCCGAGAAGATCAAAGGCTTCATCGACTTCTTCAAAATCGAAGCCATCGCCATCGGTAACGGCACTGCCGGCCGCGAGACCGAGGCCTTCATCCGCGGACTCAAACTGCCCGCTGCGATTTCCGTCGTCATGGTCAACGAGTCCGGTGCGTCGATCTACTCCGCCAGCGAAGTCGCCCGCGAAGAATTCCCCGACCACGACCTCACCGTGCGCGGTGCCGTCTCCATCGGCCGCCGCCTGATGGACCCGCTCGCCGAACTCGTGAAGCTCGACCCGAAGTCCATCGGCGTCGGCCAATACCAACACGACGTCGATCAAAACGCCCTCAAGCGCTCCCTCGATGACACCGTCGTGAGCTGCGTGAACGGCGTTGGCGTCGAGCTCAACACCGCCTCGAAGCAACTCCTCGCGCAGGTCTCCGGCCTCAACAGTCGTAGTGCCGCCGCCATCGTCGCTCGCCGCAACGACAAGGGCGCCTTCAAGACCCGCGCCGATCTCCTCGAAGTCTCCGGCCTCGGCCCCAAAGCCTACGAACAGGCCGCCGGCTTCCTTCGCATTCACGATGCCGCCCATCCGCTCGACGCCTCCGCGGTTCATCCCGAGCGCTACGCCCTCGTCGAAAAGATGGCCGCCGATCTCGGCTGCACCGTCCCTGATCTCCTCCGCGACGAAAAGCTCCGCAAGAAGATCAACCTATCCAACTACGTCACCGAGACCGTCGGCCTCCCGACGCTCACCGACATTCAGGCCGAGCTCGCCAAACCCGGCCGCGACCCCCGCGAAAAATTCGAAGCCTTCAGCTTCCAGGAAGGCGTCAACAAACCCGAAGATTTGAAGCCCGGCATGAAACTCCCGGGCATCGTCACCAACGTGACCGCCTTCGGTGCTTTCGTTGACATCGGCGTCCACCAGGACGGCCTCGTTCATGTGTCCCAACTGGCCGACAGCTTCGTCAAAGATCCCTCCGCCGTCGTGAAGCCCGGCCAGAAAGTCAGCGTCACCGTGACCGAGATCGATCTCACCCGCGGCCGCATCGCGCTCTCGATGCGCAGCGCCCCGCAGTTAGGCGCCAAGTCCGGTCAGACCGCCCCCCGCACGAGTCCTGGCCAGGCCCGTCCGGCCCCGGCCGCCGCGCCAGCCGCACGCCCGCAGCAGTCTCTCGGCAACGACTGGTTCGCCGCCGCGCTTAACAAAAAGCGCTGATCGCCCCAACGGACGGCGTCGATTCATCCGCAAAAAGCCCGGGCTTCAAAATCAAGCGCGGGCTTTTTTGCGTCAAATGACCAAGCCACGACCGGGAACTTCCGTGCGATGCACACCGCGCGGGCGATAGCCAAGCGCGTCGGCTTTGCCGAGCAGGTCGGCCATCAGGTAAACGATGCTCAACCACATCTCCGTGCCTTGCAGTGAGGTCTTGTGACGGGCGACCACGAAATCGAAACCTCGATTATGCTGCCAGTGCGCCATCACTTGAGGAAGACGTTTCAAAACCCACGCTTCGATCTCGTCGCGTCGATGAGCGGTCTGTTTGCGGCAAAGCCACAGCGGATGCACCACGTCGAGCACGTGACAGGCGTCGTCGGTCTTGCCGTTGAAAAAAGCGTGGTCCTTCACGTGGAGGAGAATCGTATCGATCGCCTTCTCAGGATACGGAAGCAGTAGCCCATACTGCGCGTAGGTGCCGCGGGTGAGTCGGTAAAAACCGTTCACGGGATGCTGCCAGCGCGATTCTTTCGACCACGGGCCCCACATGCCCGTCATCGGATCGCACTTCTTATCGATCCAAGCAAACAACGCCTTCAACGGCAGGTGTCCGTCAAAATGGCGCGCGTCGGACAGCACGCTCGACGCATAACAATCCACCCAGTCGCCCGCGTGCCAGGCGCGGTCTTTCCATGGCAACGACTCCAGTTTTTTGCGCAAGCGCGGCGCGGTGATGTTGGCCGCGGAGGCCACCGGATGCGCGAGGTTGGAGCCGAGGGATTCCAACGCATAACTCACCGCCATCGTGTTGTAGAAACGCGTATCGTCAGGATTGGCGGGCGGAGCTTCGTTGAGCGCGGCATCTGCCGGGGTGTGTTCGGGCACGACGCCCGTCACGTGGTCCTGAAACTCACGCAGGCGCGTGATCCACCCGGCCTTGGTGTAGCCGGGCGCAATCCGGCCAAACATCGCCGCCACTTCGGTCGCGTCACACCAGGGTCGCACGCGTTTTTTTCCGCCCGCTTGGTCGATATAGGTCACGCCGGCACCGGACTTGGACTTGAGTTGGTATCCCTTGAGCACGGCATCCAACTCATCGCCGACTTTTTGCCCGAAACGTTCCAGTTTCTCTTCGAGCGAGCCGGGAGAGTTGGCGCGTTTACGCATGCGAATGACGCGCGCGGGATTTCCGCCCACGATGGCGTAGTCGGGCACGTCCTTAGTGACGACCGCGCCGGCCGCGAGGATCGTGTGGTTGCCGACTTTCACGCCATCAAGAACCGAGACATGCGCGCCGATCCAGATGTCGTCACCGAGCACAATGCCTTTGCTGTTATGCGGCTGTTGGTAGATCGGTCGCGTCGTGTCGGCGAAGCCGTGATTGAACCCCATGAGACACGCGTAGGCGCCGATGCGGATGCCGTCGCCTCCCGTGACCTTGCCGCGCACCGTGGCGAACGGGTTGATGCTGCAGTTATCCCCGAGATGCACGTGGTCGGTGATGTAGGCATGGGCCGCAACAAAGCCCTTGGTCCCCATTTTGAAAAAAGCCCCGGCGTGCCCGTTGATCGATGCGGATGGAGCGAGATAACAATCCGCGCCAACCTCCACTGCCGCCGCCTTGCGAAGCTCTCGCTGATGCCGCAGCTGTCCGGCCTTTTCCTGGGCGGTCGCTTCATGCGCGAACATCCACGGCACGTGGTCGAAACGTTGCTGGCTGTAGGCTTTGTTCCAAGCGGGGTTTTCCATGACTTGTATATTTGCCACTCCAGGAATCACTCCAAGATGGATAAATGACGCTCAATTTGTAGTTTTGTCGCATGCTGTGCTATCGCCTCAACCTGCGCCCCGGTCGTGCGCTGCCGCTGAATGTGCGCTCCGCCGGACATTATCAACTGGCGCCAAATGAGCGGAACCCCCGCGAGCCGGGTGAGTTCCTGCAAGTATTCTGGTCGGTCTCGGGCTCTGGTAGTTTCAAGGTCGGCCGATCGTTTGTGCCGGTGCAGGGCGATATGATTTTTTACTACGTGGCGGGCGAACCACACGACTTGGTGGCCGGCCCGGAAGGTTGGGATTATCGCTGGCTCACCTTTGACGGAATCCGATACCCACGCATCACGCGCGATTACGGGTTGGTGCGTGCGCAGGCCGCGGGACCATGCCCATCCGGATTGTTCGAGCGGCTCTACGAAACGCTACGCGATCCGACGCCCGAGGGAGAGCTGCGGGCCTCGGCCTTGGGTTACGAGATCCTGCTTCGCGCGGGTGATCCACCCCGGGGCACGAGTGCATCCGGCGGGCGTGATATTGCGGAAGTTTCGCGCGCGTGGATCGACGCACATTTCACCGATGCACGGCTCAACGTCGCCGGGCTCGCGGAAAAACTGGGCCTGCACCGCGCGTCACTGCACCGGATGTTCACGAGACGCCACGGGGTGCCGCCGGTGCAATACTTGGGACGCCTGAGGCTTCGTCTCGCGTTGGAGTTGCTGACCACGACAACCCTTCCGGTGGCGGATGTCGCGGTGCGGTGCGGACTGCCCGACGTGGCGCATTTTTCCAAACTCGTGTCGCGCCACACGGGGTTCAGCCCGCGCGTTTACCGGCAGCGACACGGGCCACGCGTGCCAACGGTTTGATGCCTGCAACATCGGTTTTAAGCCCCTGATTATCTGACTTTTTTCTGACAACTCGGAGGTCGTTTCTTCCTAAGAAATCTGCGTGATGATCGTGGTCACCCCGACACCATGAATACCCGCCTCCTTCCCCATTGCGCGTGGCTGCTGGCCGCGCTTGCCCTTGCCTCGCCCGCTCGTTTGCCCGCCCAAGCCTTGGACGAAGCGATCAAAAGCTTCAAGGCCGCCCCCACTCTCAGCTCTTCAGGCCTGGCGGATGCGAGTTATTCCGGCAATGTCCTGCGTGAGTGGGACAGCGCCCAGAACCAGCTCAGCAGTCTCGACGGCTACATCGATAATAACGATTTCAACAATGCCCTCAGCCAGGCCCGCCAGTATGCGCGCTCAGCCCGCACTCCCGAGATCCGCAAGCTTTGGGATGATCTCGTCACTGCGCTTCAGACGGAGGCCAAGGCACGCGAAGCCGCCTTCACCGAAAAGGTCGAAGCGCTCTCCACCCGCGTTGGCAAGATCGCCCTTGCCGCGACCAAGCCCTCCGAACTCGACGGTATCCTCGACGAACTCTACGCGCTCCAGGAAGCCCGTAACAACGGCGGCTACAACAACCGCCTTCAACGCACCTACACTCGCATCGATAACACCCTCAGCTTCGTCAACGGCTGGCAGGACTATCTCGCCCAGCGCGAAAGCGGCGACGTTGATGGCGCCCGCAACAGCCTGCGCAACCTGAACTCCAACAGCTTTCGCTACCGCCCCGTCAGCCGCTCCGACATCCTCAAGCTCATGTCGTCGATCGAGTCGCCGGTGAGTCCGTCGACCAACCTTCTCGCCGACGCCACGCTCGATAACCTCACCGTCATCCGCGACCGCATCGCCGCCTTGCAGGAAACCTCCTCCGGCCGTCGCTCCAACGAATTCTACGCGTTGCTTGGCGATCTCGACGCCCTCAATCGCGCCGTCAGCGAACTTAAGGCCGACCGCCTCGCCAGTGCCCGCGATCTCCTGCGCAATTCGAATTCCACGGCCCACGCCTACCTCGATGCCATCGCAAAATTGAAGAATGATTTTATCATTCGTGCGCTGCCTGCCCTCACCGGCGTGAAGTTATCCACCCCGCCCGCGGCCAACGAAACGGCCATTTCTTATTTGAACCGCCTCGTGGAAGAAGCCGTCAAAGCCGAGGACTGGCCGCGCGCCCAGCGACTGGCCACCGTAACCAACGATCTCGTCCCGAATGGCGGCTCCTGCTCCGCCCGTGAACCGCTCGTCGGCGCCAACCCCGCCGTCGCCATCAAAGCCTGGACCAATGCCCAGCGCATGGAAAAGGCCGCTCAACCCGTTGCCGCCGCCGCACTCTATCGCGAAGCCCTCAAAGCAGGCGCCCCCCCCAAGCTCGAGGCACAGATTATCGAGCGCCTGCGCGCCCTTGCCGTCGAATCGCCCGAATCGGCGAAGGAAATGCGTTAACAGCGCTCCTAATCCAACCCGCGCACGGATTTGTCATCGTCATTTAAGAGGCAACAAATCCGTGCCGTTGTGCTCTATTACTAACGTATGCCCCATATCACTCCTGAAGTTATCGGCGCGAAGGTCATCCTTCGCGGTATTCACCTCGAACTGAGCGACGCCATGAAGGCGAATTACAACGAGAAGGCGGCCAAGCTCCTGCGCCACGAACCGCGTATCGACCGCATTCGCTTCGACGTCGAACTCGATAAAACCAAGACGTCCAAAGACCATTTCATCGCCCACGGACGCATCGAAATCAGCGGTCCAGATATCGTCGCCTCCGCCGACAGCGAAGACGCCTACAAGTCCGTCGATCTGCTGACCGACAAACTCGACGGCCTCCTCCGCAAGCGTCACAGCGAGCTCAAGGAAAAGCGCCACCACCCGCACGGCGTGGACATCGGCGCACCGCTTCCGAAAACAGTCTAAGCAAGCGCAGACGATTTTCGTTTTAAAAACCCGGCTCGCCCTGCGAACCGGGTTTTTTTGCGCACATTTAAATCCACGCCAACAATTCACTCGGCAACGCTACGCCGATTGGTTTCCTGCTTCGTGTGCGACCCTTACGAATTCTGTTCGTCACCCCCGAAGTTGAGCCGTTTGTAAAAGTTGGAGGTCTCGCCGATATGACCGGCGCGCTTCCCAAGGAACTCGCCGCCCTCGGCCATGATGTGCGCATCGTGTGTCCCGCCTACGGCTCCGTGAAGTCCCACGGCCCGCGCACCGCCCGCGCCGAACCGCTCGGCGTCGACGTCGGCTCCGAGGCCCAATGGGCACGCACGTGGGAAGCCACGCTGCCGGGCACCGCGGTCCCCGTGTATTTACTGGAACACGACGGCTACTTTGCGCGCCCCGAAGTTTACGCCGGCCCGGGAGGCTCGCACACGGACAACGACCTGCGCTTCGCCTTTCTTTGCCGCGGAGCGCTCTCCCTCTGCCAGCAGCTCGACTGGATTCCCGACGTCGTCCATGGCCACGATTGGACGACCGGCCTCCTCCCCGTCTACCTCAACACCACGCTCAAGAACACGCCGCTCGGCCGCATCGCCTCGGTGTTCACGATCCATAACCTCGAGCATCAGGGCTACGCCGACCGTCGCGTGCTGGACTTTGCCCGCCTGCCCGCCTCCGAGTTCCGCGCCGACAGCGTCGAATCGACCGGTGCAGTCAACATGCTCAAGGCCGGTCTCTACCACTCGACCAAGCTCACCACCGTGAGCCCCACCTACGCCGAGGAAATCAAAACGCCCGCCGGCGGCTGGGGCTTGGACGACGTGCTTCGCTTCCGCGCCGGCGATCTCGTCGGCATCCTCAACGGCATCGATACCGCCGCCTGGAATCCCGCGACCGACAAGTATCTGCCCACCCACTACAGCGCCACCACCCTTGCCGGCAAAGCCGCCGACAAACGCGCTCTGCAAGCCCGCCTCGGCCTCGCCCAAGATCCGCACGTCGCGGTCTTCGGCGTCGTCGCACGCTTCGTCCAGCAAAAGGGCCTCGATCTTCTCGCCGAAGCCCTGCCCCACATCATGGGCCGCATGCACGTGCAGTTCGCCATCCTCGGCTCGGGCGATCCCGGCCTTGAACACACCTTCCGCTGGGCGGCCGGCCAGTTCCCCGGCCGTGTCGGTGTCAACATCGGCTACGACAACGAACTCTCCCACCTCATCCAAGGCGGTTCCGATTGTTTTGTGATGCCCAGTCGCAGCGAGCCGTGCGGACTCACCCAGATGTATGCGATGCGCTACGGCACCGTGCCCCTCGCCCGCGCCACCGGCGGTCTCATCGACACCATCGAACAATACACCGAAGGCAGCGGCAAAGGCACCGGATTCCTCTTCACCGACGCGACCGCCCCCGCGCTCTACAACACTGTGGGCTGGGCTTGCGCGACCTACTACGACCGCCCCGCAGAGTTCACGCGTCTTCGCCTCAACGGCATGGCGAAGGACTTCAGCTGGAAGACCAGCGCCGCGCACTATGTCGAGGTTTACCGCTGGGCCGCCGAGCAGCGCACGGGCGAGAAGCTGGTTTAAACAAAAAGGACGGACCGCGAGGGCCGTCCTTTCTTACCGGTCCGTTCAATCCTTCGCTTACTTGATCGACGAACGCAGCTCGACCGGTTTGTCGGCCGTGCTCTTCGTGCGAAGCTTCAAGTTCAACATTTCCACGCCGAAGGCGAAGGCCATGGAGAAGTAGATGTAACCCTTCGGGATGTGCTGGCCGAGCGATTCGCCGACGAGCGTCACGCCGATCAGGATCAGGAAGGACAGCGCCAGCATCTTGAGCGTCGGGTGACGGTTGACGAAGTCGCTGATCGCTCCGGCAAACGCCAGCATCACGCCGAGGGCGATGACCACCGCCGTCACCATGACCCAGATGTTGTTGGCCATGCCGACCGCCGTGATGACCGAGTCGAGGGAGAACACGATATCAAGGATCAGGATCTGCACGATCACGCTGGCGAACTTCGTCTTGCCCTTGGTGGGATTCGCATGGCCTTCCTCGCCTTCGAGTTTCTCGTGGATTTCAACGACGCTCTTGCCGATCAGGAACAAGCCGCCCACGAGCAGGATGAGATCTTTGCCGGAAATGCCTTCGTTCAAAACCGGGAGCGTGAACAAATCGGTGGTGAGCTTCATCAGCCACGTGATGCTGAAGAGGAGCATCACGCGCGTGATCAGCGCGAGCGACAGGCCGAGCTTGCGGGCCTTGGGCTGCTGATCCTTCGGCAGTTTGCCGGCCAGGATCGAAATGAAGATCACATTGTCGATGCCGAGCACGATCTCCAGCGCCGTAAGCGTGAGGAGGGAAATCCAGATCTGCGGGTCAAGTAGCCATTCCATATTGGCGGCAGAGCAAGCCGGTCCCGCGCCATGTCGTCAACTCGCTCCCGTTTACAAAAGCTCCGGGCGTTTCCCTCCCGCTGCTCACATCACCCACGCCAGGCCCAGTCGCAGCCAAAGCGGAATCAGGAAAACCCCCAGCACCGTCGTGCCGATCACGACCCGCACCGCCGTCAGCGAATGTCCGCCATAATGCTTCGCGATTACCAGCGGCAAAATCCCCGCCGGCATCGCCGCCTGCACGATGATCACCCGCTTCAGGTCATCGGAAACCGGCAACCATTTCGCCAGCATCAGGAACAGCACCGGCAGCACTCCGAGGCGCAACACACTGGAAGCCAGCGTCACCCTCGCATCGAACATTTCGCGCGGACGTTGGAAATATTCCATCAGCGTCGCCCCGATCAGCATCAACCCCAGCGGAATCGCGCAAGCCGCACTCATGTGAATCACGTTAAACGCCACATCGGGGATGAACCGGCCTAGGTCCATCGTATTGCCCAGCACCGCCGCGAACAGCGCGAAGACCGGTGCGTTGACGAGCTTGCGCCAGCCTTCCCGCAGCGAAAGTCCGGCCAGCATCAGAATGCCCACCGTCCAGATAGCCGCTTCACAACCGACATTGTGCACGAGCAACACGCCCACGCTTTCAGGGCCGAACAACGCCACCATCAGCGGCAATGCGATGTAGCCGTAATTATAGATGCCCGTCGAAAACGCGAAAGTCCGCAACCCCTCGCCCTGCTTTAGTCCGATCGCCCGAGCCGCGTAGTAGGAAAGATAAATTCCCATCGCGATGGTCGCGAAACCAATGAGCGGCGCGAGCAACAGATTGCCCGGTTGGCGAAGCGCGGCGTTGCCTAGCACATTCTCAAAAATCAGGCACGGGTAGAGAAAATTGACGACCAGCTTGAGCAGGCTCGCGTCAGCCTCGGAGGTGAGCCACCGCACGCGACGCATGATCGCCCCCACCCCGATCAGAGCGAACACCGGAAGGATCAACAGCAGAAGCTGCCAGTAGGAAGGCATGGCGGAAACGAATCAGCTTTCTTCGATTTCGGCCATCGCACGACCCGCAATCCAGCCCGTCGTCCACGCAGCCTGAAAGTTAAAGCCGCCCGTGATGCCATCGATATCCAGCACCTCGCCGGCGAAATGCAGCCCCGGACACTCGCGGCTTTCCATCGTCTTGAAATCGATCTCCCTCAACCGCACGCCGCCACACGTCACAAACTCGTCCTTGTTGAGGCTCTTGCCTTCGACGATGAACTCCGCCGCCGCGACCTGGCGCGCCAGCGCTTGTAACAAAGTATTCGATACCGATGTCCACACGGTCTCGGGCGTGATGCCGGCGGCGACGATCAACCTTTCCCACAAGCGCGCCGGGATCGCGAAGGGATTCCAGGTGGCGATCTGCTTTTTGAGATTAACGAGTCGCGCCGCCGTGAGCGTCTCCAATGCCTGCGGGACCGCGCGACCTTCGGCCCACGAAACGACGACCGTGAACTTGTAACCGCGTTCCGCGAGTTCGCGCGCGCCCCAAGCCGACAGTTTCAAAATGGCCGGCCCGCTCATGCCCCAGTGCGTGATGAGCAACCCGCCGGAATCCTTGAGCTTCGTGCCGGGCACCGACGTGCCGGCGAGCGGCACGGAAAGTCCTTCGAGCCCGCGGATGCGCGCGTCGTCGATGTGAAACGTGAACAGCGACGGCACGGGCGGCTCGATGGTGTGCCCGAGTTGCGCGGCAATCGTCTGCCCCGCCGATCCCTTGGTGCCGCCCGTGGCGATGAGCACGCGGTCAAATTCCCCCACCGAGTTATCCGTGAACTCGACCGTAAACACAGGATTCACCCGCTCGATGCGTCGCACGCCGATCGGCATGTAAACTTTCACCCCCGCCTGATCCGCCGTGCGGCGCAGGCAATCCACGATCGTCCCCGAATCATCCGTGATGGGAAACATGCGGCCGTCGCTTTCGGTTTTCAGTTCCACACCCCGCGCGGCAAACCACGCGATCGTGTCGCGCGGACCAAACCGGGTGAACGGTCCCTGCAGCTCGCGACTGCCGCGCGGATAACGTTTCACCAGCTCACGAGGCTCGGGACAGGCATGCGTGACGTTGCAGCGTCCGCCGCCGGAGATCCGCACCTTCGCGAGCGGATGCGCCGTGGCCTCGTAGAGCACCACGCGGGCAGACGGATTCGCTTCGGCGCAGGCGATGGCCGCAAAAAATCCCGCGGCGCCGCCGCCGATCACAATCACGCGAGGTGCTGTCGTTGACATGCCGCGCAGCGTGCGCGCACGGCGCCGGTTGTCGAAAACGAAAAAACCGCCGCACCCGTGAAGGTGGCGGCGGTCGGGTAAAAATAGGCCGGTGGATTAACCGGCACGCTTTTGCCTATCAGGCGTCCGGCGCACCCTTGGGGCCTTTTTCGCCCTTCTTCTCGTCCATGCGCTCTTTCATTTCCTTGCGCATTTTCTCGGCCTTCTCGCGCTGGGCGGGGGTGAGGACGGCATCGACCTTGGTCTTGGTGGCCTCGCGGATTTTGCGCATCTCGGCGCGCTTTTCCTTCTGGTCGCCTTCCTTATCCTTGAGCGCCTTCAGCTGCTCGCGCTCTTCGGCGTGGATCTTTTTGATCTGCTCGTCCTGGGCGTCAGTGAGGCCGAGGGCTTCCTTCATCTTGTCGCCACGCTCGCCGTGTTCCTTCTTCGGAGGAGGACCGTCTTCAGCGCGAATGGTGGGAGCGGCGAAGCCGATTGCGAGGGCGCAGACGGCGAGGATATATTTGCGGGTGCTTTTCATGACAGTTTGGATTTTTTGAGTTACCAAAGGTAACACTCACCAAGACGTCTCCCTCTCGCGGCAGTTACACTGATTTCATTTTCCATGACACTTGACCGGCTCACCGCCCTCGCTTCAGCCGTGATCGAGGCCACGCAAAAAAAGCTCCCCGCCGAACTGCGCGACCTCGCCGGAGCGGTGCCTGTCCACTACGAAGCGCTGCCCGATGCCGAGCTGATCGCGGAGGGATTTGAGGACGATATTCTCGGGCTTTTCACCGGCTCCGCCTACGGAGACGAATTGCGCGAAGACCAGCCCATGCCCGCGCAAATCATTCTCTTCCTCGAAAACCTCTGGGACTTTGCCGAGGGCGACGAAACGATCTTCCGCGACGAGGTGCGCATCACCTATCTGCACGAGCTCGGACACTATTTTGGCTGGGACGAGGATGAGCTGGCCGCCCGCGAATTGGACTGATCGGCCTGTTCACGGGAACCGCCTTCACTCCGCGCTTTCCTTGAAGTGACATCTGTCGCATATCTTTCGCCTCATTCCTGTTTCATGAAAAAAATCCTTTCCCTGTTCATCGTGCTCGCGACCGTCGTGTCGCTCCATGCGGATTCCAAAAGGGACCGTGAGCGCTTCATCACCCGCCTCGAAACCTGCGAGGCGATCCTTCGCGAATTTCAGGCGGATCCCGCCCTCGCCATTCCCGCCGATGTGCTGCAAAGCGCCAAGGCCATCGTTATCACGACCCAGATTCGCGGCGGCCTCATCCTCGGCATGCAGGAAGGCTACGGCACCATCCTCGTCAAAAAATCCAATGGCAGCTGGAGCATCCCCGTGGTGATTCGCGCCGGTGAAGCCAGCCTCGGCCTGCAGCTCGGCGGTTCGCGTATAGAAAACGTCTACGTCATCATGAACGCGGAAACGCCGCGCCAGTTGTTCGAAGGTCGTTTCAACATCGGTGTGGATGCCGCCGCCGTCGCCGGCCCCCGCGTCGCCGACTCGGAAAAAACCAACCGCCAGTTGCTCAGCGTTCCCGTTCTCGTTTACAGCAACCAGAAAGGCCTTTTCGCCGGCGCCACCGTGAAGACCGGCTACATCACCCGCAGCGATTCGGTAAACCGCGCCTACTATGGCGTTGATTACGACCTGCCAGAACTTCTTTACGGCAACTTCGTCACGCCGGTTCCCACCGAGGTGCATCCGTTGATCGACTACGTCACGCAGCTTTCGCCGTAATCCGTCATGGCGTATCATAATCCCGTGCTCGGCGGTGGTGGCATCCACCACGTCGCGCTGAAAACGAAAAACTGGGACGCCTCGCTCGCCTTCTACAAAGGCGTCCTCGGCTTCGCCGAAAAGATCACCTGGGCCTATCCCGACGGTAACCGCGCCGGCATGTTCGACACGGGTGGCGGCGCGTATCTGGAAATCTTCGAGAACCACGTGGAAACACCCGCTCCGGGCGGCATTCTGTTCCACCTCGCGATCCGCGCCACCGATGTGAACGCCGTCACCGAACGCGTGCGCGCCGCAGGCTGCAAGATCACCGTCGAGCCGAAGGACGTCACCATCCAGACGACCAACGGCACCGGCCCCGTGCCGGTGCGCCTGTCGTTCTTCGAAGGCCCCAACGGCGAGATATGGGAGCTGTTTCAAAACGAGCTCACCTGAATCCGTCAGGCCTCACGCCGGCGAATCCGTCAAAGGATCGCCGGCTTTTTTATTGCAGCCAGGTCAGCGCAGGGCGTCCGGCCGACCACGCGAGTTCCGCCGGTCCCGCCCACTCGCACTTGCCCGTGCGTTCATCACCATCGAGGTAGGCCACAAACGTCAGCATCGGACCGCCTTCACCCGAGGCCCAGAACTTGATGATTTCCACCGCCGGCAGAGTCTTGCGACCCAGGATGTCCACCAGTGGGAAATCGATCATGCCGTTAAGCGCACGATAAACGACCTCGGTGCACACCAGTTTGTCCGCACTGAAGAAATCAAAGTCGAAATCGTAGGGTTTGCCCACGTGGTCAAACGCGCGCGCGATCACTTCTTTTTTCTGCAACGGCGTGAGATTGGGCCGCAGCACCGCCACCGAATCCGCCTCACCGATCGAATGCTCGATCGTGGTGAACACCACGCCTTCGCTGATCGCCTCAATGATCGCGTAGCCATGTCCGCTCGCATCGCGCTGGGTGAATTTTTCGAGATGCCGCTGAATGCGCATGTCCTGATCGATGCCCGCCGCCTTGATCTGCTCGGGCGTGCCGACATAGAGCGCCGAGTGCGGCCAGTAGCCGGGCAGAAACGCATTGGAGAGATACCAGTTGCGTCGCTCGATGAGGATATCTCCTGGCTGCAACAGCGGTCTCAGACGCTCCATCAATTCCGGCGTGATCAATGATTTCCCGTGGCGCGGCTGACGGATCTTCGTGTCGCCGATGAGCGTCGAGACGGCCGAGCTTGCGCGGTAGTAACTGCCCTTCACCGTGCCAGTCACATCGGCCAGCGCGGTGCCGACTTTATAAGAGAACAACTCGTCCGACAGCTTAGCGGTGTTTTCCGCCGCGAGCAGGATCGACGCATGGAATTTCTCATACGGTTCGCCCGCCGTGAGGCCGGCTGCCTGCCATTCTGGCAACGTGCGCTGATAGTTTTTCCAGCCAGACTCGAGCCAGCGGCGATGCTCGACGTTGCCGAGATTGGCGCGGATCAAATCATACGTGCCCGCCGGCAAATCCCAGCGTGGCTCCGCTTCGTTGAGTTTACGGATCGCTTCGTCCTGGTCTTTGAATGCCTGAACGAAACGCGCCGAATAATCGTAGGCCACTGCCGCCGCCGTGTAGTGCAGCAACAACGCCCGCAGGCGCACCGCCTCCGGTTTGACGTCTTCGTTGCGCTGATACTTCCACACCGTGCGCAACAGCACCGTGCGGTAGTTGAGAAACTTGAGCAGCAGCCGGCGGATCTCTTCGTCGTCGGCCTGTTTGTAGTAACTGCGGCGGCCCGCCTTCAGATCGCCTTCGAAGGCGAGGAACGTTTTTTCAAGTTCATCGAGCCCGTCGATCACCGCCACGAGTGAACGTTCATCGGACGCCATCTGCTCGGTCAGTTGCGTGACGGGCAACGCGGCAATGTTCGGCGCATCCGCCCGCAAAAACTCCGTCGGACGATCACGCAGCAACCACGCCGAAAACCACACCATTACCGCGAGGCTGATCGCGGCCACCGTCACGTTGAGCCACAACGGCGGACGATAACGGTTCGTCGCCATCACGATGGTCGCGGGTGCAGGCATCGCCGAGTGAAACTCCTTGGCCAGCCCGCCGAGTTCCCTCACCACCACGCTTTGCGAAGCCAGCAACTCCGCACGCAATTTCGGCTTCAGCAACAAACGTGTCTCGGCGCGCAAACGCGGAAAAAGCGTTTTCCAGCGGCGCGCATTATCCAGCGCCACCAACGCACTCACCGGCATGAGCACGAGCCAGGTCACCACGACCCAAGGCACAAAATAACCGCTCAGCCACCACGCCATGAGGCCATACCACGCACCATAAACGGGCAGGCCCAGAAGCAGGCGGTTGAGCGCCAGCGTCATCTGCCCCGGAGCCGGAACCCACACGCTCACAAAACGCACGAAGAGGTAGGGCGCGAGATGCGTGACCAGTCCGAAGAATCCAACCAGCGCACCCGTGACGAGCTTGAGCATCGTCAGTGAAAACGAGCCGACGAGCATGCGCGCCTGCAACGAAAGCTCCATGTCGTCAGCCGGCACACCCGCCGCCCGCAACGCCTGTCCATGCGCGCGCACGCGGGCGGCCGCCGCCTCGGCCCGCGGACGATCCGTGCGGTAAAAATAATTAATCGCATCCACGGCGGCCTGCTGGCGACGCAGGCCGTTGAGCGCATCGCGGCGCTTGTAACCCGCGGCCGGTAGCAACGCCTCGAGGTCTTCCAGCAACGGCTGCCACTCCGCTTCGTCGAGATGGAGCACGACGGATTTCAACCGGGTGTTAAGCTCGGTCGTAAGCGTGCGCATCGCGAGGTGTTCGTCGCCGTTGTGCTGCGCGAGCCACTCGGCCGCATCCACGGGCTCGCCGACCTTGATCCACACGGCGCTGCGAAACCGTTCCTTTTGCTCGTAGTGCAAACCGACAGGCACGATTTTTAATCCCTGCGCCCCCGCGGCGAGCGCTTGCAACGCGAGCCGCGCAGCGCCCGAACGCACGAGCGCGAGTTGGTTGGCATCGTGGCTTTTTCCTTCGGGAAAAATTCCCATGACATGACCCGCGGCCATCTGCTTCGCGGCGGCGGCGAGTGACTCGAGATTGCGCGCGACCTGCAGGCGGTCATCGGTGCCGCGATACGCGGGCACCATGCCGAGCGCGTGGAGAACTTTCCCAAAAATCGGAATGTCGAAGAGTGGTGCCTTGGCCATCAACCGCACCGGACGCCGCGCGGCGATACCCAGCATCACGGGATCGATCAGCGAATTGGGGTGGTTGGCCGCCAGCAGCACGGGACCGTCCTGCGGAATGCGATCCGCGCCGGACACCTCGATGCGCGGATAATAAAACTTAACGAGTGACCGCACCAACCGCCGCGCAAAGGAACCGGAGAATTCAGACAAAGCCATGGTTATAAAATCAGTTTGTGCCACGCAGGTGCGCGACGAGTTCGGCGAGCACCGCATCGGTCACGGCCGCTTGCGCCTCGGTGCGTTTCATGCCCGGACACACGACGCGCCCAGTGAGAATTTTCCAACGGCGCGCAGTCACACGGTGCGCGATCGCCCAATAGGCAAAAGGATCATCCACGCCCTGCTCCCGCGCCGGTTCGGCATAGCCCGTGGTCGCGATGGCCAGATCGGCGCCGAAGAGAACCGCCACGCCTCGCGCCATCTGCGCGGCGACTTCGGCGGAAACACAATTCACGCGGGCGGCCGCGGCGCGCTTCACCCCCAGCTGGCGCACTTTTTGGTCGAGCGTGTAAGCCGTGACGCCGCCCAGAAAATAACCCGATGCGCCCGACACAGCGGTTATCGCGGCCTGCACGCGTCCGCCAGTCAGGCTCTCCGCCACGGCGAGCGTGAGCGCTGGCTCGCGCAGGCAGAGGGCTTTCAGTTCTTGCGCGGCGGAGACGGACATGACGGCCAGCTTACGCCGTCTTCTTCGCGCGGCGAGCTTTGGCCAAGCGCTTCCGCAAACGCCAGCGGTGGCTCTTAGCGACAATGTAACCGACGCATTTTTCAGAGCCGCAAAGACACGGATGATCGCTCCAGTTTTCCACATCGAACCCGTAGTCAAACGTGAGCTCCTCCCCCTTCACGATGTCGCGACGCGCGACTAGCCAGATGTGTCCGCGGAAATTAGCACTCTCGCAATTGGGCACGCACGAGTGGTTGAGCAACCGCGCGGTGTTCCACTTCATGTGTCCGTCGAGGTCGTAACGCTTGTTGATCTCGAAAATATAAACACAGCCATCGCCGCCCTTGGCCGCACGAGCGGCGCGGGCTTCATCACGACGCTCGGATTCGGCTTTGGTGATGCGCTCGCCTTCATATTCAATCACCCGCGTGCCTGATGGAATGTCTTTGGATGCGATGACCCCGAGGCCATGAATTTTTGAGCGGCGCACGCGTGCCCACGGCGACGTGGTCTGGGCGCGCCGGCGCGCGGACGGTTTCGCGACGGCGGTTTTTTTAACGGTCTTCTTTTTAACAGTGCTCATGCGTTCAGTTCCAAGCCCACCGGACAGTGATCGCTGCCCATGATCTCAGGGGAGATCCAGGCGCGCTTGAGCCGCGGGGTCAAAACGGAAGATGTAAGGAAATAATCGATACGCCAACCGATGTTGCGCGGACGCGCGCCGGCGCGATAAGTCCACCACGAGTAGTGGCCCGGGCCTTTTTCAAAGTGGCGGAACGTGTCCACGAAGCCGGCCGAGAGAAACGCGCGGAAGCTGTCGCGCTCCTCGTCGCTGAAGCCGGGATTGCCCACGTTTTCCTTGGGACGCGCGAGATCGATCGGTTCGTGTGCGACGTTCAAGTCACCGCAGACGATCACAGGCTTGGCCTTCTCCAGCTTGCGCAGGTAGGCGAGAAAATCGCGGTCCCAGCGGAGCCGATACGGCAGGCGCGCAAGCTCAGCCTGCGCGTTGGGCACGTAGACGTTGACGAGATAGTAATCGGCGAACTCCGCCGTGATCACGCGCCCCTCCTGGTCGTGTTCCTCGATGCCGATGCCGTAGAAAACATTGAGCGGCGCATGGCGCGTAAAAATCGCGGTGCCGCTGTAGCCCTTCTTCACGGCGGCGTTCCAGAACGCCGTGTAGCCCTTCGGCCACTCGACATGCTGCACATCGCCGGGGTGGCACTTGGTCTCCTGCAGACAGATGACATCGGGGCCGTTGACGCCGAGGTGGTCGAGAAAGCCTTTTTGCAGGACGGCGCGAAGGCCGTTCACGTTCCAAGAGACGAGTTTCATGAAGCGCAAACGCTCCACGGTCCGCGGCGAGGTTTCAACCCTGAGGTTGCCAGCGGGCGAGAGATTGCGCCATTTTCGCCGTTCCATGTCCGTGTTCACCCACATCCCGCTCGGCCAACGTATTCCCGCCAGTCTGCACGGCGTCTCCGCCAGCCTGCCCACGATGCGTGATGTCATCGGCTATGAGGAAAAAGATCCCGAGGTCACCCAACACATGACCTCCGGCTATCCTCGCTTCGTCGTGCACCCGTTCGCCAAAAAAGCCGGCGCCCACCTCCTGCGCACCCTCGGGCTCGCGGGCAACGCCATCTGGCTCACCTCGTCCATCCGCGCCGCCGAGCAGCTTCGTATCCACCTCGGCGAACCCGCCGCGCTTCTGCCGACCACGGCCGCACTGACCGGCGTTACCTTCCCGGAAGACGCCACGCTCTCCTCGCGCGCCAAGACCTTTCTTCAGCACAGCGGCATGTTCCTCTCCTCCCGCGAAGCCGAGGATTACCTGCTGCGCGTCGGCGAGCTCACCGCCGATCAGGCCCAGGTCGAAAAAGGCTTCGACGGCTACGCCCCCGCCAACGTGAAAGGCCACGTCGCCCGCTTCTACCAGCACGCCTCCGCCTCAGACGTGTTCCTCGCCACGAGTGGCATGAACGCCTTGGCCGCGTCCTTCCGCGTGGCCGCCGATCTGCAACGCCCGCTCGGTCGCACCCGTTGGCTCCAGCTGGGCTGGCTGTATCTCGACACCATCGCGATCCTTCAAAAGTTCACCGACACGCCCGCCGAGGACTACCTTTACCAGTCCAACGTCTTCGATCTGGCCGCGCTCAAACAGCTCTTCATCGAGCAGGGTTCCCGCATCGCCGGCCTCATTACCGAGGTTCCGACGAATCCTCTGATCCAGACGCCGGACCTCGCCGCCATCGCCGCCCTGTGCCGCGAATACGGCGTGCTCCTGATCATCGATCCGACCGTCGCCTCGCCACTCAACATCGACGTGCTCCCGCACGCCGACCTCGTGGCCAACTCCCTCACCAAATACACCGCCGGCGAAGGCGACGTGATTCTCGGTGCCGTGGTCGTCAACCCGCAGGGATCGTTCGCAGCCGAGTTCCGCACCCGCCTGCCGCACGCGTTGGAACCGGTTTACTCGCGCGACATCGCCCGCCTCGCCTCGCAAATCGGCGACGCGCCCGCCCTCATGGCGCAGATCAACCGCACCACGCCCGCCGTCGTCGAGTTCCTGCGCACCCACCCGCGCATCAAAGAACTCTACTGGTCGCTCCATCCCGACTCGCGCGAAAACTACCTCAAGATCGCCCGCTCTCCCGACGCCATCGGCAGCATGATCTCGTTCGTCGTCGATATGCCCGTCGCGAAGTTTTACGACCGCCTGCGTCTGCCCAAAGGCCCGAGCTTCGGCATGAAGAACACGCTGATCTGCCCGTTCATCTACCTCGCCCACTACGACCTCGTCACCAGCGAGGACGGCCGCGCCACACTCGCCGCCTCGGGGCTGCACCCGGAGCTGCTGCGCCTCTCCATCGGTTCCGAACCCGCCGAGGACATCATCGCCACGCTGGCCGAAGCACTGGCCGACTGATCGCGCGCCCTGCGATGACGACCGCGTCCTGCAAGCTCGCGATCAAAGCCCTCCCCAACGCCCCGCGCAACGAACTCGCCGGCTGGCTCGGCGACACGCTGAAAGTCCGCGTCCACGCGCCGGCACTCGAAGGCCGCGCCAATGACGAGCTGTGCGCATTCATCGCCGACACCCTCGCCCTCCCCCGCCGGGCCGTGACGGTTTTCCAAGGCGATAAATCCCGCCAAAAACTCCTTCATATCCAAGGCTTCACCTTCCCCGAAGTCCGCCAACGCCTCGACCCTTTGTAACTTAATAGGTTACAATCCTCGCCTTCAGCCCTCCGCCATTTTGTAACTTATTAAGTTACAAAAATCCGAAACTACTTCGTCAGGCGTAAGAAACGGGCGGCTAAAAGCACAGCGGCGATGGCTAGGCCCACCGCTAGGCCAACCCAGATGCCCACCGCGCCCAAGCTCGTGTGCAACCCTAGCAGATACCCGCCGGGAATCGCCAGGAGCCAGTAAGCGATGAACGAAATCGTCGCCGGCACGCGCACATCGGCCAGTCCGCGCAACGCCCCCGAGCCGATTACTTGCGCGCCGTCGAAGAGCTGGAAAATCGCCGCCACCACGAGAAGTTTTGCCGCCAGGGCAACCACTCCGGGATCGTTCACAAACCCTCCCGCCAACCACGGTCCGAACACCGCAAAGCCGATGGCAGAAACGCTCATGATCGCGATGGCCGTGACCAGCCCGCCGGTGGCGATCGGTCGCAGCAACTCATGCCGCCCCTCGCCCACCGCTTTGCCCACCCGCATACCCACCGCCATCGAAATCCCCAGCGGGAACATGAACATGAACGCGGCGCAACTGAGCGCGATCTGATGCGCCGCCAATGCCTCCGCTCCGATCCAGCCCATCATCAGCGCCGCCATCATAAACGCACCGACCTCGAAAAACAGCATCACCGCCGCCGGCACTCCGATCACCAGCATTTCGCGAAACCGGCGCGCCTGCAGTCCGCGCCACCAGGTATCCGGCCACGCACTACGGAAGCCCGTCGCCCGGCGCAGCCACAAGATGATCGCGACGACCACGATCACTCGCGATGCCAGCGTGGCCCAACCCGCGCCCGCCAATCCCAGCGCGGGAGCCCCCCAGTGGCCATAAATCAGCACCCAGTTCAGCACGACGTTGAGCGCCACGCCGCCGAGCATGATAAACATCGGCACCCACGGACGCCCCAACGCCTCCGCAAATTGCCGGAACACCTGAAACACCAAAGTCGGCAGGATCGACGCGGTGATCAGCACGTAGAACGGGTTGACCGCCGCGAGCACTTCGGGCGGCTGGCCGAGCCGGTGAAACCACCCCATCAGCCCGAGCATCAGCGCGAATTCCACGAGTCCCGCGATCACGCCCAACGCCACGCCGTGCTGAAGCCAGCGTGCGCCCGCCTGATCGTCGCTCGCCCCGTGCTCGCGCGAAACCAGCACCGCGACCGGCAGCAACAACCCCAAGCCGACCACAAAAAATACCGAAAACACGCCGCTCGCAAAAGCCGACGCAGCCAATGGCACGGCTCCGAGGCGGCCGATCATCACGCTGTCGGTCACGCCCATGAGCATCTGGCTCACCTGTCCCACGATGATGGGCAGTGCGAGGCGCAGAGTGGCTCGGGCTTCTCGGAAATACACGGACATGCGGATAAATCCTATTCCTGCCCACCCAAGTCAAAGACCCAATGACGCCACCTTTCCTTGAGCCGTTTTTGGCCAAGCCAACTTGTAACTTATTAAGTTACAAATATGCATTTCTCGTTACTAATAAATTGTTTATTTAGTGATAAAATCACGATCTGAAGCGTCCCGATAGGATCGGCTGATCTCAGATCAAAGCGGGGGGCCTTCTTTCAGTCAGAGGGCTCGTTACGACAATCGGGTTGCGACGGGAACTCTGGCTACGCAGCGTCAGTCCCATCGTTTATCAACTTATGCACACTTCCCTGCGCTCCGCTTTGATCATTGGCAGTCTCGTTGGAATGACCGGCTTCATGTCGGGTTGCTCCACCACGGACGGCAAGTCCGCCACCAATCCGCGTCAGCCCGGTCCAGCCATCGGCCAGGGCGTGGGCGCGGTGGTCGGCTCGGTCGGCGGCAATGTCGTCGGCGCCGGCGTCGGTGTGGTCGAGGGCGCTTCCAGTGCCGCGAAAGGCGTGTTCACCAACGAGCCGCGCGTCGTGCGCGTGTGGCGCACCGAAACCACCAGCGACGGCCGCACCATTCAGGTGCCCTACGAGATTCTCGTGGACCAATACGGTCGTCCGATTGGCGATAAAAAGAAGTAAGCGGCGAACGCCGGTGGGTAGCTTCTCATCACGCATCTGTAGCGCTTCAAATAAAACTGTAGCCATCGGATTTGCTTTGAGGAGGACGGACCTTCAGGTCCGTCACCGTAACCATTTGGCGAATTTCATGATGGTCTGGCCGGGAGGTCCGACCTTCTTTCCGGTCACAAAAAAGCCGTCCCGCGAACTGCGGGACGGCTTTTTGTTTTCGCGTCGAGCGCCGGATTACCAGCCGACGGCGGACTTCTTGGACTGCTTGGCGATCTCGCGGTCTTCTTCCCAGACGGTGAGGCCGGTCTTCACGTTGATGAGCGACATCTGGAACGTGTAAGTGTTCTGGGTGACGCCGTTGAGACGGTCGACCTGCTGGATGAGCTTCGCGTAGAGCGTGAAGTGCGGGGCGATGACCTTGGCCTTCTTGCCAGTGGTCATTTCATCGAGCTCGGCGGCCTCGGAGGCAACGACGGCGCGCTCGCCGAGGCCCATCGTGTTCGTGATGGCGACCTTGCCGGTCTGGGTGAGGGCGACGCGGATCTTCTTGATGAGGAGATCGGTGTCGACGTTCAGCTGGGTGTTGTTGAGCACGCGGTCGATCGCGAGGACGGCGGGCTGCGACGGAGCGCGGTCAAGGGCGCCGGAGGTGAGCAGCGAGTTGATCAGCTGGTCGGCGGCATTGGACCAGTCCTGGGAGTTGATCCCGGCGGTGTTGAGGGCCTGCGGGCCGCTGGCGTCGACGTTGCGAACCTGCGCCGATTGGCAGCCGGAGAACACGAAGGCGACGGGTGCGAGCACGCCGGCGAGAAGAGCGGTTTTGAAGCGGAGTGTGGTCATGTGGAAAAAAGGGACGTGGAAATTATTCACTGAGTTTCAGGACGAAATCAACCGCGCGGGGGTTGACCGCAACGGTGGAGATGGTGGTGGTTTCGCGACCGAGGATGGTGATGGTCTTCCAGGACTCGTTGGGCGAGCCGATGGACATGCCGGTATCGCTGACCCACTCGAACTTGTAGCGCACGGTGCGGGGGTTGTTCTTCAAGTTCTCCAGCGTGGCCTGCACCTTGAGGAGGTTGCCGGAGACGGTGTCCTGATTCACCGAGTTGACGCGCACAGTGCGGGCGAGGGTGTTGTCGGTGACGACGCGTTTGTCGGAAATGTAGTTGGGCGTGGCCACCGGCTGGGCGCGTTCAACGCTGTTCACATTGGTGGCGCAACCGGAGAGGGCGACGAGCGCACCGGCGACCAGAAGGCTGCCGACGAGGAGACGGGGGGATGTTTTCATTTGAGGAGGATTTGAGAAACGAGAAGGGGGGCGGTCGAGGAGACGCTTTTCACATAGACCACATTAACCACGCCGGGGTCCAAAGTAATTGTTTTGGTCTGGGTGCCGGTGGTGAGGGTGAGCTGGCGGTCGGCCGGCGTGGCGATGCGGGCGTATTGGAACTCCTTGGGGAGCGTGATCCAAGTGCGCGTGTCGGCGATGTTGGTCGAGGCGTTGAGAACAGTCATGGTAACGCTGCCGATGAGACCGGCCATCGCGCTCTGGTCGCTCAACTGCTTCTGCACCGTGGCCTGGATGATCGCCTTGGTCGCGGTCGACACGAGGGTCTTGGTCAGGATGGTGGGCCACTCGTTTTTGAAGTCGTTGGCCACGACGCTGTCCATGCTGGCAATCGTGGCGGTGGCGGCGGATTGACCGCCGGCGGTCACGGTCAGGCTGGAGGCATAGTCACCGTTGAACTTGAGCTTGGGGAAGGCCGCGCCGACGTAGGCGAGGCGGCTGGTCACGATGAAGGTGGGGATGTCGATGCGGATCTGGTCGCGCTCGGGGCCGGTGCCGGTTTCGAAGATGACGTAGGTGAGGTTTTCCGGAGCCTTGCCCTCGGCGGCGGCGGCGCCGAGATCGCGGTCGGCGATGACGTAGGGATTCTCGGGGACGAGGCTGGCGAGGCGCTCGAAGGACTTGCGACCGCGCTCCCAATCGGCGCCGTTTTCACCGGCGATGGAGAAGAACAGACCGTCGAGGAAAACCGCGAACGGGTTCACATAATCACCGTAGGCCTTGATCGGCGCGGTGGACTCGGCGAGAGCCTGATTAAGGGCGGGGCCGGTCTTGGGATCGGCCTGGGCTTTATCGACGTCGTAGGAAGCGGTCTGGCCTTTCTCATCTTCAACTTTGCCTTCGCGGGCTTTGTCGGCCTCAGCCTGGGCTTCGGCGATACGCTTCTGGTTGATATCGACGGCATCGCGCTGGCGCTGGAGGGAGCGATTCAACTCCACGCGGGCGGCGTCGCGCTGGCCCATCTGGAGGTAGTTGAGCGCCTTGTAGGCGTTCATAAGGACCTTGTCGTAAGCGCGGCCACGATAGGGAATGTTAGCCTGATTCGTGACGATCGAGAACGCCTCGGAGCCGACCTTCAACTTGGCTTGTTCCTCCCAATAATTCACGCGCTCTTCCGCCTGATCGAAGGCGGTGTTGGAACGTTTCGCGTAGCCAGCGGCGATCTCGGTGTGCGTGGGCGCGACGGGCACCGGCTCGGCCGGATCCTTCGGAGCGGCGACGGGCGGATGCGGGAGCTGGGTCTCGTCGGCGAGCACGGCCATGCGCAAGGTCGCGCCTTGCTCGAGGCGCCAGAGGAGCTCGTCTTTGCCACCGGCTTTGGAGGCGGCCTCCTTATCGGCGCTGGCGACGGCCGAAGCGATGCTCGCATTACGGAAGGAACTGGCGAGATCGGCGGACTGTTGCTGGTAGGTCTGACAGCCTGAGGCGAGGAGCAGGAGCGCGGCGGCTCCGGTAAACTGCGCAATCTGGCGTGCGCGTGCGGTCGATTTCATGGACATGAGTTGCGTGTTGAAGCGGAGAAAAACGGGAGCGGTTGATTAAAAAAGGCCGCCCGCCTCGGTGCGACGAAGGCGGGCGGCTGGCGAAAAACGGCCGGGATTATTCAGCCTCGGGATCGGCGACGTCGGTCTTCAGGCGGACCAGCGCGAGTTTATCGATGCCGGTGTCCTCGACGATTTCGGCCTGCGAGTTCTGCGGCGTGACGCGCGAGATCTTGACGGTGCCGACGGGCACTTCCTCTCGGCTCTTGTCGCCGGTGTCGGGATCGACGAGGTCTTCGCCGAGGATGAACACTTCCCACACCTGGCCGACCTTGATGCCGGAGGTGTCATTGCGATTGATGGTCACGAGCTTGTCGCGCTTGGCGAGCACGCGGGCCGGGAACACGGCGTCGGACACGCGGGCCGAGATCTTCTGGGCCATCTCGCGGGTGATATCGATCAGGAGAACATCGCTGGACTCGCCCACCTTCTCGGTGGTGTTGCCCGACAGCGAATCGGCCTGGCGGCGCGAGACCTGGAAGTTCGTGCTGGCGACGGCGCGCTGGGTGGCGACCTCCGTGATCTTGGCGACGGCGGAGAGCTCGATAACGCGGGCGGTCACGGTCTTGCCGAGGGAGGCGAGCTTGCGGGTCTCCATGCGGTCATTGAAACCGTCGATGCGGATGGTGAGGAGGTAGTCGGCCTGGTTGAACTGGAAGGCGGCACCGGACGCGCCGGCCTCCTTCGCGAGGGCGTCGGCATCGGAACGCTCGAGCACCTCGAAGCGCTTGGAGTTGAGCACGCGATCATAGACCTGCGAGTCGAGCGCCTCGATCACGCTGGAGAGCGACAGGCCGACACCCTGCGTGGCCATGCGGGCCTTCACGGAATCGGTCGCGGCGATCTTGGTGATCGCGATTTTTTTCTTCGAAGGCGCGTCCTGCGCGGAGAGGCCGCCAACTAGGGCGACGCCGAGGGCGAGAATGGAGAGAATGCGGGAGAATTTCATGACGTGGAAATTTGAAATTAAATTAGAACGAGAAGAGTGAACGGTCCTTGTTGTCCTTACGGGGACCGCGGTGGTCGTCATACTCGTTGATGGTGATGGCGGGGGCCGCGGTGGTGTTCACCTTGAAGCCGCTTTGCTCGAGCATCTTGGCCTTGCCCTCGAGAACCTTGACCTCGCCATCGGTGAGCTTGGCGTCGTTCTTGAGGTCGTTGAGGAACTGCGTGGAATCCTTCCAGCGCTTGTAGCCTTCCTCGCTCAGCTCAAGGGCCACGGTGAGCGACTGGCCGTTGACGAAATTAACGGTGCGCTCGTAGGGCTTGAAGCCGGCGCGGGTGATGCGGAGTTTGCTGAGACCGCGCTTCACCGTAACCGTGCCGGGTGCGGTGCCGACCGCGATGCCGTCGACTTCGACAGTGGCGGCGAGGGCGGAGACCTTCAGCTTGCTCTCGGAAATGGTGACGGTGTTTTCCACGCCGATACGGATGTCGGGAATCGTGAGGTCGGCGGCTTCGGTCTGGATCGTGACCGAGACCAGGCCCTGCTCGGCGGAAGGCGCGGTGACGCGGCCGAGGCGGCCCTTGAGGCTGGTGGCAACCTTGAGCGAGGCCTCGTCGAGAAGTTCATCCATGCCCTCGAGCTGCGTGGCGGTGTTGCCCGCGCCCTGCTGCACGGTCTTGGAGGCCTTGACTGTATCCGCCGCGAGACTACCGCCGGTCACGCCGTCGAGAATCTTGTAGGTGATGCGGAGCGTGCGGTCTTCGTTGGCGGTCTTGACGCCATAGGCATCGATGTTGCGGCGGTTGGCCTCGTAGCCGGTCAACGTGACCTGAAGGACGTAATCAGCGCCGAGAGTCTGCGCGAGACGGAGGGCCGAGGTGCTTTGCCCGAGCGTGGTGTCGATGGCGTTGGCGGTCGCACCCGGGTCGACTTTGGCGACGGCATCGGAGGCGGTTTCGCGGCTGATAACGCTGACGCCGAGATCGGTCACACGGGAAGTCACGTAGTCTTCCAGCGCCTCAACTTTGCCGTCATAGGCAGCTCCCGCGCGATTGGAAACGAAGATGGCGGCCCGGTAGGTCTTGGAGGAGGCCTCGCGCTCCTTCTCAGTCGTAACGACGACCTTTTCGGTGACGGTCTTGCCGTCTTTCACATAAGTGCGGGTTTCCGTTTTAGTGGCGGGCGCGGAGACCTCGCGTTCCGTGGTGACTGTCGATTGGGCGAAACTGGAGCCAAGCATCGCCGCAAACGCGGTGAGCAGAACAAACAGACGGGCGGTTTTCATGTGGTATGGAAAGAGTGGAGACGACGAACAGACACGCTCCGGAACCGTTGGTAGCAACAATTCACTAGAGGTTATCCCTCATGCCAGAGCGGCCGGACGGGTCAAGCGACTTGGTTGCAGTAACCCGTCCGTCACCAGCCACCGAGACAAATGCCGCTTTGCAAAGCCCTTGGCCCCCGCCATGCTGCGCGCACTTCCCGCATCGGCATGAAAAATCCTCGCTCCTTCCGTCTTGTTCTTTCCCGCGGTCTTCTCGGCTCCGCGCTCCTCGCCTCGCCCGTGTTCGCCCTCACGTCCGCGGAGTTTGATTCACTTCGCACCAAGGCCGACCGGGGCAATGCCATTGCCCAATACAACCTCGGCCTCGCCTACGCCGACCGCCGCGAAAGCCTTTACGATCCCGCCCAAGCCTACGCCTGGCTGAGCCTCGCCGCCACCAACGGCACCAATGGCAAAGCCCTCGCCAATCTCACCAGCATCCTCACACCCGAACAACTCGCCGAAGGCAAACGCCGCCTCGCCGCCTTCAGCGCGAGCCCGATCGCCCCGGCGACTTCGCCCCTCGCTATGGAGGAACCCGCGCCCGCCCCTGCCGTCGCCCCCGCCATCACCGCCGACGCCGACCCAGATCAGAAAAAACTCAGCGCCGAGCTCTCTGCCGCCTGGAAGGAAAACGAACTCCTTAAAGCCGGTCTCACCGCCAAGCTGGCCGACGCCAACAAACGCGTCGCCATCGCCGAAGCCGCCCTCGCCAGCAAAGACAAAGAGATTTCCGCCCTCCAAACGCGCCTCGCCGAGACACGCGCCCCGGTCGCTCCCGCTGCCCCCGTCATGCCCATCGGCGTGAGCGCCGAACTCGCGTCCCTCCGCTCCGAACGCGACCAGTTACAGGCCTCCGCCAACACCGCGGCCACCGAGCTCGCCTCGCTGCGCGCCTCCTCCGCCAAAGCCTCCGCCGAACAGACCGCCCTCCGCGAAAAACTCGCCCTCGCCGTCAACACCGCCAACGCCGCCCAGCGCGCCCAAGCCCTCGCCGAATCCGAGTCCGCCAGCCTGAAAGCCGCCGCCGATCGCGCCAGCGCCGAACGCCTGGCCGTCGCCGCACAACTGGAGACCGTCACCGCCGAACTCGCCACTGCCAAAGCCGCCGCGCCCGCCGCTACCGCTCCTTCCGTCACCGCGCAGCCCGACCCGCGCATCGCTTCACTTGAAACTGAACGCGACACCCTCGCCGCCACGATCAAGACCCTTACCGAAGAGCGCGACGGCCTCACCGCCCAGCTCGCCGCCGCCAAGGCCGTGATCCCCGTCGCCCCCGCTCCCGCCGTCGTGATCGCCCCGATCCCTGCCTCCCCCGCCGAGCCCGCGCCGACTCCCGAAGCCGACACCCGCCTCGCCGATCTCGAAAAAGCCAAGGCCGACACCGACACCAAACTCGCCGCCGCCCTCCGCTCCTTCACCCTCCAGCAAGCCGAGATCGAGCGCCTCCAAAAAGCCCTCGCCAGCATCGACGAAGAACGCGCCGCCACCGTCACCAAACTCGAGACCGCCACCGCCGAGCTGACTACGCTGCGCCCGCAAGCTGCTTCGTCGGCCACCGTCTCCGCCGAAGCCGAAAGCCTCCGCACCCAGCTCGCCGCCGCCAACCAGTCCCTAGCCGAAAAATCCTCTGCTTTCGCCTCGAGTAGCCAGAGCCTCGCCGATTCCCGCAAGACGATCGACAACGCCACGACCGAGCTCATCGCCACCCGCGATCAGCTCCGCCAGACGCAGGCCCAATCCGCCGCCTTCGCCGTCGAGAACCAGCAGCTCAAAACCCGCCTCGCCCTCATCGGCAACCTCCCCGCCGGCAACACCCCGTCCCGCCCCGGCACGGTTCCCTCCATCTCGATCAACCTGCCCGCGGCCACCGTTGCACCGGTGACTCCGCCGCCCGCCGCAGTCGCGACCGCAGCCGAAACCCCGGCCACGCCCCGCATCCACACCGTGACCGCCGGCGATTCGCTCTCCCGCATCTCGAAACAATACTACGGCACCCCCAACCGCTGGAACGACATCCTCGAGGCCAATCGCAGCGTTATCAGCAACCCGAACGCCCTCTCCCTCGGCACCAAACTGCGCATCCCCTGATCCGAAAAACGCGCAGAACCCTCAAAAAAACAGCAAGGCAGGTTTGTAACTTAATAAGTTACAAACCTGCCTTAATCATTTTAGTTTAGATGGTTAAATTGGCTCAATTTTCCTGTTTTTCATGATATCGGCGCAGTCCAGTCAACTCCTCCCCGAGACCGAGTGGCGTGATCGCCAGCGGGCTCATGAGGCGCGCGTCGCCAGTTGGGCCGATCCTCACCTCGCTCGCGCTTCGCGCGGCGAAAAACACCCGGTTTACGATTTTCTCTTCAGTTATTATTCGTTTCGCGCGTCGTGGCTGCGCCAGTGGCATCCGGGCCCCGATGTGCTGCTCGGCGGCGATGCCGCCCGCGAATTCCTACGCTGGCCGGAATACCGCGAGACGCCCGACGGCGTGCAGGTGGATTCATCGACGCTGACCGACAAGCGTCGCGTATCCATTTCGTGGATGCGCGACCTGCTCGCCGCCATGACCACCCGCGCGCCGGCCTTCGCCTGCTTCGGCCTGCACGAATGGGCGATGGTTTACCGGCAGACGCCCGAAGAGATCCGTCACAACGCCTACCCGCTGCGTTTCCCGCCCGATGAACTCGCCCGCATCGTCGAAAGCCAGCCCGTGCGCTGCACCCATTTCGACGCGTTTCGTTTTTTCACCGCCCCCGCGCGTCCGCTCAACAAACTCCAACCGGAACGCACCAGCGTCACCGAGCACGAACAACGCGGCTGCCTCCATGCCAACATGGATCTCTATAAGTGGGCCTTTAAACTCGCGCCGTTCACGCCCAGCGACCTGATCGCCGACTGCTTCGCTCTCGCCCGCGACATCCGTGAGATGGACATGCGCGCGAGCCCCTACGATCTGCGCGCCCTCGGCTTTGCGCCGCTGATGATCGAAACCCCCGAGGGCCGCCTGGACTACGAACGCCAGCAACGCGCCTTCGCCACCCGCGGAGAACCCCTCCGCGCCCGCCTGCTGTCACTGTGCGAACGCCTGCTGGCCGAGTAGTCCGCTCTCTCCCATGCCTCGAATGCGCATCGTTCTTCGCCGCCTGCTGATCACCTGCGCGGCGGGTGCGTTGCTGCTCGCGCTCGTCCTCGCCGTGCTGCGCGTGCCTGCGGTTCAGACGTGGCTCGCCAAGCGTCTCGTCGCGCGGCAGCCGGGCTGGTCGCTCGAAGCAGATCGTATCGACGTCGGCCCCGGCGGACTCGAAGCGCACGGCATCGACTTTGCCATGCCCGGCCTCACCGCAAAATCGGCGCCTATCTCGGTGCGCGTTCGCCCAAGCCGGTTGCTGCGGCGCGAATTCGTCGTGGAGCAAGTCTCCATCAATCAGCTCAACATCGAGATCACCCCCGCTGAATTAGCCACACGCGAAACCGGCGCGACGGCGGATCCTTTCACCGGCGTGCTCGAGTTGTTGCAGGCCCCGTTGTCATGGACCGTTGCCCAGACCGACATCAACGCGCGTGTCGGTTTGCGCGAAGGCGGCCACTCCGTGATGACCGGCGATCTCAAACTCACGGGCGGCAATCTCGCCCCCGGTTCGCCGGGCACTTTTCATTACGATTTCACCGCCGCATCCGTGCTGCTGCCGGCGGGTCCGGAGAATGTCATTCGCAGCCAGGGCACCGTGCGCATCGTTCAGAACGACACTCGCGGCATCGCCAGCATCGAGCTCAAGGGCGATCTGCACCTGCCCCGCTACGGCGCCTTCACTCCGCCGCCGGCCACGCTTTCACTGCTCTTGGAAAACACCCCGTCCGGTGAACGCTACCGTGCGGATATCCGCTTCGGTGACGAGGCGCTGCTCACCCTGCTCTCGGCCTTCAACCCCAAGGACAAATACACCGGCTTCGATTTACAGTTCACCGGTTCGCCCGCATTTTTTGCGCGCCTCGATCCACGTCTCGCGCAACTGGGTTCTTGGCAGGCCCGAGTGATTTCAAATCTGGATCTGCAGAAAAGCCCGCCAGTCGCCTCTAAAACCCGCGTCACGCTCAGCAGTGAAACCACGCCGTTCCGCTTCTCACTCGCCCAGGACGACGCGGCCCACAGCGCGCACGTCGAACTCTCCGGCCTGCCCTTGTCATGGGCCAATGCGTGGCTCACCGGCACCGATGCTCAATTAAAAGCGGGCGGCTCGCTCGGCGGTGCCTGGAACGTCGTCCTCAAAGACGACCAAGCCACGCTCATCGCCACGCCTTCCGCTCCGCTGACCATCGGCCCGGTCGCGATCGAATCCAAAACCTTCCCCTCGCTCCTGCCGGTTACGTTCACGCTCAGCCCGCACCTCACCTTATCCAAAGAATCCGTTTCGCTCCGCGTGGATGACTTCACCGCATCGACTGAAAAAGGCGACCGGATCGAGTCCGCGTTTCACGTCACTCATTCACTGTCCGCACCGCGCACGCAGACCACGGGCACGCTGACGGGCGCACTCCCGACGTTGCTTGCCGGACCGGACAACCCGCTGCCGTTTCTGATCGCAGCCCGCTGGGATGCCACGCTCGACGCCGGCGTCTTTCAAATCGCCGGACTTGAATTCACCGCACGCCAAGACCCGGTCTCCGCGCCGATGGTTTCGCTCGCGTTACAGCAACCCATCCGTGTCGGCAGCACGCCTTCGGTTGCCGCGCTCAAAACGGATCCGTCGCAGGATCTGCTGCGCTTCACCGTCAATGCGCTGCCGCTCGCCTGGGCCTCCCGTTGGCTACCCTCGATCGCCGTCGATGGCACGTGGTCACGGGGTGAATCCACTCTCCGGCACGCAACCGACGGCGAGGGCTTTGTCCTCGCGACCCGGCTGCCTTGGTCATTCGAGCATCTGCGTTTCGCCCTTGGCGGAAACCCCGTTTTCGACGGCAGCGCCACCTTTGCGCCCGATTTCACTTACAGCGACACGCGGCAATCCGCCGAAGTGCGGGCACTGCACATCGAGACCACGGATGGCAACCGTCTCGACGGCTCCGGTCGTTTCGCGTGGGAGCCCAAAACCCAAACCTACACCACCGCGCTATCGCTCGACGCCTCATTGCCCGCACTGCCTCACAGCAAAGATACCTTCGGCGCGCTGACCGTCGGGCTGCGCGCCGAGGCGGGCACGGCCAGCGGTGCGGTTTCCCAAATCACCCACCTCGATCTCACCGTGCGAAACGCCACCGGACCGCTGCTCACGGTGACTTCGGATCAGCCGGTTTATTTTGTGCAAAAACCCAGCGGCGAAACCGTGTTCAACACGCTGGCCCCCGTTCGCATTCAAACCACCTCGTTCCCGTTGTCGTGGGCGAAACCGTGGTTGCCGCCTGGGATGGACGCGAGCGGCACCCTCGGCGCCACCGATCTGTTGCTGCACGCCGAGCCCCAGAAATTCCGGCTGCGTCCCGTCAAGCCGTTGAAACTCGAAGGCCTCACCGTGGCGGAAAATGGCACCTTCAAAATCAAGGATGCCCGGCTGTCGTTTTTCCCGGGCGCGGACGTGCTGGTTCTTCATCAACTCCACCCGGCGTTCCAGCTCGCCTACAAGGGAACGCTCCACGCAACCGACGGCTCCATCGACGTCGCCGGAAAACGCGCGGCGGAATTTGAGGGCGCCTTCAGTTTCATCGGCAACGACAGCACGTTGCTTCCTCAAAGCATCGACGCGCAGACCCGCGTGGATCTTGGCACCTTGGGCCGGTCTCTCGACGGACAATTGGTCGCGCGGCTGAACGGTGATCTGCTCGGTGGCGAGCCGCTGGATTTCTGGGCGCGGATCGATGGCGTCCACACCGGCGCCGGCACCCTGCTCCCCGCGCTGGAAATTGGTGCGCGGGGAAAAGTGGATGGCAACAAACGCGAGGCCGGGTTCGACGTGGGCATCAACTACCTGACGGCTCCCGCACCCAGTAACGCGGCGTTTCGCATGACACTCGCCCTCGATCGCGGCACGTTGAGTTTCGATTCCGCCTTGCGCAGCCGGTTCCTCGATGTGACCGCCGTGCTGGATCTGATGAACACGCTGCAAGGAGCCGCCGGTGCCCGCGAGGCCAAGCCCGTCACGACGGTTTCCCACTCCGTAAAAAATCCCCCGGCAACCGGACCCTCGGAAAAATCCGCCCGTCTGGGCACCGCGTTTTGGAGTGTGTTACGCGGACGTTTCGACCTGGAACTCGGCGCGGTGCAATTCTCGCCGTATCGCATCGACGATGTGCGCGGACGGCTGGATCTCACGGAAAACCAACTGCGCCTGAGCGGGCTCACCGGGACGATGTTTGCCGGAAAATGGAGCGGCGGCCTGACCATCGATTACAACCCGCAGGCCGAGGCGGATCATTTTCTTCGCGGCGAGTTTCACATCGCGCAGTTTGAAACCGCGCGCGTGGTGCAGACGGTCTTCCCGAACGAATTCGGATCGTTCGATGCCCGCATCAATTTCGACGCCAAGGTGCGAGCCGACGGCACTTCGTTGTGGGCGTTGCTGGACAACGCCGAGGGTGAGTTTCAAATCGAGGGCCGCGATGGCGTGGCGCGCATCACGCATCCTGCGGCGGGCACGGCCTCGACCTTGCTGGTGCTCGGCGGCGCGGTGAGCTTCTCCCCAGAACTGCGCGCTCTCGGACGACTGTTGCGGAAATTTGCAGAGATGCCGGTGGACGCCCTGCGCGTCTCCGGTGGCCGCGATCAGCAAGGTAACATCACGCTGGCGGAGTTCCTGATCGACTCACCGCAGGCTCGCATCAGCGGACGTGGCTCGGTGCCCTCGGTCGAAGGCGTGGCGCTCGCCGGCCGCCCGCTCAACCTCTCGCTGGAGCTGTTCGCGCGTGACGAAATGAGCGTGATCCTTGGCAACATGAAGCTCCTCGAAAAACACGCCGGCGCGGATGGCTATCGCAAGATGCTCCAGCCATTTTCGGTGATCGGTGAAGTCGGCCGGCCCGATGCGAGCCCGCTCTACGACTTGCTCGCGAAAGCCGCCACGGGTTCGCGCGGCACTTGGGGCTTCATCATGCGCAAGGTGCAGCGCGAGGTGGAAAAACAACGCCCCAAAGACGCGAAAAAGAGCGGAGGTGTGTCATGAGATTATCCGCTCTGCTCTCTTGGAGCACTCTCTTGCTCGCCGGCGTCACGCACGTCGCGGCAGTCACGGAAACACGACTGCTGGCCGGCACGGTAACCAACACAACGCACGACGTGACTGCACCCGTGAAGATGGAACTCATCATAACGGACGACGGTAAAATCACCGGCTGGCTGGTCGTAGAAGCCCCGCTGCAAGCGGGTCGCTGGCCGCTTACCGGTTCGCGCAAAGGGGCGTGGTGCGAAGTGACGTGCAAGCAGTCCGCCGACACGGCGACCCAGTTTCGCGGAGCGTTAAGCGCGACCGTATTTCGCGGCACCTATATTTTCGGGGGCAAGGGCGAGCTCGTCCAATACGGCCGGTTTCAAGCCTCGCTGATCCCGCAGTGACCGTCGCGTCCCCGCAAAGGCCTCATCACCCCCGACCGCCGCGCAGCAGGATGACGTTGGCCAGATCGTTTTTCTCGAATTCGTCCCAATAGGCGTCTTCGAGCTTTCGCAGACGGGCATCCGCATCGATCGCCGGACCGCCATTGCCGAGCATCGACTGGCGCGCCTGATCGGTGGCGAGATCGCGATCAGCCATGCGGGTCACCAGCTCATGCCAAAATGTGTCGTTGTCGTAATCGCCGGCGATCTTCGCCATGCGCTCATCATTGAGAAGCCGCTCGGACGGGCCGAGTAATCCGTCGCTGCCCACGTCCACCAAATCGGCGCAGCCCAGCGGCGTGGCCAGTTCGTAAAGCTTTTGCTCGATCTCCACATAACGCTCCACGTGCGGCCCCACGTCGCCCTGGCGACCTTCGACCGTGCGCATGCCCAGATGCACAAGCTCGAGCAGCCGGGTGAATTCCTTGGGCGTAAACATGACCTTCATGCCTGCCAGTGCATCCGTCGGCGTTCGCCGCGCAAGTCGCGAATATTTCTTCCCGACAGCCTATGGACACAACAGGGACACAAAAAACCCGGCGGACTTTCGTCGCCGGGTTGAGCTTGCAGCCAAATTTTTTCGCTAAAATCAGCTCCCCTTCTCGGTCTTTTCGCCGGCTTTTTTCCAGCCAGCGATGCCCTTCGAATAGTGCTTCACGTTGGTGTAACCGAGCTTCTCCGCTGCCTTGGCACCTTCTTTATAGGCGCCGCACTTCTCGTTGCCGCAATACGCGACCACGAGGGCGGATTTGTCGGCGGGAAGGAGCGTGGCGAGCTTGGCTTCCTTGGACTCAAAATCGATCGCGCCGGGGATGTGGCCTGAGTTGTAGGTGTCGGTGCCGTTCACATCGATGAGCGTGACTTTGCCCGAGGCGATGGCGGCCTTCAGGTCGTCATGGGAGATATCGGCCACCTTGTCGGAGCCGGCGAATGCAGAGGTAACGAGTGCAAAACAAGCGAGGAGCGGGAGGAGCAGTTTTTTCATGGAGCGAAGGATGGAGTTAACGAATCGAACAGGGTCGGCCCGCCGCAGATGCAAGCGGGCAACATCCCTTAAGAGGCGTGAACCCTGTGTTTTGTTCCCGCGTATAAAATAAACCCCGCCGCCCGAGGTAAATGCGTGTGCGGAGCAATCACCGGTTCTTCGAATAAAATCACCGGCGACCGGAATGTAACGCGAGCTTTGCAGATCCGTGACCTGGCGAAATTGACCGTAGTTTCATCACCAATACACCTCGCCGTGCTTACACAAAAAATCTCCGCGCACCCTGCACCTTTTCATGAAAAAGCTCCCATCCGCATTCCTCCAAATCTTTCGCCGCCCAATTTTGGCGTGGAGTTTCTTTTTCTATCTGCCGGTCGCCGCACTGGCCGTCGTCGCCATCATCGGCTTGCAACGCAACACCGTCCAGATGGATGCCGAACTGGCCGCGGGTCAGCGCACCCTCGGCGTGGCGGGCCGCATCGGCGCCTTCGGTGAACAGATAACGAAATCCATTCTCCTCATCGAAAAAAGTGTCCGCGATAAAAAGCCCGCCGGTGATTCCGTCTACGAGCTTCAGGTCGCCGCCGACCGTCTCGACCAGATCATCAACGCGTTCAACGAGGGCTCCGAAACCGTCGCGCCCGACGGCGTGCGTTTCATGCTCGAAGCCGTGACCGACGAGAAGGCGCTCGAATCCCTTCAGGCGATGAACGTCATCTGGTTCGGCATCAAAAGCCGCGCCGACGGCATCGTGCTCACCGCCGGCCCGAAGAAGGAAAACTCCGAGGCGCTTCCCTTCACTGAGTCCACGCTCTCCGACGCCTCCGCCTTCGTCGCCGCACAGCAGACGCTTCTCGCCGAGAAGACGCTCACGTTCAGCCGCCGTCTCGAAGAGCTCGCCAAGAACCGCGTGGATGCCGTCGCCGGTCCGCGCAGCATTCTCATCGCCGTCGCGATCATCGCACTGCTCTCGCTGCCCGGCGTGTTTTTCTTCAACCGCGTCCGCAGCGCCCGCAACGCCTCCCAGCGCCTCGCCTCCGAACTCGGCGCCAGCCAGGCGCGGCTCGAGACGCAGTCGCAGGCTCTCTCGGTCGCCAAGGCCGAGACCGACCGCATCATGGAAACCGTGCAAGAGGGACTCCTGCTCATCGATTCGACCGGCATCATCGGCGACTACCATTCGCACGAGCTCAACACCATCCTGCGCCAGGAAAAACTGGCCGGCCGCAGCCTGTTGCAAATCCTCGAACGCCTTCTCACCGAGAAGATGTTCAACACCACCAAGGATTATTTCGCGCTGCTCTTTGACGCCAACCGCAAGGAAAAGGCCGTGCTCAAGGTCAACCCGCTCACCGACATCGAGGTCAACTTCTCCAATCCCTCCGGCGGTTTCATCAACCGCTACCTTGGATTCTCTTTCCGCCGCATCGTGGAGAACGGCGTCGTCACCCGTGTCTTCGTGGCCGTGCGCGATGTGACCACACAGATGGAGCTGGAGAAAAAACTGCGCGACTCCGAACGCCACAAGGACCGCCAGCTGGATATTCTCCTCGGCATCGTCCACGTCGCGCCCGACGAGCTGGAGAGCTTTGTCGCCCTCGTCGAACTCGAGCTCGATGTGATCAACGACACGTTGCGCGCCGAACACTTCGCCGCCACCGGCGGTCAGGGCGACGCGCTTCGCGAACGCCTGCAGACCGTTTTCCGCAGCGTGCACAATCTCAAGGGCAACGCCGCGCTGCTCAAACTCACGACGTTCCAAAAAGCCGCCGATCTCTTCGAGTCCAAGCTCTCCGAACTCCTCAACCGTCCGCAGCTCACCGGTGATGATTTTCTCTCCGTGGTCGTGGCGCAGGCCGGCCTCCGCGCCGATCTCGGCGACCTGATCGAGCTGCGTGGAAAACTCGTCGGGCTCCGCCAGCCGGTCGCCGCCGCGGCCGGTCATTCCGGAAATCCGACCAGCCCCGCCTCGCAGATTAGCGCCGGCCTGCAGCAACTCGTGGCCGATGCCGCGCGCGATCTCGACAAGGTCACCACGCTCACCATCGACGACTACGCGTTGCACACCGTCGCCACCGACCGCCCCGCGCTCGTGCGCGACGTGCTCATCCAGCTCACCCGCAATTCCCTCGCGCACAGCATCGAGCCGTCGCCCGTGCGCAGCTCCCTCGGTAAACCGCCCGCCGCCACGCTCTCCGTGCGCGGACTCCCCCGCACGGCCGACGGTCTCAACGGCATCGCCTTCCGCGACGACGGACGCGGGTTGGATCTCGATGCCATTCGCCTTCGCGCCGAAGCCGCCGGCTTGCTCACACCGGGCGCGGATCATTCCCCCGCCGACATCGCGCGCTGCATCTTCGCCCCCGGTTTTTCAACCGCCGCCGAGGTCAGCCTGCACGCCGGCCGCGGCATGGGCATGGACATCATCAAGGCCAAGGTCGTCGACGAGGCCGCGGGTGCCATCGAGGTTCACTGCACGCCCGGCGAGTTCTGCGAATTCCACCTCTACTTCCCCTCCGCCCACGCATGAAACTTCTTATCGTCGATGACTCGCTCATCATGCGCCGCGCCATCGAGCGCAGCCTCGGGCGTTCCCACTTCACCGAGGTTCGCACCGCCACCACCGGAGTTCAGGCCGTCGATATGTTCGAACGCTACCAGCCTGATGTCGTTACCATGGACATCACCATGCCGGACATGGATGGACTCACCGCCGTGGACATCATTCTCAAACGCAATCCCCGCGCGACCATCCTCGTCGTCTCCGCCCTCGCCGACAAAGCCACCGCCGTCGAAGCCATCAAGCGAGGCGCGTCAGGCTTCCTGCTGAAACCCATCACGGCCGAGTCCGTGCACAACGCCCTCGAGGACATCCTCACCGATTAATCGCTACTCTCTCCGCCACTCCCATGGAAGAAACCATTCTCAAGATTTTCGCCCAAAGCATCACGCGCTACTTCGCCACTGTCTCCGGCGGCGAAGCCACTCTGGGCACGCCCTACCTTAGCGCCGGCAACGAATCCGTGGCCTACGATTTCTCCGCCGTCATCGGCATCACCGGCTCGCATCGCGGCAACATCTACTACACCGCCCCGCGCGAAAAACTGCACGCACTCCTGCCCTTGATCGGCGAGCGCGAGCCCGACGACCGTCTCTGCGCCGAGCTGGTCGGCGAGATCACCAACACCATCTCCGGAAATGCCCGCGAACAACTCGGCGGCGGTTTCATGATCTCCACTCCGTTCATCGTGGAGGGCAGCCCGCTCAACATCCACACCGCCCGCGACACCACCTGCTACATCCTTCCCGTCTCCTGGAACAACCACCGCTCACGCGTCCTCGTCTCCCTCCAGCAAACCTCCGCCTCAACGTGAGCACTTCCTTCGAAACCGAGCGCGAGCTCGCCGTCTTCATCGGCACCATCGGTCGTTATTTTCAAACCGTCGGCGGTTCCTCGCCCGACTTCCTCACCCCGTCCCTCGAACTCGTGATGCCTCCCCGCCTCGCCTGCACCGGCTATATGCCCGTGAGCGGCCGTCTCACCGGCTGGATCGCGCTCAGCCTGCCGTCCGACCTGCTTCTTTCGTTGCTGCATCACATGGGCGAGGACCAGCACGACGAGGCCGCCCAACTCGATCTGGTCGGCGAGATCACCAGCACCCTCACCAGCAACGCCCGCGAACATTTCGGCGAACACCTCCTCGTCGCCCCGCCGCTCTCGGCGGTCGCCGCCGATTTTCCCGACGAACTCACCGCTCCCCCGCTTTCGTTCCGACTGCCGTTTCAATGGCAGGGAGCCGACGCCTTTCTCCTTATCGCCCTTCAGCGTTAACCGCCCCCGATCATGTCCACCGTCAAAACTCCCTCCGCCTCCTCCGCCCGTCTCGCCGACCGTTACATCCGTTGCGAAGATTTCGCCGATCGCATCGATGGCATCGAGCTCGCCCCCGAGGTGTGGGCGGTCTTCGCACAGCTCGCGCAATCCCGCAACGCCACCGAGCTGGCCCAGCATCTCCAGCTCGACATCGAGGCCGTCAACGCCTCGCTCCGCCGCCTCGTGCGCCGCAAACTCATCCGCAAGCACGTGCTCGGCTGGCGTGACTACACCGCCACGCACGCCCCGTTCTCCGCGACGCCCTCCGGCTTCGAGGGCTCCATTCCTCCTTTCCGCGAATCGGCTTCGGCCCAGACCGCCGCGGCCCCCACACTCACCGTGATCGCGCCGCCCTCCGCCGCGCACTCCCGTCCTCCGTTTTTGACAGCGGTCGCGGCTCAGATTCCCACGCCAGCCCTTCCGCGTTCGCCCATCCTGTCGTTTCGCATCACTTCGCCGGCACCCGCGCGCGCCCAGCCCGCCGTCAGCCTGCGCATCGAGTCATCCCGTCCGACAACCTCTGCGCCAGGTATTGGATCGACGAATACATCCGGCCTGAAACTGCGCCCCATCCTTGATGCCATCGGCGCCAAGGCCGGCGGTGGCGTTGCCGGACAACTGCTCGTCTATCGCGTGTTCCTGCAAATCCCCACCGAGCTCATGCAAGCCGCCGGACTCCACTCGCTCAGCCTCGTGGACGACCAGTTCACCCTTCATGCGCCACTGCGCACCGCGCTCGCCGAGGCCGCGCGGGTTCATGCCGACATCGATATCGAAACCCTCGTTTCCGCCTGAGCGGACTGCGCATGCCTTCGTCCTTGATTCATTTTGTTCTCATTCATCACGGCGCCGCCGGCCGGCCCGATGAACCCCGCGTGCTGCACTTCGGCGTGGACAGCGATGCCGGCCGCGGCAGCACCGCCACGACTCCCGTGCACTTGCTGGTGATGGATGTCCGCCGGATGAATCCCGCCTGCGTAAAGGCCGCGCTCGCCGAGGTCACCCACCTGCGCCGCTCGCCCGGCATCAAGCATGGCGTGCTCGTTTGCGACATACCGCTTCTTCCTCTCGTGCTCGGCGCCATGCGCGCCGGTTTGCGCGACATCATTCACGAACCCCTCACCGCCCGGCAGGTGTTGCAACTCCTGCGGGTGGCCACGCCCGGGCACCGCGCCTGCGCGCGCCAGATTTCCACGCTCGCCGCGCTCCTGCGCACGCTCACCTCCGCTGACAAACCCGCCTCGCCCTCCGCCTGCGTCGCCCGCCGCGAATACGCGCTCAACCAGCGCGCCGAGCAACTCGCGCACACCGAAACCCGCCTCACCCTCGAACGCGCCGCACTCGAAGACCGCGAACAAAAACTCCGCGCCGGCACCCGCCGCCTCGAACGCGATTTCGCCGCCCTTCAGTCTGATTCCGACCTCGCACGCCCCAAGCGCACCGCGATCCCCTCCACGCCCACCGCGACCCCGTTTACCGCCACGCCGTTCAGCGCGCCGCCCTTCGCGACCGACCTGCAAGCCATCGCCACCCAGCTCGCCGAGCGCGCCAACGCCCTCGATATCCGCGAGCGCATGTTGCAGGAAATGGAGAACCTGCTCCTCGCCCAGGTCGCCGCGCCTCAAGCCGCCGGTTGGTAAGTCATCTGCGCCGGCCGGCGCATCCGCGGGCTTCGTCGTTTGACACCCCGCACGCCCAAAGCATCGTCGGGCCATACCGGCGACGTCTTCGTCGGAGAGCCAAACCCCACCCCTGGCACGAGGTCCCCATGCGATCCGAAACTTCCCTTCGCCCCGTCCTGCTCCCCGCCTGCGTCGCCGCCATCGGCGGTTTCCTTTTTGGCTTCGACAGCGGCGTCATCAACGGTGCCGTCGGCGCCCTCTCCGCCGCCTTCGGCTCCAGCGCGGCCGTGACCGGCTTTAACGTCGCTTCCATGCTCCTCGGCTGCGCCGCGGGTGCCTTCCTCGCCGGCCGCGCCTCCGATGCTTTTGGACGTCGCTCCGCGCTCTTCGGCGCCGCATTCCTGTTTGCCATCAGCGCGTGGGGCTCGGGCATCGCGGGCGGCTCGATCGAGTTCGTCATCTACCGCCTCATCGGTGGTTTCGCCGTCGGCGCCGCCAGCATCATCTGCCCCGCCTACATCGCCGAGATCGCCCCCGCCGCCATCCGCGGACGCCTCGCGACGTTGCAACAACTCGCCATCGTCCTCGGCCTCTTCGCAGCCTTCCTGAGCAACTTCATCATCGCCCGCCTCGCCGGCGGAACCAGCACGGTCTGGCTGTTCGGCTATCAAGCGTGGCAATGGATGTTCTGGGTCGAGCTCATCCCTTCCGTGGCGTTTTTCCTCGGCCTGCTGCTCATCCCCGAATCCCCACGCTACCTCGTCACCGCCGGTCGCCACGCGGACGCGATCCGCGCCCATGCGCGCCTCGCCCCGGGAGCCGACGGCCAGGCCCATATCGCCGAGATCTCACTCTCCCTCGACAGCGGGAAAAAGCCGGCCTTCCGCGATCTCTGGGACAGCGTCAGCCGCCGCCTCCATCCCGTCGTCTGGGTCGGCATCATCATCGCCGCGCTCCAACAACTCGTAGGCATCAACGTCGTTTTCTACTACGGCGAAGTCCTCTGGCGCGCCGCCGGTTTCTCCGTCACCGACGCCCTCAAGATCAACGTCATCGGCGGTATCATCAACATCACCGCCACGCTCGTCGCCATCGCCTTGATCGACCGCATCGGCCGCAAGCCTCTCCTGCTCATCGGCTCCATCGGCATGGCTGTGTTTCTCGGCGTGCTCGCTGCCGTGTTTTCCGGTGCGGCCACCGGCGCCGACGGCTCGCTGGTCCTCGATTCAAACCATGGGACGATCGCCCTCGTCGCTGCCAACCTCTACATCGTTTGCTTCGGCATCTCGTGGGGCCCCGTCATGTGGGTGCTCCTCGGCGAGATGTTTCCCAACCGGCTCCGCGGCGCCGCCCTCTCGCTGGCCGGCCTCGTCCAATGGGCCGCCAACTTCGCCGTCACGATTACCTTTCCCTTGCTGCTCGCGGGCATTGGTCTCGGTGGCGCCTACGGCATTTACGCCGTATTCGCGGCATTCTCTGCGTGGTATGCCTGGAAATTCGTCCGCGAAACCAAGGGCCGCACGCTGGAGCAAATGAGCAACGGCTGAAGAGCGTTGCCAAAGCGTGCAGCGCACCATTGACCCCGGCGGTCCCCCTGCGCTATATCCGCCCCTTATGTCCACGCCCGCCGCCGCCGCCGAGCCCGCCAACCTCATGGAAGCCGTCGTTTCCCTCGCGAAACGCCGCGGCTTCGTCTTCCAGTCCTCCGAAATCTACGGCGGTCTCAACGGCTTTTTCGACTACGGCCCCATGGGCGTGGAACTCAAAAAGAACATCCGCGACTGCTGGTGGAACGACATGGTCCGCCGCCGCGACGACATCGTCGGCATCGAGACCTCCATCATCATGCACCCGAAGGTCTGGGAAGCCTCCGGTCACGTCGCCGGCTTCTCCGATCCGCTCGTTGACTGCAAAGTCTCCAAGAACCGCTACCGCGCCGACCAACTCTTCTTCGCTCCCGTCGTCATCGACGGCACCACCCACGGCTACGTCTCCGCCCTCGAATCCGAGAAAACCACCGAGGACCTGCAAGCCGCCGCCGAGCTCTTCAAACGCAAGAAGGCCATCACCGGCACGCTCTCGCCCGTCGTGGTTAAGGATTTCACCGAGGCCACCGCCGACGAGGTCACCAAGATCCCCTCGCCCGCCACCGGCAATCCCGACCTCACGCCGCCGCGCGCCTTCAACATGATGTTCCAGACGAACGTCGGCGCCATGACCGACGCCTCGTCCGTCGCCTACCTCCGCCCCGAGACCGCGCAGGGCATGTTCGTCGATTTCAAAAACGTCGTGGACACCACGCGCGTAAAACTCCCCTTCGGCATCGCCCAAACCGGCAAGTCCTTCCGCAACGAAATCACGCCGCGCAACTTTATCTTCCGCTCCCGCGAATTCGAGCAGATGGAGATGGAATTCTTCATCCACGAAGACGACGACTGGGCTAAATGGCACCGCTACTGGATCAACTGGTGCAAAGACTGGCTCCTCTCCATCGGCCTGCCCGAGTCACATATTTCTGAATACGACCATCTCAAGGAGAAGCTCGCGTTCTACTCCAAGGGCACGACGGACATCATGTTCAAGTTCCCCTTCGGCGTGCAGGAACTCTGGGGCATCGCCGCCCGCGGCAACTACGACCTCACACAACACGCCAACGCCTCCGGCAAGCCGCAGGAAATCTTCGACGAAGCCACCAAGAAAAAGTTCGTCCCGCACGTGATCGAGCCCGCCGTCGGCCTCGACCGCATCTTCCTCGCCGTCCTCGCCTCGTGCTACGCCGAGGAGCAGGTCACCGACGAAAAGGGCAACACCGAGACCCGCACCGTCCTGCGCCTCAGCCCGCGCATCGCCCCGCTGAAGATCGCCGTCCTCCCCTTGATCAAAAACAAGGAGCAGCTCGTCGCCCGCGCGCAGGCCCTCTACGCGAAGTTGAAACGCAAATACGCGTGCTTCTACGACGAGACCGGCAACATCGGTAAGCGTTACCGCCGCCAGGACGAGGTCGGCACGCCTTACTGCGTCACCATCGACTTCGATACCATCGAGAAGGAAGGCGACACGTTCACCCTCCGCGAACGCGACTCGATGTCCCAGCGCCGCGTCACCGAAACCGAGCTCTTTGCCCTCCTGGAAGAGCAGGTTTACTGATGGCCGTCCGTCCCCGAGCGCCTCACGTGCGCAGCGTCCGCACGCCCGAGGCGCTCGCCTCGATGGCCGTGTGGCTGGAGTCTTTTGACGCCGCCACCCGTCAGCGCGGCAGCGAACTCTTCAAGAAGGGCGCCGTCACCAACGTCTGGTCCGAAGCCGATCACCTCGTCAAAGCAGAGCTGACCGACGACTACCGCTACACGCTCACGTTCTTCCTGACGCGCGGCGATTGGTCGTCTCGTTGCTCGTGCTCGACCACCGCCCGCTGCAAACACAGCCACGCCGCCGGCCTCGCCTGGATTCACAACGTCGAATCCGGCGCCCGCGATGGCCGCGATCCCGGTGATGCGCCCATCGTCCCCAAAACCGTGGCCGCCCCCGTCACCGCCGCGTCCACCGCCTCCGCCGCCCTCGAAAACGAACTCGCCGGCTGGCTCCGCGCCCTCACGCCCGATCCCGTCGCCGACAAAGCCTCCGCTGCCGACGCCTCGCATTTCGCCGGCCTCTCCGGCATCCGCGTGCGTCTTTCCATCCTCGGCACGTGGCACATCGAAACGCGCAACGCCTCCGATAAACGATGGAAGCCCCCGTCGCAAAAATGGCTCACCGATCTCGCCCGCCTGCGCCCCGTTGATTTCGAATCGCTCGTCCCCGCCGAAGCCGCCCTCGCCTCCGCGCTCGCCGCCGAGGTCCGCCTCGCGCCCCACGGTTTGTCCGTGAAACAGCCGCTCCCGCCCGCCGCCGTCAACGGACTCCTCCGCACCACCGCCGCCCGCCCCGCGCTCACCCTCCCCGACGGCAATCCGTTCGTTATCGAGTCCGCCCCGCTCGTCCCCGAAGCCATCGCCTCCGCCGGCAAACCCGACCAACTCGACGTCCGGCTCGTCGCTCCCGACGGTCGCATCGCCGACTCCGCCAAGCTCATCGCGCCCCGCCCCGATCCGCTCTACCTCTTCGACGACCGCGTCTGGCGCGGCCCCCCGCCCGCCCCCTCCGCCAAACTCCCCGTAGCCGCCCTCTCCGACTCGCGCCTCCTCCCGCGCCTGCGCGCCGCCGGCCTCCGCCTCCCCGCCGGACTCGCCGCCGAGGTCCGCACCATCACGCTCCGCCCTCACCTTCGCTGCTGGCTCTCCACCGCCATCGACGGCGCCGAGCGCGACTTCCACGCGCAGCTCATCGCCCGCTCCGAAAACCCGCCTTGCGAACAACACTGGGCCGGCGCCCCCGTCTCCTGGCACTGGGCCAAAAACGGCACGCCCCCGCCCCGTATCGCCGGCGAACCCGTCATCGAGTTCGACCTCGCCGCCGCCCGCTCCGCCAGCGCCGCCTTCACCGCCGGCTTCCGCCTCAACTGGGACGGCTGGGCCGATTCCTGGACGCGCACCGTCAACGACTCCTTCCCCGACGAATTCCTCGAGTGGCACGCCGCCCTCCCGCCCGATCTCACCGTCGAACTCTCCCCCGAACTTGCCTCGCTCCTCGGCGAACCGCTCCACGCCGAGATCGACGTCTCCTTCGCCGCCGCCCCCGGCGGCTCCGACCAAGACTGGTTCGACCTCACCGTCGGCCTCCGCGTCGCCGACTCCACGCTCTCCGCCGACGAAGTCGCCCTCCTCCTCAAAGCCCGCGGCAAATGGGTCCACCTGCCCCGCCACGGCTGGCGCCGCGTCGCCGCCGACACCGCGCTCGACCCCGCCACCGCCGCGACCCTCGACCGCCTCGGCCTCACCGCCGAAGACGTCTTCACCGGCGGACGCCCCGCCAAACACCGCCTCCACGTCCTCCAACTCGCCCTCGAAGCCGAGGCCCTCGCCCACCGCGACGCCCTCCTCGTCCAAGTCCTCCAAGACAGAGCCGCCCGCATCGCCGCCCTCCCGCCCGCGACGCTCCCCGCCAACCTCCGCGCCACGCTCCGCCCGTATCAACTGGAAGGATACCAATTTCTCTCCCACCTCTCCGCCCAAGGTTTCGGCGGCATCCTCGCCGACGACATGGGCCTCGGCAAAACCGTCCAAACCCTCGCTTGGCTCCTGCACCTTTCCGCCCGTAGCCGCGAGCGCCAGCGAGTGGACGCCGACGTCCAACCCTTCCGCGCCTTGATCGTCTGCCCCAAGAGCGTGACCCACGGCTGGCTCGCCGAAACCGCCCGCTTCGCCCCCGACCTCGGCATTGCCGCCTTCAACACCGACGGAAAATCCGCGACCGCCGCCGTTACCAAAGGCCCGCAACTCCTCGTCGCCAACTACACCCAGCTCCGCCTCCACGCCGCCGCCTTCCGCGCGCAAGCCTGGGACGTCGTCGTCCTCGACGAAGGCCAGTTCATCAAAAACCCCGGCAGCCAGGTCGCCGTATCCGCCCGCTCCTTACGCGCCAAACACCGCGTCGTCCTCACCGGCACGCCCATCGAAAACCGCCTCGCCGACCTCTGGAGCCTCTTCGCCTTTGCCCAACCCGGCCTCCTCGGCGACCAAGCCACCTTCCGCCGCCAGTATAACGAAACCGACCCGCAAGCCCTCGCCCGCCTCCACCGCCGCGTGCGCCACTTTCTCCTGCGCCGCACCAAAGCCCAAGCCGCGCCCGACCTCCCCTCGCGCACCGAGGACGAAATCATCGTCGAACTCGAAGGCGAACAACGCCGCCTCTACGACGCCGAACTCAAGCGCGCCCGCTCGCACCTCCTCGGAGTCGAGACGACCAAGGCGCTCGACGCCGTCCGCTTCCACGTCCTCGCGAGCCTTCTGCGCCTGCGCCAGATCTGCTGCCACCCCGCGCTCGTCGATCCGGTCCACGCCGAACTCCCCAGCGCCAAACTCGAAGCCCTCCTCGAGCGCGTCGAAGAACTCGCCGAAGAAGGCCACCAGGTCCTCGTTTTCAGCCAATTCGTCGGCATGTTGGAAATCATCCGCGACCGCCTCGTCGGCGCCGGCATCGGCCACCTCATGCTCACCGGCGCGACCGAAAACCGCTCCGACTTGGTCAACACGTTCCAAACCGACCCGACCAAAACGGTTTTCCTCCTCTCCCTCAAAGCCGCCGGCTTCGGCCTCAACCTGACCGCCGCGAGCTACGCCATCCTCTACGACCCGTGGTGGAATCCGGCCGCCGAGGCGCAAGCCATCGACCGCATCCACCGCATCGGCCAGACGAAGCCGGTGATCGCATATCGCTTACTCGCCGAGCACACCGTCGAAGAAAAAATCCGCCTCCTCCAACGCGAAAAAGCCGCGTTAGCATCCGCCGTCGTCCAGGAAGAGTCCCTCGCCACCGTCATGGACCTAGACAGCCTCAAACGCATCCTCGCCTAGTTTATCGTGTAAGCTACGGCACCGCCGCGCCATCCTGCGGTCCACCCCTTGAACACTATGAAGCACTCTCCGCTTTGCTTGATCATGCTGGTTTTTGCCCTTTTCGCGACCGGCTGCTCCTCGACCTACTACAACACCCTCGAGAAATTCGGTTACGCCAAACGCGACCTCCTCGTTGACCGCGTTGAAAAAGCCCAGGACGCGCAGACCGAGGCCAAGGAGCAATTCGCCGACGCCCTCGAAAAATTCCTCGCCGTCACCAAGACCGACGGCGGCGACCTCCAGCGCAAATACAACGACATGAGCGCCGAGTTCAAGCGCAGCGAGGCGCGCGCCGAGGAAGTCCATGAGCGCATCGACGCGGTCGAGGATGTCGCCGAGGCCCTCTTCAGCGAGTGGAAGCAGGAGCTCAAACAATACTCCAGCGCCTCCCTCCGCAGCGAAAGCCAGCGCCAGCTCGATACCACCCGCCGCAGCTACGACAACGTTCTCCGTCTCATGCGCCGCGCCGCCGATCGCATGGACCCCGTTCTCGCGACGTTCCGCGACCAGGTCCTTTTCCTGAAGCACAACCTTAACGCCCGCGCCCTCGCCTCGCTCGACTCCACCAACCGCGAACTCGAGGCCGACATCTCCCGCCTCATCGCCGACATGGAAGCCTCCATCCGCGAGGCCGAATCGTTCATCAAGTCACTGCAGACGACCCCGTGATTTACTTCGCCGGTGCCGCAGGTGGCGAGGGCGGCACCGGGGTTGGCTGGGGCGCCAGCACGTCGATATCGATCGATATCAAGCCGCGCGCTTTCGCACGGTAATCAGCGCGCGGTTTTTCGAATTTTTGCGCGGTCATTTTCAGCCCCGCGATCTCCGCCACCAGAAATACGCGCCAGCCGGGCGGCGGCTCGGTGTTGCTCCCGCCCGACGTCTGCCACGCGAGCAACGCCGGCTTGTCATCCGTCGCCTTGCCCAGCGCATGCGGCTCCACCGTGCGCTCCTGACCTTTGTAGGTAAACGTCACCACACTTCGCGCGCGCAACGCCTGCGTTAACACGGCCGCGTTGTCCGCTTCCGCCCCGAGGCTCGCCTGCACGCACACGGTCGCGCAAAACACTCCGATCACCCAGTTTCGAAGCATTGTCATAATCCTTAACCAGCAGACCTCATGCCCGCCAATGATCGTCGTCCCCGCCTTCTCTTGATCAACGCATCGCTCGCCGGAGACGCGGGTAACTCTGCCGTATTTTTCGACGCAGCCCGGGCATTGCTCGCACCGCAGGCCGACGTGAAACAACTCACGCTCGCACGCGATGGCACCGACCTTGCGACCCTCCTGCCCGCACTTGCCGAAGCCGATGGTTTTCTCTTCGGCACCGGCACGCACTGGGATTCCTGGAGCAGTCTGCTGCAACAATTCCTAGAAAACGCCACGCCCGCTGAAGGCACGTCCGTCTGGCTCGGCAAACCCACCGCCGTGGTGGTCAGCGAACACAGTGTCGGCGGCAAAGGCGTCCTCTCCCGACTCCAAGGCGTGCTCGTCACCCTCGGCTGCAGCATCCCTCCCATGAGCGGACTCGTGCTCTCCCGCGCCGCGCTCATCGCCGTGGATCACGACGCGCACGCCGCCCGCGATTTCTGGTGCCGCGACGACCTCTCTGTCGTTTGCCACAACCTCGTCGAAGCCGCCGCCGGCACGCACCACTGGCAAACCTGGCCCGTGGACCGCGAAGATTTCTCCGCCCGCTGGGCCTGATCCCTCCGCACACCCGTCGCCGAATTCTTCCTCAAACCAGTTTGTAACTTAATAAGTTACAAACTGGTTTTCCCACTTTCTAATAATTACTTATGACTTCGATTTATTCAATGTTGAGGGTTATTATGAGATACGTTTGAGCGTGCCAAAGCCCGTCTGGGACGCGAACGATTGAGCCATGTCAGCTTCCGCCTACACCAGAGCTCGCGAACTCATCGATTCCGCCCACGCCGCCGATCCCACGCGGACGGCTGATGGACGCGCGGCCGAGCTGGTTTACGCCGATCGCGTCGAGGCATGGGTTCTGAAGCTCGTTGCCGACGCCCCACCCATCCTCGCCCTCGCCGCACGCTGCCAGCATCTTGAACGCTGGCTTACCCCACGCACCACCTTTCCGGAGGGCAAAGTGGGCTACCTCACCTGGCGCCGCTCGCTTTACGTCAAACAAGCCGAGCGCGCCCGCGAACTGCTCCTCGCCGCGGGCATCTCCGACATCGAAGCCGACGAAGTTCGCACCTGGGTTTCCAAGACCGGACTGAAAACCAATCCCGGCACGCAAGCTCTCGAAGACGCCGCCGTGCTCGTGTTTTTGGAAAACGAAATCGGTGACTTCGCCGCGCAACACACCGAATACCCGCGCGAGAAGTTCATCGATATCCTTCAGAAAACCTGGCGCAAACTCAGCTCCGCCGCGCAACAAGCCGCTCTCGGCCTCGACCTGCCGCCCGCCATCGCCGCCCTCGTGCGCGAAGCACTCGCCGGCTGATCCTCGGAGTCGGCGTGACTTCGCACTTACGACTTCATCCACAGTTCCGGCAGCACGATCCGGTTGGGTTTCGTGGGATCAAACAATCCGAATATCGCCTGGCCGCTTTCCTTGCGGCGATTGATCAGCTCAAGGCGGTTCGGCTGATGCCAGCGCAGCGTGTGGACCGAGGCGATCCCGTCATCGGCCCGTCGTAACGTGATCTTAAACTGCCTCTGCTTGTTAACCGTCACATTCGTCCGCTCAACCGACTCCACGATAAAATCGCCGAGACTCCCGTGCGTCAGCAGCCAGCCCACACGACGTCGTGCCCGCAACCACCACGCGAAGACTCCCACCGCGGCCAAAGGCAGCAACACCACCGCAAAGCCGCCCATTCCCATTTGCCCCAATCGCGCGCCCTTCACGCAGGCCAGCGTTGGATCCTCCATCGAATAGACCACACTCACGTCCGCGCCTTCCTTCCAGCGCCGGCCGGTATAGAAGCACTCTCCTTCGATCCGTCGTTCATCCGGCCCCGTGAACTCAAATCGATACGCCTTCACCTGCACATCGTTGATCGAGAGATTCGTATTCGCCACGGACACGATGCGCCCGCGCGCTTCACCTGCCGGACCGTGATCCAGTCGCCATTGGTCAATGGACCGACGCGGAAAAAACGCCGCCGAAAACACCACGCCAAAGACCAGCAACATGAGTGCTACCAACAACACGCCGCGCCCAGCGGTTTCCCTCATGGCCCGTTTGCGCAATTGGACCGGAACCGTGCGCGGCACCGGAGCGGCCAGAAAGCGGATCATCTCGTCGTCGGCAAAAGCGGAAGGGGCGTCCATGCGCCCAGCGTGCAAACGCGCTCCTTCCCAACAAGCTCAATACGCCGGCCCATCCGCCCTCAAGTCACGGTTCATCAAACTCACCCCATCCCCTGCTTCGCCCCTGCCTGCACCCGCGCAGCCTTGGCCAGCAATTCCCCTTCGCATTGCGGCGAACCTCGCGCCAGATCCCGGCACAGTTGCGGACGTCGTTCATAAACCGTGCAGAAAAACTCACGCGCGCCCTCCGGCGTGGTTCTTACATCAAGCGCCGCGCAATGTCCGCCTTCCATGCGCATGTAGGCCCGGTTGCCAACGAACCCCGCGACGCGTTCCGCATCGACGCCGAGCCGATCCCAGTCGGCGCCGGTGACGCGCACGTAGGTATCCAGATTTGAATGACAACAAACCCCGCAACGGAGGCAGTCGGTGATGGAATTGCTCAAGCCGCACTCGCGAAGCCGTGGGCCCGCGGGCACGGACATCACCCTGCCCTCACCGCTAGTCCGACGCCAGCCCGCAGTGGACATCCGCCAGCGAGCACCGGCACCACACGCCCCGCAGCCCTTAAGCGACCCGCAACTTATCCGCCCTCACCCCGCCCGTTTGTAACTTAATAAGTTACAAACTCAGTTCAGCGGTTTCGGGCTGAGCGTGACGGCTTCGGGCGTTTCGCGGGCGGCGAGCCAGAGCAACAGGTGGATCATGCGCTCCGCGTCAGGCATCTGGGTGCCCGACACGAAATAGTCCTGCACGCGCTGACGCGGCACTTCGAGCAGGCGCGCCAGATTGGTCTTCGTGCCGCGCGTGCGCAGGTGGGGACGGATTTGCGCGACCACTGCATTCCAAAGCGGCGTATCGGCTCCGGGCCGCAGCGTCGCGCCCTTGCGCGGACGTTTGGCGTCCTTGCGACGCTGCGCGGAGCGTTGCGCCTGCTCGACGGCCAGCTCGGCCAAAATATCCAACAAACCCGCGATCGGTCTCAGCGTAGGCGGCACATCCACTCCCATTCCAATTTTCATGGACGCCACTTTTAAGCACTCCGGATATTTGTCACTTAATAAGTTACAAACCAGTATTTTCTACTTAAAATTAATGACTTATAAAACACGCTTCCTTGGTTTATGGATGTCAAAATGAGCTGATTTTGCGTGGTGTTGATCAAGGGATGCGCAGCTTGGCGGGGCACTAAGTCCTAAAATACGGGCTTATGACCAACCCTCTGGATACGTTCCAATCCTGGTTCGACGACGCCAAACGCCATGGCGTCCACGAGCCGTCCGCGATGGCGCTTTCCACCGTTGATGCCGATGGGCGTCCGTCCGTGCGCATGGTTTTGCTCAAACACGCCGACGAACACGGTTTCGTTTTCTACACCAACACCGACAGCCCCAAGGCCGATGACTTGCGCCACCTGCCCTACGCCGCGCTTTGTTTTTACTGGAATCCGCCCGGACGCCAGGTGCGCGTCACCGGCAAGGTTGAGGCCGTCACCACCGAGGAGGCCGATGCGTATTTCAACTCGCGCCCTTACCTGAGTCGCATCGGCGCCTGGGCTTCGAAACAATCGCAACCGCTCGATGGCTACGCGGAGCTCGAGCGCGCCGTCGCCGCGACCATGATCCAACACCCGCGCGGACGCATGCCGCGCCCGCCGCACTGGCACGGTTATCGCGTCGTCCCCGATGTCATCGAACTGTGGCAAGAGCGTCCGTTCCGGCTTCATGAGCGCGCCGCTTATAAACGCGTCGGCAAGGGCTGGCGCGAACAGGCGCTTTATCCGTGAGGCGTGAACCGCCTTCGTATCCAAAAAACAAAGACCCGGCGACTCCACAGTCACCGGGTCTTTGTTTTATTGGTTTACATGACCGCTTCCGTTCACCCTGCCGCCGCCTTGTAGAGCAGGAACACCACGAGCTGTCCCGTGAACACCCGCAGCAACATGACCAGCGGATACACCGTCGCATACGCCACGGCGGGCGCATCGCTGCCGGTCGTCTGCTGGGCAAACGCCAGCGCGGGCGGATCCGTCATCGAGCCGGCGAGCAGGCCGCACAGTTCGGCGTAGTTGAGTTTTTTCCACGCGCGCGCCACAAAGCCGATCACCAGCAACGGCACGATGGTGATCAGCGCCCCGTAGATCAGCCAGCGCACGCCTTCGGCACCGAGCAGCACGCTCACGAATTTCTCGCCGGACTTGATGCCGACCGCCGCCAGAAAAAGCGAAATGCCGATCTCGCGAATCATGTGATTGGCCGTGTGCGGCACATGCCAGATCAGCGGACCCGTCGTGGTGAGTCGCGACATGATGATCGCCACCACCAGCGGACCGCCCGCGAGGCCGAGCTTCACCGCCGCCGGCAGGCCGGGGATAAACAGCGGAATAAACCCCACGATCACACCAAGAACGATACCGAGAAAAAACGTGAGCGGCTGCGGCGTATCCAGGGCCTTCGGCGAGTTGCCCACCACGGCGGCCACCGCGACGATCTGCGGCTCCTCGCCCACCACCATGAGGATGTCACCAAACTGCAGGCGAAATCCCGGCACAGGCGTGAACTCCAATCCCTGGCGCGTCACGCGTGTCACCACGACCTGATGCTGCGCAAACGTCGTCAACTCGGCCAGGGGCCTCCCGAACATCGCCGGCTTGGTCACAATCAACCGGCGGTTGGTCACCGAGCCCGGCAGCGCCTTCAAGTCCACGCCCGCCTCGGTGCCGATCACCACGCGCAGCGTATCCAATCCTTCCGCCGGGCCCACCGCGTGAAGGATATAGCCCAGCTGTAAGGGCGTCTCCGGCTTCGCGATCCTTACCACGCCATCCCGCGAGATTCGCGACACCACCACACCCGAATCCGCGAGGCCGGGCACCGAGCCCAGCGTGCGACCCACGAGATTGGGATTGCGCACTTCGAAATTGCGCGTGGTCGGCGGCGGAGTTGACGGACGATTCGCGGCCTCGGCGGCGGCGACTTCTTTCTGCACATCAATGCGGAAAACCGTCCGCACCGCGATCATCGTGATGATGATGCCAATGATGCCGAACGGATAAGCGATCGCATAGCCAAGCCCCTGCACAACCGCGGCATCATCACCGGCTCCCAGCTGTTTGAGCGCCTGCGAAGCCGCCGCCAGACTCGGCGTGTTGGTGGTCGCGCCCGACAGCAAACCCACGCCGACCGCCGCATCCGTGCGTCCAAGAATGATCCACGTGGAAGCCACGATGACCCCGAGAAAAACAATGCCCGCCGCGAAGAGGTTGAGAATCATCCCGCGTGCGCGCAGTGACGCAAAAAAACCCGGACCGATCTGCAGGCCCAGCGTGTAAACGAACAGGATCAGTCCGAACTCGCGCACGAAATCCAAGACCTCGTGATTAAACGTGAGTTTAAAATGCCCGAGCAGCAGACCGGCAAAGAGCACGCCAGCCACACCGAGGCTGATGCCGTAGAGTTTAATTTTTCCGAGGGCCGCGCCCAAGGCGCCCGCCACGCCCAACAGAATGACGGTGCGCGCAACGGATTCGGTGGCGAAGAGCTGGGTGATCCAATCCATATGCCGGAGAGTCTATACGGATAACCCGCGGCAGACAGCGCAGATTTTGCCAACCTGCGCGCAGATCAAGCCGTGCCTCGCGCCGTGAGGCGAAGCTCCGTTTGCAATAACTCGTGGGCCCTCCCGCGGATCACCACCACATCGCTACTTTCCGTGGCAACAGCGCCCACGCGCCAGTGATTATTACCGTCGAGTTCCGCCTGATCGATGATCGCGCCCGCGTGCAACGTGCGCGGGGCGGCCCCTTCTTCGTGCAACTCCACCGTGCCGCGCCGCACATAATAAAACGCGCGGCAGGGATCGCCTCGTGAAAAAAGCCCTTCGCCTTTTTCAAGATGAATGGGGCGCAAAATTTCATCCGGTGGCGGCAGCAACAGACTGAGATCGCGCGGAAAAATCAGCTCGAAGGTCCAGTCGATCATCACACGCAATTTGCGCAGCACGCCCGGCAGCTTTCCCAAGTAAATCGTGCGCCACATCCACCACGCAAAAAATCCGCTGAAGTGAAAACCAAACACCTCGGCCACCGCCTCGCGTTCACCGATCGTGGCAAGCTGGCCCATGTAACGATACGTAAATGGCTTCAACTCCTGCCCCGCCAGAGCGCGCGCGACATTGCGCCCGAGTTGCACGCCCTGCCGCAACGCCAGCTGCGCGGTTGGCGGAGAGATCTTGAGTTCACCGCGGTCATTCCAGGGCACCGCGGCGCAATCGCCCGCCGTCCATAAATTCGGATGTCCGGCCACGCGCATGCTGGGCTCTGTCGGCACACGGCCTTTTTCCGTTTCGATCCCAAGCTGACGGCACAGGTCGAGCACGACCGGATTCGGAGCGTTGCCGATCGTCGAGATGATCGTGTGTCCTTCGATAAAACTACCGTCGGCGAAAATCACTTTGCTCGCCGTCGCCTCGGCCACACGTGTGGAAAGCAACACTTCGATACCGCGTTTCTTGAGCACGACCAGCGCATGCTCACCGAGTTTCTGCCCGATCTCGATCAACAGGCTGGGATGCCCGTGCACGAGCACGACGCGAATCTTTGAGTCCCGCAGGTTGGCGTAATACTTCTGCGAGCCGCGCAAAAAATCCTGCACTTGTCCCGCCGTTTCAACGCCGGTGTATCCGCCACCCACTACAACAAACGTGAGCAAGCGCGCGCGCATGGCGGCATCCTCGACGAGGTTGGCCTCTTCAAGGCGGTTGATGAGCGTGGATCGCAGTCGCAGCGCATCCGCCACCGATTTCATCGGCCGGCCGTGATCGGCCATGCCGGGCACGCGTGAAAGATCCGTCACGCTGCCGAGCGTCAGCACGAGATGATCGAACGTGACCGCGTGATTGCGCGTGAATCGGCCGCCATCGAGCGTGAGGGTCTTCGTCGCCCAATCGATGCGGTGGATGCCGCCTTGCAGCACATCGACATGCCGGCAGAGCAGACGAAGCGGATTCACCACCGCGGACGGACTGAGCGATGAGCCGGCGACTTCGGCCAGCATCGGCTGGAACACCAGGACATTGCGCTCGGCGATGAGCGCCACGCGTTTTTCCCCGCCCTTGCCCAGCAGCTTCCCAAGCGTCTTTGCGCAATAGGCACCGGCGAAGCCGCCACCGGCAATCACAACGTCATAATGCATGGCACCAGACGACAGGGATTGTGCGCCGAGTGCGACGGCGAAATCTTCGCGGGCAAACTTAACGCGGGCGAACCAGCAGCAACGTGCGGTCGTCGTTACGCGAAGCGAGGGCCGAGAACTGGCGGAGATAACGGTTCAGTTTCTCCACCACGCGCGGCAACGGGGTCTCTTCCTGGCCGACCAACGTGGTCACGAGGCGGTCGCGACCAAACTCGTCGCCCGACGCATTCGCGGCCTCCGTGATGCCGTCCGTATAGAGCGCGAGCAAATCGCCCGGTCCCAGATCCAGCACGGCTTCCTCGAGCAGGGAGTCAAACACCGGACCTTCGTCAAAACCGAGCGCCAGGCCGCCGGCAGACAAAAGCTCGAGCTCGCCACCGGCCTTCAGGAGCAACGCCGGCTCATGTCCCGCCCGCACGTAAGTGAGCCGGTTTGTATCCAAATCCAAGATACCGTAAAAAAGTGAAATGAACATGCCGGGAGGCATGTCGCCGTGCAGCGCACGATTGACGCGGCGCACCACGGTGGCGGCACTGGGCTCGCCGGCGGCGCACAGCCGCAGCGTCGCACGACAGGCGGCCATCATCAGCGCGGCGGCCGGGCCCTTGCCCGCCACGTCCGCGATGACAAAGCCCCACCGGCGCCCGTCGACCGGCAGCACGTCGTAATAATCTCCGCCGATGTGCAGCGACGCCTGCGACAGGGCCTCGATCTCCACTTCACCGATGTCGGGAAAAACGTGCGGTCGAAGCTGGTGCTGCACTTCGCCAGCGAGACGCAGGTCGCGTTCGCGGAGAGCGCGCTCGCGATCCTCGGCATCTTTGCGCGGCGTGATATCGGTGATGAGGCCTTCGTGGTGCGTCACGTTGCCCTCCGGATCGAAGCGGACGACCGTGTGGTCATCGACCCAACGCACGGATCCATCGGCGCACACGATGCGGTATTCCTGGCTGTATTCGTGATGGTTGGTGGCGGCATGCGCCTCGACTTCCGCGCCCACGCGTTCGCGATCATCGGGATGCGTGATGCCGCGGAAGCTCAGGCGGCGGCTGGTGAAATCCTCCGGCTGGTAGCCGAACTGGCGGATGCTCTGCGAAACGTATTCCACCGGCCAGTTTTCCTCGGCGAGCCAGAGCACGACGATCGACGGCGAACGGTTGACGATCTGCTCCAGCTCTTCGCGACGGGCGAGCGCGAGCTTGAGCTCCTCCTGCGCTTTGCGGCGGATGCTGACGTCGCGGCCCACGCCGAAGAAGGCGCGACGGCCGTCGCGATCCGTGTAGGCCGAACCGGTAGTCGCGTGCCAGACCCAATGGCCGTCCTTGTGTCGCACGCGATACTCGATGCCGCGCGGGCTGACCCCGAGTTCGAGGGTTTCGGCGATAAAGTCCCGGAACAACGAGAGCTCTTCCGGATGAATGAACTCCGTGTAGTCATGTCCGATGATTTCAGCGACCTCATGGCCGAGCTTCGGTGTCCAGGCATCGGATACAAATTTATAGGTCCCCTCAGGCGTGATCGCGAAGAGGATCTCGCTGGCGATCTTCAGGTAGGTGCGCCAGCGGGATTCGCTGCGGCGGAGGTCCTGTTCGGCAGCGTGACGCGCCGAAACATCCTCCAGCATGGCGAAGTGGTGCGTGACCCGGCCCTCGGCGTTGCGCAAGACCACCACGGTGAGTTCGCACATCACCTCGCGGCCATCGGGACGCTCGTAGCGTTTTTCCAATACAAAACCGTTGCGCTTGCCCGCGTAGATTTCGGCGGTCAGCGCCTTCTGGCGCGCCCAGTCATCGGGATGCGTGATCTTGTGGACGTTATCGATGTTGCTCGCCTGTTCGGGTGTGAGGCCGATGAGTTCGCAAAAGCGCTTGTTAACGATGTTTTTCCCCGGGCGGCCGTTTTCGTCGACCTCGCGCCAGCTCAATCCGATCGGCGCGTGCTCGAAGAAAAGCTTCAGCTGGCTTGCGGCGTCGGGCCCGTGGCTCAACCAGTTGGGAAGCGTGACTTCCCCCGGGCTGGTCGGATCATCTACGGGCGTGCTAGGCGTTTCGTGCGACGACATGGGCGGCTTGGAAGTATGTGCCTAACCATGACCCCGCGCGCAATCCAGCACGAACACACACGCAATTAAACGGGTCGGTGCTGGCCATACGCGCGAATGCATCGCAAACTACACACATGATCACCGTGGCCACCTGCAACAACCCCATGCACGCCCAGTTATTGAAGTCGGTGCTCGAGGACAGCGGAATCCCTTCCCTCATTCCCAATGAATACAGCGCGCAGACCATGCCGCACCTGATTCTGGCGATGGGCGGAATTCCCATTCAAGTGCCCGCGGAACACGAGAACGCCGCCCGCGAACTGATCCGGGCATTCGAGGCGGCCGCGCCCGACGGAGATACGTTCCCGCCCACGATTGCCTGAGTGCGTCAAAGTCCGGTGGGCGGAGTAACGTTCAACCTTTCAACGCGCCTGCGGTCACCCCTTTCACGAGGTGTTTTTGCAGCGCTATGAATACGATCAATATCGGCACCGTCACGATCACCAAACCGGCAAACAACATCCCGTAATCGCTGCGGTATTGGGAGGTGATGGAGAGATTGGCCAGTCCCAGCGGCAGCGTGCGCACCGAGGCACCCGCGTCTCCGCTCGTGAACATGAAGGCGAAAAAATACTCCTTCCAGATACCGATGAACTGGAAGATCGCGACCGTCACCAGCCCCGGCTTCGCCAGCGGCAACATCACGCGCCAAAAGGCCGATGCCTCCGAGCAACCATCCACCACCGCCGCTTCGTAGAGCGAGCGCGGGAGCGACTTGAAAAATCCCGCGAGAATGAAGATCGCGAACGGCAGGCCGTTGGCCGTGTAAACCAGGATCAATCCCGTGCGCGAGTTGAGCAGTCCGAGCGCACGCAGCTCGAAAAACAACGGCACGATGGAGAGCTGCACCGGAACCATCAGGCCTGCGAGAAACAGCCAGAAGACGCCCTTGCCCAGCGGGTGATAAAACCGCGCCAGTGCATACGCCGCCATCGCTCCCAACATCACGATCAGCGCAACCGAGGTGAGCGTGACCAACACCGAGTTGATAAAATAATCTCCAAATCGCGCCTCGTTCCAGGCCCGCGTGTAGTTGTCCGTCTGCAACGCATCGAGCGGCGGCAGCGCGAACGCCTCGCGGAAAATTGCCTCATCGGTCTTGAGCGATGAATACGCCACCCAAGCCATCGGATAAACCACCCACACGAGGTAGCCCGCCAGCAGAGCGAAAATGATGAAGCGTGAAATTTTCATGCGTTCACATTTCCACGGTGTCGCGCCTGAGCGCGCGCATGACGGCGGCGCTACCGACCAGCACGAGGACAAACATCATCACGGCGATAGCCGTGGCGCGGCCCACTTGGAATTCTTGAAACATCGTCGATACCATCAGCGTGCTCAGCGTGTGCGAACCGCTCGCCGGATCCTGCGAAGTGAGCAGCCAGATCATCTCAAACGCGTTGAGTCCGCCGATCACCAAAAACACCGCGGAGATCACCAGCACTTCCCATATAAGAGGCAGCGTGATCGTGAAAAATTGCCGCGCCGGCGATGCGCCTTCAAGGTCCGCCGCCTCATAGAGATCGGGCGAGATTCCCTGCATCGCCGCGAGATACAGAACCAGGTTAAACCCGCACGCCATCCACAGATAGATCGGCAGCAACGCGGCGTAGAGGTGCGCCTGCGAGAGCCACGCAAATCCTTCGAAGCTCTCAAAGCCCAGTTTCACCAGCGCGGTATTCACCAAGCCGCCGTGCGGATCGTAGGCACTCATCCACAACAACGTCGCCGCAATACCGCCGAGCATGTTGGGAAACAAAAACACGACGCGAAACACTGCCCCGCCCCACACGCCGCGATGGATCAACGCGGCGAAAAACAACGCGGCCGGCACCACCACGAGCGCGGGCGCGATCATCAGGAAAAGATTATTCCGTAGTGCGAACCAGAATACATCGCTCTCCAGCAGCAGCCACCGGAAGTTGAACAGCCCCGCCCAGGTGCGTTCACCCAGACCATCCCAGCGCGTGAACGCCCAGATGAACGACGCCAGTCCCGGCAGGACGACGAACGCTCCAAACAGCAGCAGTGACGGTCCGACAAAGCCCATCGCCAGCGATCCGCGCAACCGGCCAAGATGCTCCGACGACGAGGCCTGCGCGGGAGCAGACCGGCGGCCCTTGGCGCACTTTATCCATACCAGCCAGGCAACGAGCGCAGCGAGAACAAGCAACAGAGCAGCGGCGGCGAAACCGTGGCGCGTTTCCACGTTATCCGGATTGATTTCGCGGGCGCGCGCCGCGGTCGCGGCCGACTCGAGACGGGCACCGAATTCCTCCGGCGTGATACGTCCCGTCATCAATCGGTAGCGGGCATCCGTCAGCGCTTGATTGATGACCGCGAGATTCGTCGCCGAAGTCGGCGGCGCCGCATCAAAGGAGCCGGTTGCCTTGGCGATTAACGCCGCGGTGTCACGCATGAGCGGCGAATAATCATCCGGTCCCACGGCGCGGAGCGCGACGGGTGAATCCACCAGCTGTGCAAACCGTTTCGCGCGTTCACGCGATGTCAGGAAACGGAAGAAATCCACCGTCGCGCGTTCCTGTTCTTTGTCCCCGCAGGTGAACAAAAAATAATAGGCGCTCTGCGTCTGGATGGTATCCACTGGAGCAATACCTTCCGCAAACACCGGCAGGTTCATCGCGCCCAGTTCGAAGCCAGCGGGAAGTTTTCCGCGCATCTCACTCGCAAACCACGAAGCCGAAATGGTCATCGCTGCGCGACCGTCGATGAAGGCGAGTTGGGCCGCGGTATGCGTCATGCCTTCCCAGCCCTTGACGAGATGGCGCGTGGCGAGGCGTTGCAGAATGCCGGCGGCGCGGATGAAGCGCGGATCGGTGCGAGCACCCGCTTCGAGCTGGTTGTAGCTGCGCCAGCCATCGGGGCCGACGAGGTTGTAATGCGCGGCGCGGAGAAAGGCGTCACCGTAACGCATGAACACGCCCGGCAGCGAAAGAGGGGAGACATCCGCGCGCTCCATTTTTTCGCACAGGATAAAAAATTCGTCCCATGTGCGCGGGACTTCCCAACCGTTTTCACGGAAGCGTTTTTTGTCGTAGAAAATCGTCCATACCGCGTGGGCAAAGGGCAGCCCGTAAACCGGCGCGGCCACAGGGGGCGCGGCAGTCGTTTCGCCGGAATTCGTCACGGCGGCTGGACTGGTCCACCGCTCCAGCACGCCGGGCAGAAAGGTGTCGCGCCAGCGCGCATCGCCTTCCCAATTGGGGCCGTCGAGGTAGGGCGCGAGATCGAGAATGCGCCCGGCCTTGATGAGGTTTGGATAAAGCAGGACGGCATCAGTGGCGTCCGGATCATCGCCCGCCATGACGCGAATGCGGACCTGATCGTTGATGCGCGGATTGCCGTGGATACGGACCTTCAGATCCGGCCGCAGGGATTCGAACTCGCGGGCGGTTTCCTCAAAAAACGCGGCGCCGTAGCCCGCCACCAGCACGGGAATGTCGAGTTCCCGCGGCGTGGTTTCAGCGCGCAAGGACACGCGCGCCACCAGGCACACGAAAAAACAAACGACGAACAGGGCGGCCGCACTCCGACGCATCGCGACAGATGTGCGCGGTGCGACGAAGGGGCGCCAACTATTTCTTGTCTTTGCCCTTGGCTTCCTCAATCCGGGTCCGGATTTTTTCGCGGCCGGCGATCCACTCGGCATCGCTCAGCTTGCCATCGCCATCGGTATCGAGGCGCTTGAGCAGCTGCGGACGTTTTTCGGTGCGGGCGCGCATCGTGGTGTCCATCGCGGCTTTTTCGGCTTCGTCGAGTTTGCCGTCCTTGTTGGTGTCGAACTCCTCGAGCCAGGATTTTTGGCGCTCTTGAAGACGTTCGCGGCGGGCCTCTTTGTTTTCCTGGCTTTCCATCAACATCGTTTCCTTCACGGCGGCGACCTCGGCTTCATCGAGTTTGCCGTCTTTGTTGGTGTCGTAACGCTTGATGATCTCGGCATCACGGGCGGCGGCAGAATCGGGTTCGGCAGCGTTTGCGGATACAAGAAATTGCGTTGCTGCGAGGAGGGACGGGAATAGAAATGCTGCTTTCATGGAATTGATCGGGGTGGCCTGTTCTCGTGTCTGTATCTGGCGTGACGCCTGATCAGATGCCCGGTTACAGCCGCTCCCGCAACCCAAGCCCTTCGCGATCCCCGTCTTCTTATCATGTATCAGGTCACTTTTTCCGAGCAGAGCATGCTGGAACTCAACAAGCTGGATAAACTCCAGCAACTTGAAGCCATTGAGCCGATCAGCTCGTTGAAGCCGGCCGATCTCGAACACCCGCGCGAGCCGCTCGGCACCTTCACGCGCGCCGGCCACACCCTCTACCGTCTGCGCGCCGGCGATCATCGGTTCTATTTCGAAACGCGCGGCACCGAGGCCATTCACGTCCTCTACATTTTGCACAAGAACTCGTTGGAAGACTTTTTGTTGCGCAATAAACTGCCTGTCTCCGAGAGCCAGCTGGCTGAACAGGATTCCAAGTTTTGGAAATACCTGGAGTCGCTCACCAAAAAATAATTTCTCCCGAAATGGCCAACGACACGCCCCCTCCCACGGATAACGAAGCGGACCCCTACTCGATCGAACAGGCCAGCCGGATTTACTTCCTGCCGAACCTGATGACCGCGGGTAACCTGTTCTGCGGTTTAGCGGCCTGCTTGCGCTGTATCGAAGCCAGTTTCATCGCCCGCGGCGCCGAAGCGGTCGGCGTAATCCCGCCTGAAGCGATTGCGCACTACAAAGATGCGATTTGGTATATCTTTGGTGCCATGGCCTTTGACGCACTTGATGGCCGTCTCGCCCGCATGGGCGGCAAGGAATCGCTGTTTGGAGCGGAATTCGATTCCTTGGCCGATGTCGTTTCGTTCGGCCTGGCTCCGGCGCTGATGGTGTTTTTCCTCATCATCCGTCCGGCGGGTGGCGACCAGACGCTTTTGAGTGTCGGTGGTTTGATCGGCTTTATCTACCTGCTGTGTGCGGCCATCCGTCTCGCCCGCTTCAACGTCATCACCCACCCGTTGCTCCAAAAACCGGGTTCGAAATCCGCCAATAAAGACTTCATCGGCCTTCCGGTCCCCGCGGCCGCCGGCACGGTGGCCGCGTTGATGCTTTTCCTGCTCAACCTACTATCAAACGATAAGTCATTGCAGTGGATTACCTTGGGCCTTCCTCCGCTGTTGCTTTTAGTGGCGATGCTGATGGTCAGCACGGTGCGTTATCCGAGCGGCAAGCAGATCGATCTGCGCACCAAGACGAAGCTCACGACACTGGTCCTCTACGTCGCAGTCGGTGCGGCGGTCGTGCGTTTTAAGGAATACGGCATGATCATCGTGTGCTTGGGCTACATTTTCTACGGCCTCGCGCGTCACTGGCGCCGCCACGGTCCGATCAAGCGCGCGCCCCTCGTTTGAGGAGTTGTGAACCGTTTCGCGAGCAACCCACCAATAACCCACCAATAACTTTCCCGTTGCGCATAACCCCTGGTTTATTGGTTTCCACGAACTCGGTTTTTCACGTCACCAATCGACCGGTTTTACGAGCAGCGAGACCGAGTTGTGGCAGTTACTCGCAGAGCATAATAAGAGTGATAACATATATATTGAGTTAGGTTTCTTTTATCCTTTGTTAATTTCCGCCTTTCCCGTCTCCTCTCCCTTCCGCTTTACATGAAATTCAAGATCAACCGCGATCACTTCAGCAACGGCCTCGCCCAGGTTCTCAACGTCGTTGGCTCCAAGGCTACGATGCCGATCCTGAGCAATGTGCTGATCGAAGCAGAGAAGGACTACATCTCTCTCACCACGACGAACCTCGACCTCGGCATCCGCTGCAAGATCAAGGCCGAGGTGAAGGAAGGCGGCTCGGTCACGCTTCCCGTGAAGCGTCTCGCGACCATCGTCCGCGAATTGCCCAACGTCGACGTCACCTTCGACTCCACGCCCAATCATCAGGTCAAACTCACCTCGGGCGGCTCCACCTTTAAAATCGTTGGCATCGGCAAGGAAGAGTTCCCCCCGCTCCCCGAATTCGGAGACGACAAGAGCTTCACCCTCGAGCAGGCCGAGCTCACCTCGATGCTCAAGAGCGTGTCCTACGCCCAGTCTTCCGATGAGACGCGCTACATCCTCAACGGCGTTTATTTCAACTTCCGTGACGGCAAGTTGAACCTCGTCGCCACGGACGGCCGCCGCCTCGCGCTCATTTCGAAGGAGCTAGAGGTTCCCGCCGAGAGCGCTGGAAGCATCATCCTGCCCGCCAAGACCGTTTCCGAGCTCACCCGCATGCTGGACAAGGGGGAGAAGCTTAAAATCGCGTTTAATGACCGCCGCGCGTCCTTCCAGATCAACACCGACAAAGACTCCAGCGGTCTCGTTGATTCGATCTACCTCTATTCGAAGGTCGTCGAAGGCAACTATCCCAATTACCAGCAGGTCATCCCCAAGGAGACCCACCAGCGCATCAAGCTGGAGCGCGAGTTGTTCCTCCAGTGCGTGCACCGCGCCGCGCTGGTCACCTCCGAGAAGTCCAACTCGGTGAAGATCAAACTCACCAGCAACCTGCTCGAAATCACCGCACAGAGCCCTGATTTCGGCGAGGCGCACGAGTCGATGGCGATCGCCTACAGCGGCCCCGATCTTCAGGTCGCGTTCAACCCCTCGTTCGTCATCGATCCGCTCAAGGCATTGACCAAGGACGAAGTGTTTTTCGAGCTAAAGGACGAAGTGAGCCCCGGCGTGTTCAAGACGCTGGAAAGCTTCATCTGCGTCATCATGCCGGTGCGCCTGAGCTGATCCGCTGATTCGCCCTGATTTAAAGGCCGAGGTTTAACGACCTCGGCCTTTCTCATCCATGAACCCCGACTATCCGCTCCTCGCAGCGATTGTGCTTTCGCTGGTGCTGTGGCAGCTCAACCAGAGCCGCGGTTCACCCGTGATCGCGATTTTCAACCGGTGGTTGCGGTGGTTCATCTTTGCTTTTGGCGGGGCGGCGATCTGCCTGGATCTGGGTTGGGCCGACCGGCCTTATCCCGTGATGGTCGCGGCGTTTTTCCTGCTCTGGTTTCTGATTGAGACGCTTTACAACTGGCTCGCCATCCACGCGCTCAGCGTGAGTCCGCTGCCGTTGTTTCCCCGGTTCACGGCCAACACCTCGGGCGAAGAATGGCCGACGCATCCGCGATTGCTGAAGATCCGCGACTGGCTTCGCGCCAATGGATTCAAGCAAGTGCAGGCGCTCAAGGCCGAGGTCGGCCCGAGTGTTTATCTGCGTGTCTCGATTTATCAGGATGCCGATGCCAGCACGCGTCTGCAGATCACGTTTATCCCGCAGGCCAATGGCGCGTTGTCCGTGTGCTACAGTCTCTCGACCAACACGGTGAGCGGCTATCGTTACGTGACGGATAATCTGCATCTGCCCTTTGGCGGGTTTTATCCGGAAAACTGGTTGGTGAGGCGCAACCTGTGGCGCCGTTCGTTGGCGGGTCTGGTGAAACGTCACCGAAACCGTCTCGCCGTGGGCAACGAGCTCGTCGTGCCGTGGACCACGGATCCGTTGACGGATTTAAATGCGCAGCAGCGTGAATTGGAGCAGGTGAACACGGAGCTCGGTTTCCTGTTCCCGCAGGCTGAACGCGAAGAGCACGGCAAAATCAGCCACGAAGGCCGCTACCGCGTCTGGAAGGAATATTGGATGATCAGCTACTTCGGCCGCAGCGTGCGGTATTGAGCCGTGTGCTGTGGTGTCGGACTATCTGGCTGATGTCGCCGGCCAGGTGAGGTCGAGCGGGCGGCCGACGTTTTCGCCGGAGCCTTGGCCGCCGTCATCGATGCCGTTTTCACCTAAGCTCCAGATGCGCGCGCGCAACGGGCTGGTCTCATAACGCAGTGCTCCGTCGGAAAACGGATCTGCGGGTGCCGCGGGGATGAGCCGCGCTTCGATCAGTTGCTCCCATGTCGCAGGATGGCCCAGACGGCGCCACGCGAGCAAACCGGTGAGTGCGCTGCGTTGGGCTTCGCGGCGAAACACATGGGCGGACAGTGGCTCCCATTGGGACGTTGTGATGACCAGAAAAAGTTTCCCGACGGGATTTTCGATGGTGGCGACGATGGTATCCGCAGCTTTGATACGTTCTTCGGTGGGTGGTGCATCCTCGGTGGCGTAAATCAGGAAGGCCCCGAGCTCGTTGGCATACGTGCGTAAGCGGGTGTGGGTATGCAGTGCACTGAATCCGCGCGGATGGCGGCCTGCGGCGAACGCATTGATCCAGCCGCCGATATCGTCGGCGGATGCCTGCAAGGTCGCACCACGGTCCAGAGGATCGCGTGAAGGCACGGTGAGCGCGCGTTGACCTTCCTCCGGTGCTTCCGGCGCGGCCATGCCAAGAGAACCGATGCTGCTCAGGAGCAGATTGACGTCGTGCGTCTTGGGCAGGCGATCGATGACGACTTGGGTGAAAAACGTGAACTCACCGCGAAAAGCGCGAATCAACGCCTGGCGTGCGAGCAAGGCATCAGCCTCTAATTCGGCCTGAAGAAGGGCCGCGGCTTCGGACGAAAGATCATCCTGGCGTGTGAGCCAGTAAACGCCGTCCAGGGAAATTTGCCATACGCCAGCCGCCTGGATCAGGGGAACGATACCTTCTTGAGCTTTAAGAAAAGCGCGCGCCAGCCGAAGGTTTTCCACGGCGGCATTGATCGCGGCGGGATGGTTTCCGGCGAGCCACGACGCTTTCAGTGATGCGAGCCGCACTGCCGCGAGTTGACGCAGAGGCTGGTGATCCGGGAAGGGCGTTTCGGGGCCGGAAATCGCAGGCAGCTGAAACGCTTCGCTTGGCTGCACAACGAGCTGGTTGAGCACGGGTGCGATCGAGTCCAGCCACGTGATCAAGGCGGCATCTTTGGCGGCGTCGGAATCTTCCATCGGCGATGTCAGAATCTGGAGTGACTCGATCAGGGCGAGGTCGTTGGGGAAGAGCTGCGGCAGCAGTGGACGCCAGCGATCCAAGGCGTTGGTGCCGGTGGCTAATTCGTGGCGCGGCAGCAGCCGGGTTTCCCAAGATGGCGTGCTTCGGTGAACGCAGCCATTCGTCAGCACACAGATCAACGCGAACAACAGGGCGAGGCGGCGCATGGGTTAAGGTGCCGCTTTCTTGCAAAGGGCGTCGAGACTGCTTTTGGTAAAAGCCTACTGCGGCGCCGGGTAAAATCCCGACGTCGCTTCCCTTAACCCTTCGCTTCCGGTTTCTATGAAACGTATCCTTATATCGTTATTCTTCGCAGCGCTCACCCTTGGTTCTTTGAATGCCGCCGATGCTAAATGGCTCACTAACTATGATGCCGCGGTTAAACAGGCGGCGGCCCAGAAAAAGCCGCTGCTCATCGATTTCACCGGTTCGGATTGGTGCGGTTGGTGCATCCGTCTGGACAAGGAAGTTTTCTCGCAGCCCGAGTTTGTGGATTATGCCTCCAAGAACCTGGTTCTCTTGAAGCTCGATTTTCCGCGTGAGAAAGAGCTGCCTGCGGCGCAGAAGGCGCAGAATGAAAAGCTCGCCAAGAAATACGAAGTCCAAGGCTACCCTACCATCGTCGTGCTTGATGCCACGGGTAAACAAGTGGGTGAGCTCGGCTATGAGAAGGGTGGCCCGACCAAGTGGATCGCTTCGTTGGAGAAGGTGACGAAGAAATAAGACCGCTTTTAAAAGCGTGCCCGATGACGGCATTTTAAAAGACGCTTCCGCTGTGAAGCGTCTTTTTTTGGACATAAAAAAACGCGTCCGGTAAGGGACGCGTTTGAAGAGCAGGGTTGTTGGGCAACTCAGCGCTGGCGGCGTTTGAGGGCGAGCTGGACGCCGGCGAAACGCACGAGGCTGTGAAGCGTTTCCTGTTCGGCCGGATCGAGGTGGGCCGACTCTTTGAGCTGGGCCTCGGCACGCTTGAGGGCGTCTTCGACGGCGGCTTCATCGATCTTCTCTTCGTTGATGGCGCGTTCAGCGAGGATCGAGACCTTGTCGCCTTCGACCTGGGCGAAGCCCGAGCCGACCGCGATGTAGTGCTGCTTGCCGTCCTTCGTCACGCACAGCTCGCCGTCGGCTACTTGCGTGAGCAACGGAATGTGTCCGGGAAGGATGCCGATTTCACCGTCCACGGTCGGGATGACCACGGTTTCGATGGTATCGGAATAAACCCGGGCTTCGGGAGTGACGATTTCGAGGGTGAGGGACATGGGCTGGGTCTTTCTCTTTCCTCTTTCGCTTTCCTCTTTCTCCCCCCTTTCGACTGACGAAAGAGAAAGATTAAGAGGAAAGCGAAAGATACGGATTACTTCTTCGCGGAAGCGGCGATGACTTCATCGATGCCGCCCTTCATGTAGAAGTCGCCCTCGGGGACGTGGTCGAGTTCGCCATCGAGGATCATCTTGAAGCCGCGGACGGTGTCCTTGACGGCGACGTATTTGCCGGGAGCGCCGGTGAACACCTCGGCGACCGCGAACGGCTGCGAGAGGAAGCGCTGGATCTTACGGGCGCGGTAAACGGTCTGCTTGTCCTCGGGGGACAATTCGTCGAGACCGAGAATCGCGATGATGTCTTGAAGATCCTTGTAGCGCTGGAGGACGCGCTGGAGCTCGCGGGTGACCTTGTAGTGCTCTTCGCCGACGATCGAGGGCTCGAGGGCCTTTGACACGGAAGCGAGAGGATCGACGGCCGGATAGATACCGAGCTCGGCGATGGAACGCTCCAACACGATGGTGGAGTCCAAGTGAGCGAAGGTGTTGGCGGGGGCCGGGTCGGTCAAGTCGTCGGCTGGCACGTAAACGGCCTGCACGGAGGTGATGGAACCCTTCTTCGTCGAGGTGATGCGCTCTTGGAGGAGACCCATCTCGGAGGAGAGCGTGGGCTGGTAACCCACCGCGGAGGGCGAGCGACCAAGGAGGGCGGACACTTCGGAACCGGCCTGCGAGAAACGGAAAATGTTGTCGATGAAGAGCAACACGTCCTGGTTTTTCTCGTCGCGGAAATACTCGGTCATGGCGAGCGCCGAGAGGGCGACGCGCATACGGGCACCCGGGGGCTCGTTCATCTGGCCGTAAACGAGGGCGACCTTGGACTCGCCGAGGTTGTCCTGCTTGATGACGCCGGCCTCGGACATTTCGTGGTAAAGGTCGTTACCTTCACGGGAGCGCTCGCCGACGCCGGCGAACACCGAGTAACCGCCGTGGGCCTTGGCGATGTTGTTGATGAGCTCGAGAATGACGACCGTCTTGCCGACGCCGGCACCGCCGAACGCACCGGCTTTACCGCCCTTGATGAAGGGGCAGATCAAGTCGATGACCTTGATGCCGGTCTCGAGGATCTCGGCCTTGGTGTCCTGGTCCGCGAGCGCGGGAGCGGCGCGGTGGATCGGGTAACGCTTGGTGTGAACAACCGGACCTTTGCCGTCCACGGGATCGCCGGTGACGTTGAAGATGCGGCCGAGGATGCCGTCACCGACGGGGACGGTGATCGGGTTGCCGGTGTCGACGACATCGGCGCCACGCACGAGGCCCTCGGAGGAGGACATCGCGATCGTGCGGACGACGCCTTCGCCGAGATGCTGCTGGATCTCGAGGGTGAGACGTTCCGGTTTTCCGGAGACAGTGAAGTCGACGGTCAGCGCCTGGTAGATGGGCGGGACGTTGTTTTCGGTGAACTGGACGTCAACGACGGGGCCGATGACCGAGACGATTTTGCCGATGTTGCTCATGGACGATAAAGGGTGGGTTGGGTTTGTATTTAAAATCTAATTACGCAGCGAACGACGAGGCGGCGATCTCCAGGATTTCCTGGGTGATGGCAGCCTGACGGGCCTTGTTGTATTCGAGGCTCAATTCGCCGACCAGCTTGGTGGCGTTGTCCTTGGCGGTCTTCATCGCGACCATGCGGGCCGAGTGCTCGGAGGCCTTCGAGGAAAGCACGAGCTGGTAGACATGGCGGTTGAGGTAGAACGGGATCAACGCTTCGAGAACCTTGCGGGGGCTGGGCTCGAAAAGCATGTCACGGTCGTCGCGCTTCGGCGTGGTGCCCGCCTCGGCGTGAACGTTCTCGATGAACGAGGCGAGGCTCGTCAGCGGGAGCACGGGGCGCACGGTCGGCTCCTGCACGAGGGTGTTGCGGAAGCGGGAGTAGATGACCTCGACGGTGTCGATCTCGCCGTCGAGATACTGCTTCACCATGAGTTCGACGGCGACCTTGATCTCACCGAACGGCACGCGGTCCTGCACGGCGAAATCGGCGACGAGTTCGCGGTGGGTGCGGGCAAGGAACTGGGCGCCTTTGCGGCCGATGGCGAAGAACTTGGCCGGCGTCTTGATCTCGGTGACGAGCTTGAAGAGGTTGGCGTTGAGGGGACCGCAGAGACCCTTGTCGGTGGTGACAAGGAGGATGCCGCGGGTCTTGATGTCGCGCTTGGCGAGGAAGACATTCTCAAGCTCGGCAACGCGGGGGGCGAGAGCCGCCAGCATGTCGGACATGAGCTGCGTGTAGGCGCGTCCGGCGAGGGCCGCCTGCTGCGCCTTCTTCATCTTCGACGCGGCGACGAGCTCCATCGCCTTGGTGATCTGGCGGGTGTTTTTGACCGACTTGATGCGCCGGCGGATGTCGCGTGTTGAGGCCATGGATACGGTGGGTGCGAAGGGTTAGAGCGAAAAACCTAGGCGCCGATTAGGCGGTGTAGGTGCTCTTCCACTCTTCGAGGGCGGCGACGATCTTGGCTTCGAGGTCCTTGTCCAAGGCGGCCTTGGTGCGGATTTCGGTGAGCAGCGCGTCTTTGCGGGAAGCGAAGAAGTCGCGGATCGAGACGGAAGCGGCGGTGACCTTCTTGATGTCGAGGCCGTCGTAGAAACCCTTTTGGAGGGCGTAGATGGTGACGGCCTGGAGCTCGATGGAGATCGGGCTGAAGGCGGGCTGCTTGAAGAGCTCAACGATACGACCACCGCGGTCGAGCTGGGCCTTGGTCTTGGCGTCGAGGTCGGAACCGAACTGGGCGAAGGCGGCGAGTTCGCGGAACTGGGCGAGCTCACCCTTGAGCTTACCACCGACTTGCTTGGTGACCTTGATCTGGGCGGACGAACCGACGCGCGAGACGGAGAGACCGACGGACACGGCGGGACGGATGCCTTGGTTGAAGAGGTCGGTCTCGAGGAACACCTGACCGTCGGTGATCGAGATCACGTTGGTCGGGATGTAGGCGGACACGTCGCCGGCCTGGGTTTCGATGATGGGGAGCGCGGTGAGCGAGCCCTTGCCGTCAAGACGGGCGGAGCGCTCGAGGAGGCGGGAGTGCAGGTAGAACACGTCACCGGGATAGGCTTCGCGGCCGGAGGGACGCTTCAGGATGAGCGAGATCTGGCGGTAGGCGACGGCGTGCTTGGAAAGGTCATCATAAACGATGAGGGCATCCATGCCGTTTTCCATGAACCATTCGCCGATGGCGGCACCGGAGAAAGGGGCGATGTATTGGTTGGCGGCGTTGTCGGCGGCGGGAGCGCCGACGATGCAGGTGAACTCAAACGCGCCGGCCGCCTCGAGGGCGTTGATGGTGCGGACGATGTTGGAGTTCTTCTGGCCGACGGCGACGTAGATGGAGTAAACGGGGCGGAACTTGGGATCGCCGGAAGCGAGGCCGACCTTGTTGATCTTGGCCTGGTTGATGATGGTATCGATCGCGATGGTGGTCTTGCCGGTGCCGCGGTCGCCGATGATGAGTTCGCGCTGGCCGCGACCGATCGGGATCATGGAGTCGATGGCCTGAATGCCGGTGAAGAGCGGCTGGTTGACCGATTTGCGGGACATGACGCCGGGAGCGATGCGCTCGACGGGGTAGGTCTCGGTGGCGCCGAGGGGGCCCTTGCCGTCCACGGGATTGCCGAGCGCGTCAACGACGCGGCCGAGGAGGGCCATGCCGACGGGAACGGAGAGGAGCTTGCCGGTGGTGGAGACTTCGTCGCCTTCCTTGAGCTGGGAGACGTCACCGAGGACGACGGCACCGACTTCGTCGGCACCGAGGTTGAGCGCGATACCGATCACGCCGTTGGGGAACTGCACCATCTCGTTGTAGGCGACGTCGGAGAGACCGTCGATCTTGGCAACGCCGTCGGCGACGGTGCGGATGATACCGGTGTTCTTACGGACGGCTTTGGAGGAAAGCTTCGCGATCTGCTGTTCGATTTGTTCGATGACCGTGCTCATGGGTTTTGTTTTTAGAAAGGGTTCGGAGGGAGAAAATCAGACGCTCTGGGAAAGGGTCGCCAGCTGGCTGGCGATGGACGACTCGTAGACATCGTCACCGATGCGCACGCGCAGGCCGGCGAAAAGATCCGGATTGGCCTTGGCGGTCGTGGTGACGGGGCGGTGGTAACGTTGGGAAAGAGCGCCGGCGATGGCGGCGAAGGTGCTCTCGCTGACCGGGCCGGCGTGTTCGACGACGGCGACGCCCTTGGCGATCTCGGCAGCCACCAACCGTTGGTAGGCTTTGAGGAGGGGCAGGCCGTTGGCGGCCTGGTTCTTCTCAACGTAGCCGAGCACACCGGCGACGCGCTCTTCGGAGAGACGGCCGTCCACGAGGCTCAGTTTGAAGAGCTGGCGGGCGAGCTGCTGAATCTGGAGTTTGCCGGTGGCCATGACGGGTGATTAAACGGTGGTGAGCTCGCGGGCGGCGGCTTCGTTGTATCCGGCGCGGTCGGCATCGGAAAGTTTCTTGGCGAGGACGCGCTCGGTCGTGGCAACGACGAGGCGGGCGATCTCGGTGCGGGCGTCGTCGAGCATCTTCTTGTGCTCAAGACCGATGGCCTGCTGGGCCTTGGCGAGCTGGGCGGCGGCGCGCTCGGTGGAGGCGGCGGCTTCGCGCTCGGAGAGTTCCTTGGCGGTCTTGCGGGCCTCGTCGATGATCTTGTTGGCGGCGAGCTGGGCGTCCTTGAGCTGGGTGGCGGCCTGGGCTTGCGCGGCGGCGAGCTGGGCGGCGGTGGCTTCGGCGTTCTTGAGGCCGGCGTCGATCTTGGCGTTGCGCTCGTCCATCGTGGCGATGATCGGCTTGATCGCGAACTGGTAGAGGACGACGGCGAGGATGGTGAAGCTCAGGAGCTGCATCCCGACGTTAACGCCGTCGATGCCGAACTTGGTCACAAGGTCGTGAACAAGGCCGCCCTCGGTGCCAGCGTGGGCATGGGCGTCGTGCGCGGTTTCAACGGCGGGATTGGCGGCGGCCAGAAGAAGGGAGAGCATGGCTTAAAAGACGAAGGAGGGAAAAGGGGTTGGCTCCGTGGCGGGTAAGCACCGCGGAGCCGGGACACTATACTAAGACTTACTTGGCAAGGAACAGCGCGAGGAGGCCGAGACCTTCAGCGAGCGCCATACCGAGAATGGACTGAACGAGGATCTTGCCGGACGCGCCGGGGTTGCGACCGACGGCTTCAGCGGCCTTGGTGCCGATGAGACCGACAGCGATGGCGGCGGCGATGAGGCCGGCAGCGGAAGCGATATTACCAGTGATTTCAGCGAGGAACATGTGTGTAGGTTTTGGTTGGTTTGGATTGCGTCCGGTGGTGCACGTTTGGTGTGGCGCGTGGGCCCGTGGTCACCCTCAGACAAAGTGGGAAACTTAGTGGGCCGCCTCCTTGGCGTGACCGTGATCGGAACCGTGTTCTTCGTCGTGGTGGTCGTCGCCGTGGTTGCAGATGAGGCCGATGTAAACGGCGGTCAGCAGGGTGAAGACGAGGCCTTGGACGAAGCCGACGAGCAACTCGAGGAAATAGAAAGGCGGCAGGAAGTGCATCGCGTGAAGGAGGTTCTCACCGCCGAACACGTTGCCGAAAAGACGCATCGAAAGAGTCACCGGACGGATGAAGATCGAAACGACTTCGATCAAACCGACGACGATGAAGACCAGCGAGAGGCCCCAATACATGGCGGGGGCGAGTTCCTTCTTGTCGGCCTTGTTGCCGAAGAGGTCTTTGATGAGCAGGCCGGGACCGGCGTAACGCATCACGATGATGAACCAAGCGCCGAAGGAAACCAGTGCGAGGGCGATGGTGCCGTTCAGCTCGGAAGTGTGAGGGCGTATCAGCGGAGTAATTACGTGGAAGTGTCCGGCCGCATCGGTCTGGCCCCAGCCGACCGTGCCGACAAACGGCAGCAGGCCCGACCAGTTGTGCAGAACGATGAACACGAAAAGCGTGAGGAGAACAGGGAACGCCATCGGCATGGCTTTCTTGCCGACGATGGGTTCGTAGAGATCACGAAGACCGGTGATGGCGTCTTCAACGATGGCTTGGCCGCGCGAGGGGACCAGCTTCGGTTTGCCGACCATCCAGCGAATAACGAGGATGATCGCGATGGTGATCACCCAGCTCGTGAGGATACTGTTGGTCACGGGCACGCCGAGGACTTCCTTAAGGGAGGAGGCGGCCTCGTGTCCGCCTTCAGCGGCGAACGCGGTCGCGCCTGATGCGAGCAACAACGTCGAAAGTGCGAGGGTTTTGACTGCGGACATGGGGGCGCGGAAGGGCAAGGCGTGAATGGAAAAAGACAAGACGTAGGCTGACGGTTTTGTGGTCGTCAACCCCTGAAATTAAGCGGCCTTATGGTTGTGTGAGGAATAAGCTATGCCAACGGCGGGCGCGGCATTGCTAATTCTGCTAATCGTAACCTCACCCTTGCGGATGTGTAATCGCCGCCCGGCGGGCGATGAACGACTGGTGGGCTTCGGCGCGTTGCTGGAAGACGGTTGCCAATTCGAAAGGCCATGGCTCCTGCGGGCAGAGGTTCCAGTCGGCATGTTCGGTGACAAATTGCTGCGCTTGAGCGAAATAAGGCGCATGATCGGTGCGGAAACAGAAGCGGGCGCCCTCCCCTGCCTTGGACGCGAGCAGTGAAAGGAACTCCGGTTGGAGCACGCGGTTTTTCCAGTGCCGGCGCTTGGGCCAAGGGTCTGAGAACAAAAGAAAGATCTCCGCCAGCCGGGTTTCGGCGGGGAGTGCCTCCAGAAAAACCCCGACGTCGGCGCGCAGCCAGGAGATGTTCTTCAGTTTTGCGCGATCGGATTTGCGGGCGGAGCGATCCAGCCGGTCGCCGATCAAATCGATGCCGATACAATAGCGTTCCGGATACGCTTGGGCGTAGGCGGTGAGATAATGGCCGTGGCCGCTGCCGATTTCCAGAGTCAGCGGCAGCTTGGTTTCGAGCAGCGGTGCTAGGAGTGCGCGCAGTTCGGCGAGTCGGGTGGCGGTGATGGCTTGGGCGGTTTCCAGCGGCATGGAGGGAAGCGAATTATGCGGGGAGTTGCGCTTCCTCAATCACGAATCAGCACCGTCGCGAAATCGGCGGAGTGGCGGCCTGTGCAGTGAAGGCCGGTCAGACGTGGCCGTTGGTGCGTAGCGGGAGGCTGAAGTGGAACGTGGTCCCCTGCCCTTGCTTGCTCTCGACCCAGACGCGTCCGCCGTGGAGCTGCACGATGTGCTTAACGATGGAGAGGCCCAGGCCGGTGCCGCCCTTGTCGCGCGAACGGCCTTTATCCACGCGGTAAAAGCGTTCGAACAGGTGGGGCAGATCTTCGGCGGGGATGCCGGGTCCGTTGTCGCGCAGGCTTACGATGATTTCGCCCAGACCTTGCAGACGGGCCGAGAGTTCGATGCGCGAGCCTTTGCCGGTGTATTTGAGGGCGTTGTCGAGGAGGTTTTCGACGACTTGGGTGACCTTAAGCGGATCAATCAGCAAAAGCCCGATCGCGGGGTCCACCGAGAGATCGAGGGTGTGGCCAGAAGCGGAGGGGCGACCGTGGTAATCATCGATGATATCGGTGAGCAGCGTCTGCAGGTTGACGGATTCGCGATGCAGGCCGGGGTTGATCGACTCCAAGCGTGAGAGCACCAGCAGATCTTCGAGCAGGGAGTTGAGGCGCTCGGTGTGGCGCTGGATGGTTTTTAAGAAGCGCTCGCGGTCGTCGACGGGGATGTCGTGGTGGCCGTCCACGAGGGTTTCGACGTAACCTTTGATCACGCTGAGCGGGGTGCGTAACTCGTGGGAGACGTTGGCCACGAAATCCTTGCGGATGGATTCGAGTTTCTTCTGCTTGGTGATGTCGTGGAGCACGAAGAGCGTCCAGGGCCCGCGCGAGTTGCCCTGGCTTTGAATGGTTGTGCCGGTGACTTCCAGCCATGTCGTGTGGCCGTCTTCGGAGAATTCGACTTCTTGCTGGGGCTGGGCTTTGCCGAGCCGGACGGATTCCACGTAGGTGAGGAAGGCGACACTGTGCAGAACCAGCTCGAGGCGGTGGCCAATGATCTGGTTCGAAGCGCGCGGGGAGATCGCCTGGAGGGCTTTGTTGGCGAGCAGGATGTAGTTGCTCGCATCGACTATGAGAACGGCCTCCTGCAAACTGCCCAGCGTGGCTTCAAGTTGGGCGAGCTGGCCGGTGCGTTGTTGCTGCAACTGGCCGACCTCGGTGATCAGTTCGTTGCTCGCGAGGCGCAGGCGTTCCCACGCGGGGCCGGCGGCGCCGGGCAGATCTTCGCTGAGCAACAGCTGTTTACGGAAGATCGCCTGTTGTAGGGCGCTCACGGCCCGCCGATGCGACAGGGCTTTTAACAAGGTGATACCCAGCGCGATGGTCAGGGCGATCGTAAGGAAGATAAACATGCGCGGATGCGTGCGGCAGCCAGAGGGATTTGGCTGCGGGCGACCGGAGGGTCAACTCTGGTGAGTTCAGGCTTCTTGGGCGCGTTTTTCCGCCATGCGGTAACCGACGCCGCGGATGGTCTCGATCCAGTCGGCCTCGGTGCCGAGCTTCTCGCGCAGGCGGCGGACGTGCGTATCGACGGTGCGCGTCTCGATCTCGGTCTCGTAATTCCAGACGTTGAGCAAGAGATGTTCGCGGGTTTGCACGCGTCCGCGGCGTTCCATGAGAAGCTTGAGAAGGTTGAACTCGGTGGCGGTGAGTTCGACGGGCTGGCCGTGGATCTGAACTTCGTGCCGCTCGGTATCGACGACGATTTCGCCGACTTGGAGGCGCTTGGGCTCCTCGGGTGCGCCTTCTGAAAGGCGGCGTAGAATGGTCTGCACACGAAGAACTAATTCCTTGGTGCTAAATGGCTTGCAGATGTAATCATCGGCGCCGGTTTCCAGGCCTTGGACGCGGTCATTTTCCTCGGCTTTGGCGGTGAGGAAGATGACGGGGACTTTTTTAAGTTTGGGGTCCGCACGGAGCATCCGACAGATCTGGATGCCATTGAGGTCGGGCATCATGACATCGAGGATGACGAGGTCGGGCAGAAAGGTGCGGGCGGTGCCGATGCTGGCGTTGGGATCATTGACGACGGCGACCTCAAAGCCCTTGGCCTTGAGGCTATACGCGACGAGCGCGGACACGTCGGATTCGTCGTCCACCACGAGGATTTTTTTCGGTTTAACGTCTGCCATAATCGTAACAATAGCCGATGTAGGCGTTGGCTCCTAGTGGATTTAGGTTCCGTTTCACAAATGTTACAGCGACACCGGAATGACGGAATCTGCCTGTTGTCGTCAGCTTAAGGTCTATCGCCCTCCCCTGCCCGCTTCGATAAGAATCATTAAGATGCTAATGTCGGCGGGGTTAACACCACTGATGCGGCTCGCTTGGCCCAAGGTGTAGGGCCGGATTTCGGCGAGTTTCTGGGCGCTTTCCTTGCGCAGGCCGCGGACTTGTAGGAAGTCGATATGCGGGGGGATTTTGATTTTTTCGATCTCGCTAAGCTTGGCGATCTGACGCTCTTCACGGGACAGGTAACCTTGGTGGCTGACGCGATAGAGGACTTCCTGGCGCAGGCCTTCAGGCTGGGCTAGGAAATCGGCAGGCAATGCTGGCATGGATTGCAAGGGTCCGGTCACCGCGCGACGGATGGAATCGCCGAAGGTCCCCTGCCCTGCCGGTGCTTTGGAGGTTTCGAGGAAATTGATCCAGTGCTCGGTCTGACGCTTGGAGTCCTCCATGCGGGCCAGCCGTGTCGATGAAACGAGTCCGTGGGCTTTCGCGTGATGCTGAAGCCGCAGCTCGGCGCTGCCATGCGTGAACAGCAGCCGGTATTCGGCGCGGCTGGTGAACATGCGGTAAGGCTCGTTGGTGCCCTTGGTCACGAGATCGTCGATCAGGACGCCGATGTAACCCTCGTGACGGCCGATGATGAGCGGTGATTGCCCGCGGACTTTGTTCACGGCGTTGACGCCGGCGAGCAAGCCTTGGGAGGCGGCTTCTTCGTAGCCGGAGGTTCCGTTGATCTGGCCGGCGAAAAACAGGTTTTCGACCTTCTTGGATTCGAGCGACGGGTAAAGCTGGGTCGGCGGCGCGAAGTCGTATTCGACGGCGTAAGCTGGGCGCAGGAGCTGGGCCTTCTCCAAGCCGGGCACGCTATGGACCATTTGGAGCTGAATATCGAACGGCAGCGATGTGGAGAGTCCGTTGACGTAGTATTCGTTGGTCGAGCGGCCCTCGGGTTCGAGAAAGAGTAAATGGCGGGGTTTGTCTGCGAAACGGACAAATTTGTCCTCGATCGACGGACAGTAACGCGGGCCGACGCCCTCGATCTCGCCGGAATACATGGCCGACTTGTGGAGATTGTCGCGCACGAGCTGGCCGGTTTCGGCAGTTGTGTGGGTCATCCAGCACGAAACTTGGTTAGTGGTGGCGGACCAGCCGATGCGGGTTTCGCCCGTCTGTTCCACGTGGAACAGATCTTCGGGGTCGCGGCTGTCGTAGAACGCGAATCGAGTCGGCGAGGTGTCGCCGCGTTGTTCTTCCATCTTGGAGAAGTCAATGGTGCGGCCGAGGAGGCGGGGCGGGGTGCCGGTTTTGAGGCGGCGAAGCTCGATACCAGCTTCGAGGAAGCTGGCGGACAGGGTTTTCGCACTAAAATCGCCGAGTCGGCCACCTTCGTTCTTGTTCTGGCCAATGTGCATGAGGCCACGCAGGAAAGTGCCGGTGGTCACGACGACGGTCAGGCCATGAAACTCGATGTCGAGATTGGTGCGGACGCCGGTGACTTTCTGGCCCGTAAAGACCAGTCCGGTGACGGTGGCCTGAAAGACTTGGAGGTTGGGTTGAAGCTCCAGGGTGTGTTTGAGGCGGAATTGATAGGCCTTCTTGTCGCACTGGGCACGCGGAGACTGGACGGCGGGGCCTTTGGATTCGTTGAGCAGGCGGAACTGGATCGCGGTAACGTCAGTATTGAGGCCCATTTCGCCGCCCAAGGCGTCGATTTCACGGACCATTTGACCCTTGGCTTGGCCGCCGATGGCCGGATTGCAGCTCATCTGGGCAATCGTATCGATGTTGCCGGTGAGGAGCAGGGTGGAGGCTCCCATGCGGGCGGCGGCGAGCGCTGCTTCGCAACCGGCATGGCCGGCACCACAGATGATAACGTCGAAAGGAGCTTGGTTATAGATCATTTGCCGATGCAGAAGGTCTTAAAGAGGTGGTCGAGCATGCGCTCGTTGTCGATTTTACCGGCGATCTCACCAAACGCGTCGAGGGCGCCGCGGAGGTCGCTGGCGAGGAGCTCGGTCGGGCCGCTGTTCGCGACTTTGTCGCGGGCGGTATTTAAGCATTCGGTGGCGCGCCGCAGGGCGTCGGCGTGGCGGGCATTGATGGCGATGATCTCGTCGCCTTGGTCGAAGCGGAACGCATCGGCCAGGCGGGTGATATGATCACCGAGGGAGGTGATTCCGTCGCCGGTGAGAGCTGAAATTGAGAGGCTGGGAAGTGCCGTGAAGGGCAGGGGGGTAGACTCGGCGAGCAGGTCGGCTTTGTTGAGGAGCACGAGGGTGTTCGCGGGGGTGAGGCGTGAAGAAACCGAGTCGGGCAGGGCGGGAATAGGGCGGGTGGCATCAAGGACCCAGAGGAAAAGATCTGCTTCGGCGGCGCGCTCGAGGGTCTTGTCCATGCCAAGCTTTTCCAACGCGGCGGGGGAGGGGTTAAGGCCGGCGGTGTCGATCAGGCGCAGGCAATGGGGTCCGAGGATAATGCGCTCCTCAATGAAGTCGCGCGTAGTGCCCGGTTCGGGGCTGACAAGCGCGCGATCGCGGCCAATGAGCCGGTTGAGGAGGCTGCTCTTGCCTGCGTTGGGCTCGCCGATAATTACGGTTTTGATGCCATCGCGCAGGAGTTCGCCGTAGTGATGGGTGGCCAGAAGGCGGGCTGTTCCATGTAGAACGGTGTCCAATTCTTTCACGACGATTCGGCGATCTTCAGCGGGGAGATCTTCGTCGGGGAAATCGATGTAGGCTTCGATGCGCGCGAGGACGAGCAGGAGGCCTTCGGTGAGCTCGCTGAGGTGGCGTCCGAGGCTTCCCCGGAGCTGTTGGTTGGCCGCGGCGAGGGCGCGTTCGCTGCGCGCGTGAATTAAATCCATAACAGCCTCGGCCTGAGATAGATCCATTTTTCCGCATAGAAAAGCGCGTTGCGTAAACTCGCCCGCTTCGGCGAGGCGAATTCCTCTCGCAAGCAGGTCATTTAGAATAGATTGCGCGATAAATGGATTTCCATGAAGGGCGATTTCCAGCGAATCTTCGCCTGTATACGACCGTGGGGCTTGATAAAACGTAGCGAGCACATCGTCCAAAACGGCGCCCTGAAGATTGCGGTAGTCGGTGTGGCGGGCGACGCGCGGGGGCAGGGGGACGGGACCGAAGAGACCTTGGGCGAGTGAAGCGCAGTCGGGACCGCTCACGCGCACGACCGCGATGGCGGACGTGCCCACGGGTGTAGCCAAGGCGGCGATGGTGTCGGTCGGTCGGGACATGCCGTTCACGGAAAACGGCGGCGCACCAAAGCGCAAATAAACACGGGTGCCCGGGTCCCGACGGGATATTCGTCAGCCGCGAGCTGGGCTCGGAAAAACTCAGGGTTTGGCGGCGGGATCGAGAGTGATCTTGGTGCCGCTGCCTTCACGGGGTTCTATTTTGAAGGCGTTTAGATCGATGCGGTTGTTGAACCGGATGCCGCCTTTTTCGAGTTGTTCGTAAGCCGCGTCGCTTTCGATGGCCGTCAGCAGGATCACGGCTTTCGAGCCGGGGGGGAAGTTAATGTAGTGGTGTTCGCCGCCGCCATAGACGCCACCATAGGCATTGCCTGAGAGGGTGAGCGTGCCGCCGGCGAGCGTGAGAACGCCATGAGTGCCTTCGGCTGCGTCGTCGAACGAGACGAGTTCGGCGAATACGTTGCCGGCCTGAAGTGTGAAAGTGGCGTTGCGGCGAAGTTTGAGTTCGCCGGCGGGAAGCGTGAGCACGGAGTCGGCGCCGTTCATGAGCACGTGGCCGGGCGTATCGCTGCCAACGATAAAATTCGCACTCGTGCCGCCATCAAAGGTGGCATCCGTAATGGTCAGGCTTCCGCCGTTGCGAACAAAGATCCACGAAGGGCCGCCGGTTTGTTTCCAGCCGCCTTTCTTGGTCATGAGCACGGGAATCTCGACCGAGAAATCGCCTTGTCGATCCGCGTGCCAGGTTGAGGTGCCTGCGCCGATGATCACGGCGTTGGGCGTGGCGAGGGTGGTCGGGGCCGGCAAGGCGGGCGCCTTTACCGCGATGTCCGCTGCGGCGGCTTTGGTTGGTGTGGGCGTGGGTGCGGACGGTTTTACCGAGGACGGCGGCTTGGCATTCGCAGGGGCTTTTTTGACGGGCGGAACGATCTTCAGCGGAGGCAGCGCGTTCTTGGACCAATTTTTGGCTTCGTCCCAATCGCCGTCGCGGCCCTTCCAGGTATTCTGGGCGAGCACCAGTGAGGGCGTGGCAAAGAGCGTGGCGACGAGAAGAAAACGAGGGCGAAAAAATCGAGCGAAGGGGATCATGCCGGGAAGGGGTGTGTTAAAAAGCGTGTGCGTGCAGCCCGTGTTTCGCCAAGCAATAATTGCATCGAGTTGCAGGATGTCTGCTGTGCTTCTGCGAACATAAAAAATCCCGCCGGCGTGTGCGCGGCGGGATTTTTATCGCGAAGGTTAAGGGTTACTCGGATTGATCGGAGGCGGCTGCGGGAGCGGGTTGCGGCATACCGTTTGTTTGCGTCGGGGTGGGCTTGTAGGCGCTGGCGAATTGGAAAAGTCGCACGCTTTGGGAGACGAATTTATAGGGAATCGAAATCGTCACGGCGGCCTTGGCTTGGCTGGCGGTGACCGTGGCTTTGACGGGCTCGCCGGCGGCATAACCGTCTTTGAGCGTTTTGATCTGGGCCTGAATATCGGTGTCGGCGGCATCAAATGATGCGCCTGCAACGACGGTATCGACGATCTTTTCGCCGTGAATGGCCATCACGGCCACTTCATCGTTTTGGAGCGTGAGCTTGATGGGATGATCCACCGGACGCTTGGCGGCGATGGCGGGAAGTTTGGCACGGAGGCTCGCTTCGCTGGATGCATAAACGAGGTTACCGCCCACGACGCCGTAGTATTGAGTGGTCTTGGTGACCTGGTCTTTTCCGCCGACCGACATCGTGGTCGTGGTGACAATGGAGCCGAATTTGGTGCCATCGATGGTCAGCGCATTTTCGGTCAGTTCTTGCTGAATCCCGGGGGCGGGCGTGGCGGGATTGAGAGATGAGGCAGCGAGCAGCATCGTGTTGGTGAATTCCTTGGAGAGGCCCATCATGTTTTTATAGGCAGCGTTGATTTCGGCCTCGGTGAATTTGCCGGTGTTGACGCCGAGCATGTCGAGTTCAGGCGCTTGAGTTCCTTTTGGCAGAGACATGTTCATCGAGATGACCGCGCCGCCGTCGTTGTGTTCTGAAAGGGAAAGGTAGGCGGCTTTGGCGGACTTGAGTGCTTCCGAACCGGAGGGGTAGGGCACGGCGCTCAACGTATCGAGAAGACCGGTTACGAATTCGATCTGGCCATGCATGTTTTGGCGCACGACAACACTGAACAGGCCGTCAGCGGGAATGGATTCAGCGATCTTGGGCGAGGGGCTTTGGGCGTAGCGGAGGAATCGGCCGGTCGCGCTGTCGGGGAGAAATTGACCGTAATAACTTAAAGAGAGGCCCTGGTCGTTGAGATCAAAGGAGCCACCGCCCGAGTGAAGTTGGGCGAGATAGCCCCAGAGCACGTTGGCGTAATCGAGCGCGGCTTTTTGTTCGGCAGGCGTGCGGCTCGCGAGCTTGGTTTCCAGCTGCGGGAAGATCGCGTTTTTGGCGGCGGCAAGCAGGGCTGGGGAGACGCGGCCCCACACGCGAATTTCCTCGGTTTGCGGCTGAGCGATGAAGGTGGTGATCGCCTCGGCGGATTTGATTTTGTCAAAGGACGAAGCGTCCTTCGCGATCCAGATCCACTCGCCGTGTTTCTGCAGAGCGAGGCCGCTTTGCGAAAGGAGAGACCAGATTTTACCGCCCTCCTTGAGTTTGGCAAAAGCGACGAGCGTGGGCTGCGCGGTTTTCAGTTCGTCGGCGTTCACGTCGAGCATGACGACGCCGATGTTGGAGCCGGCCTCGATTTCGGAAAACTCGGGATAGCCGAACGCGGTGAGCTGCATGAGGCCCATGCGCAGGAGGGCGGCCTCGGGGACTTCGACCATGAGCTTGTCGAGTTCGTTGCTGATGAGCTTCGGGTGGCGAAGGGTATATACAGCCTGCACGCCTTCGATTTCAGTGAGCTTCGCGGTGAACGGCTCGGGCTGGGTTTTGGCCTTGGGACTGCACGCGGTGTTGAAGCAAAGCGCGGTGACGAGCATGAGCGCGCCCAGGCTGATGAGTGAGAAACGACGGACTGATTTCATAAGATAAGGAAACTGATTTGAATGTGTGAAGCGGAGGTAAAAGGCCAAAAAAAACCGGGAGTTTTGGCTCCCGGTCCGGCCTCTTTGGGAGGCCGGAGACTGAAAGACGGGTGTAGTTGAAATTACACTACGCCGGTGAAACGTGAGGCGGGATTATTCGGCGGGTTCGGAACCGGTGACGGCGGTGCCGCCGGTCACGGTGACCTTTTCCATGATCGCCTTGGTGAGCTTGGCAGCCAGCTCGGGCTTGTCGCGCACGGCCTGCTTGGCGGCATCGCGACCCTGGCCGATGAGGTTGCCCTCGTAGGAAATCCAGGCGCCTTTTTTCTCCAGGATCTTGTGCTCAATGCCGAGGTCGATGATGGAGCCGGAGGCGGAGATGCCTTCGTCATACATGATGTCGAATTCACACTCGGTGAAGGGAGGTGCGATCTTGTTTTTGACGACCTTCAGCTTGGTGCGATTGCCGATGACCTTGCCGTCCGGGGTCTTGATCTGGTCCTTGCGGCGGATGTCGATGCGGATCGAGGAGAAGAACTTCAGTGCGCGACCACCGGAGGTGGTTTCAGGGCTGCCGAACATGACGCCGATCTTTTCACGAATCTGATTCGTGAAAATACAAATGCACTTCGTCTTGCTGACGACGGCGGTGAGGCGGCGCATGGCTTGCGACATCAGGCGGGCCTGGCTGCCCATGGTCATATCGCCCATCTGGCCGTCGAGTTCGGCCTTGGTGATCAAGGCGGCCACGGAGTCGATGACGATGACGTCGATCGCGTTGGAGCGGATGAGCGTCTCGGTGATGTTGAGCGCGTCTTCGCCGGAGTCGGGCTGGGAGACGAGGAGGTCGTCAATCTTCACGCCGACGACGCGGGCGTATTTCGGGTCGAGCGCGTGTTCGACGTCGATGAAGGCGGCGAGACCGCCGCGGCGCTGGGCCTCGGCGATGACGCTCAAACAGAAGGTGGTTTTACCGGAGGATTCCGGTCCGTAGATCTCGATGATACGGCCGCGGGGGAGGCCTTTGCCGCCGAGGGTGAGATCGATGGCGAGCGAGCCGGTGGAGACGGTCTCGACGGTGAGTTTGTTGTTATCACCCAGGCGCATGATCGAGCCTTCGCCGAACTGTTTGGTGATGGCGCTGAGCGCGAGTTCGACGTTTTTGCGGGCGGAGGCGTCGGGGGCGACGACGGCGGTGGAGGCGGTCTTGGCGGGAGCGGCTTTAGACATGATGCGAAGAAGCTGACGGGTGTATTTTATGGTTTAGGAAGCGAGGCAACCGCCCCGCTGCAGAAGCTGCCAACGTGAAGCGCGGGCGGTTGCGGAAGCAAGCCAAGCGTGGTGAGCATCGCGATTTTTACGCGACCTAGGGAAAGACCTCAGTGTCCGCCGGTCACGGTGGCGGCTGCAGCGGCGGCCGGCTTGAAGGCGGTGGCAAAGTAGATGGCACCGACAATCAGCGCGAAACTCACGGCGTAGTTCCACGTGAGCTTCTCTTTAAGAACCAACCAGGCGAAGACGACGAAGACGCTGAGAGTGATGGCCTCTTGGATGATCTTGAGTTGGTAGCCCGTGAAGGTGCCGCTCATATAGCCGGCGCGGTTGGCGGGGACCATCAGGCAATACTCAAAGAACGCCACACCCCAGGAAAACAAGATGACCCACAGCAGGGATTTGCCCTCCAAAAACTTAAACTTCAGGTGACCATACCAGGCCAGGGTCATGAAGATATTGGAGGCGACGAGCAGGAGGATGGTTTTCATCGGGAGGTGGCGAATCGTGCGCCAGCCAGTGGAGCGGAGCGGGGTGAAGTTGCAATCGCGCAGGGCACGGAGAGGGCAGGTAGGGCGCTTCGGCCCGCAAAATGCTTAAAAAGGGCAACCTTTCGCTTGATCGTCCATAATCGCTTTCTATAAGTTGCTACGTTTTTCGTCTCACATTTGTTCAACGCATGAAAATCAAAGCCTATCTCAAGCCGTCCTGCGGCTGGTCCAACGGAGTTCGCACGATCATGCGCAAGTATAGCCTGCCGTTCGAAGACATCGATATCATCAACAACCGTAACAACTACGCGGAGATGGTTCAGAAGTCCGGCCAGCCGCTTTCTCCCTGCGTCGAAATCGACGGCGTCATGCTGGCCGATATCTCCGGCGAAGAAGTTGAAAACTATCTTCTCTCCAACGATTTGGTTAAACCCACCGACCGTCCGGTGGATGCGGCCACCAACGCCGGCTGCTCTGATGAAGAGCACGCCAAAATGGCCACTAAAACGATTCGTTTCTTCTGATTCGAGGGCGCCAAAGCAACTTCTTGGGCCGGCTCTCGCCAACGCGTGACCGGCCTTTCTTTTGCTCCAAATCCGCCTTCGACCTTTCGCCCGCCGACCTCCTGACTCGCAGTCCTCCCGACCTTCCGACCTCTCCTTTTCACATGGCCAAGATCATTCCGTCACCGCTCTACTCCCCTGAACAAGAACACGATGCCTGCGGCGTCGGGTTCATTGCCAAACTCACGGGCGAACGTTCCTATGACGTCCTCAACCGCGCGATCGCCGCGTTGAAGGCCTTGGCCCACCGCGGCGCCATCGACGCCGATGCGGTCACGGGTGACGGCGCCGGCATCCTCACGCAGCTCCCCGTCGAGCTCTTCAAGGACTACCTCGCCGAGAAAAAGAAGCCTCTCTTCAAGGACTCCGACCTCGGCGTCGGTATGATTTTCCTGCCCAAGGGCGATGATTACGCCCAGGCCCACGCCAAGAAGATCGTCGAGGCCGCCGTCAAAAAAGAAGGTCTCGCCTGGCTCGGCTGGCGCGATGTCCCCACGGATTCCTCCTGCCTCGGTCGCAAGGCCCTCGATACCCAGCCGCTCATCGTGCAAGCCCTTGTTGCCCGTAAAGATGAGACGACTGACGACGAATTCGAGCGCAAGCTCTTCCTCGCGCAGAACTCCGCCGAGAAACAGGTCATCGAGGCCAACATCCCTGGCTTCTACATCTGCTCGTTCTCCTCGCGCACCATCGTTTACAAGGGCCTGCTCACCCCCAGCCAGATCCGCAAATACTTCGTCGATCTCAAGTCGCCGAAGTTCACCACCGCGTTCGCGATCTTCCACCAGCGTTATTCGACCAACACGTTCCCCACGTGGCACTTGGCTCATCCGTTCCGCATGATGGCGCACAACGGTGAAATCAACACCATCCGCGGTAACCGCAACCTCATGCGCGCCCGCGAAAACTCCACCGCCTACGGCGTCTGGGGCGAGCGTTTCCAGGATCTCAAGCCGCTCGTGCAGCCCGGCATGTCCGACTCCGCGACTTTCGACAACGCCCTCCAGCTCATCACGCTCGGCGGACGCAATCCGCTCAACGCCGCGATGATCATGATGCCGCCGGCTTGGGAAAAAGACAAAAAGCTCTCCCCCGAGACCAAGGCCTTCTTCCGCTACCACGCCTGTATGATGGAGCCGTGGGATGGTCCCGCCGCCGTCGTCTTCACGGACGGCCGCACCATCGGAGCCGCCCTCGACCGCAATGGCCTCCGCCCCGCCCGTTACAAGATTTTCGACGACGGTTACTTCATCTTGGCCTCCGAAGCCGGCCTCGTGCACGACTTCCCGGGCAAGGTGGTTGAAGCCGGTCGTCTCGGACCCGGCCGCATGCTCGCGCTCGACCTCGTCACGCATAAGTTCCACCGCGACGAAGAGGTGAAGGCTCAGTTCACCGCGGATCCCCACTTCAACCAGTGGTGCGAAGAGCATCTCATCAATCTGCACAAGACCGCGCAGGTCCCCGCCGCGGCCGAGCCGGTGGCACCTTCGATCGCGACCCAGATCGCGTTCGGCTGCGACAACGACGAAACCGAACTCGTGCTCGCTCCTCTCGCCGAAGGCCTTGAGCCGACCGGTTCGATGGGCGACGACACGCCGCTCGCCGTTCTCTCGCGCCGCCCGCGTCTGCTCTACACCTACTTCAAGCAGCTCTTCGCGCAGGTCACCAATCCTCCGATCGACTCCATCCGCGAAAAAGCAGTTATGTCGCTCACGGGTTACCTCGGGGGTCGCCTTGGTCTTTTCGAGGAATTCCCGAAGACCACCGGCTTCGTCGAACTCGATTCGCCCGTCCTTTTCGATTACGAAGTCGCCGCGCTCTTCGACGTCGCGTTCCTCCAGAATCGCGTCGTGCGCGTCAGCGGATTTTTCGATGCAGTCAAGGGTCCTGACGGCCTCGAAGCCGCGCTTAAAGATCTCGCCTCGCGCGCCCAGGCCGCGGTTGAGAAGGATAACGCCAAGGTCCTGATCATTTCCGACAAGGGAGCCACTGCTGACCAGGTCGCCATCCCGATGCTTCTCGCCGTCGGTGCGGTCAACCAACAGCTCGTGCGCGCCGGCCTCCGCCTCAAGTGCGACCTCGTTGCCGAGACCGGCGAAGCCCGTGACGTTCACCACATCGCCACGTTGCTCGGTTTCGGCGTCAACGCCGTCAACCCCTACCTCGCGCTCGACGTCGTCGCCACGCTCGCTGCCTCCGGCAAGACCGCCAAACCGGTCACCGCCGAGCAAGCCCGCATCAACTACAAGACCGCGATCGACGCCGGCCTGCTCAAGATCATGGCCAAGATGGGCATCTCCACGCTGCTCAGCTATCGCGGTGCGCAGATGTTCGAAGCCCTCGGTATTTCGCACAAGGTCATCGAGGAAAACTTCACCGGCACCCCGTCGCCCATCGGCGGCATTGGTTACGCGCAGATCGCCGAAGAGGCGCTCCGCCGCCACGCCAAGGCCTACGCCGCTCCCGCTGCGGATGCACCGGCCGGCGACCCGACCCTCGGCAACGAGGGTTACTACCGCGTCAACAAGAAGGGCGAGGGCGAGTTCCACGGTTGGAATCCCAAGGTCGTGTCCGCGATGAACAAGTTCGTTCGCGCCGGCACCGGCACCGCCGAATCCTACCAGGACTGGAAGACCCAGTCCGACGACCACCAGCCTGTATCCATCAAAGACCTACTTAAGATCCGCTTTGACGGAGCCAAGCCCGTCGCGATCGACGAGGTCGAGGGCATCGAGGATATCCGCAAGCGTTTCACCACGGCCGGCATGTCCCTCGGAGCGCTCTCGCCCGAGATGCACGAAGCTCTCGCGATTGCGATGAACCGCATCGGCGGCAAGTCGAACTCCGGCGAAGGCGGCGAAGATCCCGATCGTTTCAACGTCCGCGAGAACGGCGACAACGCCAACTCCGCGATCAAGCAGGTCGCCTCCGGCCGCTTCGGTGTCACCGCCGCGTATCTGTCCTCCGCCAAGGAAATCGAAATCAAGATGGCCCAGGGCGCGAAGCCCGGCGAAGGCGGACAGCTGCCCGGCGCCAAGGTCACGCCGCTCATCGCGCGTCTCCGCTACAGCGTCCCCGGCGTCACCCTGATTTCGCCGCCTCCGCACCACGACATCTACTCGATCGAAGACTTGGCCCAGCTGATCTTCGATTTGAAGGAAGTGAACCCGCGCGCGAAGGTCTGTGTGAAGCTCGTGTCCTCCTCCGGCGTCGGCACCGTCGCCGCCGGCGTGGCCAAGGCATACGCCGACGTCATCCTCGTGTCCGGCCACGACGGCGGCACCGGCGCTTCGCCGCTCGCCTCCATCAAGAACGCCGGTTCCGTCTGGGAAATCGGCGTCGCCGAAGCCCACCAGGTTCTGATGATGAACGGCCTCCGCGGCCGCGTCGTCCTTCGCACCGACGGCGGTATGAAGACCGGCCGTGACATCGTCATCGCCGCCCTCCTCGGCGCCGAAGAATTCAACTTCGGCACCGCGGCCCTCATCGCCGGCGGTTGCGCGATGTTCCGTGTTTGCCATCTGAATACGTGCCCGGTCGGCGTCGCCACCCAGCGCGAAGACCTCCGCGCCAAGTTCCGCGGCAAGCCCGAAAACATCATCAACTTCTTCAACGCCGTTGCTGAAGACGTCCGCCACTACCTTGCCAAGCTCGGTGCGCGCAACTTGAACGACATCATCGGCCGCGTGGATCTCCTCGAGCAGATCGACGATCCCGCGAACCCGAAGACCAAGTTCGTGACCCTCGCCGGTCTCCTCCACAATCCGGATCCGTCCGGCGAACTGGATCGTTACCACACCCGCGAGCGCAACGAACGCTTCGGTGGCGAAGGCTCGCTCGACGAAGCCATCCTTCAGGAAGCACGTGACGTCATCCTCGGCGAATCCGCCCGTCTCGTGGCCCGCTACAAGGTCACCAACGTCAACCGTGACGTCGGAACCCAGCTCTCCGGCCAGATTGCCTACCAGCACGGCAACGAAGGTCTGCCTCCCGGCACGATCGACCTTACCTTCACCGGTTCGGCCGGTCAGTCGTTCGGTGCATTCCTCGTCAACGGTCTGCGCCTCACCCTCATCGGCGAAGCCAACGACTACGTCGGCAAGGGCATCAACGGCGGCGAAATCATCATCCGTCCGAAGCCGTCGGAAACCTTCCAGTGGCAGGCCCAGTCGATCCTTGGTAACACCTGCTTGTATGGTGCGACCGGTGGCGCGCTGTTCGCGGCGGGCCGCGCGGGCGAACGCTTCGGCGTTCGTAATTCCGGTGCGACCGCGGTGGTCGAAGGCGTGGGTGACCACGGCTGCGAATACATGACGGGCGGCCTCGTGGTGGTCCTCGGACCGACCGGCACCAACTTCGGCGCCGGTATGTCAGGCGGACTCGCGTTCGTTTACGACGCGAAGGATTCGTTCGAATCCAACATCAATCCCGCGATGATCGGCCTCGAGCGTTTGAGCGCCCAGGAGGAAATCGACAGCCTGAAGAAGCTCATCCAGGCGCACTTCAAAATCACCGCGAGCCCGCACGCACAGTCGCTCGTGGAAAACTGGGACAAGACGGTTTCGAAGTTCTGGAAAGTGGTGCCGTTCCCTCCGACCGCCGACACGCCGAAGGCCGTCTATAGCTTCGACGCCACGAAGATTCCGGTGACGGCCTGAAGATTGTTTCAGTCGTAACCAGGTCTTGAAAAACCGCGCCTCGAAAGGGGCGCGGTTTTTTGCGAACGTCACCGTCCGCGCCGGCGAAAAAAAGCCATCATCAAGGTCGCGGCGCCGAGCAAACTCGTGACCGTGGCGGGTTCGGGGATGGCGGTGGCGTCGAGGCGGACGTTGTCGAAGTTCACTTCGATGCCGGGGCCGGCGTTGAGGTTCACCAGGCGGATGCCGAGGGCTTGGCCGGCGAGGACGTGGCTCGCGCCGATGGAGAGGGAAAACTGCGACGTGAGGAACGTTCCTTCAGCAGGGAGCAGGCTGTTGTTGTCGGACGCGATGACTTGGCCGCCGGCGAGCAGATCGATGCGGTAGCCAGGGAATCCGGTGAAGGCGAAGGCATTGTTATTGGGTGTGGCGTCGGGGGCCATGTTGCCCACTTCGACCGTGAGTGTGTAGCGCGTGTTGGTCAGCAACGTCGCGGAGAGCGTCTGCACCAAGCCGGACTCGATGCTAGCGAATTGGGATTGGTTGTTGGCGTTGTCCATGAGGAACACGACGCCGACGTTGCGGCCTTCGGGTGCGCCGCCCGAGTATAGCGTCGATCCCGTGGGATTTAGCGCGCCGATGGAGCGGTTATTGTGGTTGATCGAGCCATACGCGCTCCAGCCGGCGGGACCGGGCGAGGAGACGTTGAACGTATTGTTGGCGAGGAAGAGTGTTTCGAAACCGGCGTTTTGGACGGTGAGCTGTTCGGAGTGGGCGGCGGGAAGCGCGATGGCAACTACGAGCGAAGTGACGAGGAGGCGTGTGTTCATGAGGATGGTGTTGTTCAGGTGGAACGGCGGCGCAGAAGGAAGGTGGCGAGGAGCGTAACGCCGCCGAACAGGGCGGCGGTCGTGGACGGCTCGGGGACAGCGGCGGTAGTGAGGATCGTGAAATAGTTGGGACCGCTGAGCAGGCCGCCGTCGGCGAAGTCGGCGAGCGATGATCCATCGGCGAGGGCGTGACGTGAGATCGAGCCGTCGCCGTAGTTGGCCACCAGCAGTTCGCCGGTGAGCGGGTCGATCTCGATGCCGACCGGAAAATCAAGACCGGTGACGAGTGTGGATTGAACGGGCGCTGCGGAATCAGGGTTGGCGAAGGTTTCGACGGTATTGCCGTAACCCGAGGCGACGAGGAGGCGTCCGTCGGGCAGAAGCGCGAGGCCGAGTGCAAAAGGCACGTCGCCAAACGTCAGTTGGTGCGTGCCGGTGGCGGCGTCGAAGCGCGCGAGGTTGTAGCTGAAACGGCCGGAGACGTAGAGATTGCCGGCGTTGTCGAACGCGATTCCAGACGGGGCGGAGATACTTGCGTCCTGTGCGATCCAACCGGTGTCGAGCGCGCCCGTGGTGGCGTTGTAGCGGATGATGGCGTTGCTGGACTGGCTTGAAACGTAGAGATAGCCGTCAGGGCGGAAAAGAAAATCGACGGGGTAATCCAGACCGGTTTCGGAGCCGGCAAAGACATCGATGAAGGCACCGCTGTCCGCATTGTATCGCAGGATTTGATCAGAACCGGCGCTCGCAACGTAGAGCAATCCATCAGGGCCGATGCGGGCGCGGTGGGGCTGGTCGAGTCCGCCGCTGGCCGGAGAGATGAGGACAGTCGGATTGGATCCGTCGGCATCATAACGGAGAATACGGGCGAGGTTGTAGTCACTTACCAAGACCTGCGCACGGGCGTAAGTCGAAAGGGCGGCCATCAGGAGGAGACCGACGAGGAGGGCGATAAAAAAACGGCTCATATGCATCTCCTGCTACGGGAACGGCCGGCGGATGTTACCGGTGCGCGAAATCTTTTCTGTGATCAGGGACGAGCGGCCCGGTGTTGCCTTAGTCCGCTCGATTGAAACGATCTTATTCCGACAATATGACGCTTGATCCGCAAACCGTATGGGGGTTTCCGCCAACAAGCTGGTCCCTCGTCCGTAAATGTCGCGGAGCTGACGAACGCGCGGTGGGTGTGGCTCTGGATCAATTGTGCCGGGTTTACTGGCGTCCGCTGTATGCCTACGTCCGGGGGCGGCGGCTCACGCGGGCTGATGCGGAAGATGCCGTGCAGGAATTTTTCGCGACCGCACTGCGCCGGGAATTATTTCAGCGTGCGTCTGCGGAGGAAGGGAAGCTCAGGAGCTTTCTGCTCACAGCGATGAAACATCATTTGATTGATCGTGCGGCCCGTGAAGGCGCGGCTCGTCGCCGGCCGGAGGGAGGTTGGGCGGAGATCGATTTCTCACAGGCCGAGGCTGAGTGGCTACGCGTGGAAGAATCGGGGGCGGCGCCGGATGCGGCCTACGAACGGCAATGGGCGAAGGCGCTCATCGCGCAGGCCATGGCGCGGCTCGATGCGCGTTACGCCGCCGAAGGAAAGCGGGATGTGTTCGTCGCGCTGAAAAGCGAAGCTTTGGAAGAACCGGAAAGTAGTGAAATTTCAACTACAACTGAGGCAGGCCTGTCATCGGGTGCTCGCCGGGTGGCCGTGCACCGGTTGCGCAAACGCTTCTCCGAAGCGTTGCGTGAAGTGGTGGCGGATACGCTGCCCGAAGGCGGGGATGTGGAGGCGGAGTTGCGGGAGCTCGCGGTGGCGCTCAAGGAGGGCGGGCGATGAGCGACGAGAAAACCCCGCCGTCTGATCCGACGGCGGATTTACTGGCACGCGGACTGGGTTTGACCGGGGCGCGACCGCCGGCGTGGCAGACTCCGGATGCGGCGTTGCTGGCGGATTTATTTCCGGGCCTGCGGGTGATCTCGCTCGCGGGGCGCGGTGGAATGGGGGCCGTTTATCGCGCGGAGCAGATCCGTCTCGGGCGCACGGTGGCTGTGAAAATAATGCCACCCGAGGCGACGCCGGACCCTATGGCCCGGGAGCGTTTCGAGCGGGAGGCGAGGGTTTTATCGGGTCTCAATCATCCGCATGTGCTGCAGATTTTTGATTTTGGAGCATTAGCCGATGGCACGCTTTACCTGGTAACGGAGTGGGCGGAGGGCGGAGATCTCGCACAATTGTTGTCAGGGAAACCGCACCCGGTGGCGGTTGTGCAAGACTGGGTTGCGCAGATCGCCTCGGCACTGGATGCGGCTCACGCGCGGGGGATCGTGCACCGTGACCTAAAGCCGGCCAATGTGTTGGTGAGGGCCGATGGCCGGCTGGCGCTGGCGGATTTTGGACTGGCGCAAGCGCAAGGACAGGGCTTCACGACATCGCTTACGATGACCGGAATGATTTTCGGCACGTTGGATTATATGTCGCCTGAGCAGATGACGCCGGGCGAGCCGGTGACCGCGGCGACCGATGTATATGCGCTCGGAGTGATGACGTATCAAATGCTCACGGGCCGCGTGCCCAAGGGCGCTTACCCGCGACCTTCGCGGTTCACGGATACACCGGTGGCGGTGGACGCATTGATCGATGCGGCGATGTCCAATGAGGTGGGAATGCGTCCGGCGAAAGCCGGGGAATTTGCGCGAAAACTTTCGGTGATTGCCGGTGTGAAACCAAAGTCAAAACGACTATGGTTGAGTGGAATCCTGCTTGTGGTGGCGGCGAGTGCCGCTGCGTGGGCATGGGTGCAGGTGGATCAACCCGTTGAGCCTGCTAGCGTAGTCGAAAATCAAATACCCAAGCTGGAAACACCATCGTTGCTTCCGGCGGTGGTTGAACCGGTGGTCGTGGCCGAGGGAAAATCTGCGCCAGCTGCTCCAGCGCCGGAGGTTCCGGTAATGCCAGAAGCATCGATGACCGGGCCAGAGGTGGTTGAATCAAATCCTGTGGCGATGGTGCCCATGGCCGCGAAAAAGACGGATGCAAAAACGGAGACGCCGGTTCCGTGGACGTGGTTGCTCGGCGAGGTGCGACCGGCGCGGGACGCCTTGCGCGGCACATGGAGCATGCGCGGCAAAGAATTGGTCGCGGGCAATGATATCTGCGTGCTGCGCCTGCCGGTGCAGGTGGCGGAAAACTACGATGTCGCCGTGGAGTTCACGCGCACATCAGGCAGAAATTCGATCGGAGTGTTTTTGCCGACGCTTGCCGGTGAAGGCGTGTTTGAACTCGATGCTTGGGACCTCGGTATCGGCGGAGTGCAGCGTATCAACGGCCAGGATATGCGTGGTCACGGACAGTTTTTTCCGGCGAAGCTCAAGAATGGAGAAAAACAACAAGTCATTCTGCAGGTGCGCGGTTCACGTGTGTCGGCGACGTGGAATGGCGAGCCGCGCATGACGTGGGACCTGACGGGCCGGCGCTTCGACAGCACGGTTTTGTGGGAAACGGGCGCAGGCATCGGACTGGGTTTGTGTGCGTGGAAGAGCCCCACGGTATTCCATCGCGTGGCTTATCGGGCGATGCCGGCCGAGTGATTTTATAAATGAAGGGTCGTTAAATTGAATTTGAGGCCATCGTCGGGCGTGCATTGAATCGACGATGATGAAACCCCTCACCCGTCTGGTTCCTTGTGTTCTCCTGAGTCTGTTAGGCTGTGTGGCGCTGAGCGCCCAGCCTGCCGCCAATCCCGCGACCAACCCAGTGCCGCGCAATGATTGGATGGTCCAGCACGAGGGCTTTAATGCGCGCGCCAAAAAGGGCGATGTAGACGTGGTCTTTCTCGGTGACTCCATTACCGCAGGCTGGGGCGGAGCCGGTAAGACGATCTGGGCCGAGCGTTACACGCCGCTCAAGGCGGCCAATTTCGGCATCGGTGGCGACCGCACGCAGCATGTGCTCTGGCGCGTGCAGAATGGTAATTTTGCCGGCATTACGCCGAAGGCCGTCGTGCTCATGATCGGCACCAATAACACCGGCTCCGATACGGCTCCGCAGATCGCGGAGGGCGTCGAAGCCATCGTGAAGGAAATTCAAACCCTTACGCCGAAGACAAAGATTCTACTGCTGGCGGTTTTTCCGCGTGCCGAAAAATCCGACAATCCCGCCCGCGTGAAGATCGGTCAGATCAACGAAATCATCGCGAAGCTCGATGACGGTCAGAAAGTCTTCTTCCTGGATATCGGACCCAAATTTTTGCAGCCAGACGGCACGCTTACCCGTGACATCATGCCTGACCTCCTGCACCTGAGCCCCGCTGGTTATAAGATCTGGGCCGATGCGATTCAGGACAAACTCACCGAGCTGCTAAAGTAAGCCGCGTCAACCGCGTCACGTCCGCGGCGTCACAGCCGCTTGCTCATGCGGTAGCGGTCGAAGGCCACGCCGTTGCGTTCCACTCGTTCGGGGTGATCAACGGTGTAGCCTTGGCGGAGAAAGAGCGGATGGCTGATCAGGCTCGCCGCGGTGTGCACGCGAGTGACGCCGAGGCGGCGGGCTTCGGTCTCCAGCTCGGCGAGCAGTTGGGTCGCGTAGCCTTGGCGTGAGGCCCGCGCGCGGCAGTAAAGCAGCGACACATAATCCGCCGGATCGAGCACCGCGAAGGCCTCGATGCCGGCTTCGCTTTCGATGACGACGCGGTGGCCTTGGGCGAGCATGGGCACGAGTTCGGCGTTACCTTCGGCGAAGGCCGCCCAGGCGTCCACTTGCGCAGGCGTGTAAAGCGCGGGTGCGATCTCGCGCACGGCCTCGCTGTAGATTTCGAGCACGGCGGCCAGGTCTTCGCTGCGATAAAGACGCAGAACGCCGTTCATTTTATTTTCGGCGGGCGACGACCAGCCAGTCCCAAGGCAGCGGGCTTTCCATCCATGCGGGCGGATCATCGAATTCTGTGGTCCACGGATAAGTGAGCTTTTCAACCGAGAGCACGTCCATCTCGTGGTTGCGCAACAGCACCATGAGTTCTTCGCGCAAATGATGTTTCGTGGGCATGCCGGCGATGGGGCGGATGCCTTGATGCAGATCGCGCACGGAGCCGCGGGCGGGCACGCTGTCGCGAATCGCCGCGTCGCAATCCATGCCTTCGCGCAGACACCAATCGATGCGGCGGAACTGGGTGTAGAGCATCGATTCCGTCGAGGGTGTGACCAGCAGGAGGTGTCCGCCGTGTTTTACCTGTGCGGTCACGGCGCGGAGAGCGGCCATGCGGGCGTCGAGGCCGGACATGATGAGCACGTTTACGCAGAGAACAAAATCAACGGGGTCGAACGGGTGCGCGACCCGTCCGAGATCGGTCTGCAGGAAATCGACGTTTTTAAATTTGCGACACGCGCTGCGGGCCTGCGCGAGAAGCTTGGGCGAAAGATCGCATGCATGCACGCGACCGAACGACTGCGCGAGCAACGGCGTGAATTTACCCACACCGCAGCCGAGATCCGCGGCGGTGTGCTCGGGGCTGCCAAAATGCGTGATGTGGCCGGTGATCAGGCCGGCGGTGTCGTTCTCGCACACACTGAAAATCTCTCCGTCGTAATCGGCCGCCATGGCATCCCAATAGGCGCGATCCATGGTTTTTCCGGGGCTGGTTTTCGCTGCATCCATGGGTGCATTAAAATCCACCAGGCCGAAGGTGCAAGGGGCTAATCTTGCTTCAAAAACGTAATATTATTTTGAATACATGTGTGTTATTCAGCGGGCGCCAGGCGGACGATCACAGCCGGGTTCTCGGGGCCGGGCACTTCGAGTGAAACGTAGAGGCATCCGTCGGGGCCGGTGATCATGTCGCGCACACGGCCGCGGTTTTTAAGAATGATTTCCTGGCGCACGACACGATCACCCTCGACGACGAGACGGCGGAGTTCCTGTTGGGCGAGCGCACCGAGGAAGAGATTGTTTTTCCATTTCGGGAAGGCGTCGCCCGTGTAGAAACGGAGCGGACTCACGGCGATCGACGGTGTCCAGTGGAGCACGGGTTGATCCATGCCGGCTTTGGCGGTGATCGGCGAAACGGGAGTGCCGTTGTAGTTCATGCCGTGGGTGATCACGGGCCAGCCGTAGTTGTGGCCGGGGCGGATGTAGTTGAGTTCATCGCCTCCGCGCGGGCCGTGTTCGGTTTCCCAGAGTTCTCCGGTGACGGGATGGACCGCGAGACCCTGCGGGTTGCGATGGCCGTAACTCCAGATGGACGGAAGGGCGCCGGGAGTTTTGACGAAGGGGTTGTCGGGCGGGATGCGGCCGTCGCGGAAGAGCCGGTGAACTTTTCCGTTGGGGAGTGAGAGATCCTGCGCCTGGCCCACTTCGCCGCGTTCGCCGAACGAGAGAAAAAGATAATCGCCGGAGAAGACGACGCGTCCGCCGAAATTGATGCCGTTGCTGGTGTAGGTGGAGCGAGGCGCCTCAAAGAGGGTTTCTTCATCGCTCCAGCGGTCGTCGCGCAAGCGTCCGCGGATGAGCTTGGTATTGCCGGTGTCATTTTCGCCGGGGTCGCTGAGAGTGAGATACAGCCAGCCGGTTTTGTCATAATCAGGCGGCACGGCGAACGCCATGAGGCCGCCTTCGTCGCGCACCCAGACCTTGGGTGGATTGGCGACGGAGGAGGTCGTCCATACGCCATTTTTTTGTGTGGCGATGAAGATGGCTCCGGTGCGTTCGGTGATCAGCAGTCGACCGTCGGGCAGGAAGGCGAGGGACCAGGGAACATCGAGACCATCGATTATTTTTTCGATGCGGTAGGAATGGAGTTCACTGGTTTGCACACCGGAGGGAAGCGGCGCGGCGCGGTGAACGGCGGGATCGACGTCGCGGGTTCCGGTTTCGCGGATCAACACGACCAGTGCACGGATTTCGGCGTCACTCAGCGCGACGGAAAACGACGGCATGCCGGAGCGTAGGATGCCTTTGCGGATCACGCGTGCGATGTCCTCGTCGTTTTTCGCGTGTTGCCAGGTCGCGTCGAGCAGGCTCTGGGCTTTGCCTCCTCGCAGGTCGGCGCCGTGGCAATTCGCGCAAAATTGGGCGTAGAGCGTCGCGGCGTCACGCGCGGGAGCGGGCAAGTCTGCGGCGTGCAGCGTGCCCGCGAAGCACGCGATGAAAATAAAAAGAGAGGAGTGAAAACGCATGTCGCAAAAAATCGCGGAGCCCGGACTCGGACCGGTGTATGCAGGCGGCGTTCCGCGTCGCTAAAAAAATTGCGAAGACTCTGTATTCGCAAAGAGGAGACGGGGTTTATCGGGCTTGGTAAAGAAAACGAAAATCCGCCGAGAGCCCCGGGAGAAAATCTTGCCAGAGAGATCGGGAGGGACACGGTGGAGTTCTATGCAAAAGCAACGCAACAAGACTTTCTCCGGAGGCAATCGTGCCGCATGATGCACCCCTGATCGCCACACTGGCGGTCGGGTTCGTGCTGGCGTTTATATTCGGGTTTGCGGCGCAGCGTCTGCGTCTGCCGCCGCTGGTGGGTTACTTGCTGGCTGGCGTGGCGATCGGTCCGTTTACCCCGGGCTTTGTGGCGGATGCGGAGCTGGCCGCGCAACTCGCCGAGGTAGGCGTGATGTTGCTCATGTTTGGTGTGGGCCTGCATTTCTCGGTGGCGGATTTGATGGCGGTGCGGCGGATCGCGATACCGGGCGCGGTGTTGCAGATCGTGCTGGCCACGGTGATTGGCGCGGCGCTGGCGATGTTCTGGGGCTGGAGTCTGGGCGCGGGGCTGGTGCTCGGTTTGAGTCTGTCGGTCGCGAGCACGGTGGTATTGCTCAAAGCGCTCGAGGAACGGAATGCGATCGCCACGCCGAACGGTCGCATCGCGGTGGGCTGGCTCATCGTCGAAGACCTTGCGATGGTGCTGGTCTTGGTGTTGTTGCCGGCGTTTGCAGAGGTGCTGGGCGGCACCGCGACGGTCGGGGGACACGCGAGTGAAGCGGCGGAACACGGACTGTTGCTCACGCTGGGAATCACTCTGGCCAAAGTGGGCTGCTTCGTGGGCCTGGTGATGATTTTCGGGCCGCGACTCGTGCCGTGGATTTTGCGGCAGGTGGCGCGCACGGGGTCGCGTGAGTTGTTTACGTTATCGGTGCTGGCGGTGGCGTTGGGCGTGGCGTTTGGATCGGCGAAACTGTTCGGCGTGTCGTTCGCATTGGGCGCATTTTTTGCGGGCGTGGTGTTGAGCGAATCGGAGCTGAGCCATCGCGCGGCGGAGAAATCGCTTCCTTTGCAGGATGCGTTTGCGGTGCTGTTTTTTGTGTCGGTGGGCATGCTGTTTGATCCGTCGATCTTGCTGCGTGAACCGCTAATGGTGCTGGCGGTGCTGGCCGTTATCCTGATTGGAAAATCGATTATCTCCCTCGTGATTGTGATGGTGCTGGGCTATCCGCTGAGCACGGCGCTCTCGGTCTCGTCGGCGCTGGCGCAGGTGGGCGAGTTCTCGTTTATTCTCGCGGGAATTGGTGTCGCGCACGGCTTGCTGCCCGCGGAAGGCTTGAGCCTGATTCTGGCGGGCGCGTTGCTGTCGATCACGGTCAACCCGCTGGTGTTTGTGGCGACGGATTTTATCACGACCAAGATCAAGGCGAACGAAGGATGGCGCCGGCGTTTCGAGGAGAAGCGGTCCGGTCCACTGGATCGATTGCAGGGCGAACTCGACGCGGTGCGGGCGCGGATGGCGGTCAAGGCGGCTGCGCACAAGACGTTCAGTCCGGAGGAATTGGTGCAGAAGTTTCCTTTGTTCGAGGGATTGTCGGAGGAGCAGCGCGAGGCGCTCGTGTTACATTTTCATCCGAAGTCCGCGCAACCCGGCGAGCGTGTGATCCGTGCCGGTGATGTGGCCGATGAGGCTTACTTTATCTCGTCGGGCGAAGTGGAGGTTTCCGTCTCGGGACGACGCATCAAACTGCGCGCGGGCGCGGTTTTTGGTGAGATGGCGCTGTTGAGCGGACAACCGCGTTCGGCGGATGTGACGGCGATCGACTACAGTGAATTCCTGACGCTCAGCCGCGGGGACTTCCGGCAATTTGTGAGGAAATATCCAAGCATTCGTTCGCAGGTGGCGGCCTTGGCGGCGCAGCGTGGCCAGATGAACGAGCAGTGGTTTGAAGCCAGTGCGAACGATGAGCCGGCCGATTGACGCCCGTGACGGAGAGTCGATGAGCGCGAAGCCGGTTTAATTAAACCGGCTCGAAGTAATCGAGGTCCTTGCCGTGGGTTTCCTCCAAGCCGTGGAGCGCCCACAACGCGAGGGCGATGCAGACGCCGCCGACGATCATCGCGCCGGGCAGGAGGCCGAAGTGATCCTTGCAGTATTTGAAACTGAGCGTGATCGGCACGACGGCGCCGCGCACGAAATTGGGAACCGTGGTCGCCACCGTGGAGCGCAGGTTGGTGCCGAATTGCTCGGCGCCGATCGTCACGAACACTGCCCAATAACCGATGCCCACGCCGAGTCCGAAGATGACCGTGTAGAACCAGCGTGACCCCGCATCCGCGGAGAGGAAATACGCGGCGGTCCAGGCGACCGTGAGCAGAATGAAGCCGAGCACGACTTTGCGCCGCGAACCCATCCATTGGGTGAGCAGGCCGCTCGCGAGATCGCCGACCGTGAGGCCGATGTAGAGAATCGAAACGGCAAACGTCGCTTTCACCTCGCCCGAGATGTTCAGCGCCTTGGCGAACTCGGGGGAAAACGTGACGAGCACACCGACCACAAACCAGCTCGGCAGGCCGATCAGGATACAGCGCGCGTATTTGGAAAACCGTGACCACTTCGTGAAAAGCGAAAGGAAGTCGCCGCGTTTTACGTGCGGCGCGGCGGATTTCATCTGCTTGAACATGCCGGACTCGGCCACGCTCACACGCAGGAACAACAGCGCCAGGCCGAGTCCGCCGCCGATGAAGTAGGACGTGCGCCAGTGCACGAGTTCGGCGACGAGCCCGCCCACGACCGCACCCATGACGCCGATGGTGGCGACGACTGCGGTGCCGTAGGCGCGGCGCTCCTTGGACAAGACCTCGGAGACAAGCGTGATGCTGCCGCCGAGCTCGCCCGCGAGACCGAAGCCGGCGATGAAGCGCAGCACGAGATAGGCTTCGAAGGAAGTGACGAAGCCGTTGGCGATGTTGGCCAGCGAGTAGAGTAGAATGGAGCCGAACAACACCGTGAGCCGGCCGACGCGATCGCCGATTACGCCGAAGAAAATGCCGCCGAGCAGCATACCGATCATCTGCCAGTTCAGCAGGCTCACGCCGCTGTTCACCAAGTCGGCCGCGGGCACCCCGAGATCCAGCAGGCTCGGTTTACGCAGGATGGCGACGAGCGTGAGATCGTAGATATCGACGAAGTAGCCGAGCGCGCCAACGATGACGGCGGGCTGAAGAATTTCACTGAGCGTGGAGCGCGACGACGGTGACGGGGGCATGGACGGGGCGGGGTGTTTTAAAAAATCAGGCCGGCGATTGATGCCACTGCCAGTAGCGACGGATGCCTTCTTCGAGCGATATGCGCGGCGCGTAGTCCAGCTCGATGCGGGCGCGGCGGGTGTCGGCCCACGTGCGGTCAACGTCGCCGGGCTGCGGCGGCAGGCGGTTGATCACCGCCGTCTTGCCGACCACGCGTTCCACCGCGGTGACCAGTTCCGCGAGCGTCACGGGGTGTTTGCCGCCGATATTGTAAACGCGAAATCCAGGTTGTAGGCGGTCAAGCGCGGCCAGCACGCCGGTGGTGATGTCGTCGACGTAGGTGTAATCGCGGCTGCTGCTGCCGTCGCCATAAAGATCGATGGGCAGGCCGGCGGCGACGTGGCGCACGAATTTGGAGATCGCGAGATCGGGGCGCTGGCGCGGACCGTAAACCGTGAAGAAACGCAGCGCGGTGATGGAGAGCGCGTAGAGTTGTGCGTGGATGCGGCAGAGCTGTTCACCGGCGAGCTTGGTGACGGCGTAAGGCGAGATGATGGATTCGAGCGGATCACTCTCGGCAAACGGAACCTTGGGGTTGTTGCCGTAAACGGAGCTCGATGAGGAAAACACGATGCGGTGAATACCGGCGGCGACGGCTTCATCGAGGAGGTTCAGCGTGCCGGTGAGATTGACGTCGATGTAGAGCTGCGGGTTTTCGATCGACGGACGCACACCCGCGCGGGCCGCCAGATGAATGATCGCATCGGGCTGGAATGCTCGTAGCGCGGCGCGCACGGTGGAGCGGTCACGCAGGTCGGCCTCGAAGATGCGCGCGCCGGTGGCGGCTGCGTGGCGGCGTTTGATCGCGGGATCGTAGAAGTCGTTAAAATCGTCGAGCAACGCGGTCTCGTCCCCCCGCGCGCGCAATGCGTCAAGGGTGTGCGAACCGATGAAGCCGGCTCCGCCGGTGACGAGGACTTTCATGAGGAAAAACGAGCAGGGCGCGCCGCGGGGAATGCGTCAAACCTTCGAACGCAAGCGATTGAAAAGAGTGAGATAGGCGCCGGCCTGCCGCTCGGGATCGAAGGCCGTGCGGGCAAACTCGCGGGCGGCGCGGCCCGCTTGTTCACGCAGCACGACATCGGTCATCAAGGGATGCAGTGCATTCAAAAACGCCGTGCGCTCGCCGTGCGGGATCACCCAGCCGGAAACGCTGGGGCGCATGCATTCCGTGACGCCCGCGGCTGCATAGGCGACGGCGGGCAAACCGTGGGCTTGTGCCTCGATGAGGAAGTTGGACAACGACTCCGCTTGCGAGGCCAGCACGGCGATGTCGGCCGCGGCGTAGAGCGGCGTGGGGTTGGACTGGAAACCGAGAAATTTAACGCGGTCGCTTACGTTGAGTTGTGCGGCCAGCGCTTCGCAATCAGCGCGGGCGGGGCCGTCTCCTGCGATCCAGAGCTGCCAATCTGCGTCACGACCGAGCGCGGCGGCGATCTCGACGAGAGCGCGTTGATTTTTCTCGGGACGCAGCATGCCGACGCACAGCAGCACGCGGGTGTCGGGACCGGCTCCGTGTTGTGCACGTAGGGCGTCGTCGCGAGCGATCTCTGTCGCAGGCGGGAAAACCAAGGCGTTGTGAATTACCGAAACGCGGTCGGCCGGCAAACCGTAGGTGTGCGTGAGGATGCCGGCGGATTCGGCGCTGTTGGCCACGACGTGGGCGACGCGATGCAAGGAACTCCTGAAAAGCCACGGCAAGGGTTTTCCCGTGCGCATGGTGCCGACGACCGTCGTGGCGGGCAGGGCGCGGGCAAGCCGGCCGGCGTGGCAATTGGCCATGCGACCCATGCACAGGATCACATCGGGCGAAGCGCTGCGGGCGGCTCGCAGCAGGCCGGGCGCGAACCAGTTGAGCGTTGTATCAAAAAACTGGAGACAACGGTGGGGAATTGGCGCGAGCGTGGGGGCGAGAGTTCCGCCGGGGCGAAAGGTGACGACCTCCACGGCGTGTCCGGCGGTGTTGAAGGCGCGGGCGAGCAGGATCGTCTGGCGTTCGGTGCCGCCGCTGCGCAGGTGGTCTTGTAGCAGCCAGATCTTCATGTGGAGGCGGAGTCGTCCGGCACTTCATCACCGGGGGAAAACAGGAGTTCGGCGGCGCGGGTCCAGGTGTTGCGCCGGGCCCAGAGACGGCCGGCTTCGCCCATGCGGCGGCGGAGGGGTGCGTCTTCGATGAGCGTGCGAAACGCCTCGGTCAGTGCGGCTGGTTGATGAGGGGTAACGAGCAGCCCGGTTTCACCCTCGGCGACGGCTTCGGAGACACCGCCTACGTGATGCGCGATCACCGGAAGGCCGTGGGCGGAGGCTTCAAGGTAGACGAGCCCGAAGCCCTCCACGCTGTGTCCGTGATCTATGCTCGTGAGGGCAAAAATATCGGCCTGCGCATAAACCTCCTCCAGCGTCTCGTCTGAAAGATTGCCGAGAAAACGCACGGTGAGGCCGGGCCGTGCGGCGGCCGCGTGCAAGGTTTGTTCGTAGTGCGGTTTGGTGGAGCTGCCGACGATCCAGTATTCGATCCGCTCAAGCAGCTCCGGGGAAAGCGACTGCAACGCCTCAAGGGAGACGAGCTGGCCCTTGCGTGGATGCAGTCGTCCCACGGTCAGGATGATGACCTTGCCGGCGGCTGGGGCCAGCGGTGAAACCGAGGACGGAGTGTTGGCAAAATCCGCGCGCAAGGCCCCGGGAGTGCGGAAGGTTTTGGTGATGGCCTCGGGAAACCGTTCGCAGAGTAATTGCTGCGTGTAACGGGTCAGCGTGCTGACGCGAAACGCGCGACGCAAAAGCCGGCGGGTAAGGAAGCGCGTCGCGGGATCGGAGTGAAAGCGCAGGATTTCCGAGCCGTGGAAGGTCAGCACGAGCCGGCGGGCGCGCACGGCGCCGAAAGGCAGCAGCAGCATCCAGGCGAGCATGGGGCCAGGTTCGGCGAGATAGACCGTGGCGTGGCGCAGGCGCCGGCGTTCACGGAAAAGTTCACGAATGAGCCGGAGCCGGCAGGAAAGATCATGGGAGCCGTCCAGAGGCAGTCGTTTCACCGCAAACGGCCAGGGCTTCTCGGTGGATCCGGGGCTGAGTCGATGGGTCCAGACCTCCACGGGGTGCCCGATTTCGACCGCGGCGCGGGCGATTTCCTCGGTGAAGGTGGCGATGCCTCCGCGCTTTGGGTAAAACTCGTGGGTCAGGATGATCACGGGTCTTGGCGTGGCGTTGAAACTCATGGGCGACGCGAAGATGGCCCGAAAACTGCCTTGGGATGCAAGCCTAGGGCTCGGGCGGACGATTTTTCGCCTGTCCCCGCCTTTGGGCGACCCGCAAAAAAGCTTTTACTCTCGCAAGCCCCTTTCGCACGTTCTGCAACAGACCACATGCCTGATACCGCACCTTTGACCGTCACAGCTGCCCCCTCGTCCGCTCCTTTGTTTTCCGCCGAGGATGAAGCAGCTCTTCGCGAGAGCCTGCGCCGGTGCTCCTCCGAGACGATTGAGGCTGCCCTGATTTATCGAAAAACGGGAGATACCAAACAGCTTCCGACGATCATCATCGGGATTTTTGACCGTTTTGTGGAGCCCGAGCTGCGTCCGCGTCTTGCCGCCGACAGCGATGATCTCCGCGTCATCGAAGATCTGGGGCTTGATTCCCTCACGATGATGGAAGTCGTGATGCTGGTCGAAGACGTCACGCAGACCAAGATCGCCAACGAGGAGCTTCGCGGCCTCGCCACGATCGGCGACATCAAGACCTTCGTCGATTGCCGCGCCCGTGGAGTGCAGCCGCCGGCCGCCGCCCAGACTCTTTCGCATGAGGCCGTGCTGGCGATCATGCCAATCCAGCCACCTTTCTTGTTTATCGACGAGGCGCGAGTGAGCGCCACGCAGGCGACGGCGACCTACCGGATCACGGGACAGGAGTTTTTCCTGACCGGCCATTTTAAGGATAACCCCGTGATGCCCGCCTCGATCATGTTGGAGGCATTGGGGCAACTCGGTGTATTGCACCTGCTCGCCGGTCTGCCGGCTGAAGAGGGCAAAGTGGTCGGCACGGGCACCATCTTTTTCGCTTCGACCGACGGCGTGCGCTGCCATCGCGTGTGCAAGCCCGGCGACGTTCTCACGCTCACCCTCAAGCCGAAACGCATCAAGGCGCCACTGGCGACCTTTACGGGCAACATCCGCGTGGGCCAGGAAAAGGCAGTCACGGCCGAGGAAATCACCCTGACGTTTGGGTTCGTAGATGCGCCTGCGCCGGTCACGCCCGCAGTCGCTTCCTGAGTTGGGTTGATTTTTGGGCTTTATCGCCCGCTTTGTTTCCCGACCATGGCAGCTTAATTTTACACAGCGCCATGCCCCGAGTTTTTATCACCGGTTTGGGTTTCATCACGAGCATCGGCAACGACTCCGCGACGGTTGAAACCAGTCTGCGCGAGATGCGTCACGGCATGGTGGTGTATCCACCGTTTCAGGCGGATAACATTCCGATCAAGGTCGCCGCGCCGGTGAAGCAGTTTCAAACCGAGGCGGAGGATCCCGAGGATTGGGTCATCCCCGCGCCTTATTCGGTGAAGCGCGAACAGCTCCGCAGTCTCAGCCCCAATGCGCTCTACGCGACCTGCGCATTTCAGCAGGCCATTGCGGATGCGAAGCTGACTCCCGCTGACGTCTCTAACGACGACACCGGCCTTTACGCCGCCTCCGCCGGTTCGCCCCGCATACTGGCCGCTCACATCAATCGCATCCGCGATGTCGGTGTCGCCAAGTGTCCGCCGCTTTCGATCGTGGCGAGCATCGCCGGCACGGTTCAGTTCAACCTCGTCGCGCATTTCAAAATCAAAGGTGCATCGACGGGCTTTTCGTCGGCCTGCGCCTCATCGACCCACGCGCTCGGCTTTGCTTTTGATGAGCTCGCACTCGGCCGGCAGAAGCGGATGTTTGTGGTAGGCGCCGAAGACGGAAACACCGAGACGATCCTGCCCTTTGCCTCGATGCGCGCGCTCTCGCCTAACCCCGATCCGGAGACTGCGTCGCGTCCGTTTGATACCGGCCGCGATGGTTTTGTCGGCACCGGCGGGGCGACGGTGATCGTCTTGGAAACCGAGGACGAAGTTTTGCGCCGCGGAGTCACGCCTTACGCGGAAGTGTTGGGTTGGGGCCAGGCGTCCGACGGGCACAACGTCGCGATTTCCCATCCCGACGGACTGGGCCTCGCCAACGCCATGCGCCGCGCGCTCGCCGCTGCGAAAGTCACGCCCGCCGAGATCGACTACATCAATGCCCACGCCACTTCGACGCCCATTGGCGATGCGTCCGAGTGCAAGGCGTTGCGCACCGTTTTTGGCGAACAGGCGGCGCGCGTTGCCGTGAGCAGCACCAAGGCGCTCACGGGCCACGGCCTCTCTCTGGCCGGCGCGATGGAGACGGGCTTTTGCGCCCTCGCTCTGCGCGGCGGCTTCATGCCGGGCTCCGCACACATCAAGCAGCTCGATCCGGTCTGCGCTGGATTAAACATCCTGCGCGCGACCGAAAACACCGCGCCACGCATTGTGCTGAATAACAGCAGCGGTTTTGGCGGCGCCAACGTATGCGTCGTGCTGAAAGCCGTGACCTGACCCTCGCATGACTGCACATTCGCGGGTAATCGGCTCAAAAATAAACATAACTCATTCCGCTGAAATTAAATCGGACGATTTGTCACTTAATAAGTTACAAAGTGGTTTGAGTCCGAAGGATCCGGTGATCGCGTATATCTTCACCACGTTTCCGAAATCGACGGAGACGTTTCTTCAACGCGAAGTCACCGGCCTGCAGGCGCTCGGGGTCAACCTGCGGCTCTATTCCATGTGGGGCGGTGGTGGCGAATTCAACGGCCTGAAGGTCACGCGATTTCCGAAGTGGCGGTTGCTGTCGCTGGTCGTATGGCTGCCGTGGCTGGTCGTGTGCCGCACGGGTGTATTCGTTCAATTGATACGCGGCGTCTGCACGCGGCGTCCGCCTTCGGGGCTCAACTTTTTTGAAAACCTGCTCGGGCTGGGCTTCGGGCTGGTGTTCGCGGCGCATTTCCGCCGCGAACGCCCGGCTCACATCCACGCAGTGTGGGGCGGGGGCCCGGCGACGGCGGCTTGGTTGTTATGGCGGCTCGACGGGCATCCTTACAGCGGTGCGGGCCATGCCTACGATTTGTATCAGCGCGGTGGCGACTGGTGGCTGCGGGAGAAGCTCGAGCCCTCGATGTTTATTCATACGTCCACCGACATGGGACGTCGCACATTGCTTGAACGCGGTCTCGCCGACGAAAAAATCCATGTCATCCGGCGCGGACTCAACACGCTGCCCGCGCTCAAGCCGCTTCGCGAAGAACGAAAACGCACGCCGCTGCGGTTGCTGTGCGTGGCGCGCCTCGTTCCTAAAAAAGGATTCGACCACCAGTTCCGTGTGTATGCGGCATTGAAGGCGGCGGGCGTGCCATTTGAAGCGCGCATTGCCGGCGAAGGTCCCTTGCTGGCGTCGTTGCAAACGCACGCTCGTGAACTCGGCATCGTGAGTGACGTCACGTTTCTCGGCCATCTCTCGCAGGCGGATGTGGCGGCGCAGCGGTCTTGGGCTGATGTGTTGCTGCACACGGGCGTGATCGCCGCCGATGGCGATCGGGATGGTTTGCCGAATGTGATTCCCGAGGCGATGAGTGCGGGCGTGCTGGTGGTGACATCGCCGGCCGCGGCCACCACTGAGGCCATCACCGACGGCGTGACGGGTCGCGTGGTGGATGTCACCGACAGCGAGGGCTGGGTGAAGGCCCTGGTGGCCTTGCGCGATGACGACGCGGGGAGTGAGCGGATGCAGATGGCGGCACGGGCGTGGGTGGAGGCGAATTTCGATGCGCAGAAAAACGCAGGGCGGATCGCGGCGTTGTATAAGGAGGCGACGAAATCCCCATGAGCAGTCCGGAGGTCAGTATTCTTATGGCGGTTTACAACCGGCTCGATCTGACGAAGCGCTGTCTTGAGACGCTGGAGAGATCGATGGAAGGAATCGTTTACGAAGTGCTGATTGTTGATGACGTGAGCACCGACGGGACGCGTGATTTCCTGAAAACCCTGGGCGCCCCCTATCGGGTTTTTCTGAATGAAAAGAAGGGGAATTTTGCGATCAACAACAACCTCGCGGCGCGCGAGGCGCGGGCGGAACGGCTTTTGTTTTTGAACAACGATACGGAGCTCGCGCCCGGCTGGTATGAGCCTATGCGCGAAGGACTCGCCCGGTTTCCCGATGCGGGGTTCATGGGCAATCTCCAGACCAATCCGTCGACGGGGCGCTACGATCACATGGGCGTGGTGTTCGCGCCGTGGCTCACCCCGGCGCATTACGGCCAGCATTACGCGCGAGTTCCGGCGTGGTTGAAAAACGGATACACCTCATGGAGCGCGGTGACGGCGGCCTGCTGTCTGACGTATCGCGACACGTTTTGGGCGGCGGGAGGCTTTGACGAAGCCTATGTCAACGGCTGCGAGGACATCGACTTGTGCCTGCGCATGCACCAGCAGGGGCGGCGCCATTACGTGGCCAACGAGAGCGAGCTCATTCATCACAAAGGCGCCTCGCCGGGGCGGAAGACATTCAACGATGTGAATCTCGCGCGGCTGAAGGCTACCTGGGCGGATTACATCCGCAGGGAATTCGTGGCGAAGGATGCACGGCTTTTCGCGAAGACGTATCTGCGAAAGACGTTGGTTTACCCGTGGAAATCGAATCTCGGGAAGGCGTGGGCCTGCGTGCTGATTCTGGCCGGCCTGAGCCGGCCGGGGCGCCGCGGTTAACTGCGCTTCTTGGCGTAGGCGAAGGCTTCGCCGATACGGTCGAGTTGTTCGTCGGTGTGACCGGCGGAGATCGCGGTGCGAATGAGGTCTTTGCCAATGGGAACGGCGGGCGCGACGGAGATGACCGTGAACACGCCCTTTTCCATGAGGGACTGCCAGAAGGAATAGGCGCGCATTTTGTCACCGATGACCACGGGCACGGCGGGGGTTTCGCTGCCCCAAGTGTCGAGGCCGAGCGACTGAAGCATGGCGATGTAGCGCTTCTGGTTTTTCCAGAGACGCTCGAGATGTTCGGGTTCGGACTGGAGGACATCGAGCGCGGCCGAAGCGGCGGCGGCCTGCGACGGACTGAGCGAAGCACTGAAGATGGTGTGCTTGCCGTGGGTGCGCATGTATTCGATGAGCGAGCGATCACCGGCGACAAAACCGCCGGTGCTGGCAAGGGCTTTGGACATGCTGCCGCAGATAATGTCGACCTTGTCGGTGAGGCCGAAGTGATCGGCGGTGCCGCGACCCTGACGACCGAGCACACCGAAGCCGTGCGCATCATCGAGCACGTTGAAGCATTCGTATTCGTTGGCGATGGCGAGCAGGCCGGGCAGGTGCGCGATGTGGCCTTCCATGGAGTAAACGCCCTCGACCACCATCATCTTAGGGGTGTTGGCGGGAAGACTGGAGACGACGGTGCGGAGGTCGTCAGGGCTGTTGTGGGAAAAACGCTCAACGGACGCGGTGGAGAGACGAATGCCGTCCCAGAGGCACGAGTGGATGTTTTTATCCGCAAGAATGGCGTCTCCCTTTTGCGCAAAGGCGGCGACGCCGGAGAGGCAGGAAAGATAACCGGCGGCGTGGATATGGCAGGCCTCCTTGCCGAGGAACGCGGCGAGTTTTTCCTCAAGCTCGACATGGTAGGCGCGCGAGCCGTTGGACACACGGGCGCCGGTGGGGCTGGTGCCCCATTTGAGGAGGGCGGCACGGGAGGCCTCGATAACCTTGGGATGAAAGGAGAGCCCGAGGTAATCGTTGCTCGCGAGCATGATCAGGTCGCGCCCATCGAGACGAACGGACGTGCCCTGCTGCGACTGCATGGCATGGTAGTAAGGCGCGTAACGCAGGCGGAGCTTCGTGGCCGAGTCATCCTGGCAACGAGACGCGATGCTGTTGCGGTTTTTGGAAGAGAACAGGGAGAACGCCATGTTGAGAAGAGGATGATTTGCGTGCCGCAGGCCAAGCCTTATCAGGGCAACGGGTCCCGTCTGTAATCGCCCCGGCTGAAATATTTTTCGAGCCAGACGTAGGCGCAGATAAAAAAGTAGCGGCTGCCCATTTCCTTAATCTTGAGCTTGGCGATGCCGTGCTTGCGGTTTTTCCAGGAGATGGGGGTGACGGTCCACGAAAAGCCGCGGACGATTGCCTTGAGCGGAATCTCCACCGTGAGATTGAAGTGGGGCGCCATTAACGGCCGGCACCCATCGATCACGGTGCGGCGGTAAGCTTTGAAGGCATTCGTGGTGTCGTTCAGCGGGATCGCGAAGAGAAACCGGATGAACATGTTGGCGAGGCGATTAACGAGAAGCTTGATGCGCGGGTAGTCTTCCACGCGCCCGCCTTTGACGAAGCGGCTTCCGAAAACGCATTCGTAGCCTTCGTCGTTGAGCAGGCGCCAATAGCGGACGGCGTCGCGAGGGGAATCCGAAGCATCGGCCATCATGATGACAAGGGCATCACCCTGGCTGTGGTTGATGCCGTAAGTAATGGCGCGACCGAAGCCGTGAGGCCCTGGATTCTGGATGGGATTGAGCGTGGGGATTTCGACTTGCTTGAGATCCTGCAGAACTTGCCAGGTGCGATCGGTCGAACCGTCATCGACAACGACGATTTGATGGGCGATGCCGGCGGCGGTGAATGCGGCGTAAATATCGCGCAAGGTTTCCGGCAGGGAGCCTTCTTCGTCCCGTGCGGGAATGATGACCGAATAAAGGGTCAGGGTGCCGGGCGGATGGAGCGTGCGCATCTTGGAAAATTAAAAGGAAGCCGATAACTCAAGCCACTCCGGGTGGGCTTCGGCGTGGACGGCGATCTCCTCCAGCACGACTTGCGCCGGAGTGGCGGGTTGCCAGTTCCAGAGTCGAGCCGCCTTGGCGGAATCAAGCACCATCCATGGAATATCAAAGGGGCGGGGCTTTGGATCGGAAGTTACTTCGCGAGGGCCAAAACGGTCGGAGCACCACGCGCTCAACTGACACAGAGAATGCGCTGATCGTGCTCCTCCGGAGACGTTGATGATGCGGTCGGTGGCGTTGAGCGGCCGGGTGGAGTCAATTTGTTGCCTTAACAAGGGGACGAGATCCCGGGGATGCAGGCAGTCGCGAACTTGGTGCCCCTGTCCATCGAAACCAATGTAGTTGAGTGGAAGGCCGCGCAGGTAACGATTGATCCAATACGCGAAGATTCCCTGGTCGGCGCGTCCGAATTGGCCCGCGCCCGCGAGCACGCCGCAGCGATTGATGAACACGGGAAACTGAAAGGTCTCGCCGTATTCGACGGCGAGAGCCTCGGAAGCGAGCTTGGTGGAACCGTAAAGAGAAACGGGCGCGGTGGTCGCGAAGGTTTCGGATACGCCGTCGGACGTGAGACCGGCGGGAAGCAGCGAGGCGTCGGATGAAGGGCGGAAGGCGTGCGCGTGAGTCTCGATCGCGAGGTTGGCGAGTGGAGGGATGGAGTAAACGCGGCTGGTGCTGAGAAGAATAAAACCGGCGCGATGCCGCTTGCAGTATTCAAGCAGGTTGATCGTCCCGAGGAGATTGTGTTCGACGAGTTGACGGGAGCTGGTGCGTCCATCCACACCGGCGAGCACGCTGGGATTGGCGGCGGCATCGATCACGAAATCAGCCGGCGGGATCACCTCGAGATCGCTCGGGTTGCGCAAATCTCCGTGAAAGAGGTGCACGCCGAGAGCTTTCAGTTCGGCGCGATTGGTTTCGCTGCCGGGGCGGATGAAGTTATCAAGCCCGAGCAGTTCGACCCCGGGATGATCCTTCACGAGCGAGCGTGCGAGTGTGCTGCCCACAAAGCCACAGATGCCGGTGATAAGGAGTTTCATTGATCGAGAGTGGACGTCGGCAAAGGTAGGCGGCTTAGGTTTCAGGCCGTATTCCGCGTGCGCCAGGCCTCTACGATCTGGCGGATGGTTTCTTCCAGCGATTGCGTGATGTCCCACTCCGGGTAGTGGGCGCGCATCTTGCGCAGGTCGGAGTAGTAGCAGATGTGGTCGCCCGCACGGTTTTGGTCGAGGTAAGTGAAAACCTGCTGCTTGCCGGTGAAGCGTTCGGCGATCCTGAAGGCTTCAAGGATCGAGGTGCTGTTGGCCTTGCCGCCACCGAGATTGTAGACTTCGCCGGCGCGGGGGGCGGCGACGAACGAAGCCATGAAGCGGGCGACGTCGAGCGAATGGATGTTGTCGCGCACCTGTTTTCCTTTGTATCCGAAAACCTTATACTCGCGGCCCTCAAGGTTACATTTCACGAGATAGGAGAGGAAGCCGTGGAGCTCGACGCCGGAGTGGTTCGGTCCGGTCAGGCAGCCGCCGCGCAGGGCACATGTGGGAAGGTTAAAATAGCGTCCGTATTCCTGCACCATGACGTCGGCTGCAACCTTGGATGCCCCGAAAAGCGAATGCTTTGACTGGTCGATCGTGAACGTCTCGGCGATGCCCTCGTCGTAGGCCGGGTCGGCGTAATCCCAACGCGTTTCGAGTTCCTGCAACGCGATGCGGTTGGGGGCGTCGCCGTAAACCTTGTTTGTGCTCATGTGGACGAACGGCGATTCGGGGCAGGCCTGACGGGCGGCCTCGAGCAGGTTTAACGTGCCGACCGCGTTCGTGTCGAAGTCGTCGAACGGGATCGCCGCGGCGCGATCGTGGGAAGGTTGCGCGGCGGTGTGAACGATGGCGGACGGACGGATTTTCTTAACGAGATCGAGGACGCCGGCCCGATCACGGATATCGAGCTCGTGGTGGTTAAAGCCGGGAAGCTCGTCTGAAAGGCGGCGTTGATTCCAGCGTGTGTCACCTTGCGGACCGAAAAACACGGCGCGTTGATTGTTGTCCACGCCGTGGATGGTGTAGCCCAGTTCGCGTGCGAAATAGATGCAGACCTCGGAACCGATGAGGCCGGACGAGCCGGTGACAAGGAGGGTTTTAGACATGATGACGGCAGAGCTTATTCATGCGAATGTGCGCAACGATGGTGGGATGTCTGCGGGTGAAAGGTGAAATTATTTTGAGCGAGAGGCGGTGAGCTTTATTAGAACAACCGGTGATGACGAGCAAAGGCCTCGGTCTCGGGGTCTTTCCAAAGGGCGATACCGATGAGCGCCACGCCGAGGAACGCGATTATCCCAGCTTGGTCCTGCAGGAAACCGGCGACCAGGCTGAGTGCGCCCACTTCACGGGGAAGTGTGAAAGCCAGCCAGGAGTTCGGGCTGTTGTCGGTCATGCGCAGGGTAAACGGGCCGGCCGGCCGGTGAAAGAAAACGGATCTCCAGCGGGAAACCGCCGAGGCGGTCAGGGTGATTTTGTGCTCGGTGCCCTTTTGATCGATCAGGGTGAGGGCGAAGTCCTTGTTGTTGGAATAACCGGTCACCGAGATCTTCAACCAAGCGGTGCGGGCTTCGGCGGGGAACTGCAGCTCGACCGAGCCGGTGGCGCCGCCGCTGGCGTCAAAGGAACCCCATGAGGTCTCGGAGTCACGGTTGGTGAAGGTGGGCCCAAAGCCGTCGGGCCTGAAGGCGTTGCCAACGGTGTTGGTTGTCTTGAGCGGGCTGAGCGGGGCGCGGACGTTGGTGGGCAAAATTGCGCGAATGCTCGGGTGGTTAATCGTATCGGCGAGACGTTCGGAGTTGGGGTAGGGGACATGCATGAAGGGCTTGTCGGTGAACTCGGCGATGTCGTTGTTGAGCACGAACGCTTTCACATGCCGCTCCTGAATGAGGCTTTCCTCTGCCTTCTTCGTGATCTGTTTCGGAAGCCTGAAGACCGCCGAGAAAATCAAGCAGCCGCCGATCGTGACAACCCATGCCGCGGCCAGGAAGACGGCGGCTTTGCGAAAACGATCTTTGTTGGCGATGAAAAGATACAACAAGCAGGCAAACCCGACGCAGAGGCTCAGCGAAAAATTGTCCGCGTAGCGTGAGGCGAGGGAGCCGACGGCGCGACCATACGCGATCGCGACCGCCTGGCCGGAGCACCACATGCCGAGCGTGATCAGAAGCCAGGCCGGGTCCTTCGTGCTGATGCGTTTCCACAAAGCCCAGACCAGCAGCGCAACCAAGGGGGCCTGCGCGATAAAAGCGACGACGGGAACCTTTGACGGCCAGCTGGTAACTTTTAGCAGGGCACTGAAGAAGTGGCCGATGTTTTGTGCCTTGAGCACACTGTGGGCGCTCACGTGATGGATCATCAGCAGACCAGCCGCGGTCACGGCGCCCAGCACCAGCAACCCGATTCCCTGCCGGACCCACTCGGACCGGTTTTGAAACAACCGCATCGCGATCAAACCACAGGTCACCGCCGGCGCGAAAACGCCTCCCGCCATGGAGATTGGCCCGAGGCAAAAAACGATCACGCCCACCCACCAACCCCGCGAAAGCGTGGGATTGCGCCAGCAGCAGCCGATGCCGATCAGTCCCCAAAGAACCACGAGGTAGAACTGCGATTGAAAACCCCACAGGGTGTTTTCCCACCCGAACGGCAGCGCGAAAATGGCCGCCACGAAAAAGCCGAACAACAAGCGAGCCGCGTAGCTCGTGAGAAACCGCCCGCACAACGCGATTAACACCATGATGCCGCCAACGTGGATGAAGGCCTGCGTCACCATCTCGACCTTCGGATCCCAGATGCCATTCAAGTCGACCAAACCGATCAAGAGCACACGGGTAAGAAAGATGCGGTGCTCGCAGTGAGCCGCGAACATTTGGGACCAGGACAGCCGGTTTTCTTGCGCGGGTGCGAGCATGCCCTTCGCCTCGCCGTCCCACTGATCCCAGAAAGGGGTGGAATTGCCAAATTGATCGATTAGCGCGAATTTGGCGGCGAGAACCAGCAGGCCAAGTCCGACAAGATAAAGCCAGGTGATGCGCGGGCGGGTGGTTATTGGAGAGTTATCGATCATCAAAGGAAGGACGTTGGCCTAAATGGATTACGGTGATTGGTGCAGTTAAGGGCTATTATCAAGAAACATGCTCATGCGCTGCAATAAGGGTGGAAAAACAAGCAAGGGTGCTCCGCCCGGTGACTCTTGTCCGGCGACGATGATTACACCCACGGGATGGGGATTTCGCCATGGCTCCAAGATCGTGGGTGGCTGCGGGTTTAATTCCTAGCCCCACACAAAGGCTTGCCTGATGATCGCGCCATGAACGTGGCCAAGATCATGCAGCAATGGGAACTGCCTATCACACCGGATGAACGCGCCAGAGACCGCTCCGATGAATTGAGTGTTTTGCTCACGGGATCTCCTCAACTGCGTGCCCGGGTCTCGATCACTTGTTTTGGTAAAACCGACGGCGGTGGCGCTCAATGCCACGCGGTATTATCTGCCCTTTTTTTCAGCCATCAGCATGGAGTGGCCTATCTGCACCAACCGTTTGTTTTGGTCGATCATCGCGAATGCGAGCACTTGCGTTGGACACGACGTTGGGAGCGGTTTTTGGATCTCGGCAAAGGCTTTGAACGGCTTGTGCACGGGGCCAATTTTGTGGCGGTTTCGGATTTCGTGGACGCACCCGATGCGCACCCGGGGCCGGTGGTTTTACACGCGCAGGCATTCCACTTTTTCGCGAATCAACAGCCCGATGCTTACGAGGAAATCGTTGCGCCGCTGCGCCACCGCTTTGAGCGGCGGATGCGTTGGGCTTCATTGCGACGGTGGTTGGCCGTCGTCGGTCGATCCAAGCAATTCAGGGTCGCGGTGCATATCCGTCGGGGCGATGTCAGCTCGGACAACAGCTGGTCGGATCGCTACACGTCCAACGAGGTGATTTTAAGGAAACTCGATGCGGTCGCGGCGGAGCTTTCCAAGAAAGCGATTCCGTTTGTGGTGGATATTTATTCGGAAGGCGTGCTCGAAGATTTCACGGTGTTGAGTGAGCGGGGTTATCACGTCCATCTGGGACGGAGTGTGTTCAAGGATTTTGAAGCGATGGTGACGGCGGATCTTTTGATAACGGCTAAAAGTTCGCTGAGCTGTCTCGCCGGGCTTTTATCCCGGGGGATCGTCATTTACGAAGACGCCTATCATAAACCGCAGAGTCACTGGATCGTGGCGGATGGAAGCGGACGATTTGACGTCGGCTTACTCCAAGCCCGACTCGCTGCAATTAACTGCCCACTTACTTGATCGGCCGTCGGGTAAGGTTGTTTTCATCCCACCACGGAATCCAGAGGCGACGCCAGTTGACGGCGGGTTTGGCGCGAAGAGCGGCTTCGTAAACGCCCACGAGGGTGCGTGTATTCGTTGCCAGATCAAAGTGCTGCAGGGCGAAGGCGCGGCCGGCGTTCCCCAAGCGCGCGGCGTGATCGGGGTTGGAGAAAATTTCACGACAACGGGCGGCGATTTCAGCGGCTGAACCCGTGCGCAAAAAAACGGCTTCACGCCCGTCCTGCATGTCTGCCGCGATGTTGGTGTCGGGCAGGATAACCGGCCGGCCGCTGGCGAGAAACTCGGGTAGTTTCGAAGGCAGCCGGTAGTCGTTGAAAGCACCGGGCACGCCGGGTTGGACGAGCACGCTCGCCAAGGCGAAAAGCGCGGGGAGTCGCGCGCGATCTACGAAGCCGAGTTCGATCACATGACGGCGTTCTTCGGGCGAGAGGCGTTCATTGAACCAGGGAGGATTGGGGCCGGTGCGGATGAGGCGGGTGGGTATGCCCTCGTGATTTAGCAGGGCGACGGCGGCGTAAAGCGTGAGGATTTCTTCCACATTCGCGTGGTTCGCACTGCCGGGGTAAACGATGACCTGTTCATGAGGGAGCAGGCCGAGCTGCGCGCGCAGGGCGGCATCGGGTGGTAGCGGATCGCGGACCCACGCATCGAGTCCCGGGGGAAGAATAGTCGCAGGGATGCCAGACGGCACGAACTCGATGAGTCGCGGCGTGATGCAGGTCACGGCATCAGCGGCCTGGAGCAGGCGTTGGTGGCGCCGCGGGTGGGAGAGCACCTCGATGGACAGGCCTCCGAGGGTTTCATCCGGCATGGAGACAAGTTCGTCGAACGTGAGCCCGGTAAAAGTTGAAAGAATGTGACGCTCGTTATCCTCCAGATGAATGATCACGCGGGCGGGACGGAAAACTGTGCGTTGATAGGCGAGCAGGCAGCGGCGGACGGGTTCGCGTGGTGTCCAGGCGTGAATGATATCGGCGGTGCGCCCGTTGGGAAAACATGCGGGGCGTGCGACCACTTCATCGTAGGTCAGCGTGCCCTCGGCCGGGCCGGGTTCGCGGGAGGGCAGTGCGATGATACAGGCGTGACCGAGCCGGTTGAGCTCGGTCACAAACGCGGCGATATGATTGAGACTGTTTGATAAGCGGTCCCCGTAGTTGATGAAGAGAATGTTCACGGGAATTACGGGAGTCGGCGCACGTTGGCTGGTCGTAATCAGACGTGCTCATGCACTGCGATCAGGTCGGCAAAAGCCCTCACGGGCAGGCCGTTTTGGCGTGCAAAAGAACACACGGAATAGTGTTCGGTGTAGGATTGGTTTGTCCAATCGCGGAGCTGCGTATCGCTCGAGGACGAACCGCGGGTTTCGATCCAACGCCGGGAGCCCGGGTCTTCCTCGTGGCGCGCACCACGGCGATAGAGATCGGCCGGAACGAGGTAGCACGAGCCCACGGATTCCAAGTCGTAAACAGGCCCTCGTTGTTTGAAATAAGGAGGCTGCGACGTGGCCCAGTGGCCTTGTTCGACGAAGCCGGCCACATCATAAAATAAGGGGCCGCCCACGGAAGACGTGGCTTTGTCCATGAAGATCATGGGGGCAGCGATGCCACCTTCGGATCGCCGGATGAGGTTGGCGATCAGGTCGGGTAGGTAATCAACCAGATCGATGTCGGGCCAGAACACCCAGCGTTCGTCGCGCAGATGCGTCTCGATCATGCCTTGGCGAATGGCGGCCAGCGCGGCAATGCGCCAGGCGTGGTCCTGTCGATCCGGCGCGCGTCCGCGATCATCAAAAACGATTCGCGAGGCTGTCCCAGCGGGGAGAACAGCCAGCGCACGTTCCGCCAGCGTGCGGGCTTGGGCGATGATGGCGGGATCGGTGCCGGGTTTGACGGGGATAAGCACGAGCACGGAATCGTCGCTGCCGGCCGGGCGGGCCCATGCTTTGGTTTGGCGTGGGTTGGCCAGCCAGCCGCGCAGGCCGGACGGACGGGGCGGCCATTGCTTGATAGTCAAAGACCGGTTCCGTAGGACGACGATTTTGCTGGAAACCGTTTCGGCTTCGATCGTCAGGCGGCCAGGCGGGAGGTCGTCGGGTAGTCGGACGAGAAAGCCGACGTCGGTGCGCGGCAGGGAAGTAGCCGCAAACTTGGCGGCGAGATCAGGCCGGTCCACACGCTCGCAGATGAAGATGCGTGAATCCACCCGGGCACGCACCTGCACCGCACCGCGCAGTTCCTCGTCGACAAACCAGCCGGCGACAATCGCGGGTGCGTAAACGGTTTTTCGTGGGTTACGCACCGGCGCATCGATATGGAATTGAGTATTCATTCGCGCGATACAGAATGTCCAAGGGCGGAAAAGTGAGCGGCATCGTAGTTGCCGTGCGGTAACAAGGCGACGGCTGGGTGGGTCCGGGTATTTTGACCTTCACCCAAAAACGGAAAATACGTAAGGCCCTGTTTCCAGAGGACGTAGTTGGCACTGAGTTGATCGCGGCGGCTTCCGCGGGACAACTCGGTCCACCACGCGTCGAAAAAGGCGTGGACTTCGGGTCCCTGAGGCCGGACGGCAAAGAGGTTGGATTCGATCAGGCCGTGATTCGCCGGGTAGCCTTCACGCTGGTAAGCGAGCATTTGAGGGACGATATTTTCGGGCCGGTCTTTACCAGTCTGCGCACACACGACGGCCTCCTTGTAAAGGCAGTTGTTAATCGGATGTGGCAGGAAGGCCAGAGACAGGCCGGAGCCGACAAAGCGGCTAAGTTGTTTGTGAAGATCCTCGCGCAGCACAAGGTTGGCATCGAACCACACCACGAGGTCGTAGTCCTTCAGGTGGTGATGGGGATGAAGTTTGACGTGGCGCGCGGCCCGGGTCGGATCGTTTTCTTCCACGTCCATGAGCCGCACTTTGAAGACGCCGTAGCCGTCGGTTGGTCGATCCGTGAAGAGAATATAATCGATATCCGGCGAAAGGAATTCGGGCAACCGGAGTGTGTCGTAGCCGCCCGTGATACAGGTGAAGAATGCGATTTTATTAGAGCGACCTTTAGCCTTTCGATAAGCGACTACACGCTCCGACAAGATCTTAGTGTCGAGGTAAGGATAAAGTTGGCCGGCAGTGTAATCAGAGGGCCAGTCGCGGACAGCCTTACGGATTGCGTTGGCTTCCGCGAACGCGACGGGTTCGCAACGACTCGTCAGCAGAATCAGGGGGCAAACTTGCTCAAGAAGCAGCTCTGGGTGCAGGGCGAAGTAGGCTTCAAAGTTAATGGTGGGATGTGGCCGACGACCTTCTTTCCAGCCATGGGTCAAATAATGGCGCAAGGGGTCGATTGGTTCGGCGGCGACATCGGGATTCTTCGACAGATACCACCGGACATCAAAAAAAGGATGTGGGTTAACGCCTTTGAATCGACCGATTGTGAGATAGTGATTCAACGGTGCGCGACGGGCGGAGAATCGTTCGAGTAACGGGAGCTGTTTGAGATAATACGCGGAATGAAAAGCCTCCTTTAAAAGAAGTTCATCAGGGTTGATCAGGGTTTCGGTCGCAGAAAAATTCTTTCGCGAGCGCTCGGAATTACGCGTGAGAAATCGCCGGAAAATTTTCGGCGCGCTCATGGTAGAATCGGTTTAACGCGAGGGTGGATACTTTCGATCTCTACGGAGGAGATGCGTGGCGGCCAAGCGGGCGAGAAGTCCTCGAAGATGAGCGTAAGGTTGGGGTTATAGGCCGGATCACGGTCCAGCAGCGCACCCCACGTCTGGCGCATGTAGGCGAATTCGCGTTCGTAAATCGCCTTCTTCTCGGGCGTATCGTCGGCTCCGCGTGAAGCGGATTCGTAATGATAAAATTCAGCGAAGGGCGTCCAGACGTTGAGATAGCCGGCGGCGCCGAGGCGCAGGCAGAAGTCCACGTCGTTGTAGGCTACCGCAAGGTTCTTTTCGTCGAAGCCGCCGGCTTGGAGGAAGACTTCCCGGCGCACGAGCAAACAGGCCGCGGTTACGGCACTGTAGTTCTGGAGCACGCGCATGCGGTTGGCGGCGCCCTTGTGTCCGCGGGGGAAATATTTGAAGGCGTGGCCGGCGACTCCGCCGTTTTGGCGGGGGCCGGCGAGTCCCAGCACGACGCCGGCGTGTTGCACGCGATCATCGGGAAAATACAGCATCGCTCCGACCGCGCCGACTTCGGGCCTGATGGCCTGGGAGACCATTTCGTCGAGCCAGTCGGGCGTGATTAATTCCAGGTCGTTGTTGAGGAACCCCAGCACGTCTCCGGTGGCGTGGGCGACAGCGCGGTTGTTGAGCGCCGAATAGTTGAACGGGCCTTCGTCGCGGAGGATTTTCACGCCGCGCCCGGCGAGATCTTTAAAATAATCCAGCGTGGCGGGATCATCCGAAGCATTGTCGATGATCAGGATTTCAAAATTAGGATACCGGGTTGCGGCGAGAATTGATTCTACGCAGGTCCTTAAAAGCCCGACGCGGTTCCGCGTGGGGATGATGAGGGAAACCTTCGGGGGTGATGCAGGCAACCGGCGACGCACGCGCCAGTGGCCTCCGCGCACCGGTAGGATTTCGCCATCGATGTGGTTGCGCCCAAGGTAATCGGCGAGGGCGCGATGCGCAGCCGTGCCCGCGTAGGATTTTTCGCTCTGCTTGAGTGCGGTGGAGCCGGGGATCGCGCGCCAGTGATAGAGCACGTGTGGCACGTGGACGATGTCACCGGCGGCAACACGTTCGCTGGCCCGGAGCGCCAGATCCCAGTCTTGCGCTCCTTCGTAGCCTATGCGGAAGCCGCCTAGTTCCCGAAGCAAATCGGTCCGGTATACGGCCAGGTGACAGAGGTAGTTTTGCGCGAGCAGCAGGTCTGGATTCCAGTCCGGCTTGAAGTTGGCTGAAAAGCGCCGGCCGTGGCGGTCTATTTTATCTTCGTCACTATAAAGAATGCGTGCGGTGGGATGGCTGCTGATCGCAGCGGCTATCGCGGCGAGGGCGCGGGGAGAGAGTTCGTCATCGTGATCGAGAAGCGCGGTGAATTTTCCGGTGACGAGTTCGAGCGCCGAATTGGATGCCGCGGAAATATGTCCGTTGGACAAGCGGCGGACGATTTTGATGCGCGGATCTTGAGCCGCATAATCGGCCAGCAGCTTGGCAACGTGCGGCTGGGTGGAGGCGTCGTCGGCGATGCAAAGTTCCCAATACGGATAGGTCTGCGCGCGCACACTGTCGATGGCACGCGTGAGCCAGCGGGCGGGTGTATTATACACCGGCATCAGCACTGAAATGAGCGGGCCATCAGGTGAAATCGGACCGGGTAAATTTACCACCGGTTCGGCCTGCAACCATAACTTGTAATCACGTGACGCGCATTCGCGGCCATAAACTACAACGAGTTGTTGGTCGGTTTTCACCCAAGTGCCTTCGGCAAACTCTGCCTCGATGACCAGATGTTTTAGACCCGGTTTGGTTCTGAAAACAAAATGGAACGCGCCCGCTTCATTTTTGAGCAGGCAATGGATGAGCCGTGACCCAAGCCGTATGCGCACATTGCGAGGACGGTTGCCCTGATCATTCGAAAACTGACTGGTTACGACGACGGGGCTTCGCGTAAACTGCAGCTTGCTCAGGAGCTTTTTCGGGAAATCTTTCATAATCACTTCCGTAACAAAAATGAGTTCATGTGACGTCGCGCCCAGCGAAGTGGTGCGGTGGCTTTCCAACTGAATGACCGCGTCTGACGGGTGAGGCGGTCATGAAGGATGTCCAATTGAAGGAGGGTCGCGTTGTAGCGTTGTTGGAGTTGGCCCAATTGCTTGGCGAGCAAAACGGATTCCTCGTTGGCGGAGGCGGATATTTCAGGAGCGGAAATCTTCGAGGGCAGCTTTAACGCATACAACTCGTGTGAGTGTCGCGAGATTTTCGAGTTAAGATAATGCAGGCTGATCGACTCGAGCTGGGCCTCCGAAATCGCCATCACGTCGTAAACCTCGTTGAGCGGAATATCGAAGATAGTTTCTACGCGGAATTGTTTGAGATTCACCACGGCGATACCTCCCGTGCTGGGGCCTTTGGCGAGGCTGCGCCAGCCGCTGAGGCCCACGTAGGCAATATCGCCGCAAAGCGCGAGGCCACGCGTGAACCGGTGATCGATGGGCAGGGATTCCTTGCGGCCGTTCCGGATGCGGACAAGGGAGTTGTTGTCGGAGTCGCAACAATAGATGTCCCCTTGATGAAAGCGGGGAGTGTGCGGCTTGTTCAGGCCTTCCAGGATATTTTGACTGCCGGTGGTGTCGCCCAAAAAGCCGATGAACCCTTGCCCGGCCGAGCGCCCTTTCCATTCCCTGAACTCGGAGAATTTACCGAATGCGGTTATGGCCAGACGTCCATCGGGACTCCGAGCCAGGCAGTTGAGATGCCATGAGTCGCTTTGTCCGGGATAAGGAATCCGCTCAAGCAGCCGTCCCGACAAATCGTAAACCAAAACCTCGTTCGTTCCGGTGGAAACAACATGCATCCGCTCACCAATCACGAGGATGTCATGCAGGTCGTTGACCTCCTTTAGCACCATGGAGCGGACTGTGTCTTTGGTGAAAATATCGATGAATGCGTGGTCGGCGGTTTGGTGTCCGCGAATAACCATTTCTGGCGAAGCATGAATTCCCGTGGTGTCCACATGATCGATGATCATGGCCCGGCCGTTGTGCAGTGCGATCAAGCCGCCTTCGTTCGGGCACGATAAGAGCAGGGTGTGCGCGATGCCGGTGGCGGACGTTTCCAAAGGGCGATTAAATTTCATGGTATGAATTTAGCCGGAAGGCTCAGGCGACTTTTGCTTTGAAGAGCCGGTGCGTGAAAAAAATCCGCCAGATCAGAAGACGCTTTTTCAGGCGGCCGGCTGGAGGCAGAAACGGACGGGCGGCGAGGGTATAGGTGGTATCCGTTTTCCGGATAAAGTCTTCGGTGAGCAGGGCGCCGCTGAACGGGCTGAAATCCGTGCGCTCGGCGGACCACCACAGATGGGCCCAGAGATGCACGCTGTAGGCGCCGCGCCAATCTGGGCGGCACTCTTCAAGAAGACCTTTGAGATCTTCGACCGTCCACATGAACGGATAAAAAGACTGCGAGGGCTCCACATGGGCTAGGGATGGGTGTTGTGCGTGGAGTCGATCCGCCAGCTGGCAGGAGTGGTTGCTCCAACTGCCATCAAACGCCGCCGGCATTTGCTCAAGCCAGATGCGGGCGAACGCGGAGCCCGGTTCGGCAAGCATCAGTGCGTTGCATAGCGAGGTTTCCATCGCGCCGGTTTGCTGGTTAATGACGGGGTTTTCACGACCCAGCACGAACGGTTTTTCGAAGAAGGCATCGGGCATGGGACGGAGGAACAGCGTGTCCATGTCAGCATAAACCCCGCCGTGCTGCAGAAGTTTTTCCAAGCGTATGAAATCGGCGTGATGCGCATAACGCAGCTGTTGGCCGATCAACGCGCAGTCATAGTTTTTCCCTGCCACCTGATCGTTGAGCGGCACCCGCACGAGCTCGATTTTGTTTTTGATCAGTTTCCAATAGGGCCCGTAGGGCTCGTAATGGTAGTAAAGTGTGAGCCGGTCCGGACGATTCACGCGCAGGCATGATTCGAGACAAAGGTAATGCGCGATGTGAAACGGTTCGGTTTGTTTCCGCAGCCCGAAGATGAAGTGAAAGTGACGGGGGATACGTGACATTTCAGGAAAGATCGACGGAGGTTTTTTCCAGCGCGCGGGCGAGGGCGGCGGGCGAATATTCCCGCGACACCAAATCAAACGCGTTCTTCGCCAGGCGATCACGGAGTGCGGCGTCCCCGGTCAGCCGGCAGGCGGCGCGGGCGAAGATTTCAGGTGTGTCGGCGACCAGGAAATGTTCCTCGGGCTGCGCCTCGATTCCTTCAATGCCCAGGGTAGTGCTGACAACGGGGATGCCCTGCGTGAACGCCTCGATTATTTTCAATCGCGTGCCGCCGCCGGCGCGCAAGGGAACCAGCAGTGCATCGGCTGCTGCAAAAGCAGTGGCCGAGTGGGCGACCGCACCAATAAACCGGACGCCGTCCTGCTGTTGGAGAAACTGGATCAAGCTCGCCGGTGCATTCAGACCCGCGACCACGAGCTCGCAATCGCAGGTGGAGCGCAGACGAGGAAGAATCTCGCGGCACAACCACAACAACGCGTCCGTGTTGGGATAATAATCGAGTGTTCCCAGGAAGAGAAAACGAAAGGTCTTTGTGGCCGCCGGTGCGAGCGGCCGCTGGGCGGGCACCGGCATTATGTTGGGCAACACCCGGATGTTTTTATGCCGCGGTGCGAGCCGGCTGGCGTCGGACTGGGAGCAGACGAAGACGTGGTGGAATCGCGGGAACAGGTCCCGTTCCAGGCGCGCGTTAATGCGGGCGCTGGAATAGGATTCGGCGGCGCGCACGGGATCGGCGTTTTTTTGATAAAGAGCGCCGATGCGGCCAAGGGTGGATGATTCGATATCGTCTGTATCCAATTGAATACTACGCGCTGGGTTTGCGCGATGGATGGCCAGGGCATAGGGAGCCATGACCATGCGGAAGGCGTGGATGACATCAAAGCGTTCGCCGCCCAGCAGGTCTGCGGCGAGACGCAGACGTCCGCGGGTGTGGTCCCTCCAGTCCACGGGCTGGCGGAACAAGAAACTGAACCCCCTTGGGTGTTTCCCCGCCAGCTCGCGCCGCCGGCGGAGCTCCCGGTCATCGCCTGCATGCGACGGCAGGCGACGCCATTCAACACAGCCCTCCGGCAGGTTTACGGGCGTCGTCTGATCGTGCGCGGGAGGCGTGATCCACAACAAGGAAACATCATGGGTCTTCGCCATTGCGCTGATCACGGAGTAGGCGCGGCGGGCAGGGCCGGTGCCTTCGGCGTTTGGCAAAACCCGGGTGATGAAAAGCAGTCGTGGCTTGGTTCCCGAGGGCAGGTTTGAGCGGAAAACCGGGATGGCCGGAGCAATGTTGGCGGAGGATTTTTTAAGAGGCCGGTAGTTGGGATCGCCGGTTAACGATTTTACCGTGCGATAGAGGTGGGTGTGCCAGGCGACGTAGTTGCTGTTCCGAACCTCGACCGGCGGGGTGGCCGAGGGCGGTTCCACGCCGAGGGCGACCAATCGCAGCAGTTTAAGATCGGAGATCGGCAAGTTGTCGCTGGTGAGGGCGCGCGCGATCGCCTGATCGAAGTGGCGATGCCGGATGGCGGTGGATTGCCACTCCATGAACAGGTTTTCGAGCGAGCGGGTATTGGGGCGTGTGCGATTATAGAAATACGCACAGTCCAGCACCGCACTGATACGCGCACCGGTGAACAGCAGCGATATGCCCAGCATCCAGTCTTCGCTATGGGCCACATTATAGGTTGCCCGACAGGCATCTTCGAGCCCGTCCAGCAGGCTGGTTTTTCTCGCGATCAATCCGCAGTGAAAGTAGCACTCGAACAGCACCGTGACCCGGGATTTGGGCAACGGGAGTGACGCGTGGGTTTCGCGGCCGAAGTGCCTCATCGCAGGAATCAGCACATCGAGGCGATCGGTTTCGGCTAGCGTTTGCGCATAGTGAAAGCAGCGCTCGATATCGAGGTGATCATCGGCATCGACGAACAAGACGTAGTCGCTCGCGGCGGTTTCCGTGCCGATCTTTCGGGCGAGAAACGGTCCCGACCGGCTTTGCGGAGTTTGTAGAAAGATAACCCCGGGGAACGCGCTCTGCAGCGAAGCTTGCACGTCGTCGGGCGAGCCGTCGTCGACAACGATGATTTCGAGGCGGGCCGAGTCTTTCGCTGCGCGCAACGAATTGAGCAGGTTTGTGAGGTTTTCGGCATCGTTGAGATGGGCGATCACGACGGACATCCGCACCGGTGCGAGCGTGGCCGTGACCTCAGGTTTTAATTCCAAGTAGGCCGCGATGATCCCAGCGTTGATTTGGGCGGGTTTGTCCGAAGCGGCAGGCGCGGGGGCTGGCAGGCCATTCTCCAGATCGATGAAAAAACGCTGCCAGTCGGCATGGGCCAGCGGATCAAATCTGCGAATCGAGGGATAGTGCGCGTCGAGATCCGCCATGCCGCCGCGAGTGGAAACGAACACCGGTTTCTGCAGCGGAAGAATATCGTTCAGCGCGGCCGGATGATGATCGAAGCGGGCGGGCAGGACGAAGGCATCCAGAGCCGACAGTTGCTGCTGGAGAGCGGCACCGGCGAGCGGACGTTCAAAGACAAAATGATCGCGAGCTGCGTCGGGTATGAGTCGGCTTAGGTAGGAGGAAAACGACAGACCGTTAGCCGTGAGCGTATCTTCACCGATGAGATGAAATTGAATCGTGGAATCCGGTTGCCCGGCGAAATAGCGACAGGCTTGGATGACCAGTTGGTCAGCGCCTCTGCGGTATTCGAGCGGACCCAGGCACCCTGTTTTTTTTACGCGAGCGGCGTGCTCAAGCGAAGTTGATGGCGTTGAGGCTCCGAGCGGAGCGGGGAAGTTGTTGGGAATCGATGTCGCTCGGATGCGCAGCGCTTCGGCTTCGGCCGGTGTGAAGTAGTCCAGCACTCGTTCCAAAATGGCGGGCCCTGAATAAAGGATGTGGTCGGCGCGCTGAAGGGCTTCCTTTTCGGCCGCGTAAACCCGGGCTTCGTGCAAGCTGCGGGGGGATTTTTCATTATCATCATCGACGACGAACGCCGGTAGATGAAGGCGCACGGCGACCGACGGAATGCGGCGGTAGACGAGGTTATGATTGATGAAAAAATACCCCTCGGCGTGGCGGTCCGGGAACTCGATGGTTTGAATCGAGTGCGTTTCGAGAAACTCGATTAACTTCGTGCACAGTGCGTAGGCGTGGAGAAATTCGGCTCCGGTCACGGTGGCATACGGCGCGGTCCGCGGAGTTTCCACGACAACGTAATCCACGAGGGCATTGCCCTCAAAAGAGCAGGCGGCTTCCGGTGATCCGGTGAAGACCACGGAGCGTTTGCCTGCGGCCGCGAGGGCTTCGATCAGCAGGCGGGAATAGACGCCGATATCTCCGGCGCCGCTGCCAAGGCTTTCCCGGCAGACGATGGCAAAATCATAATGCACGGCGTGAGGAAGCGATCCCTGTCTCGTAAGTTTCGCAAACGTGCGTTGGATCACCTTCGGCAAGAATACGGCCGGCATTCATCCATACGGCACGATCGCACACTTCGCTGATAGTGCGGGCATCGTGCGAGATGAGGACGACCGTGGTGTTGGCTTGGAATCGTTCGCGGAGGGCAGCCTTGGATTTTTCGAGAAAGGCTTTGTCGCCCACGCCGAGCACCTCATCGATCAGGAAGATATCGGGATCGGTCTGCAGCCCGATGGAGAATCCCAACCGGGCGTTCATACCCGATGAGTAGGTGTTGACCTGTTTGTGAAACGCATCGCCCAAGCCGGAGAATTCCTGGATTTCGCGCAGGCGGCTTTCCATGTGACGTTTGGATTTCCCCATGAAAAGGCCGCTCAGAATGGCGTTCTCGGCACCGGAAAGATGGCCTTCAAAGCCCACGCCCAAAGCGAGCAGTTGCACGTGAAGATCCGGACGGTCGTAACGTATCGAGCCCTCGTCGGGAGAGATGATGTTCGCGAGCAATCTTAGCAGCGTGCTTTTCCCGCAACCGTTGCGCCCGACCACGCCGAGTTTTTCTCCGCGGCGTATATCCAGGGTCAGACCGCGCAGAGCCCATGGGGCGGATGAGGCCTTGGCTCCGCGTTGCCGGCCGCCCCGGTAGTATACGCCCACGTTTTCCAGTTGGATAATGGAATCAGACATTGGTGAGTTTCAGCAGGCGTTTGTCGTAGTGGTTGTGGATGAATCCACCCGTGATCAGCAGGACGACGGTCAATAGTGCGGTGAAGCCGAGCAACCGGATGTCCGGTGAGCGCCCATGAAGCAGCACCGCGCGGTAGGCTTCGATGAGGACTGCAATCGGGTTGGCGTGAAAATAGGGCAGGAGATTGGCTGGCACCCGCTCGGCGGTGAAAAAAATACCCGAGACGAAAAAGAGCATGCGGAATAACGACTGCACCAGCATGCGCAGATCGGGCACCAGGGTGACGCCAATGGATACGATCAGTGAAAGCCCGATGATGAGCGCCAGTTGAAGGAACAACAGGACCGGCAGCCAGAGGAGCGCTAAAGAAATGCCCGCACCCAAAAAGAGCGACGCCACCAGTATGATGCTGAATGCAAACGCGAACCGGATGGTGTTCGATCCGATGTCCACCAACGGGAATAAATATTTAGGCAGCGGCACTTGCATGTGGACATGAAACTTCGCGCTGATGGAGGCGGAGCTCAGCATCACCGAACCCTCAAGCCATTGCCACACGACCATGCCGAGAAGGATGACCAGCACGGCAAGCGCGCCGCGCTGGCCGCTGATATGCGACATCGCGAAATAAAGCACGGAGGTGCTCAGCAACGGCTCCAAAAGAAACCAGATGTAGCCCAGATAATTTTTACGGGCTTCAGATTTCAGCGAAGCCAGGGTGCGATACAAGACGATGTCTTTATAGCGTAGGAAATGGCTGATCATGGGCGTGGTTCAGACCTTGAGGTTTTTCAAGTAGCTGCCGTAGGAGGATTTTCCGAGGCGTGCGATTTGAGCCGCCAGCCCGGCTTGATCGAGCCAGCCCTTGCGCAGGGCGATTTCTTCGAGGCAGGCGATTTTGAGGCCCTGGCGGTTTTCGATGACGCTGACGAATTGCGCGGCTTCGAGCAGGCTGTCGTGGGTTCCCGTATCGAGCCAGGCGGTGCCGCGGCCGAGCAACTCGACGCGAAGATCGCCCCGTTCGAGATAAAGCCGGTTGAGATCGGTGATTTCCAGTTCGCCGCGCGCGCTGGGTTTGAGGGCGCGGGCGCGAGTGACGACGTCCTTGTCGTAAAAATAGAGTCCGGGGACGGCGTAGTTGGATTTTGGTGACGCGGGTTTTTCCTCGAGGGACAACACGCGACCGTCGGGGGCAAACTCGACGACGCCATAGGCTTTGGGATCAGCGACGTGATAACCGAAAATAGTGGCACCGGCCGACTGGGCACCCGCGGATTGAAGGCAGGAAACGAAGTCGTGGCCGTAGAAGAGATTGTCGCCCAGAACGAGGGCGCACGGTTCGTTGCCGGTTAGGAATCCGTGATCGGCTGCGATGGTGAATGCCTGGGCCAGGCCGTCGGGCGAAGGTTGTTCCGCGTAGCTGAAGGTGACTCCGAACTGGCTGCCGTCACCCAGCAGCCGATGAAAAAGCGGCAGATCCGTCGGCGTGGAGATAATCAGGATCTCGCGGATATCGGCCAGCATGAGGACCGACAGCGGGTAGTAGATCATCGGTTTGTCGTAAACCGGCATGAGCTGCTTCGAGACCGCGATGGTGAGCGGGTAGAGGCGGGTGCCGGAGCCGCCGGCGAGAACGATGCCTTTGCGTTTCATATAATTTAATGTGCGGACTTCAGGGTAACCGGGGGCCTGTAAAAGAGGCGGCGCAAAAACCGGAAGGGAGCGGTCAGACGCCAACTATACGATTTTTGCATCCGCTCGATTTTATCGACCAAATGCGCCATCTCGACATCGACGTGTGCATGAGGGGAAGGCGGCAGGTGATCGGTCAGGTCGCACAGTTCATGAAGAGCATCCAGCGAAACTTTGATCGGCGGCTTGTTTTCATCCGGGAGCAAAACCGCGTGATCGGGAAGCGTTAGTAATGCCCCTAAGTCGTAATCTGCTTTTTGGGGATCGAAGCTGACGGTTCCGTTACTCGGATAGAAAGTGAGTTCGCCGAAGAATACCCGGGATTCGATGCAGTAGAGATCAACGCGAACGAAGGGAAAGTCCTTCGCCAAAATTTTAGAGATGCAGATCATCTCTTCCAGTTTATCGGGGCGAAGGGGCGGCTGAGGACTGTTGGGATAATCCAGTAGATCAAAGGGCAGGTGATTCCACTCAAAGTCATAGAAATCGACATAGAGTTTTCCGCCCAACTGGACCGTTGTGTAGAGGCAGTTGGGTTCGCCGTTAAAACAAATGAACTTATAATTCCGTAGTGGTTCGCCGTTACCCAATAATTGTTCGGCAATGACGCCCGGTTGAATGTTTTTATAAGCCCATTCGTGGCCAAAAAAATAATGATTGGATGCGGGTTCGAGCCATGTGGCGATCCGTGCGTGGGCGGCGTCGAAGTCGAACGATTTTTTGTCGGCGCAAATCAACATTTGGCCCGAGCCGGAATTGAGTTTTAATACGAATTGGTCGGGGAGGTCTTCGATGCGAAAATCTTCGACGGTTCTATACGCGGCCAGTGTGGGGATGCAGATGTCGCGGCCTAGTTTTTCACGAACATGATCTTTGACGGCGATCTTGTCCGCGCAGCGAGTGAGCAGGGGGTCTTGATAGAACAGTTTAAGCCACTGGATCTTTTCGTTGTAGGACTTTGGTTCACGAAGATTGAGCTCATAGCGAAGTGCGGCCCTGAAGTGGGCTTTGATGACGTCGATTTTGTTCATGGCTTTAACTGAGGCCGGAATCCGGCGCAGCGGACCCGAGGCGTTCTAGTTTGTAGGAGCCGTTGAGAATGGCGGAGGTCCAGGTCTCGTTGTCCAGATACCACTGGACGGTTTGTCGGAAGCCCGACGTGTGATCCTGCTTCGGTGTCCAGCCGAGCTCGGTTTTGATTTTCGTCGCGTCGATGGCGTAGCGCAGGTCGTGGCCGGGGCGGTCGGTGACGAAGGTGATCTGCTTCGTGTAACTGAGGCCGTCGGCGCGGGGGCGGAGTTCGTCGAGCAGGGCGCAGAGCAGGCGGACGAGGTCGATATTCCGACGCTCGTTGTTGCCGCCGATGTTGTAGGTCTGGCCGATGCGACCCTTGGAAATGACGGTGTGCAAGGCCTCGGCGTGGTCGGCGACGTAAAGCCAGTCGCGGATGTTCTCGCCCTTGCCGTAAACGGGAATCGCTTCGCCGCGAAGGGCTTTGAGGATGACGACCGGAATCAGTTTTTCGGGAAACTGAAACGGGCCGTAATTGTTGGAGCAGTTGGTGACGAGGACCGGCAGCTTGTAGGTGTCGGCCCAGGCGCGGGCGAGGTGGTCGCTGGCGGCTTTGCTGGCGGAATAAGGCGAGTGCGGATCGTAGGGCGTTTCTTCGGTGAAGAGGCCGGTGGCGCCAAGACTGCCGTAAACCTCATCGGTCGAAACGTGAAGAAAACGAAAGCGGTCGCGGGCTTCGCAGGTGAGTTTTTCGAAGTGGGCGCGGGCGGCTTGGAGCAGGGTGAAGGTGCCGGTGATGTTGGTCTGGATGAAGGCGCCGGGACCGTCGATGGAGCGATCCACGTGGCTCTCGGCGGCGAGGTGCATGACCCAGTCGGGGGCGAAGTCGGCGAAGAGTTTTTGCATCGCGGCGGCGTCGCAGATGTCGGCCTGCACGAGCCGGTGGCGGGCGTTGCCCTCGAGATCGGCGAGCGAGTGACGGTTGCCGGCGTAGGTCAGCGCATCGACGTTGAGCACGTCGTGGCCGTGCTCGGTGACAAGCTGGCGGACGAGGTTGGAGCCGATGAAGCCGGCGCCGCCGGTGACCAGGATTTTCATGGGGACGGGAACTACTTGGTTTCCGGTTGCCAGCGGGCGAGCGCCGAGCGGATGGCGTCGAGGACGGGAGTCATTTCGATACCGGCGGCGGCGAGTTTGGCGGAGGTCATCACGCAGTTGCTGCGCGGGGTCTTGGCGGCCTTTTGCATGAAGTCGGCCTCGTCGGTGAAGAACTCGTAGGCTTTGTTGCAGACGCCGCTCTCAAGGATGAGCTCGACGACTTCATGCGTGGTGACGTGGCCGGGATTGGTGACGTTGTAGGTGCCGAAGGGGATGTGTTTTTCCCAGCACGCGAACGTCGCGGCGACAAACTCGTGGAGTTGCGAGATGGAGTTCTCCGCTTCGAGCAGGCGCTGGTAACGCATGAGCTTCGTCAGGTAGTTGCGCGGGCTCTCGCGGTGGTCGAACGGAATGCGTAACCGCCAGATGAATACGTCGGGGCGGCCGGCGAGGATCTCTTCGCCGAGGGCCTTGGTGCCGGAGTAGAACGAGCAGTTGTTCTGGCGGAAGGTGAAGTTGGGCGCGTCGATCTCGGAGAAGCCGGTGCCATCGGGGCGCTTGCCGGTGTAGATGCAGCCGGAGGAAACGTGGCCCCAAGGAATGCCGGCGGCTTCGCAGGCCTCGGCGATGCGGCCGGGGAGGACGGCGTTGCCGAAGAGGCATTCGGTCTTGTGCAGTTCGCACGCGTCGACGTTGGGCTTTCCGGTGTAGCCGGCCGCGTTGATGAGGAACGCGGGCCGGTCGCGTTTCAACGCGGCGGTCAACGCCTTCACATCGGCGTAATCCAGTTCGGCGCGCTGGAGATTTTTAAAGGCAATGCCCTTCTGCGTGAGGAGAGTTTGGTAGGCCTGGCCCACGTAGCCGGAACCGCCGAGGAGGTAGATCATGGTCGAGGAGTTCAGGTGGAAAATGTTTTAAGCAAGGCGAGGAGCGGCGCGGTCTTGTTGCGCCAGCGGTCGAGTTTTTCGAAGCGTTGCACGAGATGCGCGGGGCCCTGGGCGCGAACGGAGGCGTCGAGGGCGGCGCGCTGGTTGGCGAGTTCTTCGACTTTGGGCAGGATGCGGGCGTTGAGCAGGAGCTTCACCAAAACGCCCAAGTCGGTTTGCATCTGATAGTGCTCTTTGCGGCTGGAGAGCGGATGGACGGGTTTGATCGCGCCGATGTCCTGCAAGGCTTTCAGGCCTTGGCCGGCACCGCTGCGGCTGATGCCGAGACGCTCGACGACCTCGTCGGCACACAAAGGTAATTCGGAGAGAAAAATGAGTCCGAAGATTTCACCGATGGACCGCGAGTAGCCCAACAAGCCGGCGACCTGCACCCAAAAGGCGATGATCTCGCGGTCCAATTCCGCGGACTGGCCGGCGACAGTCACAACAGGAGGAGTCGATTTGGCGGGCATTGGTTGCAGTTGTTACAAATATTATTGGAATAACTGTCGACAATTTTACGAAGCACTCTGGATTTTCCGTGCATGCCTGATGGGTGGACCGAGTTCGGCCAACTTGGGTGTTGCCAACAAATCGCCCCGCCGAGGTTAATAAATCATTCCCTGCCACATGTTGAAGTCCCGCCTGCTGTGTTCCGCATCGTTGTTGATCTCGCTTAGTCTTGGGTCCGTCGTGACGCAGGCACAGGAGATGGTTTCGCAACCCAAAGTAGCGGATGCGGATGCGCCGTTATTGGGCCTTCCGGAAAAACTGATCGTAGGCTTGGAGCCCTTGGTGAATGCCGCGGCGGAAATCGGCCCCCGCGTGCTGGATGCGCGCCTGCAAAAACTTGCAGCCGAGGCGCATGAAGAAGAAACGCGCAGCGTTACCCGTCCTCGTGCGAATCTTTATCTCGATTTTTCCTATCGCGAGAACAGTGAAACCCAGAACGGATCGTTCAAGCCTTACTACAATGTAGGCGTGGAGCAGCCGCTGTGGCACTGGAACGCCCTTACCAATCAAAAGCGCGTGGCCGAGATTTATAAGAAACTGGCGGGCAATGATTATGCCGAAGCCCGCCGTGCACTGATCATTGAGATCCGCCAGGCGTATCTCGATTTGGTTTTGCAGAAGCTGTCGTTGGCCGAGTCGCAGACCACCTATGATCGCCAACGCGCCACGCTGGCGGTGAACCGTGATCGCTCGGCCCGCGGCGAATATGCGGCTGATTTGCTGGCGACGGAGCAACTCGACTCCCGTAAATCCGCGATTGCCCGCGACCGCCTTCAAGTGGGTCTTCAGCGCGCGCTGCGTGAATTCGCCATCATGAATGGTCTGGAGTCTTTTTCGGCTGACCAACTGCCGGCGGCGATTGCGGAAGTGCCCTCTTCGGCCAAGGCCCTTTTCGTGCCGGAAGCGGCCAAGCTAGCGCCCGCGAACCGCATCCCTGATGCGCTGGCCCGTCGCGAGGGAGAACTGGAGGCCGCGCGTCTTCAGCAGGAAATCACCCGCGTGCGCAACTATCCGAAGGTCAATCTCGCGGCGGGTGCCGACCAAGGCGCATCGAGCGGAACCGACCAAAGTGCGGTTGTTAACTACTTCGCCGGCGTGCGGGTGCGCTGGAACATTTTTGACGGTTTCGCGACCCGTGCCGCGGTCAAGGAAGCTCGCGTGACCGTTCGCAAAAATGAAAAGGCCGTGTCGGATGCGCGCCTCGCGCTTCAGAACCAGCTCAAGGATCAGGCCGATGAATTGACGCTATCGCTTCAGGAACTCGAAGTCGCCGAGGAGCGTTTCGGCCTCACGACGTCCCGCGAGAAAGTGGATGAAGATCTGCGTAAAACCGGCCGGTTGGCCGAGACCGAATGGCAGGCTCGCACCGCTGCCGCCCAGACCGAGCGTATCGCGCTCTATGATCTGCGCGGCCGGGTGATCCTGCAGCTGTCCGAGCATGCGTTGCTTCGTCAGCGCGCCATCAAGCCGTCCGAGGAAATCCTGTTCCCGTGAAATCCCGCAGCTTCATTTACATCGGGGTCATCGTCGCGGTGCTCGTGGCTGGCGGGTTTGCGTCGCTGCGCCTGACCCGGCCGGAAGCCCAGGTGGCGGTGGTGAAGCGGGGCACCGCCGTCAGTGCGCTCCCCGCCAACGTCGCGGTGCGCGCCGACTATTCGATGGAGCTGCGCAGCGAGTCCGGCGGACGGGTGGTCGACAGCTCCCTGGTTCTTGGCCGCAGCGTGAAGGCCGGCGAACTCCTGCTCAAAATCGATGACACCGATCTGAAGCTCGAACTCGAACGCGTGACCAATGATTACGACGCGGCGCTCAAACGCCGTGCGGTGGGTTCAGCTACGAAGCTCGATCTTGAAACGGCCAAGGCTGACCTCGCCAATTTCACGCGTCTCGCGGAGGGCGGCCAGTATTCCTCGACCGAGCTCGATAAGCGGAAACGTGAAGTGCGCGCGCTGGAGCAGAAATTGGAGATCGAGCAGATCAATGAAGAGTCGCTCATCACCGGCCTCGCGACCGACATCAAAACCCGCAAACGGCAGATCGAGAAAACCAGTTTGTTTTCACCGATCGACGCGGATGTCACCTCCGTCTCGGCCTATGTGGGCGACCTCATCGTGTCGAGTGCACCGCTGGCCATTCTGCTGGCGCGCGAACGTCTGGTGGAGGCCCGCGTGAGCGAAGAAAACTTCTCCGGAATCGTCATCGGCCAGCGTGCGCAGGTGCGGTTTCTCGGTTACGGCGATGAACAATTTACGGGCACGGTTGCGCGGGTGCTGCCGACCGCCGATCCGCTTACCCAGCGTTACACGGTGATCCTTGATGTGAAGATTCCGCCTGCGCGACTCGTGCCGGGCTTGAGCGGTGAAGCGAGTATCATCGTGGGCCAGCGTGCGGATGTGATGATCATTCCCCGTCGCGCCTTGCTCGGTGACTATGTGCTGGCCGTCCGTGACGGGCGGGTGAAGCAACTCCGCGTGACGCGCGGCTACGAAAGTCTGAACGAGGTCGAGATTGTGAGCGGGTTGAGCGAGGGCGATCTCGTCATCACCGACAACCTCGACGCGTATCGTGAGAATGATCGCGTGCGCGTTGTGAAGCCCGCGAAGAGGTGAGGCCCGGTTGCCCATGATGTCGCCCAATCTGCGCATCGCCCTGCGGTTTTTAACCGCGCGCAAACGGTCCATGTTCATGAGCCTGCTCGGCATCGTTTTCGGTGTGGGCTTTTTTATCGTCACGCAGGCGCAGACGAGCGGGTTCGAGCAATTTTTCATCAAGACGATCCTCGGGACGAACGGGGCGATTCGTATTCAGGACCGGTTTCAGCCGACGCTGTTTACGATGCAGGGAAAAACCGAGGACGGGCAGGGTAAGTTCTCGGTGGATACGGGTGGCAGCCGGAAGTATGTCGAGGGCGTCGAGGATCCGGCGCTCGTCAGCGCGGCGATCCGCGGTTTTTCGAATGTATCGGGTGTGTCCACCGTGGTGCAGGGCATCGTCACCCTGACGACCGATGTGGGCACGGCGGACGCGCGGGTTTACGGCATCAATCTGGACGACCATCTCGCGGTGTCTGATCTCGGTTCGCAGATCATCCGTGGCTCGCTGGGTGATTATCGCGAGGCCCCGGGCGGTTCGCTGGTCGGGAGTGTGCTGGCGCTACACCAGAATCTGCGGGTGGGAGATTCCTACATGTTACAAGTCGGCGGTCAGTCCCGCCGTTATCGGGTGAGTGCGATTTATGAAACGGGCGTGAGCGACATCGACCGCGTGCGGATTTATCTGCACTTGTCCGAGGCGAGGTCGCTTTTACAGAAACCGATCGGAGCGAGTTTCCTTCAGGTCAACCTGTTTGATCGGGACCGTGCGGCGGAGGATTCCGAGCGCATGCAGGCGGTCATCGGACATGCGGTGTCGCCGTGGCAGCGTCGCGAAAAAACCTGGCTCGCGGTGTTCAGTGCGTTGCGTTTTTCATCCGCGATCACGGTCTCGACGATCATCCTTATCTCCGGACTGGGCATGTTTAATACGCTGGCGATGCTGGTGATCGAGAAGACCAAGGACATCGCGATCCTGCGTTCGATGGGTTACACCCGCCGCGACATCGCCCGGATTTTCCTCTGGCAAGGCGTGCTGGTGTTGATTGGCGGCGTGTTGCTCGGCTGGCTCTTTGGCGCGCTGGCAACGTATGGTGTGTCCAAAGTTCCGATACGCATACGCGGTATCTTTACGACGGATTCATTTGTGGTGGCCTGGGCGTGGGAACACTACGCGGTGGCGGCGCTCACTGCATCGGTGGTCGTGCTGGCGGCGAGCTGGATCCCCGCGCGACGTGCGGCGAGACTTGAACCGGGTGATGTCGTCCGGGGGACTGCACAATGAGCGCATCCTCATCCATCGTCATTCGCTGTGAAAACCTGCACCGCTATCTCGGGCAGGATGAAGGCCGCGTGCATGTGCTGCGCGGGGTTTCGTTTGAAGCTGAGCGGGGCAAAGTCTGCGCGATTGTGGGCCCTTCGGGTTGCGGCAAGTCCACGCTGCTTTATCAGCTGGGACTGCTCGACCAGCCGGATGACGGCAGCATCTGGATCGGTGATGAACGCATGTCCAACACGAGCGACGATCTGCGCACGGCCGCGCGTTCGCGCCACATCGGGTTCGTGTTTCAGTTTCATTTTTTGATGCTGGAGTTCACCGCGTTGGAAAACGTGATGATGCCGATGCGCAAACTCGGTCGCCTCTCAATTCCGGAGATGGAGGCGCGCGCCAGGATGTTGCTGGAGTCGGTGGGGCTCGGGCAGAAAACCCAACGGCTGGGCACGCATCTTTCAGGCGGCGAGCAGCAGCGCGTGGCGGTTGCCCGTGCGCTCGCGAATCAACCCTCGCTCATCCTGGCGGATGAACCCACGGGTAATCTCGATGCCGCCAACTCGGCCCTGGTGTTCGATCTGCTCGCGCGACTCGCCAGGGAAAACGGCCAGGCGGTGGTGCTGGTCACGCACAATCCCGAAATCGCGCAGCGATGCGACGTGGTGCGGGCGATGAAAGACGGCGTGTTTGTATGAACCGTTTGAAGAGGCTCCTCACCAGCGGCGATCCCGCTGAATCGTGGCGGGGGCTTTCGGCCAGGACGCGCTGGTTCGTGCTGGCCTGCGTGGTGATCGCGATCGGTCTGTTTGTTTCGCAGCTGGTGGAGATCCCGAAACGCAGTGCGATGCGCGGGTCTGACAACACCTTCAATTACCTGTGGCTGCGGTCGCTGATGGTGGGAGGCGATCTGGATTTTCGCGATGATCTGGATGCGTGTAATACGCTCGTGCCGGAGTTGAAGACCACGATTCCGCAGTTGCCACTGACGAAGACCGGCGTGGTCACCAATAAATACGGAGTCGGCTGGTCGCTGGTGAGCGTTCCCTTTTATCTGGCCGCCGATGGGATCGTCGGCACGGGCCGGGCGTTGGGTGTCTGGAATCTGGAGCGCGATGGCTACAACTGGGTTTACCAAGTGTGTCTGCAGACGGGGCATTTCCTGCTCGCGGGGTTTGCTTTGTTTTTGGCGTATCGCGTGACGCGTCGCTGGTGTGCACGGGAGCCGGCGGTGTTGGGTGTGGCGATGCTGTGGGCGGCAAGCCCGATGCTTTATTATCAGACCAGTAATTTGAGCATGAGTCATGGGGTGACGTTTTTTGCGCTCGTGCTCTGTTTGTATGCGCTGCAACGGACGGAGGCGGCGCCGGAGCGCTGGTTGTGGTGGATGCTGGCGGGGGCGGGGTTGGGATTGGCTACGATCACGCGCTATCAAACGGCGGTTTTTGGATTGGTGCCGGTGTGGGCGATCTTGATGCAAGTGCGCACCACAAAGAATCTGCCGGCCATGAGCCGCCAAGGGCTCGCATTCGCCGCGGGTGCGGTTCCCTTTGTCGCGTTGCAGATGGTGGCGTGGAAAATCGTCTACGGCTCCTGGCTCTTGTATAGCTACGGGGCCGAGGCGGAGCCGTTTTATTGGACGAAGCCGGTTTTTGCGGAGGTGCTTTTCTCGGCGAAGCACGGGCTGTTTTACTGGCATCCGCTGTTGCTGGCGGGATGCGCGGGATTGATTGCGGTGGCCTGGAAACGGGGCGGGCTGCTGTGGGCGGGCGTAGTGGTGACAGCCATCAGCGTTTATGTGAATGCCGCGTGGTGGTGCTGGTGGTTTGGCTCGTCGTTTGGCAGTCGAGCATTTGAAGGCGCGTTCCTGTTTTTTATGGTGGGCCTCGCCTGGTGTTTTGAACGTCTGTCGGAACGGGCAACACGGTGGTTATTCGCGGCCGGCGCGAGCCTGGTGGTGTGGAATCTTCTCTGGCTGTTGCTCTATCGCATGGCGCTGGTTTCACGAAACGACGCGGTGACCTACGGCGACGTGGTGCGGGCGTGGTGGAAGTTGATCACCTGAAGCGGCGGGACGGAATCACGGCAGGGACCGGAAGACATCCAGATAGCGGCGGGCGATGACGGGCCATTGAAGGCGGCCGGACTTTGCCCGCGCGAGTTCACCCATCGTGCGTGCCAGGGTCGGATGAGCGATGAGTGTCCCGATTTGACGGGCCCATTCGTCGGGTGAGTTGTAATCCGCAAAAAACGCCGCGTCGGAAAGCAACTCGGTCATGGCGGGCCGGCGGCTGCAGATAGACGGAATCCCGAGCAGTGCGGCCTCATGCGGCGGCAGGCCGAAGCCTTCGTAGAAGCTCGGGAAAACGAGCGCGGTTGCCCGGGTGAGCACTTTGCCCATGTCGGCGTCGGCCAGTTTGCCTAGGAAGTGAACACGGGTTTCCAGGCGGAGGCTCTCGATGAGAGTGCGGTGACGTTCGGTTTCCCCGACCAGGACCAAGTGAACGTTTTCCAAGGAGGGACGACGCAACGCTTCGAACACCACTTCGAGATTTTTATGAGTGTCGGCACCACCGACGTAAGCGAGGTAAGGCACGCCGGGCAGCGGCGGGGTGTATTCGCTCGAAACGGGCAGGGGAGTGACACCGTTATAAATGACGGTGATGTCGGCTTCGTTTACTCCGAAGTGGTGCGCGATGTCCCGGGCGCTGGTTTGACTGATCGTGATAATTTTCGCCGCTTGGCGGATGACGTTCCGGCAGCGTGTCTCAAAGATATTACGCTGTTTCTCCGGATAGCCGGGAGCGAGCGAGGGAATGATATCGTGAATCAAGACGCAGCTGCGTTCCGGAAGCGTCTCGGGGCCCCAATGCGGTGCAGAGAAAAAATGAATGGGCGGGCGTGATCCCGGACTGACCGGAATGGCAGCGGCGAGTTCACGAAATTGACGGAGAAGTTCCGCGGCAACCCGCCCCGTGCCGCGTCCGTCGGTCAAGGCCGATTTGTGAAAACGGACAGGGAGATCGCCGATGATCAAGTCGTGGTATCCCGAGATCGTCTGCGGATCAACGGGGGCAACGACCGTTGGCAGAGCTGGCGTGGGTTGACGATAATGGCGATCGCCGCGCAGGGCGCGCCACGCGCGGAAAAGATGACGCTTCGGGGCGACGCCATAAACCAACCCGTGGAGCCGGGAGGCTTCGTTTTTATGGAAGGCGATTTTTTGGTCTTTGGCCGTGATCCGGTCCGGTTCGGTGAACGGTTCTTTTTGCAGCGTTTGCAGCTCGCGCGATTTCTCGCGGTGGCGGTCTTCGAGCGCGAATAAATGCCGTTCGAGGTGCTTCTCGCGACGAGTCGTCAGTGTGGGATTGTTGACGAGATTGAGCCAGGTTTGTTCGCAGGCCTCGGCTGAAGGGGAAGCGTGCGAGGGTTCAGGATAATCCAACAGCACGAATGTCTGTTGGTGAAAAGCATAGGCTGCTTTGACGGTATCCGCCGGAGTCACCTCAGCCCACAAGCCGGGGGCGTCGCACTCAAGCAGCGGGGGAATCTCAATCGCGTGCGCGCGCTCATCGCCCAAATGAGAGCGAAGGTGTTTCAGGGCATGGTCCGGCGCCTGCGCGAAGTCTTCGTGGCGGATGACGTGACAAGCCTCCAGGCAGTTCCATTGAACGCATGTGGAGAGCGCGGTGCGGGCGGACTCGCTCACGACAAAATCCCTGAAGGCGGCCGAGGCGGGTTTGGTGCGGTCGATGCCGAGCTGTGTCTGTGCGAAGGCGAGCAGGGCATCGAGCGGGTGGCGCAGGAGCATGACAGTTTTGAAACCGTGATGTTGCAGCGCGGTCAGGAGCGCGGCGTCGGGAAGACCGGAAAACGTCACGATGCAATGAGCCGGAAGACGGGTAAAATCAGTTCCGGGTTCGTGCGCGTTGACGGGGAGATCGCGACCATGGATCGCTTGCAACCAAGGGGAGAGAGGCGAATTTACGGCGGCAGATCCGACGAGGAAAACACGCAGTAGGGGAGCGTCAGGAGGCAAAGTGGGGGGTGGTAGGCAGGGAGTCGAAGGCGATGCCGATGCGACGCAGGGCTTCGTCGATGTCGGCTTCGGTCATGGCGGCGCTGATGAACCAGTTGTGGTGGGGGTGGATGAAAACACCTTGGGCCACGATGGCGGTGCACAAGGCCTGGGTGCGCATGAAGGACGGATCATCTTTTACGCGGAGGTAGGGCATCGCGGGAGGTCCGCTGGCGATGAGGTCAACGCCGTGTTTTTTACCGAGGGCGAGAAAGCCGTCCACGAAGCGCTGGCCGAGGAGGGCGAGGCGTTGGGGGATTTGTTCGCGAGCGATGATGTCGAGCGTGGCGAGGGCGGCGGCCATGGGCGCGGGGTCGCTCCAGTAGCTGCCGGTGAGGAAGACACGACTGGCGGCGGCTTTGTGCGAGGCGCGGCCGACACAGGCGGAGATCGGGTGGCCGTTGGCGAGGGCTTTGCAGTAGATGGCGAGATCGGGTTTGTATCCGTAAAGTGAATGCGAGCCGTCGGCGGTGAGACGGAAGCCGCAGCGGACGTCGTCGAGAATCTGCAAGGCGCCGTGTTCGCGACAGAGACGGTTGCAGGCGGCGACGAACTCAGGCGTGGGCAGCACGGAGTCGGCAAACGCGGGGTGATGGAACGGCGTGAGGATCAGGCCGGCGACTTGGCCGCGGTGTTGGGCGAAGAGCGCTTCGAGCGCGGTGATGTCGTTGAAGGGGAAGTCGGCTATGTCGACGCGGTCGGAGGGGATGAGCCCGCCGTGGCCCGGGGTGCACCACGCGGCGGTGCCGTGGTAGGCGCCGCGGATTTTGAGGATCTTGGGGCGACCGGTGACTTCGCGGGCGACCATGATCGACCAGTTGGTGAGGTCGGCGCCGTTTTTGGCGAAGACGGCCCAGTCGGCGAAGTCGATGCGTTGGGTGAGTTTTTCCGCGAGCTCGACGAGGAGGGGCGTGGGGTGGTTGAAGGCTGCGCCGAGCTGGCGGGCGGCGTGGGCGGCGGCTTCGACCTCGGGGTGGTGATAACCGAGGACGAGCGGACCGTAGCCGCCCATGAAGTCTATGAAGACGTTGCCATCGACGTCGCGGTAGCGGCAGCCGAAGCCCTCGGCGGCGAAATACGGAACGGCGCCCGGCACGGTGGCGGCGGGTGTAGTGTGCCCGTAAATACCGCCGGGAATCACAGCGGCGGCGCGGCGGAAGAGAGCTTGCGACTGGTCGAAGTTCACGGGCGGAGCAGGTTGCCGGCTTTGAGCATGACGAGGCTAAGATTTTCGGCGAGCGGGAGATAGCCGGTGATGCGCAACGTGCCGAGGCCGAGGGCGGCGGGAGCGTCGAGCTGGTTGTCCAATTCGGCCATCAGTGTGGCGAGATCGCCAAACGCGATGCGCACGGTGACGGGTGAGGCGGGCGTGCCGGTGCCTGAGTTGAGCGTGGCGAGATCGAGCCACAAAGGAGCGGGCAATACGGGACACTCAAATACAACCGTGCCGGTGCCGAGACGCGCATGGGTGGCGGGTCCGTCGGGGTGGTGGCGCAGCCAAGATGCGGCGGCGGCGAGTGCGACGAGAAGACTGCCCCAGGCGTGAAGGGCGAGGTGGGCGTCGGCGCGGGTTTGCAGCAAGGTATCGAGCCGCGCGCCGGCTGTGGAAAAACGGCGGAGCTGGGTGAGTTGAGTCCATCCACCGCCGGGCAGCGCCAGCGCAGATCGGTTGGAAACCGTGCGGAGAAATTGTCCGGCCGAGGGAAACCACAAGCTCAGATCGCCGGGCTGCGGAGTCGTCGAGGTGGTGATGGCTCCATCGGTCGCGAAGGCCAGGCGGCGCCGGGAGTGTCCGCGCACCGCGAGCGTAATCGCAAAGGGGCGCGAACCGGCGGCGGCGGAGCGGAGAGAGGCGTCTTGCGCGGAGAGTTCGGCCAGTGCAGGTAACACGGCTTCGAGGTAGAGGGCGGCTTTGAGTGTGTCGCCGGTCATGCACGGTCGTGGATCCAGCGGACGATTTGCTCGGGATGTCCGGGCGGGCGGGCGGCGCGAAGGCGCTCTTTGAGGGCGGCGAGCGAGGACGGATTGTCGAGAAGATCGAGGGCTTCACGCGCGACCTCGCGAGCGCTGCCGCCGAAGCGGGCGCAGGAGTGTTGTCGGCAGTATTGGACGGTGATCAACTCCTGCGGCATGACGCCGCCGATGCCGTTGTGGATGAGCGGAGTGCCGAGGAGAATGGCCTCGCTGGTTGCGCCGGTGCCGGGTCGGGCGACGAGGACGGAGGAAAGGCGCTTGAGCCCGACCATGCGTTGAGTGTGGCCCAGCGCGCGGATCGTCAGCTGGGGATGGCGGCGGGCAAAGGCTTCGATGCGGGTGCGCACGGCTTCGTTGTGCGAGCAGAGGGCGATGACCTGCAGTTTTTTTCCGCTGGCGGCGAGTTGGCGGAGAATGGGGAGGTGGTTGTTGGCGCCGGCGAGACCGGTGCTGAGGAGCAGCGTGAAGACGTTGCGGTCGAGCTGGAGCTCGGCGGCGAGCGCGTTGGCCTCGGTTTCGATTTCGGCGTCGCTCGCGTAAAACGGAGGGCGCAGCAAGAACCCGCCGAAGAGGACATTTCCGTCGGGCGTGCCCACGGCCTTGGCGGCGGCGCAGACCTCGGACGAGGCGCCGATAAAACCGTCGGCGCGGGGGTTGGCCCAATGCCGGCTGAAGCCGTAGCCGCCGTAGAGTTCTCCGCAGTAAGTGATGCAGGGAACGCGGCGTTCGGGGGCGGCGGCGCGCACGAGATCGAAGAAGCCGTGGTTGGTGTGGGCGTGGACGCTGATGACGCGGTCGGGCTGCCAGTCTTTGAGGAGCCGCGTGAACGCGTCGCGGCCAAGGATTTTCGTGCCGCGGCGATGCATGCCGGCGATCTCGAGGTAGTTGAAATAGATGTGATGCAGGCGCGGGGCGCGGCGCTGGATCATATTGTAGAGCTCGACGCCAAACCGGTAGAGGCCGTGGGTGCTTTCGAGGGCGGCGTGGATGCGGATCTCGACGGACGGCCCGTAAACGCGATGCGCCCAATGCTTCAACGACTCGGCGCGCATATTGTGGCCGGTGCCGGTGGAGGAGGTCAGGATCAGCCAGCGCATGAAGGTGGATTCAAGATGCGGGCGCGGAGGGTGATGGGAAGCGAGTTTTCACAAAAAAACCGGCCCGTTGCGGGGCCGGTTTGGTGAGGGAAGGAGGCGGGCGAACCCGCGACCTCCGTGCTTAGAGCTCGTAAGCGGCGAGCTGCTTGTCGACGCGGACTTTCTCGAGCTTTGCGAAGACCGGGAGACCGTTGTCGTAGGGGACGACGGTTTCGCCCTGAATGAGGGGCTGGGCGTAGCGGACGAACTGGTGGTTCATGCTGATGCCGTCTTCGTTGATCCACTCGCGGGGGAGCTTCTTCACGCCGTTGGCGATGTCGGAGAGGGGCGCGAGGCCGGTCTCGACGGTGTAGTGGTCGTGGTCACCGCGGAGGAGGGTGATCATCTTGTCGGTCTCGCCGTTGATGGCGGCCTTCACGGCGGCCTGGCCGGCGAGGTAGGCTTCATCGACGTCGGTCTTGGAACCGGCGTGAACGGCGGCGCGCTGGGCCATGCCGAGTTTCACGGTGCGGGCCTTGATGCCGGGGAGGTTCTGCTCGATGAGGCCTTGGAGGAAGTCGGCGGCGCCGCCCAGCTGGGCGTGGCCGAAGGCATCGGTGGCCTCGGCGGCGGAGACGTAGTTGCCATCGGCATCGATGAGGCCTTCGCCGACGACGATCATGCAGGACTTCTCGCGCTTGAGGACGCGCTGGACGTCGGCGATGAACTTTTCCTGGGAGAACGCGACCTCGGGGAGGAGGATGATGTGGGGGGCGTCGTGCGGGTGATCCTTGCGCTTGGCGAGGGAGGCACCGGCGGCGATCCAGCCGGCGTTGCGACCCATGACTTCGACGATCTGCACGAGATCGTGCTGGCCCATGGCCTCGTTGTCGCAGGCGATCTCGCGGACGGTGGTCGAGATGTATTTGATCACGGAGCCGTAGCCGGGGCAGTGATCGGTGATGGCCAGGTCGTTATCGATCGTCTTCGGGATGCCGATGACGCGGAGGGCGTAGCCCTGCTCCTGGGCGAGCTTGGAGATCTTGTCGGCAGTGTCTTGGGAGTCGTTGCCGCCGGCGTAGAAGAAGTAGCGGATGTTGTGGGCCTTGAAAACTTCGAGGACGCGCTCGAAATCGGCCTGCTTCTTGAGCTTGTAGCGGCAGGTGCCGAGGGCGGCGCCGGGGGTGTGCTTGAGACCGCGGATGGTCTGCTGGGACTCGGACGCGAGATCGACGAAGTCTTCCTGAAGGATGCCGAGGACGCCGTTCAGGGTGCCGTAGATCTCTTCGATCTCGTTGTTGTTAAGGGCTTCGGCGATGACGCCGGCAACGCTGGCGTTAATGACGGCAGTGGGGCCGCCGGACTGGCCGATCAGGGCATTACCTACGAGATCTTCAGACATGTGCGTGGATGGGTTGTTAAAAAAGGGAGCTAACAGTGAACGTGAAAGGTCAGGGTGTCGGCGGGCGGGCGGCACTGGCAAACTCAAAGTTCGGCCCGGTCCCGGTGTTTTCCGGCGTGCCCGCAGGCACGGGAAAATCAACGCGCCGCAGAGCTGGCGGAGTTGGCCGCATTTTCGGATGGCATGGGCTTGATGTCGTGGGGGCGCGGGCCCTCGCCCAACGGAATGGCGGGCGTCCATTTGAACCAGCGGTCTTCCGCCCGGTCGTTCAGCGGAAACACCGTGCCGGCGGCCGCGGTGGGCGCGGGTTCTTCAGGCGTGGCAAACGCGATGCCGCCGGAAAGCAGCGAGGAGAGGGAATTGGTGCGGATCTTGGCTCCGCGGAAAAGGCCGATATCGACATCGACGCCGCTGGCATTCCAGAAGACGGAATTCGCACGAACGAGGCGGTCGTAAGGCGCGTCGATGCGGGCTTGGACAACCACATGCGTCGCGTCGGGGGCGAGAAACACATCGAGAATACGGCCCACCGAGACCTCGCGATAAAGGATGATCTGGCCGCGTTGCAGGGAGCCGCGGCGGGAGGCGTGCAGGGTGAACTCGGTGCCGGCCGAGCTGTTGTCAGGCGGGGCGGATTCGAGGCCGGTGAAGTTAAGGGCCGGTCCGCCTGTGCCGGGCAGGACTGCGATCGTGGGCCCGCTGAGGATGGTATCGAGGCCCTTGACGCCGGCGGCGGTGATCTCGGGGCGCACGATCCAGAAGCGTGAACCGTCGCGGGCGAGCGGCGCCGCGCTGCGATTCAACTCGATGGTGAGTTCGATACCCGAGAAATCGGGCAGCAAGGCGACATCCGAAACGACCCCCATGGGCAGGCCTTTGTAGATAAGATGGGTCTGGTTGGGCGTGATGCCCTCGCCGTCCTCAAAACGGATGGTGATGCGCGGGCCGTGGGTGGCGAACTCGCGTTGCACGAGGTAGCCGCCGATCGCGAGCGCGAGGAGGGGCACGATCCAGACGAGCAGTTGGCGACGGGGTTTGATGACAGGCGTTTCAGGGACACTCATGATTTTACGGGAGCAGAGGATGGGCCGGACCGGGCGAAAAGAAGACGGGGAGGGAAGGTCTCCACGGCGAGAATGGTGAGAATGACCGCCGCGGCGAAGGCCGGTGCGGCCGGACCGGGACGGACATAGCCGAGAGCGCCGAACTGGATGAGTCCGGTCAGCAGGCCGATGAGCAGGATATCGAGCATCGACCAGCGTCCGATGAAATCCAGAAAGCGATGCAGGCGCACGTCGTAGGCGCTGCTACGCTGCGTGCGCGAACGATGAATCAGCCAGCCGAGCCCTGCGAGTTTGCCCAGCGGAACGAGGAAACTCGCGATAAACACGATCAGGCCGATGCCCCACATGCCTTCGTTCCACAGAAGCAGAATGCCGCCAAAAATGGTGTTGAGGGTATTTTTACCCGAAAGGGAAATTTCCATCATCGGCAGCATATTGGCGGGGATGAGCATGATGGCGGCCGCGACCAAGAGTGCTAACGAAAGAGCGTCGGAAGCCGGAGGACCGGGCGCGCGGAGGCGGGACAGCATCTCGGTGTCGCGTAAACGCCGGCGAACCTCCGCCGGATCAAAAATCTGCATGGCACCGGTGAGGGCGAGGGTGCCGAGCACCAGCATGAGAAAACCCAGACCGACCGAGGCCGTGGCCAAGGTGCCGATTTTCAAGAATGACACTACGATCGCGAGCAACAACACCTCGGGCATGGACCAACGCTGGGCGAAGCCGGTTACTCGCAACATGAGCCGCCACCCGGGAAACGCCCATTGCAGGCGGGCGGCCAGCAGCAGAGTGAGCACACCCGACAGCAACAAAACCGGCCCGATGATCAGGCAGAAATTAACGAAGGTGCCGAGCAGCGGCATGCCTTCATCGCCCATCGAAGAACCGACCCCGCTGAGATGAATCGAGCGATGCATCCCGATTTTGTTGACCGTCATCAGCGGCAAAAATGTCAGCGTGAAAAATGCGATCGCAGCGGTCAGGGCGAAGGCGAGTGAAGTATCCAGGCTGAACCGGCGGTTCTCCTTCAGCGGCGTTGAGCAATGGCGGCAACAGGCGATCCGGCCCGGAGGCGGCTCGGCGGGTTGATGCGCCGTGCCACACGTCGGACAGTCAAACGGCTCTCCGGTGGTGGCATTCATATTTTCAAGGCAGGGAACACGCGGAAGGCGCCTGGTTCCGCGTGTTCATGTGGTTTTACAGCAGTTTGCCGGGCTCGTAGGTGGAGGCAACCTTCACCTTGCAGGTAGATTCCAATCGAATCAGGGATGCGCTCGCCTTGCTTGTGATGCCCGTATCTAAAAATACGGATGCTTTGGATTACCCCCCGATTTAGTCGTTGGCTGGCACTCATGGCGGTTTTGTTCAGCGCTTTCGCCGAGAGCCGCGCGTGCATTTGGGACAGCGATACGCTGGCGATGGAGCAGGCCCGGTTTCCGGGAATGCTGGATGTCATGGGTGGAAACTTCCCTCGACATTCGCCGGAGTTCTATGCCTGGCGCATTGAACGTGTCCGCGTGCTGCTGGTTAAGGATCCACGCAACGCTACGTTGCGGGATGATCTGTCGGTGGCGCTCCATAAGTTGGGGCGACACGCGGAAGCGATTCAGGTGATGTTAGACTCGCTGGCGATCACGCCTAACCGCTACGAGACGCTTTCGAATCTGGGCACCTTTACGATTTACACCGGCGACCTGCCGGCGAGCCGCGTGTGGCTGCAAAAGGCGCTGGCCATTAATCCCAACGCGCATTTCGGGCGCGAGAAATACCAGCTTTGGTTGGTCGAGTATCTGATGTTGCGCGCTGATCCGGCGAGCGTGCCAGAGATAACCGATCGGTTGCCTCCGTATAGCTTCGCCAAGGTGCGGGAGAACTATGCGGAGTTCGTCATGTTCCAGCAGGGCAAGGCATCCGGTTGGCTGGAAGAGGATGCACGTGGCGCCGCGTTGCGCGGGGTGCTGGGCATGATGCTGTTTGCTGATTACCAGAACCCGGTGTTGCTGGAGGCGCTCGGTGATATTTTGGAGCAGGGGGATCCGCGTAAGAATGCCGTGCACATGGCCGAGCAGGCCTATGCACTCGCCCGTGATTTGTATGGCGAAAAAACGGCTGCGGAACGGCTGGACAGGAAAACCAAAGAGGCTGATTCGAGCTATTCGTCGAAATCGGCACCTGATTTGAAGAAATTGAAGAAGGCCATGTCGGAGGCCCAAACGGCGGGAAAAGCACTCGCGAAACGAGTGCGCGAGGATGAACTCAAGTGGATCGCCTCGGGGCAGGATGCGGGACGTGAGTTCGAGAAAAAATATCTGGGGGCATCGACGCCGACGGTGGAATTTCGAGCAGGGAAGTAGAACGACGGCCGTCCAGTTACTCTCAGACGAGAGCTTCCATGACTTGGCCAAGCGCGTCCATGATCGCGGTTCCGAGAAGGATGGAGATCAGTGCGAGGACCAAGTTGCAGCCGGAGATGACAAGCAGGGCGGTGAGTGGGCTGCGCACCTTATACGCAGCGACGCCGGCGACGACAGGCAGTGCGGCGCTCAGCGAGATAAGCGGCGAGTTGGTCGACTGGGCGATTTGCAGGCTGAGCGGGATCGGAGCCCCTTTGAGCATTCCGGTGAAAAACAAATGGGCTGATCCTGCGGAAAACGACCATGACAGTCGCACGGCGATGTAGCCGAGGATCAGAGTCAGCACGAGGAATCCGATGCGGCAGCCTAGGTCGAGATCACGCAGAGTGCGTTCAGGTAGCGGCAGAGGCTGCGAGACTGCGGGATTCATGCCGTGTAACTCCGATTACAGGAGTTTGCCGGGCTCGTAGGTGGCGGCGCCTTTGACTTTGCGGGTCGTGGTTTTGACGGTGGCGACGAAGGTGTCGACTTGCTGCGGGGCGGCGCCGACGAAGCGTTTGGCGTCGCTGAGGATGGCGCGGAGAGCCTTTTCCGAGAGACCGAGACGGGTGTCGGCGGCGAGCAACACGACGAGGTCGGATTCGCCTTGACCGGTGCGGATGGATTTGGCGGCGGCGAGGGCGTTTTCTTTGATCGCGAGGTGGGCGGTTTCGCGGCCGACTCCGGCTTTCACGGCTTCCATGAGGATGGTCGTGGTCGCGAGGAAAGGGAGCTGGCGCTGGATCTCGGCGGCGATGGCCGCCTCGAAGACGTCCATCTGGTTGAGGACGGCGAGGAGCGTTTCGAGGAGTCCGTCGATGGCGTAGAAAGCGTCGGGCAGCGCGACGCGGCGGACGACGGAGCAGGAGACGTCACCTTCGTTCCATTGGTGGCCGGAGAGCGCGCCGGTCATGGTGACGTAGCCGGAGAGAATCGTGGAGAAACCGCAGATGCGCTCGCAGTTGCGGGCGTTGACCTTGTGCGGCATCGCGGAGGAGCCGACCTGGCCTTTTTGGAAACCTTCGGTGAGCAGGCCTTGGCCGGCCATGAGGCGGAGCGTGGTGGCGAAGCTCGCGGCGGCGGCGCCGACTTGGTGGAGGGCGGCGACGACTTCGAAGTCGAGCGAGCGCGGGTAAACCTGGCCGACGGCGTTGAGCGTGGATTTGAAGCCGAGGTGTTTGATGATGCCGGCTTCGAGGCGGGCGACTTTCTTGGCGTCGTTGAAAAGCGTGAGCTGGTCGAGCTGGGTGCCGACGGCGCCCTTGAGTCCGCGGACCGGATAACGCGCGGTGATCTCGTCGAGTCCGGTGAAGGCGGCGAGGAGTTCCTGGCCGAACATCGCGAAACGCTTGCCGAGGGTGGTCGGCTGGGCGGGCACGTTGTGCGTGCGGCCGGTGAGCATGAGCGAGCGGTATTGCTTCGAGCGCTTGGAGAGCTTCAGCAGCGCGGCGGCGGTCTTCATGCGCACGACTTCGAGGGAGCGGGCGATCTGAAGCTGCTCGACGTTTTCAGTGAGGTCGCGGGAGGTGAGGCCGAGGTGGATGGACTCGCGGCCGGCGAGGGCATTGAAGGCTTCGATGCGGGCCTTCACGTCGTGGAGCGTGACGCGTTCGCGGGCGTCGATATCGGCGAGATCGATCTTGGTTTTGACCTTCTCGTAATCAGCGATGGCGGCGGCGGGAATGGGCAGGCCGAGGTCGCGCTGGGCCTTCATGACGGCGATCCAGTAATCGCGTTCGATGGTGATGCGTCCGGTGGGCGACCAGATGTCTTTGATGAGGGGCGAGGCGTAGCGTTCGGCGAGGACGTTGGGAATGGCGGCGGAGGACATGTTGAAATCAAGAGCGAAGCAGGTGGCGGGGCGTGGGGCTAGAACGTTTTGGGGCACACGGGTAATGCCTTAAGGGAATGCTCGAAAGTAGGTAAAGTTAAGCGGGGTAAGTGCCGATGGGGTGTTACGTCTTTCCCGACCTGCATTCCCTTCGCCCCGTTGTCATGAAAACCTTTTCGCTTTCTCAAAAGCTAGGCGGCCTGGTGGCCTTGTTATTGTTACTCTCCGTCGTGCTGGGCGGGCTCGGTGTCTATGCCATCCGTGCAACCAACCAGGGTTTGCTCACGGTCTATCAAGACCGCGTGGTTCCTTTGAAGCAGCTCAAGGTGATCGCCGATGCGTATGCGGTGAATCTGATCGATGCTGCCAATAAAGCCAACGCAGGTATCTTTACGCCCCGACAAGCGTTGACTTCGGTCGTGGATGCCCGCGCGTCAATCAAGCGCGAGTGGGGAAACTATCTGGCGACCTATCTTACCCCGGAGGAGGCGGCATTGGCGAAACAGGCGGGTGATTTGCTGGCCGCTGCCGATAATGATGTCGAGCGGTTGGAGGCGACATTGAGGAAGCTGGGCGATGCCAAGGCCGAGGCCGGCGTGCTGGTTGAATTCGACGGGCCGCTTTACGCGAAGATCGATCCAGTATCTGCGAAAATTTCCGATCTGGTGGAACTGCAACTGCGCGTTGCCGGCGAGGAGTATGAGGCAGCCCAGAAGCGTTACAGCCGGCTGCTGCTCCAGTTCGCTCTGCTGATAGCGTTGGGTGGCGGCGGGTCACTGATCGGAGCGTTTCTGCTCATACGGCGTATAACCGGCGTGTTGCATGCGGCATCGGCTGAAATTCAATCGGCCGCCGTGCAGGCGTCGAGTGCGAGCGAGCAGGTGTCCAGTGGGAGCCAGACCATCGCGCACGGCGCAAGCGAACAGGCGGCCACATTGGAGGAAACGGGCGCCTCCCTTGAGGAGATCGCCAGCATGACTTCACGCAATGCCGAGAACGCCGCCGCCGCGCACACCGCCGCTTCCGATACGCGTGAATCGGCCGAACGGGGCGTTGCCCAAGTCGCCAGATTGCAAAGCTCGATGCAGGCGTTGGTGGAGTCCTCCGCCGATATCACCAAGATTCTCAAGACCATCGAGGAAATCGCTTTTCAGACCAATATACTGGCGCTCAATGCGGCGGTCGAAGCGGCGCGTGCGGGCGAAGCAGGCGCTGGATTTTCCATCGTGGCCGACGAGGTGCGATCGCTGGCGAAGCGGTGCTCCGAGGCTGCGCGCGACACGGCCGCCAAAATCGGCGTGGCTAACGAAAACAGTGGGATCGGCGCGTCGACCAGTCGCGAGGTAGCGGCTACTTTGGAGATGATTTTGTCCAAGGTGCGCGACGTTGATTCACGCATCGGGGAGATTGCCACGGCTTCCGGCGAACAGAGCATCGGGCTTACTCAGCTCAACACCGCGGTCCGCCAACTGGACCAGATCACGCAAGGCAACGCGGCCACGGCCGAGGAAACCGCGAGCGCGGCCGAGGAGCTCAACGCGCAGTCCGCCGAGCTCATTAAGATCGTCGACCGCCTGGTCGGTTTGATCGACGGCGCGAGTGCGATACCCTGATAGCGGTGGTGTTTATCCTCCCACGGTGTTTTGCGGGTGGCCGCTGAGAAAGGCTCGCACGTTGGCGGCGGCGATGTCCAAGAGGCGCTGGCGGGCGGCGCGGGTGGCCCAGGCCTGATGCGGGGTGACCAGGCAGTTCGGAGCGGCGAGGAGGGGGTTGGCCGGTGGCGGAGGTTCGGCGCTCAAGACGTCGAGTGCGGCACCGGCGATGCGGTGGTGGTGGAGCGCCTCGACCAAGTCGGCTTCGGAGATGAGCGGGCCGCGTGAGGTGTTGATCAGGAGCGCGGTGGGTTTCATGCGCGCAAGCGAGGCGGAGTTGATGAGGTGCCGGGTGTCGTCGGTGAGCGGGCAGTGCAGCGAGACGATGTCGCTGTCGGCCAGCAAGCGCTCGAGGGAGAGAAACGTGACGCCGTCGCTGACACGCGTGGAGGCGGAGCGGCTCGTGGCGACGATCTTCATGCCGAAGGCGCGGGCGAGCGCGGCGACTTGGCGACCAATGCTGCCGTAGCCGACGATGCCGAGGGTGAGTCCGTCGAGTTCGACGAGCGGTTTTTGCCAGTAACACCAATCGGAGGAGCGCGACCACGCGCCTTCGCGGACACCGGCGGCGTGGAGGCCGACGTGGTTGGTTGCTTCCAGGATCAGCGCGAGCGTGTGCTGCGCTACGGAGCGCGTGCCGTAACCGGGGATGTTGGTGACGCAAATGCCGCGTGCGCGGGCGGCAGGGACATCGACGACATTAGTGCCGGTCGCGAGCACGCCGATGTAGCGGAGCTTGGGCAAGCGGGCGAGGGTGTCGGCGGTGAGCGGCGCTTTGTTGGTGAGGATGAATTCGGCGTCGTGCGCGCGGGCGATGATCTCGCTGGTTGTCGTGCGTTCGTGGATACGGCAGTTGGCGAGCGCGTGAAAGGCGTCCCACGAGAGGTCGCCGGGATTGGTGGCGTGGCCGTCGAGCACGACGAGTTTTGGGGCGGTGAAGATGGTCGTGCTGTTCATTGAGTCGTGAGCGTGCGCGACAGGGTTTTCTGCGGAAGATTCGCGCCGTGGGCGCGCAAGGTGTTCACCAATTCCTCCGTATCGATTTCAGCGGCGGAGCGGCCGGTGCGCAGGCTTTGCACGGCGGCGGTGCCGGCGGCTTGTCCCATCATGGAGGCGGCGGGTTGCACGCGGATGGAGCCGTGCACTGAGACATCACTGGAGGCGCAGCGTCCGGCTACCCAGAGATTTTTCCAGCCGCGAGGCACGAGGATGCCGTAGGGGATGCCGAACCACTCGCCTGCCTTGAGGCGCGCGGTTTTGTCCTTCTCGGTGCTGAAGCGTTCGTATTCCTCCTTCGAGCAGTCGTAAGGGTGGATATCGACGAACTTGTTGAAGATGCCGATCTGGTCGGGGAATTCGCGGCGTGCGAGGTAATCGCGGAGCGTGAGTTCGTATTCGCCGACGATGCGGCGGGATTCGCGGATGCCGAGGAGCGAGGCGGTGGTAACGTGTTCGATCTTCGCGCAACCGGGAACGTATTTGCGGTAGAACTCCATGTATTCGAGTGCGAGCTTGCGGCCCCACATCACGCCGTCGCTAAGATCGCGGCAGCGGAGCGCGTTGAGGTTGAACAAGTGTCCGCCGTTGAGATAGCCGACTTGGTGGCCGACTTTGCTCATGCCCGGCAGGTGGCGGTCGTATTGGGTGAAGTGTCCGTCGGCGAGCGCTTGCGGGAGGTAGTCGTTTTGCTCGTAGCCGCGCGGCACGGCCCAATCGACTCCGGTGAACAACGACGCGAGCGTGGACGGCATGATCTTGGGTGTGTCGCGTCCGGCTTCGCGACAGGGCACGCCGCAGAGATTTGCGAGGATGGCATCGCCGGTCGCGTCGACGAAGGTGCGCGCCTTCACGTAGGAGTAGCCCTCGACGTTGGACAACACGACGCCGTTGACGTGGCGATCCTGCGCATCGACATCCGCATCGATCACGCGCGTGAAAAAGCGCACTTCCACGCCGGCGCTCAGGGCGAATTCATCGAGCATGAGCTTCAACCCTTCCGCTTTGAACGGGGACCAAGAGTGGAACTTCTTCCGCCAGGAATTCGGGTCTATGCCGGGGGACATGAAGCCGCGTGCATACATGGTCTCGACGAGTTCGAGCATGAAGCCGCCCACCAGCCCTTGCTCGCCGTTGGCCATCGGATCGAATGCGGTCACCAAGCCGGACGAACCCATGCCGCCGAGGCAGCCGGTGGACTCGACGAGCAGAACCTTGGCGCCTAGGCGGGCCGCGCAAATGGCGGCGGCGGCACCGGCGGGGCCTCCGCCCGCGACGACCAGATCGTAGCCAGCCTCGGCTCGAATGGTGCGATCAAGGCGGTAACTGCCGTCGGCGTGCCCGTAGGTTTTGGAGCCGACGAGGGACTGAAGCGAAGGGGCAGCGGCGGATGTCATGAGGTGGCTATTTTTGCATAAATCATCCGCTCTTTCCTTGCATGCTTGGCTTAAATCATGGCTTTTTCTGCTACACGGTCATGCATCAACCCAGCGTCATGGAAGTGCCCGAGTGGGCGATCCAGGTGTTTGAAAAACAAAAAGACCTGAGGGTGGTGGTGCATGATTTGACCGCGACGCTCGGACCTTTTTTGCAGCCGGAGCGTTTCAAGCACCGTGCGCCTTGCTGCATCGCCGTGAAGGCGCGGCATGACTGGGCATGTGTGGATTTTGAGGTGACGCGGTTGCGGGCGGAGCTGCCGGATTTTCCCGAGGGCCGCTATCACCGGTGTCACGCGGGGTTCATGGAATGGGTCGTTCCGGTGTTTATCAAAGGACGGCTGGCGTGGATTTTGTTCGCGGGCCAACGACGGGCCGCGGGCGATTACCGGCATCTCTTTCGAGATGTGCGCACCACGTCGGGAACCGGGGTGCAAGCGAAGGCGCTGCGTGAAACCGGTGAGACGGATGCGGAGGTGATTTTGGAGTCGTTGCGGCAGTTGCGCTCACGGTTGCTGGAGTGGCACGGACAGGTGGCGGTGCTGTTGAAAAACACGCGTCAGCCGGAGGCGGGCGGAGCCGAGGACATGGCGGGGCGGCGACGGTTGATTCAGAATTTTTTGCACGCGAGCCACACGGAGAGTGCCACGAGTCTGGAGGATCTGGCGAAGGCGCTACACCTGGGCGAAAGCCGCACGTCGCATCTGGTGAAGGAACTCTTCGGCTGCAGCTATGTGGAGTTGCTCACCGAACTCAGGCTGCGCACGGCGGCGTCATTGCTGCGAGCAAGCGAGTTGTCCGTGACCGAGGTGTGCCTGAACAGCGGCTTCAGCGATCTGTCGCATTTTCACCGCTGCTTTCAAAAGCGCTTCGCCACCACGCCGTTGAAATACCGGCGGATGTCGAACGCGTGAGTTTTTAGGCGGCCGACAAGCACCGCACGGCCATTTCGCGGAGGACTTCGTTTTGCTCGTTGGGACGTTTTACGATCTCTTCGAAGGCGCGGATGAAGTCCTGCTGGTTGTCGATCAGGCGACGCAGTGAAGGGAGTTTTCCGCTGCCGGCGAGCTTGCCCACATACCAGGCGTTTTGACTGAAGAGGTTGTAGGCGCTCTTCTCGGTGACGCCGATGAAGTGGTGTCCGTAGGCCGTGGCGGCTTTCGGCAGACCGTCGAGTCCGCGCTGGCCGACGCGTGCTTCGCCAGAGTCGACCAAGGCGCGAACCTGGATGAGAATGCGGTTGCGATTCTGCATCGCGCTGATGATCGGCCGGGCGTCGCCGCCGGTGAAGAAATGATGATGCAGCGCGGCCAGCGTCCACTTGAGATCGCCGCTGAAAAACGCTTCGGCGGCCTCGAAGAAATCGCCCTCGGCGGTATTGGCGGTGAGCTCGGCGACGTGGGCCTCCTCGATGACGGTGGCCTTGCCGTCGGGGCCGCCGGCGAAGGTGGCGAGCTTGCGGGTCTCCTCGATGAGCAGGCGGGTGTTGGCGCCGACCTTGGCGAGAAGGAGTTGAGCGGCGCCTTCGCCGAACGTGACGCCGAGTTCACGGGCCTCGGCGAGGATGACGCCGCCGAGGGCTTCGGATCCGCCTTCGCCATCACCGCCGCCAACGAGGGAAAAGTCGGCGGTTTTTTCGCACCATTTGGGGAAGGCGCGGCGGCGGTCGATGGGCGCGGCGGTGATCACAATCGCGACCTGCGCGGGATCGACGGTGGCGAGGAGCTCCTTCAGGTCATCGACGAGCTTGAGGGTGCTCTCGGCGCGACCGGTGACGGAGTCGGCGAGGAAGTTGACGTCCTTAAACCAGACAACGCGTTTGCCACCGAACATGGAGACGGTTTGCACGCTTTCGCGGAAGCGATTGATGGCGCTTTCGACCTCGCCGACGTTGTTGGCAAAACCGCTGATGATCTCGCGGGCGAACTCATCGGTCACGTCGGCGGTGAGCTCGTCGTAACGCGTCTTGCCGAGTCGATTGACGAGGAAGTCATCGGCTCCGCAGACGAAAATGAACGGCTTGGCGGCGTCGGGCATGGAAGAGAACTGTGGCGGCGGGCGCGGGCGCGAGGCAAGCGCGGAGGCCGGGACGTTTACCCGCGAATGAATAAAAATTCATCTGTCGTTCACGAACGGTTCACGAGCGGCCGGTAGGGTGAGGCGACTTTTGGCACCCCTCCTATGAAAATCCCTGCGCTGCTCCGTTCTCTGGTCGCCCGCCGTCATGGCGGCGTTGTTTTGTTTGTTGGACTCTTCATGCTGCTCGCGTTGGTCACCCGTATCGCGCTGCTGGCGCAGTCGGGGTGGGCGTTGGATTGGAATGCCACTCTGATCGCTTCCTTTGCGTGGGGTGCCTTGTTCGACCTCGGAGCGGCGCTGCTTTTTGCCGTGCCGCTGGCATTGGTTTTAACGCTGCTGCCGGCAGGCATCTTCGAGCGCCGCTGGGCGCGGGCCGGCGCGCATGGGGTTTTTATCGGAGCGATCGGACTGCTGCTATTCAGCGCGGTGGCTGAGTGGTTTTTTTGGGATGAATTCAGCACGCGCTTTAACTTCATCGCGGTCGATTACCTCGTCTATACGACCGAGGTGGTGGCCAACATCCGCGAGTCCTATCCGATGCCGGCGATTCTGGGGGTGATCCTGCTCGCGAGTGTCGGGCTGCACCTCTTGCTCGCTCGGACGGGGCTGATCGACTGCTGGCTGGAGGCGCCGCGCGTGACGACACGCCGACGTTATGTGCAAGGCGGCGCTTGGATGGCGGCGGCGTTGGTCGCGGGAGTGGCGCTCGATTCGAACCAGTTGCCCGCATTTGCCAACACCTACAATCGCGAGCTTGCGAAGAACGGCCCGTGGTCGCTGTTTGCGGCGTTTCAGCACAACGAAATCGATTACGACCAGTTTTACGCGAAGCTTCCCGTGGACGAGGCGTTTTCGCATCTGCGCACGGAACTGGCGCAGGACGGCAGCCTGCCGCTCGGTCTCAAAGACGCGCGCGACACGTTGCGTTACATCAAAAACGAAGGGCCCGAGAAACACCTCAACGTGATCCAGATCACGGTCGAGAGTCTGAGCGCCAGTTTCGTCGGCGCGTATAATCCCGATTCAAACCTCACGCCAAATCTCGATGTGCTCGCGAAGCAGAGTCTGGTGTTCGACAATCTCTACGCGACCGGCACGCGCACGGACCGCGGCATGGAGGCGCTGACCTTGTCGATGCCGCCCACGCCCGGACGTTCGTTGGTGAAGCGTCCGCACAACGAGAATCTGTTCACCCTCGGCTCGGTTTTTCGCAGCCGCGGTTACGACACGGCGTTCATCTATGGTGGCTACGGCTACTTTGATAACATGAACACGTTCTTTGGCGGGAACGGCTATCGCATCGTGGACCGCGCCGCCGTCGCCAAGACCGACATCACCTTCGCCAATGCCTGGGGGGCGTGCGACGAGGACGTATTCAACTGGACACTACGAGAGGCCGACCGCTCCGCCGCCGCGGGCAAGCCGTTTCACTACTTCGTGATGACGACTTCCAATCACCGCCCTTACACGTATCCGGACGGTCGCATCGATCTGCCGTCGAAGATCTCCCGCCGCTCCGGCGCGGTGAAATACACCGACTACGCCATCGGAAAACTCATCCGCGACGCGTCGTCCAAGCCGTGGTTTAAAAACACCGTCTTCGTCATCGTGGCCGACCATTGCGCGTCCGTCGCGGGCAAGACCGAGCTGCCCGTTCAGAACTACCACATTCCGATGCTGGTGTATGCGCCCGGCGGGCAGGTCGCGCCCGGGCACATCGGCGATTTGATGAGCCAGGTGGATTGCGCGCCGACGATCCTCGGTCTGCTCAACTGGAGTTATGCCACGCGCTTTTATGGGTGGGACGTGCGCACCGCGCATGGCGACCGCCGCGCGCTCATCGGCAATTATCAGAAGCTCGGGCTCTACGAGGAAGGCACGCTCGATGTGCTGAAGCCGGTGCGCGGTTACAGCGCCTATCGCTACGACCCCGTGACCTTCGCACTGACCGGACGCCCCAAGGAAACCGAGGAACGCGACGAGACGATCGCCTACTACCAGACGGCCAGTTACCTTTATAAGAGCGGTGGTTATCGTGCCGTGAGCGATGCCGATCAGACGGGCTACACCGCGCAGATTCTTGCGCTGAACCCGGATCGCTCGACCGCCGCCGTTTCCGCCCCCAAAACCACTGCGGACACTGCCGCTGAAATCATCCGATGATCACGCGCCGACCTTTTATTGATCGCACGCTGTGGCCGGTGTTCGCAGTGCTCGCCGGGCTGTTTCTGCTTTTCGAATTCACGCAGGTGGATTTGTGGGTGCAGGACCGGTTGTATGATTTCTCCGCGCACGCCTGGATGGTGAACGAGAAAGACCTGTGGCCGCGCATCTTTTTCTACACGGGACCGAAGGTGCTGATCATTGCGCTGGCGGCCGGCTTGATGACCCTCGCGCTCGGGCCCGAGCGGTGGCGTGTTCGCGGGTCGTTCACCTTGAGGCGCTGCGACATTTGGGTCGTTATCGCCACGCTGGCGACGGGACCGGCCTTGATCGCGACGAGCAAGGCCACGACCAACGTGTTTTGTCCGCGGGAGATTCGCCGCTATGATGGCTTCGCCCCGTATGTGCGCGTGTTGGAATCCTATCCCGAGGGTGATCGTCCCTCGCGACGCGGACGCGGGTTTCCGGCAGGGCATGCCAGTGGCGGCTTTGCATTGCTGAGCCTCGCCGGGCTCGCGCGCAGTCGTCGCGGTCAACTCATCGGTGCCTCCATCGGCTTCGCGGTGGGCGGGGCGATGGGCGGCTACCAAATGCTCAAAGGCGCGCACTACCTGAGCCATACCGTGATCACGGCGCTGGTGTGCTGGTTATTGTTTCTCATCTGGCGTCGCCTGCTGAAGGCCACGACGGGTAATGAACAAAAATTAATTCCTGCTTCATCCTGAGTTCATCTCCGTCGGTTAACGTATCGCCATGAAATTACTCCCGCTTCTGATTGCCGGCCTGTTGCCGGTTTTCGCGATCGCGGCTCCCTCGCCGTTGGCCATCGATCCAGGCCAGTCGCACATCGAAATCGCGGTCAAGGCCACCGCTGCTTCGTTCACAGGAAAACTCGACGCCTACACCGCGGTGATCGCCGTCGAGTCGGGCCACGTCACCTCGGCTACGTTCACATTCAACTTCGCCGATGTGCGCACCGGCAAGGAAGCGCGCGACGAGGCCATGAACGAATGGCAGGAAACCCCGAAGTATCCGAAGGCAGGCTTCACCTTGAAATCCATCGACACCGCGGCCGACGGAAAACTCACCGCGCGCGGAGTGCTTACGCTTCATAATGTCGCTCGCGCGATCGCCTTTCCCCTCTCGATCACGAGCGATCAAAAAATCTATGCGATCGACGGTCATGCGGTGTTCGACACGCGTGACTTCGGTCTGCCGATCATCCGCAAGTTCGGCCTGCTCAAAGTCGACCCGCTCGTGGAAGTTCACTTCCACCTGCAAGGCTCCGTCAACGTCCGCTAACTCCCCGATTATCCCGTGAACTCGTCCGCCGCTTATCTGCGCCTGTGCGACGCGCTGATGGAAAACAGTCCCGCTCTGCTGGCTACCGATCAACTCCTGCGCGATACGCTGACCCTCTCGTCAGGCAATCCCGGTAAACTCATCCGAGCCCGTCTCGTGCTGGCCGCCGCCGATGCGCACGGCCTCGAAGAAGGCCCCGCCGAACGGCTCGCCTGCGCGGTCGAATATTTTCACATCGCCTCGCTGCTCCTCGACGATCTCCCGTGCATGGATGATGCCTGGACGCGTCGCGGCCGTCCCTGCGCCCATAAACTTTACGGCGAATCCTCCGCCATCCTCGGCGCGCTCGCCTTCATCAACCGCGCATATGCGCTCACCGGCTTCGTGTTTGCCTCGCACCCGGCGGAGATCCGCTTGCAGGCGACGGCGTGCCTCGATGCGTGTCTCGGCCCCGCGGGACTCGTCGGCGGACAAGCTGCCGATTTGAGCTTCGCGCAAAGCGATCGCTCGGCTCGCGAAGTCGCGATGATCGCCGCGCGCAAGACCGGTTCGCTGTTCTGGCTCGCGGTGTATTTCCCGGCGCTGCTCGGGGCGCCCTCGCAGAAGGAGCTTCATGCGCTGAAGGCGCTGTGTGTTTACTGGGGCCTCGCTTATCAGGCGGCCGACGATCTCCAGGATGCGTTGCTCAACGCATTCGAAAGCGGAAAAACCGCCGGTCGCGACCGCGCGCTCACGCGTCCGAATCTCGCCCACGCTATCGGCGTGCCGGCAACGCAGGCGCGCATCGCACGGCTAATGGAACAGTCGCGCCGCGTGGTGGAACGGCTCGGCGCGACATCGCAACGCTGGGGTTATCTCGGCGGGTTTCATCGTGAATTCGTCGAGCCGATGGTCTGCGCCGTGGCGGCCTGAGCCGCGGACCCGTCAAACCACGAAACGGCGAACTCATGCGTTTTCTTTCCCTTATCTTCACCAACCTCCGACGCCACCGGCTGCGCGCGCTGATCGGCGTGGCGGGCATCGGTTTCGGTGTGGCGGCGATGCTGGCGATTCTAGCGATCGTCACGGGTGCGATCGGCATGTTTGAACGCATCCTCTCGACGGACAGTCATTATCTGGTGTTTGAGAAAAATGTGTCGGACCTGTTTTTCAGCTCGGTCACGACGGAGCAGGTGCGCACGATCCGCGCACTGCCTCAAGTCGAGGCGGCGCATCCACTGCTGTTCGGCATCGTGTCCGCGCCGGGAAATCCGGTAGTGACGTGCTTCGGCATCGAGGCCGACGACCCGCGCCTCGTGCGCGGCGAGTGGCGCGCGGGTTCGCGTGACACCTTCGGCAAGACGACCGGTGAAGTTTATCTGGGCGCGCGTTCCGCAGAGTTTCTCAAGGCGAAGTTCGGCGAGACCGTCGCGATCGGCCGGGGCACGTTCAAAGTGGGAGGCATTTTCAAAAACGAAAACGGCTTCGAGGATGGCGGCGTGTTTTTGCCGCTGCCGGATGCGCAGGCATTTTTCCATCGCGAAGGCGCGGCCTCGGTCGTGGCGGTGAAGTTGCGCGATCAAGCCCAAGGTGCGGCGTTCAAGGCGGCGGTGGAAGCGGCGAACCCCGGCGTGATCGCGCTGGAAAACCGCGAGTTCAGCCAGAGTTACAACAGCTTTAAGATCTTGAATTTCACGGCGTGGGCGGTGGGCATCTGCGCGTTCTTCCTGGGTGGGTTGGGCGTGGCGAACACGATGTTGCTCTCGGTGTTCGGGCGCATCCGCGAAATAGCGGTGCTGCGCGTGTGCGGATTTTCGGAGCGGCAGGTGGCCGCGTTGATTTTCGGCGAGGCGGGGGCGATTGCGTTGGGCGGGCTGGTGCTCGGATTTTCAATCGGACTGCTGATGCTCGCGGTGGTGGCGCACATGCCGCAGTTCAACGGCTACGTGCAGGCCCGCGTGGAGCCGCTCGTGGTGGTGGGAATTGTGGTGACGGCCCTGATCACAGCGATCGCCGGAGCGATTTACCCGGCCCGCTTCGCCTCACGCATCCAACCCGCGGAGGCCCTAAGATATGAATAAATCTAATCTACATAACTCATTTATGCGACAAGGCGTAAAACCAGTTTGTAACTTATTAAGTTACAAACTGGCGGGGTGGCCGATTGCCTCCGATTTGGAAAAGGGGGCGGGGTTATGAGCGGGCGTGGGGAGGTGATTGCGAGCGTGCGGGAGGTTTCGAAGACCTATGACGGCGGGCGTATTCAAGTGCTGCGTGAAGTCAGCCTTGAGGTGCGGGCCGGTGAAATGGTCGCGCTGTGGGGGGCGTCGGGGTCGGGCAAGAGCACGCTGCTCCATCTGCTCGGTGGTCTCGACAAACCGGATACGGGCACGATGTCCGTGTGCGGCTTCGATCCGTGCGTGGAGGCGAGCCGCAACACGCTGCGCCGCCACCATCTCGGGTTCGTGTTTCAACTGCACAACCTCATCCCCGATCTCACGGTCGAGGAAAACATCCGCGTGCCCGCGCTGGCCGCCGGACGCAGTCGCGAAGATACCGCCGCGCGCGTGCGCGAACTGGCGGCGCAAGTGGGGTTGTCGCACCGCATCGGCCATCGTGTGCAGGATCTCTCGGGCGGCGAGCGCCAGCGCACCGCGATCTGTCGGGCGCTCATGAATGCGCCGCGGTTGTTGCTGGCGGACGAGCCGACGGGATCGCTCGACGAGCAGACGGGCGATGCGATTTTTGCGTTGTTGAAAGAACTCGCCGCGCGCGAAAACGTGGCGGTCGTGCTGGCGACGCACGAGCGACGGTTCGCCGAGGCGTGCAATCGCATCGTGCGCGTGCGCGACGGCCGGTTGTCCGAAATCTGATCATGAGCGGCCTCCGACAGTTCGGCGGCACAGTCGGCCGGATCGCGGAGTTCCATGCGATCGGCTGGCTCGTCGCAGCCAATGCGGTGGGCGTGCTGCTCGCGGCCGAGTTGGTGTGGCCCGCGTGGGGCGATGCGCTCGCGCCGCTGACCTACGGACGTTGGATGCCGTTGCACATGAACTGGCAGCTTTACGGTTGGTGCGCGCTGCCGCTGGTGGGCGTGTTGCTCGCGTGGTGTATCGATGAACGGCATCCGCAGGCGAAAACGCATGTGCGCATCGCACTGGGCGCGTGGTCGCTGGCGCTCGTGCTCGGCGGAGTGGCGTGGCTGGCGGGAGTCACCAGCGGGAAGCTGTTTCTCGACTGGCACGGCTGGGCGCGGGCGTTGTTGTCTATGGCGATGGTGGTGTTGTGGACCGTGTGCGCGGCGCATGCGTGGTGGCGGCGCGGTGAATCGGGCGGACGCGGAGCGGATTGGTTGCGCGCGGGTTTTCTCGGCGGGCTGCTATTTGTGCCGGGACTGCTTTACTGGTCGGCGGGGCGCGAGGTCTATCCGACGGTCAATCCCGACAGCGGTGGCGCGACAGGCGCGAGTCTGCTGGGATCGACGCTCGGGATCGTGATGATTTTCGGACTGCTGCCGGTGATGCTGCGCGTGAACAAAGTGCGGGCCGGGTGGCGCACCGATTGGTTTTGGGTGGCGTTTGCGGTGTCGGTCGGGGTGTTTGCGGTGATCGATCATGGCAATGCATCGCATCATGCGTGGGGGCAGATGCTCGGGCTTGGATTGCTTCTGCTGTGGGTGCCGCTGGCGTGGATGTATTTCCGGTTGTTCGCGTGGGATGTGACGGCGCGTCCGTGGCTGGCGGCGGCGTTTGGTTGGTGGTTGCTCCTGGTCGTCACGGGACTGCTCACGTTTTTACCGGGGTTTTCGGAGCGTTTGAAATTCACCAACGGACTGGTGGCGCATGCGCATCTGGCGATGGCGGGACTGCTGACGAGCGTGAACTTCGCTATTCTGCGACAACTCTCGCCGGCACCGGAGCCGCGCGGGAACTTCGGGTTGTGGCAATGGGCGTGTGCCGTGCACGTGGTGGCGCTGCTGATGCTGGGCTGGTGGGAGCGCGACTATGCGGGTGACCTGTTTCGCAGCGAGGCGTGGACACAGGGATTCTATGGTGTGCGGCTGGCGGCGGGTGCGGGCATGCTGGTGGCCTCGGTGCGGTGGCTGTGGGCGCGAAAGGCACGCACGTCATGAAGCCATTGATTTTGAAAGGGGCGCGTCTGCTGGCGATGGGTGCGGGGGCGATGGATTTCGCAACCGGGCTGGCGCTGGTGTTCGTGCCGGCGCGGGTGCTGCCGTGGATGCACGTGGCGGTGCCGGCGGGTGACGCGTTGGTTTTTCTGAGGTGGATGGGCGCGTTTGTGGGAGCGGTGGGCGCGAGTTACCTGCTGGCGTGGTGGCGCGGCGGAGAGGCGCGGTTGCGAGCGGTATTCGAATTTACGATACTCTTCCGGCTGGCGGCGGGCGGGTTCAGTGCGGCGGCCATCGGGGTGGGCTGGCTACCGGTCGCGTGGGTGAGCGTGCCGGTGACGGATCTCGCGCTGGTGGTGGTGCAGGCGCTGTTATTGAGAAGGAGGGACTGGGGCCATGATTGAGCGCAGGTTTGAGCGTAAGGTATCGGCTGCGGCGGTCGTGGTGATCGCGGCGACGTATGGGTATTTTCTGATTTTTGCGGAGTTCTCGTTTTTGGAATTGCTGCGCATGTCCGTAGGTGGCGACGGCCTGCGTCCGGCGATGGGGGCGTTGTGTGCGGGAGGAATCGTCGGGAGCGTGGTGGCCGCGTGGCGGTTTCGCTTGGAGATGTATGCGCGGTCTTTGCAGCTGGGCGCGGTGGCGTGCGCGGTGGCGGCGGGGCTTGCGTGTGTGCAGGCGTCGGCGTGGACGGCGGTGGCGATCGGGCTTTCGCTGGGCTGGCTTACAGTGACGTTGACGTCGGGATTGAGGGCGGTGCTCGGCGTGGAGCGGCTCGGGCTCGTCGTGGGATTAGGAACGGGGCTGGCATATGCGTTGTGCAATCTGCCGGTGGTGTTTCACGCGACGCCGCGCATCCAGGCGGGAATCGCCATCGCGCTCATGGTGCTGGCGGTTGTCGCGGCGGTGGCGCTGGGGAAGGGCACGGCGGAGTGCTCGGAGGCCCCGGATTTTAAAGCGAGGCCGGCGACGTGCTGGGTGGTGATTTTTATGGCGTTGGTGTGGATGGATTCGGCGGCGTTCTACATCATTCAGCATACTCCGGCGCTGTTGGCGGAAACGTGGAGCGAGACGACGAGCCTGTGGATCAACGCGACTATTCATCTCGCGGTGGCGGTGGTTGCGGGGCGATTGATTGATCGCGGTTGGCTGGGACGCATCGCGATCGGAGCATGGGTGGGGCTGGCGGTGGCGTGCGGATTGTTGACGGCGAGCATGCAGGCGTTTGCCGGCGCGGAGATTTTATACACTGCGGGTGTGTCGCTCTATTCGGTGGCGCTGGTGTATTATCCGGCGAGGAGCGGGCGGCCGTGGCTGGCGACGGCGGTGTTTGCGGTGGCGGGCTGGATCGGATCGGCGCTCGGCATCGGCATGGCGCAGGATCTCAACGCGGTGCCGGTGTGGTTCGTGGTCGCGGCGGGCGTGGTGGTGATCGGGCTGTTGATCGTGAGGCAGCACGGACGCCACGGCTTGCGGCAACCGCTGTTGGTGCTGGCGCTGCTGGGCGTATTGGGAAGCCGCGAGGTTCGCGCGGACGAGGAGGCGCAGCTGATTGCGCGCGGTCGCGAGGTGTTCATCGGTGAAGGCTGCATTCATTGTCATTCGCAGTTTGTGCGGCCGGGCACCGTGGATGTGACGCGCTGGGGACCGGAGAAGCCGCTGGTGGAAATGATCACCGGTGCGCCACCTTTACCCGGCAACCGTCGACAAGGCCCCGACCTCGCGCAAGTGGGCAACCGGCGTTCGCCGGAATGGAACCGTCTGCATTTGATGACGCCGCGCGAGGTGTCGCCGGGATCGCGTATGCCGTCGTATGCGCATCTGTTTCGCGAGGGTGACGGGCGAGGCGATGCGTTGGTGGCTTATCTGGCGTCGCTCGGTGCGGAAACGCTGGAGCGGCGGTCTGCACAGGTGCAGGCGTGGAAACCCGCGACGGATGTCGTGATCAATGAGGCCAAAGGAGCAGGGTTGTTTGCGCGGCTCTGTGCGAATTGCCACGGAGACGAAGGGCGAGGCGACGGCGTGCTGACGGCTCGATTGAGCATGCATCCGCCGGATTGGTCGCTCGGAGCGTGGCGACGGGTGGATGCAACGGATGAGGCGGCGTCAGTGGCGCGAATCATCAAGTTCGGTCTGCCGGGATCGCCGATGGCGGGACATGAATATCTGCGAGACGAAGAAGTGGTTTCGCTCGCGCGGCACGTGCGAAGCCTGCAGCGTGGCGCGAAGGCCCCATGAAAATCCTCATCGTCGAAGACGAACGCAAAGTGGCGCAGTTTGTGGAGCGGGCGCTTGCTGAACAAAGTTACACGCCGCGCGTGGCGGGGAGCTGCGCGGCGGCGCGGGATGCGCTGGCCGAGTCGCCTTACGACGCCGTGGTGCTGGACATCGGACTGCCCGACGGGGACGGTTTGCAATTGTTGAAGGAGTGGCGGGCGAGCGGCTTTAACGAGCCGGTGCTTATCCTCAGCGCCCGCGACGCGGTGACGGACCGTATCCACGGTTTGAATCTGGGCGCCGATGACTATCTGGCGAAGCCGTTCAGCATCGATGAGCTGCTCGCGCGCGTGCGTTCGCTGTTGCGACGCAAGGCGGGCAACAAGACGACGGTGCTGGAGCATCGCGGGATCCGCATGGATTTGCTGGCGCGGGTGGTGACGTATCAAGGCGCGGCGGTGGAACTGACGAGCCGCGAATTCGCGCTGCTGGAACTGTTTTTGCAGAACGCGGGACGGGTGCTCACGCGGACCTTAATTGCGGAGCGCGTGTGGGAGGCGTCGTATGACATGGAGACAAATCTGATCGACGTGTATGTGCGCAAGTTGCGGCAGAAATTCCCGTCGGTGGAAGGCGCGGAGCCTTTGTTCAAGACCGTGCGCGGGACGGGATATCAACTCGCATGATCGGCCCGTATACACGCCGGTTGATGGTGCGGTTTTCCGCGCTGGTGACGGTCACCACGGTGATCGTGTTGCTCGCGGGGGGACTGCTCCTCGAGCGGGAAATGTTACGCAGCATGGAAGGCATGCACGAAGTCGAGGCGGACGAAGTGTTCGAGGTGTTGCGCGATCATCCGGGCTTGAAGGGCGATGATCTGGCGGGGCGCATCGACACCAAGCTCGGCAGTGATGCGGCGCTGTATTTTATCCAGATTCACGATGATCGCGGGGCTATTCTCTACCGCTCGGAAAACCTCGGGGATGCGGTCATGCCGGACCTGAGCCGGATGGAGGAGAACGAGCACGTGCTGGCCGAGTTGCCCGGGGTGGGCGGCGTGCGGTTGTCGGAGTTTCGAGAGGGTGAATGGCATGTGCAGATCGCCAGCCGCCTTAAGCCTGTGCACCGCATTCTGACGAATTATGCGAAGGTGAGTGCGCTGCTCGTGCTGGGCACGGCGGTGGCCAGCCTGGGTCTGGGTTATGCGTTCAGCCGGTTTACGCTGAGGCCGGTGCGGGCGATCGAACTCACGGCGCGGCGCATCAGCGCGGACAACTTGCGCGAACGGATTCCGGTGCTGGCGGTGCGCGATGAACTGGCTGATCTCGCGATGTTGCTCAACCAGATGTTCGACCGTCTGGAAGGCTCTTTTGAACAGGTGAAGCGGTTCACCGCGGATGCTTCGCACGAGTTAAAAACTCCGCTGGCATTGATCCGTCTCAATGCGGAAAGATTACGCACGCGCCTGGCCGGCGATCCGGAGGCGGTCGCGGGGTTGGAGGACCTGCTGGAAGAAATCACGCGGATGAATCGTATCATCGAGAGCCTCTTGTTCATCGCGAAGGCGGAGAGCGGTGCGCTGTTGCTCGATTTGAAAGAGCACGATGTGCGGGCGCTGCTGGCGCCCTTTGTCGAGGATGCGCGGGTGCTGGCGGAGGATCGCGGCGTGCGCTTCGAACTGGCGCGTGACGATGCGGGTTCGCTGCGGCTGGAGCCGGCGTTGCTCCGGCAGTTGCTGCTGAATCTGGTGGCCAACGCACTCAACGTGTCGCCGGCGGGCGGACTGGTCACGCTCGAGTCGGTGCAGACGGAGCACGGCTGGTGGTTCATCGTGACCGACGAAGGCCCGGGTTTGCCGGCCGCCCAGCTGGAAAAGATCTTCGAACGCTTTGTGCGCTTTGAGCCCGCGACGGGTGAAAATCGCGCGCGTGGGCATGGGCTGGGCCTAGCGATTTGCCGCAGCATTGCGGAGCTGCACGACGGAGAGATTCGCGCGGAGAACCGCACGGACGGACGGAGCGGATTGCGGGTCGTGGTGGCGCTGCGCCGCTAAATGCGCAGGCCTTCGCCCGGAGCGCAGGTGCGGAAAACGTCCGGTGAAAGTCCGGCGGCGGCGAGCGCAAGGGCGAGTTCGCGCGGCGGTTCTGCGAAGCCGTCGTCGGTGAGAGGAAACGTGCCCCAATGCATGCCGAGGCTGGTGCGTGCACCGAGATCGCGGTGGATTTGAATGGCCTCGGCGGGGTCGCAGTGTTGCTCCTTCATGAACCAGCGCGGCGCATAGGCACCGACGGGAATCAGCGCGAGGTCGGGAGGGCCGAATTTTTTTTGGATGTCGTTAAACATCGTGTCATCGTAGGCCGTGTCGCCCGCGAAGAATGCGGTGACCGCGGGCGCTGAGATGAAGAAGCCGCCCCAGAGCCGGCCGTTGCGCGGGCCGCGCAGGCGATTGCTCCAATGGCGGGCGGGTGTGAGCGCGATGTTTAGGCCGGATGCGAGCGCGTGCGACTGCCACCAGTCGAGTTCGATGATGCGATCAGGCGCGAAACCGGCGGAGCGGAACAACGGTGCGTTGCCGAGCGGGGTGATCGCGAGAGGCGCATGTTTCCGCCACAGGCGGCGCAACGTGGCGTGGTCGCAATGATCATAGTGATCGTGGCTGAGCAGAACGACGTCGATGGCGGGCAGGTCATCGAACGCGATCCCGGGCGCGCGCACGCGGCGGGGTCCGATGCGATTGGCCGGACCGATGCGGTCGCTGTAAACCGGATCGGTGAGGATATTGCCTAAGCGGGTTTGCAGCAGAAATGTGGACTGACCAATCCACGTGGCGGCAAGGCGGTGGGCGGGATCGAGCGGCGCGGGAGTGATGCGTGCGGGTAGCGGTTGTGCCGGCCAGGGCGCGGGCCGCGAGGAACGTTTCCAGCGCAACACATCGAGCCAGTTGCGATCCTGATGATGATGCGGATTAAAAAAACGCCGGCCGTCGCAGTGATCGGAAACGGGGAAGGACGCGGACATGGATCAGAGTCCCCCTGCGAGCGGTTGCTGGCGAGACAAGACGTAGCCGCGTCACATGCCGCGTGCGGTCAGGCTCGTTCGACCATGAGCTTCTCAATCAACGGAGGCAAATCGCGCAGGCTGCCGAGGGTGAAAAAGTGATTTTTTTCGAGGGGAATGACATCACTGCGCTCATGTTTCCACGTGATGTGGTAGGGCAGGTGGACGGCGTAACCGCCGAGTGCGGTCACGGGGAAAATGTCGGACTTGAGAGAGTTGCCCACCATGAGGAAATTCTCGGGAAGGATGTCGTGACGCTTGAGGATCGACGCGTAGGTGGCCGTGTCTTTTTCGGAGACGATCTCGGCGGCCTTGAAATAATCGGCGACGCCGGACTTGGAAAGTTTGCGCTCCTGGTCGCGCAAATCGCCCTTGGTGATAACTAGGAGACGATGCGCCGGTGCGAGGGCGGCGAGGGTTTCGGCGACGCCGTCGAGCAACTCGACCGGATGAGCGAGCATGGTGCGGCCGAGATCGATCAACTGGCGGATTTCCTCGGCGCTGATCTTGCCGCCGGTGAGTTGGATGGCGGTCTCGATGGCGGAGAGCGTGAAGCCTTTGACGCCGTAACCGTAAAGATCGAGGTTGCGCATCTCGGTTGCAAAGAATGCGTCTTCGACGGCTTCGGTGCCGTGGTAACTGGCGAGCATGTCGCGGTAGCGGGCATGCACATCTTCGAAGATGTTTTCGTTGTGCCAGAGGGTGTCGTCGGCGTCGAAGGCGATCACTAGTTCACGGGAAGGCATATAATGGTCGGTGCCATCAGCAGACGGAGTGCCTGAAATGACGGCAAGCCTCCGCCGCGCGCGGGTTGCTCAAAATAAGGCGAGTTGTCCGTCCGCATCCGGGCGTTGAAAACCCGTGGTATCCAGGTCGAAGCGGTTGCGATTCATCCCCGCGCGCCGGGCGGTGATTTGAAAGAGATCGCGTAATTGATCCGCGAATACGCCTTCACCCTGAAGCCGCGAGCCCCAGGCGGTTTCGTTGAGCCTGCCGCCACGCAAGTCGCGCAAACGGTCGAGGACGCGGGCTTTTTTGGAGGGCGCGTGATCGTCGAGCCACTGGCTGAAAACGTCCTTCACCGTGTAGGGCAGGCGCAGGAGAACGTAGCCGGCGGAACGCGCACCGGCATCCGCCGCGGCGGCAAGAATGGCGGGCAGTTCCGCATCGGTGAGCCCGGGAATGACCGGCGCGACCATGACGCCAACGGGAATGCCGGCTTCGGCCAGTTTGCGGATGGTGCGCAGGCGGTGTTCGGGTCGGGCGGCGCGGGGCTCAAGTTTTCCGGCGAGTCCGGCGTCGAGTGTCGTGATGCTGACGTAAACCGCGGCACACCGGTGGCGGGCGAGGTCTGAGAGCACATCGATGTCGCGGGTGACGAGCGCGTTCTTGGTGATGATCGCGACGGGGTTGCGGAACTCGGCGAGCACTTCAAGGCAGCCGCGCGTGAGCCGGAAATGGCGTTCGGCGGGTTGATAACAATCGGTGACGCCACTCATTGAGATGGTTTGCGGGCGCCATTTTTTCGCGGAGAGGGCGGCGCGCAACAACTCGGGCGCGCGACGCTTGACCATGATCTTCGTTTCGAAGGCGAGTCCGCTGTCCCAGCCGAGGTAATCATGCGTGGGACGCGCATAACAGTAGGCGCAACCGTGCTCGCAGCCGCGATACGGGTTAAGGCCCATGCCCATCGGCAGGTCCGGGCTGTCGATGGGATTCAGAATCGATTCGCTGGCGTCGTCGAAAAACTGCGTGCGCGGGTGAGGCGTTTCGCCGCAGTCGGGACCGAGGTCGGCATCGGGATCGGGCTCGACGTGCAGGCGCTCGAAACGATTTGGGAGCGAAAGAGCCGTGCCGCGCCCGGGAATGGCGGAAGGGTGCGGGGACTCGGGCGCATTCATGCGCAGGGAATGTGGCGGCGCCGGCACGGCCCGCAATGCGCACGGACCGGCGATTTCTCAACCGCCTGATCCGTCGCGGGCTGGAGGTTAAAATTTATACGAAACGCCGGTGCCGGCGCCGAAATCAGGCGAGGCGTCGGTGAAGCCGGCGAGCACGTAAACGAGAGCGCTCCAGCGTGTGGTCAGCGTTTGCTGGGCGAACACCATGGCGTCCACCGAGTCGTCTCCGCCGGACACGATTTTTTCGCGCCAGCTGACGGAAACACCCGCGGTCGTCTTGTCGGTCACGGGCGTGGCCACACCCAAGGAAGCGAACAGACCATCCTCAAGCGGATAGGCGGCGCTGGTGCCGAGGATGCGGTAGCCGACCGTGGCAAACGGCGTGAAGCGACCGTAGGTTTTGCGCACGTCGAATTGCAGATAAAAATCCGTCTTTCCGGTGCCGAGGCCCTTGTCTTCATCGGCGGTGGGGAACTTCACCTGTGCGGTGAAATCGGTCTCGATTTCGGCCGGTGTGAGCGGGCCGAATTTATAGGTGCCGCTCAGGGTGACGTCGCCCAGTCCGCTCTCGGTAGAATCGGGTGGCCGGGTGCCGACACCTGCTCCACCACCGACTACCGTGGCCGGGCCTTTGATGTAGAGGAAAGGCACGCCGGCCTGAAAACGCCAGGAGGCGGTGTCGTAGACGAGGTTTGTCGCAGCGACGTAAACCTCGGTGTCGTCGGCGAGACCGTAGTCACCGCGGCTGTAGTTGAAGCTGGCATCAGCTCGCCAGGGTAACACCGGGGCGTCGGGGATGACTGGCGTGGTATTTTCCTGAGTGGTGTTATCCTGGGCGATGCTCATCGCGGGCAAGGCAAGAGCGAGAAGGGCGAGGCGAAGGGAAGAGGCGGAATTCATGTGAGCGGAAGCTGGATAGGACGCGGGATGAAAGTGTTTCGGAGTGGCGTGCAAAAGCCGGACTCGCGTGGAGTCCGGCTTGGGATGCATGGGCGGATCAGATCAAACGCTTAGTTCGAGCTGTCGTTGTTTTTGTTTTCGCGGGAGGCGCTCAGGTTGATCTCAGCGGTGGCCTTGGCATAGGCCTCGTAGTCATCGGCGAGACGCTCGCGGGCTTTGTCCCAACGGGCTTCGGCGGAGTCGCGGGCCTTCTCAAGGGAAGACTCGAGGCGCTCACGGGCCTTCTCGGCGCGCTTGATGGCGGAGCTGGATTGCTTGCGGGCCTCGTCGTTAACGCGGCTGACGGCGGTGGCGGTGGCCTCCTTGGTCTGGGCGACGCGCTGGCTGACCGAGCTCACGATCTGGTCGCGGGCCTGGAAAGCGGAAGCACGGATATCGCGGGTCACTTGGAGGGTGTTGAGTGATCCGGAGAGCGACTGCGTCGAGCCGGCGGCCAAGTTGCGACCGTTGACGTTGGCTTCGCCGCCGAGGGTGTTGGTGACTTCGCCCGTGGCGGTGACGCCGTTACGGACGGGGCGGCTGGCGTCGAGAGAGCCATTGGCTGAGGTGGCGCTGTTGACGGCGGCACCGGCGTTGTTGACCGCGCCGGCGGTGGCGTTGGAGGCGTTCACGGTTGCCTGCGTGGCGGAGTTGACCGCGTTGCTGGTGGCATTCGTGGCGCTGTTGACGCCGGCTTGGGCGTTGGTGACCGCGGTGTTGGCGGCGTTGGTCGCGGCGTTCACGGTGGCGGTGGCTTCGGCACCGGCGTTAGGATTGGCAAACGATACCGTGGCAAAAAAAGCGGCTGCCGTGGTGGTGAGGAGAACGGTCTTCTTATTCATGGTGGTTATAGGGATTCAGGGTTCGATGAGCGCCGTAATGGCGCCCAACTGGTTGCGGATTCTCTATTCCATTATTCATGCCAGCAGGTTTTTCGGGGGCTGAAGTGCGTCGCATCTTATTTAATATCAAATCGATGGAATTTCGAATTTCCGACGCGGCGAAAAACGAGGGATTTCGCCTATATTGCAGGATGCAAAAGCAAACGGGGCTGAATTCGCAATATGCTCGGCGCAATGCAGGTTTGCGCGGCACATGCGGCGCGGCAGATTGTCACCGCTTCATCTCATGAAATTTTACGCGCGTCTTTTAGTGCTGGTGGTTTGTCTGCCGTTGGTCGCGTTGCGCGCGGAGGATAAACCCGCGCCGTCCAAGGCCACGCAGGAGTTGCGCGTGCTCGTCGAGCGTCAACGCGATCTGCTGGCCAAGGCTGCGGAAAAAACTACGCAGGCCGAGGTCGAGGACATGCGCTCACAGTTTCAAGAACTGGTGTTCAACTTCGACGACTACCTGAAAAAATATCCCAACGAGGCGGCTGGTTACGTGAGTTATGCGCTGCTGCTCAACCAACCCGTGCTGGACGAGCGCAAGCGTGCGGCGGCGTTGCTCCTGAAGGCCAACAAACTGGATTCGAACCTGCCGCTGGTGAAGAACCAGCTCGGCAATTATCTGGCGGAGGAAGGCAAGCCGCTGGATGCGCTCAACTACTATCTCGCCGCCGTGAAACTCGCGCCCGCGGAGCCCCTTTATCACTACCAGATCGGCACGTTGCTGACGGAGGCCCGCGAGGACTTTATCAAGAGCGGAGCGTGGACGCGCGCGACGGTCGACCAAGCCATGCAGGAAGCGTTTGAGCAGGCGTCGGCGTGTGCGCCGGGCAACACGGCTTACGCATATCGTTATGGAGAATCGTTCTATGATCTGGAGCGGCCCGAGTGGTCGGCGGCGCTGGCGTTCTGGCGCGAGTTTGAAGGCAAAGTCGGCACACCGCTTGAAAAGGAAACCGTGCGCCTGCATCAGGCCAACGTGTTGATCCACGAACAAAAATTCGCCGACGCGCGCACGTTGCTCGCGACGGTCAAAGAACCGGCCTTGCAGGCACAGAAGCAAAAGCTGGTTGCGCAGCTCGACGCGGAGCCGGCAAAGTAACCGCTCATGACAAACGGCATCGGACTCGCGGAGCTGCGAGAAGGACTCATTTTCTACATCTTTCTCGTCACGAGTCTGAGCATTCACGAGTGGGCGCATGCGTTTACCGCCGACAAGCTCGGTGACCCGACGCCTTCCTCCCAAGGTCGCGTCACGCTCAACCCGATTGCCCACATGGATTTGATGGGCACGGTGATTTTCCCGCTGCTGTGCATCTTCGTGCTGCCTGGAAATTTTCTGTTTGGGTGGGGCAAGCCGGTCATGATCAACACGTCTTATTTTCGCCATCGCGTGCGGGATGACATTCTCACGACCATGGCCGGACCGGGGTCGAATCTCGTGCTGGCGTTGCTCGCCGCGATCATCGGCGGCTTGTGCTGCCGCTTCATTGATCCGGCACTCGCTCAACTGGTGGGGACGTTTATTTTTCTCAACGTCGTGCTCGCCGTGTTCAACATGATCCCGATCCCTCCGCTCGATGGCAGCCACATATTGCGGCACGCGGTCGGGATGAGTGACGAGACGTATTACAACCTGTCGCGGTGGGGCTTCGTTGTGCTGATTGTTGCAATCAATCTGCCGCCGATTCGCGCGGCGTTGGGCTATGCGATCGACGCCGTTTCGACGCCGTTTGTTTTGCTGTTCAAACTGGTTGCCGGCTGATTGGGTGACGTTTTCTTTACGCCGATTTAACAATCGTGGCCACTTCCCCTAAAAAACCAAAGCCCGCGCGGGCCAAACCAGTCGCGAAACCCGTCGTAAAACCGGTCGCGAAAAAGAAGGAGATCCGTCCGGTCACCTTGGGCGATTGGTTGAAGCATGCGATGGCCCGTTACAAGAAGACCGGCGTCGCGCTCGGGCAGGTGGCGACCAATGCCCACGACGAGGCGCTTTATCTTTTGTTGCGCACGCTGGCCCTGCCGCTCGACAGCGATCCTTCGGTCCTCAAGCGCAAGCTCACGGCGGCCGAGATCATGGCGGTGGAAAACATGCTGCAGCGCCGGTTGGATAAACGCATTCCCGCGGCGTATCTCACGCGCGAGGCGTTTCTCGGTGAGTATCGTTTCTATGTCGACGAGCGGGTGATCATTCCGCGCAGCTACTTTTTGGAGATCATCCCGCAGCAGTTGGATGCGTGGTTGCCGGCGCCGGCCAAGGTGAAGCACGTGGTGGATGTGTGCACCGGCTCGGGCTGTCTCGCGATCCTGCTCGCCCATCATTTTCCCAAGGCGAAAGTGGATGCGGTGGATCTTTCCCCCGATGCGATCGACGTCGCGCGCATCAACATCAAAAACCACAAGCTCACCCGTCGCGTGAAGCTCCATGAGAGCGATGTGTTCGATGCGGTGCCGAAGGTGAAATACGACGTCATCCTCAGCAATCCGCCCTACGAGCCGAGCGCTCATTGCGACAAGCTGCCGGCCGAGTTCCACAACGAACCGCGCATGGCGCTGGATGGCGGCAAGGACGGCCTGGATATCATTCGCAAACTTCTGCGCCAGGCCCGCGACCGTCTGCAGCCGCATGGCGTGTTGCTGATCGAAGTCGGCGGCTTGCAGCGGGCGATGGACAAGGAATTTGCCGCGCTCGACTTGTATTGGATGCACACGGCCGACGGGAGCAATTGCGTGTGCCTCATCCAAGCGGGCCGTTTGCGTGCGTGGAAAGGCTGAGCGACGCGATTCGGCGTGCGTCGGGTGGTTTACTTTAAACCAACCGGTTCGTTTTTTGGCGTAAACCGTTCCAGCGTTTCCGAGAGTTCTCGCGTGCGCACGGGTTTGCCGAGGACGACCGCGGCGCCGGCGTGTAACCAGCGCACATGCGACTCGGGCGTGAGATCGGCGGTGAGCGCCACGATGGGCGTGCGGGCGTTGAGCGCGTCCTTAGGCCACTGGCGCACACGGAAGGCGACCTCCCAGCCGTTGAGGTCCGGCATTTGTCCGTCGAGGACGATGATGTCGTAGGATTCACGCGCCAGTTGATCGAGCGCGGCGAGACCTCCGGTGACCGTGGTGACCTCGCAATTGCATTGGCCGAGCTGGGCCGTGCTGACGCGCAGGCTCAGGGCGTTGTCGTCGGCGAGCAGCACGCGGCGGCGCGGGCCCGCGGGCGCGACGAACGGGGATTGCGAGGGTGTGGAGGCGGAGAGCAGCGCCGAGGCGAGACTGCGGCGACGCAGCGGAGCCGTGGTGGCGGAGGGCTTTGACTCGGGCGCGGCGAGCGCGATCACCGTGCAACCGGCCGCGATCCAGTCCTTGGCGGGCGATTGCTCCAAGGCCGTGGATTCCACGATCAAGGCTCCGCCAGCCGAGGGCAGGGAGTTGGCCGATAACTCAACCGCATCCATGCCGAGGCTGCGCAATCCCTGAATGACGGCGAGGCAACGAATGGTATTTGCAAGATCCACGGCGACGCGACGACCGGTGGCCTGACCGGTCAGTCGGGCGACGCCCGCGCCGACGGCGGAGTCGTCCACGATGGGCAGCTCGAGGACGAACACGGTGCCTTCGCCGGGCCGGCTGCTTACGGTGACGGTGCCGCCCATCGCCTCGGCGAGACGCCGCGTGATGGCGAGGCCCAGTCCGGTCCCCTCGACGCGACGGGCGAGCTCGGGATCGCCGCGATTGAAGGGATTGAACAGGTTGGCCAGATGTTCGGGTGCGATGCCGCGACCGGTATCGGTTATTTCGATACGAAGCGAGGGGCCGTCCCGCAACGCGCGCACGGTGATGCCGCCGCGCTCGGTGAACTTGACGGCATTGCCCACAAGATTGAAGAGCGCCTGACGCAGGCGGTCGGCGTCGCCACGAAGTCCGCCGGGCAGGCCGGGCTCGATCCAGTGGGCGAAGAAAAGGCCCTTGCGATGGGCGGCCGGGCCGAGGAGATCGGCAATCTGGTCGAGCACGTCGTCGAGCTGGAACGGCTCGTGGGCGAGATCGAGACGACCGGCTTCGATACGGCTGAGATCGAGAAGATCGTTGATGAGGCGCAGCAAGGCGTCGCCCGCATCGCTGATGGTGGCGACCTCGGTTTGTTGCGCGGCATCGAGCGGGCCGGAGCGCAACACCTCGGTCATGCCGAGGATGGCGTGAAGCGGAGTGCGCAGATCGTGGCTGACCTGTGCGAGGAAGTTGCTCTTGGCGGTGCTGGCGGCCATCGCCTCCTGGGCGAGCGCGTCGGCGCGGACGAGTGTTTCTTCGAGCTCCTGCTTTGCGTGGAGGAGGGCGATTTCGGCGCGTTTTTGTTCGGTGATGTCGCGCAGCACGATCAGATTGCCACGGGCGCGACCATCGGCCTCGTCGAGCGAGGTGGATTGAATCGTCCACCAGTTGTCTCCGAGTGAAAACGTGTGCGGATCCGTGCGCGTGGTGCTTTCGAGAATGCCGGCGCCGAGTTCGGGGTGCTGTGCGAAACCGCTGAGGAGCGGCTGACCGATGTGGCGGTCGATGCGGCCGAAGCGTTGGATCGCGGCCAGGTTGGCGCGCACCAGACGACCGAGGGGATCGGCCACCAGCACGGGATCGGGGATGTAGAGAAACAGGGTGTTGGCGGCGACGGGCACCAGTTCGAAAAGCCGCATGCGCACGACCGCCCAGGAAAACAAAATTCCGCTCACCGCGAACCCCACCGGCGTGTGATCGAGCTCGGGCAGCGGGCCGAGGCGCATGACGTAGATGACGCTGGTGAACCAGGGCGCGAGCGTGGCGAGGATGATGATCCACGCCTGCTGCCGGAACACGTTGCCCATGCTGATCGTGTGGGCGGCGAGCATGACCGAACTCGCAAACATAAAGCCGTAGCAGTAAGCGACCGTGACCCAGAACATCGGCCCGCGCTCGTAGTTGGCAAAGACGAACTTGCCGCGCTGGACCGCGGTGACCTCGGGCCAGTGCAAGCCATGCCAGGAGTTGGTGAACGCCGACAGGAGAACGAGCAGGCCGATGAGGCAGATGACCACGGAGACGGCCCGGCGCGGACTCGCTCCGCCGTGGGTGTGCGCGTAGGTGAAATGAAAAAGCGAAATCGGGCCCATCACGATTCCGATGTAGGAAATCTGGGTCCAAAAAATCTTCGCCGGCACCGCGACGGCCAGGAATTCCAGCGCGCCGGCAAAGGACCAAAGGATCGCGCCGCCGAGCACGGCGACCAGCCACGCGGCGGCGGTGGACTCACGGCGTAAAGGCCAGACGAAACCGGCGGCGATCAGGCACAGGCCGGCGGCGATCGCCTGCGGAAGGGCCAGTGCCGTGAGTTGATAGGTAAACAAAGTGCTCACGTGCGCGCCAAAAATTACCCAGCCCTTCTGGGGCGACAAGGCGATAGCATTGAGGATAATCTGCAAACAGAGGGGGTGAACTCCTTAGGTTCGCTCTGGTGGGTTTGGGGACGAAGCCCCGGCGGATCAGCGCGTGAGATCGTAGAGGGCGTAGCCTGCGAGCAGATTGGGCAGGAGGCTATTCCGGCTTTTCCAATCGCCGCTGAGGTGGGCGTGACGCGCGATCTTGAGCTGGCGCAGTGCGCAGAAGTCTTCGAAGTCGGCGATGCTCGCGGGATTCGTCGGGCGGCTCTCGAACCAGGCGGTGGTGTAAACCGCGTTGCGCGGTTTGCGTCCGAGGAAGAAGGCGGCGGCGCGGTTTTTCCAGTAGCCGTGGTTCACGAAGCCAACGGTAACCGTTTTTCCGATACGGAGGGCTTGTTCGATGATGGCGCCGGGATCGGGGAGTTCTTCCAGCGTGCGTGAGCAGATGACGCGGTCGAAGTGGTTTTCGGGCAGTGCGCGCATGAGGGACATCATGTCGCCTTGATACGCGGTGAGTCCGCGGCGCACGCAGGCGGAGATCTTGTCGAAATCGAGATCCACGCCGACCGCGTGGATTTGTTTCGTCTGCACGAGGTAGTCGAGGAGCACGCCGCGGCCGCAGCCGAGGTCGAGCACGCGGGAGCCGGGCTCGATCCAGTCGGCGATGATCTGCATGTCGACGCTGCGCTTGATGTGGGTGTGCTTGGACATGGCGTGGCGCGGCGTCAGTTGAGGAAACCGCGCACGAGATCGTAGAGCTGCGGCGACTCGAGCAGGAAGGAGTCGTGGCCGAGGTCGGTCGAAAGCTCGGCATAACTCACGCGTTTGCCGGCGCGCAGGAGGGCGAGGGCGATGTCGCGGTTCTGATCGGGCGGGAACAGCCAGTCGCTGGTGAAACCAATCACGAGCGTGGCGGCTTGCACCTCGGCAAACGCGGCTTCGAGCGAGCCATGGGTGGCGGCGAGATCGAACTGGTCGAGGGCACGCGTGATGTAGAGATACGAGTTGGCGTCGAACCGGTTGATGAAGCTCTGGCCCTGGTAGCGCAGGTAGCTCTCGACCTCGAAGCGCACGTCAAACGTGGCGGCGGGCGCGACAGGGTCGATGCCCTCCATGGAGAGCTCCGAAACGTCGCTGGCGGGCGAAGGCTTGCGATGGGCGGCGACGGCCTTGCGGCCGAATTTACGGTCCATCGACGCGTCGGATAGGTAGGTGATGTGGGCCATCATGCGGGCGATCGCGAGGCCCACGCGGGGACCGCCGCTCTTCGGGTAGTAACCGTGGTTCCACTCGGGATCCTGCAGGATGGCCTGGCGACCAACCTCATTGAAGGCGATGGCCTGCGCGCCCTCGCGGGCGGTGGTGGCCATGGCGAGTGCACGCTTCACAAACGACGGATATTCGATGCTCCATTGGAGCACCTGCATGCCGCCCATCGAGCCGCCGATGGCGGCGTAGATCGAAGTGATTCCGATGGAATCGAGCCAGAGCTTCTGCGTGCGCACCATGTCGCGGATGGTGACGGAGGGGAACGTGATGCCGTAGGGCTTGCCGGTGCGCGGGTCGATCGACGACGGACCGCTGGAGCCCTGGCAGCCGCCGATCACGTTGGAACAGAGAACAAAAAACTTGTTGGTATCGACCGCCTTGCCGGGGCCGATGAGGTTGTTCCACCAACCGGGTTTGCGGTCGTTGAGCGAGTGGATGCCGGCGCAGTGGTGGTCACCCGAAAGCGCGTGGAAAATCAGAATCGCGTTGTCGCGCGCGGCGTTGGGACGACCGTAGGTCTCGTAGCGCAGCGTGAAGCCGGGAGTCGTCTGGCCGTTGTCGAAGGTGAACGGCTCGGTCGTGATAAAGTCCCGCGGCTCGACCAGCCCGACCTCGCCCGGCTCGGAGCGGGTGGCGGAAGGGATGTCATCGTCGGCGTCGTTCATGGGAGGGACTCAGGCACAGCAGTAACCACTAATAGGAGCGAATGAACACTCATTTTTCAACGCGCAACGCCACCTCGTTCAGCGGGATGCCGCCGGGCGCGGGAATCCCATAAGCAGGCTTGTGGCAAATGGCCCCGCGGGCTTTAGTCGGTGATCTTTCATGGCCGAACCGTCCGCCAAACTCGATGAACTGTTACTCGATGACTGCCACGTGCGTTATGCGCTCGGGCTGTTGAAGGAGTTGCATGGTGACTTTGAGCTGCGGGTGAAGGCGATCCAGCAATCCTTCAGTTCGCGCACGCGGTTTCTCCCCACGATCGGCCGTTCGGATGAATTGGCGGCCCACGAAGCGGCCCGAGCCGAGCTGGCGAGGGTGGTCTCGGCGCAGGAGACGATGGAGCGCCTGCATCCGTTGATCGCCGAGGGCCTGGCCGGTGAGTTGGATAATTACGTGCGCCTGGCGTCGCCCGCCTATCTGCGCGGACTGGCGGCGATCGATAACCTCACGGCGTGGCCGGCGCTGTTGGAGCGGCTGCATGCAAAACTCGATGAGCTCCTGCGGGCGCTCGTGGAGGCGCGCAACATGGCGGCCTCGGGCTACGACTGGCAGCGCGGCCGTCTTTCGCCGGCGGCCAATGAGGCGATCGACCGTGCCTTGTTGGTTGCCCACCAGCTCGACGAGGAGGTCAACTTGGTGAACAGCCGTGCGGACCGGCATCAGATGGAGATTTTGGATACACCGCAGGCGGCCGCATTGCTGCCGCGCATGCCGGTGGTGGGGTTTCAGGTGCGTATCGAACGCGTGCGCACGTTGATCATCGCCGAGGTGCAGGCGGAATTTAACCGCATCACGGAGATGCTCGCGCTGCTGGAAGAGACGGGCATCGCCGGTTTGCGCGAAGCCACGGATCGGGTGGCGGTCGTGCATCGCGAGTCGTCGCAGGCCTATTTGCAGACTTACCTCGGGCAACTCCGCGCCCACATGGACGAACACCGCTTGGTTCCGACCGAAACCACGGCGCGCATCCACCGGTTGCAGGCAAAGTATCTGGGGGGAGTGAACTTTCCCTTCGATCTGGGTTAAGCGCGCGGTTCACGCCGAGCTCAAACGCGCACACTTTATATGACCAAACTACCTCTTGGTTTAGCGGCATTGATAATGGCAACGTTTGCGCTGGAGGGATGCGCGACGAAACCGTCGGTTGCTGTGATGCCGCCGCCGGCTGCGGATTTTCCCGTGAAAGTGGAAAATATAACTCCGCGGGTTCCCCTGCAGGTGACGGCGGCGGCGCAGTATGTGCGAATCACTGGTGCGGCTCCCGCTGCGAAAGGCGTGCTGGCGTTTCTGGGCGATGAGAAGGGACTTCGCTCGGGCACGATTGTGTTGACGCGGAAGCAGGCGGACGCGGCGTTAGAGGAGCTGGTGAAAGTATCCGGGCAGGAAGTGAAGTTGTTACCGACGGTCACGGTGGCGGCGGGGAATGCGGCGCGAATGGTTATTGGGCCCAAACTTGATGGGAGCGATTCGGAGGTGCCGTCGGTGAGTATTAACGGACAGCCTTTTAGTGCGCGTCGGGATCTTTCCGTGGAACTGGCGATTTCGCCCGGCGTGTCTTCGGATGGATTGATTCAGATGAGCGTGGATGCGCAGGTGACCCTGTTCGAGGGGTTCGTGGAATACGGGGACAAGACTGTGACCTTATTGTTAGGAGAAAAACTGGGCACTCCGACTGAGGTGAAAATACCCAAGGGGTTTTATCAGCCGATTTTTTCAACACTTTCGGCGAAGGCCGAGGTGCGTTTGACGTCAGGTTCGGTGGTCGTGCTGTGCGCCGAGCGTGTCGAGGAACCTGCGCCGGAGAATTTGCAGGGTCGCGATGGAAAGAAGATGGAGCGTATTCCTGCGGAAACTATGCTGGTTTTTCTTACGGCGAAAACAGTGGCGATCAAGCGGTGAGCTGACGCGGACGACATGGAGTGCCGTCTCTACCTGTTCAGGCAATAAAAGCCCTGTCGATTTTTGGATCGGCGGGGCTTTTGTTCGGACCGGGGCGGCGACCCCGGTTACGTTTTTCGCGATTATTTCTTCTTGGGGGGCGTGACGTTCTTGAGTTTCTTGCCCTTGCCGGTGCCGCTGGGGACGCCGAGCGGGGTGGGGACGGGATCGGTCTTGGTGTATTTGTTCACCACGAGCTGCTGGCCGATGGTGAAGAGACCGTTGATCGTCGAGTAGAGGGCGAGGGCGCAGGAGAAGTTGTAGCAGATCGCCGTGAAGAAGAACGGCATGAACTTGAAGATCTTCGCCTGCATGTTGTCCGTCGTGGGCGACGGCGTGAGCTTCATCTGGAAGAACATGGTGACGCCCATGAGCAGCGGCATGATGTTGAGCGGGAGGCCGAAGATGCGCGCCACGGTGTCGGGGGCCGACAAGTCATGAGCCCAGAGGAACGACTGGAAGCGCAGCTCGGCGGTGCCCTGCAACATCGTGAAGAAACCGATGAAGAGCGGGATCGTAATGAGAATCGGGATACAGCCGCCGGCGGGGTTTACCTTGTGCTCCTTGAAGAGCTCCATGGTGGCCTGGTTGAGCTTCTGGGGCTGATCCTTGTATTTCTCGCGGACGGCCTGCATGAGCGGCTGGAGCTTCTGCATGCGCTTGGCGGACTTCGAAGCGGCGAGCGTGAAGGGTAGAGAGATGACCTTGAGGAGGATGGTCATCAGGATGATGGCGATGCCCCAGTTGTGGACGAAGCCGTAGGTCCACTTCATCAGCTTGTTGAGCGCCGGGGAAACGATGCCGCTCAGGAAGATCTTACCCATGCCACGGCTGAACTGCATCACGAGGTCTTCGCGATTACCCAGTTTGTCGAGGCGGGTGTATTCCTTCGGGCCGACATAGAGTTCGCCGGTGATCGAGGCCGAGCCGGCCGCGGGAAGGACCGGTAGGTCGAAGCGGGCGGCACCGGTGAGGCCGATGCTCGGATAACTGGAACCGGCGAGCGCGGGCAGTTCGATGCGGCGCACGAGCACGCCGACACCGGGTTTCTCCGGGGTGAAGATGCTGGCGAAGAACTGGTTCTTCACGCCGGCCCAGACGGTTTTCTGGGTGAGTTCGAGGGAGGGCAGATCGGCTTTGTTGCCGATGCCGAAGCCACTCAGGAAGCCGCCTCCCTGGAGGGCGCCGCGATCGGTGAAGTGCGCGTCTTCGCCGTCGTAGCTCGCGAGGTTGAGGTATTGGCCGGTGTCGTTGCGGTCGATGAGGTTGGCGGTGCCGAGATTGACGGCGGCGCGGGGCAGCGGGGTGGTCTGGTCGGTGAGATTGCGGAACGTAGTCTCGTGGCGGATACGGTAGGGGTCGCCCGTGGTGTCGCCGGGGGCGCGGAGCACGTAGCGGCGGGTGACCTCGATGCGGTTCTCCAGAACGGCGCGGTAAACGACCTCGGTGGATGTGGCGCTCACCAGCGCGTAACGCGCGGAGCGGTCGAGACCGGGGAAATCATCCAGTGCGAGGATCGGCGAGGCGTGGAGATGATTGAAGACGAACGGCTCGGGCTGGCCCTGGATGGCGGCGTATTTCTTGAAGGCGACGTCGCGGATGGCGCCGCCGAAATCGGTGAGGCGCAGTTCGACGTAGTCGTTGGCGAGCGTGGTGATGGACGCATCGGCGTTGTCGTTGGCGAGCGCGGCAAACGTGGAGTTCGTCGGGGCGGGGAGCGCGGGTGCGCTCAACGTGCCGGTCGGGGGCGTCGTGCCGGCCGGCTGGCCTTCGACGGCTGCCGTGGACGCAGGGGTCACCGCATCAGGCGTGGCGGTCGGAGCGGCACCCGGTTTGGGGCTGGCGAAGTAGAGGCTGGCAAAGGCGACGAGGAGCAGGATGACGCCGATGGTCGTATTCTTTTTATCCATGAATTTGAAAGGAGCTTAAAATTGAAAAATCAGCCGCGCACACAGACGGGGCGTGAAGAGTGGCGCGGTGCGGGCACGGGATCGATGCCGCCCGGATGCAGCGGCGTGCAACGCAACAACCGGCGCACCGCCAGCCACACGCCGCGGATCGCACCATGCGTGCGGACGGCGTCCGCGGCGTAGTATGAGCAGGTCGGGTGAAAGCGACAGGCGCAGGCCTGGCCGAACACGGCGGGAATCGCGGGCGAAAGCGTGTGCTGATACACCCACACCAAGCCGAGCAAAGCCTTCGCGGGAAGGCGAAGGACGAGCGGCAGGAGTGTGGACGAAGAGGCAGGCATCAGGCTTTGGCGGCCGGGAAAATTTTGAGACAGGCGTCAGCGAATCTTCGTTCGATCTCGCGATACTCAAGCCGATTGAGCGAGCTGCGGGCAACGAGCAGCAAATCGTAACCGGCGGGAACGCGCAGTTGATGCTGGCGAAAGGCCTCGCGCAGACGGCGTTTGGCGCGGGCGCGTTGCACGGCGTTGCCGACGGCGGACTTGGAGGCGACCACGCCGACGCGGGCGGGAATCGGGCCGCTCGCAGATTTTTTTTGATGAGAACGGCTGCGTGGAGCGGTCTCGGCCGGGGTGGCCCCGTCGGGGCTTACGGCGTCAGTGGACGCTGCGGGAACGGCTGCTACAGGCGCGATCGGGGCGGCCTGTCGAGCATACCAAAGCATAAAGGCGCCGCAATCGTGGCGGCGCCCGTGGGTGCGGACATGCTGGAAATCCAACTGGCGCCGCAGGTGTTGCTCGGCGCGGAAACGCATGTCAGGCAGTGAGATGTAGAAGTCGCGAAGCGACCGTGTCGTTAGACGACGGTCAACCGCTTACGGCCTTTGCGGCGACGGTTGGCGAGGACCTTGCGGCCGCCAACGGTGGCTTTACGGGCAAAGAAACCGATCTTGCGGGCGCGCTTAAGGCGGTGCGGGCGGAATGTGGGTTGCATACTAGTAAATGATTAAGAGGTGACTGAAGTGCCGGACCGTTTGGCGGCTGTCAAGGCACGGTTTTGGGGGCAGTGTCCTGATGCGAATCAAGGGAATGGCCGGCAAGAGGTGGATTATGACGCGCTCACGCTGAGGGCCGACACGCGTGGGGCGAGACGGAAGCGGGCCAGCTCGTCGTCGTTGGGGCGGAGGTCGCCGCTGGCGTCGCCCTCTTCGATTTGCAGATCAGGGATGCGATTGAAGGCAATGCGGACGGGCGCGTAATCGAGGGCTCCCAGCGCGCCGCCGAAGACGACGGTGTTTTTGCCGAGCTTCTTATTAATGTGATCGAGGGCGGCGTTGAGGCCGGCGCGTTTGTCGCCGTTGTCCACGATGCCGGGCAACATGGCCGTGTGGCCGGCGGTGGTGCCGAGATCGAAGAGCGTCACGCCGACGCCGTGAATCGCGGTGGTGCCGGAGGGGCGGCGGACCCAGAGGAGATTAAAGATGCGGGTGAGTTCGAGCGTGTCCTGAGTCTCGGTGAACGTGGCGGCGGTGCTCCATTGTTTGTGTCCGGAGAGTCGCAACGCGAGGTGCATGCCGCCGGCGTAGAATCCGGAGGCGCGCAGACGCATCGAAGCCTTTTGCAGGAGGCGGTGCAACGTGGCCTCGGCGCCGGCGAGGTTGCGCAAGTGCGGTGGCAACACGTGCGAGTGGCCGAGGGAACTGGTGCGTTTCGGCGGGAGCGGGACTTCGGTGCCGCGAAGGCGTTCCCACATGCGCTCGCCTTCGATGCCGCCCCAGATGTGGCGGAGTTTTTCCACGGAAGCGGCGTAGAGTTTTTCGACCGTATCGAGACCGGCGGTGCGCAGTCGCGTCTCCATGTTGCCGCCAATGCCGGGGAGATCGCGCAGCTTGAGCGGAAAAAGACGTTGCGGGAGTTCCTCGGACTCGATGACGACCAGGCCGTCGGGCTTCTCCAGGTCGGAGGCGATTTTGGCGAGCCAGGCGTTGGGCGCCACGCCGATGCTGCACGTGAGGCATTCGCCGGCGATGAGACGGATGGCGGTTTTTATTTTGCGCGAGGTGGCGAGGGCGTCGGTGCGGTTTTGCCAGTCGGGTGGCAACGTGCACCAGACCTCGTCGATGGACCAGACCTCGGTGATCGGCAGGCACGTCTCCACGGCGGTGATCAGCTTCTGATGGTAGCGGATATAAACCTCGGGCCGCGATTCGATGATAACGATGCCCGGACAGAGTTGACGGGCTTCGGAAACGGGTGTGCCGACTTTAATCCCACGCGCGCGGGCATCGTAACTGCTGGCAATGACGCAGGTGGATTCGGTCATCACGGGAACGACGGCCACGGGGCGCCCGCGCAACTCCGGCCGCTCCTGTTGTTCGCAGGAGGCGAAGAAACCGTTGTAGTCGATAATGAGGGCGCGCAGCGACACGGCGCGAAAATCGTCGGTGCGGCGGGGCCGGTCAAACGTCGCGACAAAAGCGGGATGACAGCGGCAGGCAATGTGCTCAGGTTGCCGGACATGCGTATTGCAGTTATTTCCGACACCCACGGGCAGTATCCGGCCTGCCTGCCGGAGCGGCTGCGCGGCGCGGACGAGATCTGGCATCTGGGCGACGTGACCGATCCCGCGGTGTTGGTGGAGTTCGAACAACTCGGCGTGCCGTTGCGGGTGGTGCGTGGCAACTGCGACGACTGGCCGGCGTGGCCGTTGACGCTTAATCTGGAGCGGGGCGGTGTAAAATTTCACCTCGTGCATATCCCGCCGAAGCGGGCGCCGGCGGGCACGCGGGTGTTATTACACGGCCACCTGCATGTGCCGCGTGACGAGGTGGATGTGCGCGGCGTGCGCTGGCTGAGCCCAGGCTGCATCTCGCAACCACGCGGCCACGGCTGCAGTTTCGCGTGGCTGACTGTGGAAGTGGGGCGCTTTCACTGGATGCTGGAAACACTCGAAAAATGAAAACGCTATTATTTTATAATAAGAGTCTTATGAATGTTTGTAACTTATTAAGTTACAAATAGGATTGGGGTTGGCCTTTAAAAAAAGGGGCTGAAAACAGGCAATGTGACTGTGGCCGGGTGCGGTGATCTGGCTGCGGGTGGGCAGTGGTGAAACAACGATCTGGCGCCGGGCGGGGGGATGCGTTTACTCGCGGCTCAAACGTGAGCGAGGCCGAGCAACCCAGTTTCTTTGATTTTTTTGGCGGTTCCAATTCGGACGCCGGAGTGGAGGCGCCGACTGAAAGGCCCGACGTCATTTTTGAGCGCAGTGCCAAGGCGACGCGTTACCGGCTCACGCTCAAAAAAGACGGGACTGCTGTAGCCATTATTCCACTACGCGGCAGCGAGCGTGAGGCAAAGGCCTTCGTCGAGGAACACCGCGACTGGCTGGAGCGCGCCCGTGAACGGCAGAAACATAAGCCGCGTGGAGCGACGTTGTGGAACCTGGGCGCGCATGTGTTGTGGCGCGGAGAAATGAGCGAGATCCGCAAGGCGAGCGACGGGGAGCGTCCGCAGGTGTGCATCGCGTCAGATGTGTTTCGCGTGCTGAAGCTCGAGGGCGATTTAAGGCCGACCCTCGAGGCGCATTTTCTGCGTTTGTCGAAAGCCGAACTGGCGGCACGGACGTGGGAGCTGGCGGCGATCACGGGTATGGCGGTGAGCGCGGTGTCGGTGCGCAACCAGCGCACGCGGTGGGGTTCATGTTCGGCCGATGGCGGGATTTCGCTCAACTGGCGATTGATCCAGACGCCGGACTTTGTGCGCGACTACATCATTTACCACGAGCTGATGCATCTTAAGGAGATGAACCACTCGGATCGTTTCTGGGCGCGGGTCGAGGAAGTGTGTCCGGACTGGCGCGAGGCCGAAAAGTGGCTCAAGCGGAACGGATCGCTGCTGGGGCTGTAACTTGGACATGCCCTAGCGGGTCATGGCGTAGACGTAGATGTTCACGACCATCTGCATGCACTGCTCGGTGTGGCCGGCGGGGGCGATCATGCGGTCCCAGCCGCATTGGAGTCCGCTCAGGCTGATGACCGAACAGAGGCGTCCTGAAGAATTGAATACACCGTAGAGCGGGTGTCTCGCCCAGCGCGGGTCGTGGATGGCGTCGTGGTAGGTGTGGGGCGGGACTTCCTTTAGCGTGAAGAAGCAGCGGTAGATCTCGTGGTCGGTTGCGAGGGGTTTGACGGCGCAGCCGGGAAGAATTGCGCGGAAGAGCGCGGTGTTGTCGGCGAGGAAGACGTCGGGATCGGGCGTTACGTTGCGGTTGATGCAGGAATCAACGAGCAGGAAGCCGCCGCGATCCAAGTATTCGGCGAGGTTTTTGCGACGGAGCGGATCGCGGATCGTGGCGAGGCCGGTGGAGAAAATGAACGGGTAGAGCGCGAGGTCGTCGAGGCGGGTGGGCGTGGCGGTGTGCCAGACGGGATCGAGGTTCAGGCTGGTGCGGGTCTTGATGTAGTCGGAGAGATTGTTGTCGCTGCGCGTGTGGCGCTCCCATTCGGGATCGTCGCTGATGAGGCGGGCCCAGCCTACGCGGCCACCCCGCGGGGAGGTGGTGGCGGGCGAAGATTCGCCGTGAAGCGCGGTGGCGGAAAGCAGGATCAGGACGAGCAGCGAGCGGAGGACGGCGCTCATGTCTGCGTCATCGCGAAGGCGTAGATGTTGGCGCCCATCTGCATGGCGCGGAGAGCGGAGCCGCGGCCGAACCATTGGTCGCCGTTGGTCCAGCCGCAGTGGATGTCGCTCGGGCTGAGCAGGGCGATGATGCGTCCGTTGAGCATGAGCCCGTGCAGGCCGTGCGGCGTGCCTTGCATGTGAGGGATACCGTCGCGGAAATCAAAGACCGTGTGGAAGACGGGGTGATCGTTGGGCAGGCGGACGAGTTTCGCCTCGGGAACGATGCGGGTGAGTTCGGTCTCGGCCATGTGGCGGAAAAAGAAATCATTGAGACGGCTCTGGCCGAGGTTGCCCTGGCCGATCACACAGTCCTCGGCGAAGAGGAAGCCGCCGCGCAGGAGGTATTCGCGAAGGTTGGCACGTTCGGTGTCGGTGAGCACGGGCGGGAGTTCGCCGTGCATGAAAATAAACGGATAGGCCGTGAGGTCTTCGAGCGAGGCGACGTCGGCGACGTTCCACTTGCGGGCGATGTTGAGCGTGGTGTTGGTCGTGAGGTGGTCGATCAGGTTGAGATCGCCGTGCGGGTGGACGCCCCAATCTTTGTCATCGGCTTGGCGCGCACGGAAACGGACGCGGGCCCACGGGAGGAGCGAACCGGTCTTGATCGCGGATGCGGCGGAGGCTTGCTGGCTGAACGCGGGACGGGCGAGCAACGACACGCCGCCGAGTGCGAAGGTGTTGATGAAGGCTTTGCGGTTCATGAGCGTGCGGGGAGAAGTTGGCAGAAACGCGGGCTTAGAGCAATTGCCAGCGACGGCGGAGGAGGAGCTCAGCGGCGTAGAGGGCGAGCAGGACGGCGAGAAGTGCGCCGCCGTGCCAGAGGGGCGTGCGTTGTTCGCGGAGGAGGTCGGCGCCGGTTTCGTGGGCGGCGGGAAGCCACGCTGAGGGCGCGGTATTTTCGAGGACGGAGCCACCGGTGCGGCGGGCGAGCTCCTGGAGGAGGGATTCGTCGGGCGGGAGGCCGGAGTTTTCGCCGGCGGGCAGGGCGTTGCTCACGGACAACCAGTGGCGGACGGTGCGGTTGTCGGCGTCGGTGAGCGTGAGCAACCAAAGGCCCGGCGAGGCGGGAGTCCACGTGTGCTGGCGGGAACCGTTGGGTTGAGCGGTGGCGGGCAGGGTGATGGCGGGCGAGTTTTCGAGTTGAGCGGTGAGGCGCGGGTTGCGGCCGCCGGCGGTGCGGAGAATGACCTCGCGTCCGGTTTCGGCGGTGAGCGGAGTGCGCTCGAAATGCGGGCCGCGCGGGCGTTCGCGAGCGAGCCAGGCGAGGAGGTTTTGCCAGAAGACTTCGACGCCGCGTTCTTTGCTGGGCTGGTTGAGCTTCCAACGCCAGAGGGCGTCGCTGGTGAGGACGGCGCTTTGTCCGCGACCGTAGCGCTGGAGGGCGAGGAGGATGGCGCCGGAGCCGTCGGCGGACTTTTCGGAGGGGTGGCGGGCGAGGACGGTGGCACCGGGTTTGGCGCGTTCGACGCGGGCGAAGTTGGCGAAGCGCGGGGTGGCGGCGACGGTGTCGGCACCAAGGAGGCCGGCGGCCTCGGGCACCCAGGCGAAGGCGGAGAGCGCGGGGGCGCCGCGAACGCGTTTGGCCTGGCTGGCGAAGGCGGCTTCGGTGCCGCCGTGGGCGCCGCCGCTGAATTGGGAAATGCGACGGCGGAAATCGGCGGTGGCCGCGTCGTTGTCGTTTTCGATGCGGTCGCCGGTGAAGACGACGGGGAGCATGCGCTCCATCTCGGAGCCGGAGTAGCCATGGGTGGCGTCGTCGTCGGGGGCGAGGAAGAGCAGCACGCCGCCGGCGCGGACCCAGGCGGTGAGGGCGGCCTGTTGCGCGTCGCTGAATTGGGAAGCAGCGGCGTTGGCGAGGACGACGACATCGTAGGCGTCGAGTCCGGCGGCGGTGTCGGGGAGGTCGGGCAACGCGCCAGGCGGGGCGGTGCGCGAACGCGGGGTGCCCTCGGGGGCGAGGTTAAAGATGGGGGTGAGGGCGAAGGCGGGGTCGCGGCGGAGGATGTCGGAGAGGAAGCGGTAGCCCCAATCGAGTGAGCCTTGGTAGTAGAGGATGCGCGTGGTATCCGGAGCGGCGATACGCACCTCGGAACGGCTGGAGACGGCGGAGGCGCCTTCGCCGATGACGAGTTCGAGCGGGAGATTGCCGGGAGCGCCGGCGGCGATGTCGGCTGACCACGTCACGGCGCGACGACCGGCGGGGAGCGCGAGGAGTTCGGCGGGGCGCCATTGGTTGCCGACGCGCAAACGGACGGGAACGGCGCGGGCGGCGGATTGGAAACTTTCGAGGGTGAGCTCGAAGGTGAATTGCGAGCGCGGCGGCACCTGCGACGGAACGGTGAGATCGCGGAGAGTGAGAAATTCGCCGCCCGCGAAACGGTTGCGGCCGGCGAGGGAGAAGACGGGCGTGGCGGCCGCGAGTGCGGTGCTGACGGATTTATCGAGGGCGGCCTTGGTGTCTTCGCCGCTGGTGTCGAGACCGTCGGTGAGGAGGACGACGGCGCCCCAGCCGCCGGGAGGCGCGGCGTCGAGGGTGCTTTGCAGCGAACGGAACACGCGGGTGCGGCCGGTCTTCAGCGAGGCCGTGTCGTCGGGCGAGGAGAGGGTGGTGAAGTCGTCGGCGAAGGCGAAGACCTTGGGGTCGCCGAAGGTTTTTTGGGCGGCGGGGGCGAGGGCGCGCCAGCGGCGGAGGGCGTCGTCGGCGCGGCGGGTGCCGCGGTTGTCGGCGGCGGTCATGCTGTCGGAACGATCGAGGACGACGGCGAGGGGGCGGGTTTGTTTTTGCGCGTAAGTGCGCTCGATGCGCGTGGGGCCGGCGAGGGCGAGCAGGAGGATCAGCCAGAGGGCGACGCGCAAGCCGGTGAGGGCGGCGCGACGGCGGGGCGTGAGTGTGACGAGCGTGCGGCGGTAGTTGACGATGATCCAGACGAGTCCGGCGATGCCGACTGCGCCGAGGATCGACCACGCGAGCGCGGGCGGGAGATCGGCGAGCGGGCCGCCGAAGCGCCAGGAGAAGGTGGTGACGGAAGAAGACACGGAAGGTTTAAGGGCGTGGCTTGGCGGTCGCTTCGCGGGAGAGGCGTTCGAAGTAGGACTCGATGGCTTCGCGATAGGCAGGGTCGAGGTCCTCGGGGTTGAAGCGGCGGACGGTCTCGTCGCGTTTGTCGTCGGAGACGGCGGCGGCGAGCAGGAGGCGGAGATGATCGACGGCGGCGCGGACCTCGGGGGTCATGACGACGTGGGCGAATTTATTCGTGGGGCGGAAGGTGTTGATGATCGTGTTGGCGTGTTGGGCGGACTCGGTCGTGTTGACGACGGCGTTTGCGAGTTGCGCACCGAGGATGAGTTCGGCGGTGCGGATGTCGGTGGCCGGACGGGACGCGCCGCCGGGGCTGGTGCCCTCGCCTTGGCCGGGGCCGGAACCGGAGCCACTGCCCGCGCCTTCGCCGGAGCCGCGCAGAAGTTGGCGGGCGGCGCGATTGGCGGCCTCGGTGCGATCAGAGAGGGCGACTTGGGCGGTGGCGGCGGCTTGCGCGGCTTTTTCGACGGGCGTGAGACGCAAAGCTGGCCCAGAGCCAGACCCTGATCCCGAACCGGGTTGGGAACCTGGGCCCGAGCCAGAACCTGAACCTGTGCCGCCGGAGCCGGGTTGGGTGCCGGGGGTTTGACCGGAGCCTTTGCCTTCACCCTGGCCTTGTCCCTGACCCTGGCCTTTGGAGTCGGGTTGTTGTCCCTGGCCCTGACCGTTGGGATCGGATTTTTCGCCGGGACCGTCGCCTTGTCCGGGCTCCTTGCCAAGCGCTTCGCCTTTACCTTCGCCGGGTTGTTTGCCGGCGCCGGGGAGGTTTACGGTCAGCTCTTGGTCGCCCTTGGGGTCGGGGGCGAGTTGTGTGCCTGGCTTGTCACCGGGTTGATCGCCCGGTTTGTCTCCGCCGGGACGTTGGCCGGGTTGATCACCCGGTTGCGTGCCAGGCTTGTTGCCGGGCTGGTCGGATGGGGACACGTTGCCCGGTTGGTCCCCGGGTTTGTCGCCGGGTTGAGGGCCGGAGTCGGTGCCTTTGCGGGCGGCTTCGGCGGCTTTCGCGGCTTCGCGAGCGGCGGCTTCGAGCTGGCGGGCGGCCTCGGCGGAACCGGATTGCTGTTGTTCGATGGCGGCTTCGTGGAGTTGGCGGGCGACGGCGTCGATTTTTTCGGCGCGGGCGGCGGCGTTGGGTTCGCGGGCCGCTTCGTTGAGGGCGCGGCGGGCGGCTTCGAGGGCGGCACGGGCGGCGTCGCGTCCGGCTTTTTCCTGGGCGGCGGCGGCGTCACGGAGGGTTTGCGCGGCGGCTTGGGCCGGGGCGCGGGCGGCGGAGACGTCGCCTTGTTTGAGCTGGTTGGCGGCGGCGGCGGCATCGCGGGCGGCTTGGGCGGCGGCTTTTTGCGCGGCCTCGCTCAGCTTCTGATTCTTGGCGAGTTCCTCGGCGCGGCGGGCGAGCTCGGATTGTTCGGCGGCGGAGGGCTGCGGTTTTTTGTCGCCGGAGGATGGAGATGGATCGGTTTTTTCGGCCTGTTCGGATTGATCTTTGGCGAGTTGTTCGAGCTGGCCGGCGGGGGTGTCCTTGCGCGGCGGCATCTTGTAGCGTTGTGCGTCTTTGAATGGATCGGCGGGTGCCGGGGGAGGCGGGGTGCCGGGGGTGCCGCCTTCGCTGATGATTTTCCGGAGGATTTTTTCGATCTCGGTGATGAGGGCGAGAGAGCGACCTTGGGGACGCGCGGCGGCTTCGTTCTCGACGGCGCCGATGAGCTTCGCGGCCTCATTCATCAACGGAACGACCTGGGTGAGGTTGTCCACGACGAGCGCGGGAAGCTGTTCGGTGATCGCGAAGGCTCGCACCTCGTCGGCCTTGGTGGCGAGGAGGGCCTGGTCGGTGGCGACGGACGTGTTGGCGTCGGTCCAGGCCGGAGCGGTTTTGGGAATGGAGGCGTGGGCGAGGAGGAAGTTTTGTTTGAGCAGGGACAGCTGGGCGGATTTGAGAGCGGCGATGAGTGAGGCGCATTGGCCGGTTTTTCCGCCTCCTTTGCGTTTTTCGACGTCGTCGCGGGCGGGACGGATCTGGATGAACTGAAGAGGAGAGGTGACGACGGGGGCGGGCTCGCGGGTTTCGCGGTCGGCGCGGAGGTGGTAGGCGACGATGTCGAATTCGGCGGGGGAGATTTCGTCGAGGTAGAGCGGGAGTTTGACGGCGTGGGTGCCGGGCTTCGCGAGGGTTTTTATCGTCGCGGCGTCGAGCGGGAGGGAGAGGCGCGGCTCGCCGTTGACGGAGATTTCCAAGCTCATGGAGCGGAAGCCGGTGCGGGTATCGGCGGAGGCGGCGAGGGGGATCTCCTCGATGGAGGTGGCCTTGAGTTCGCTCTCGGGAGCGCGCCATTCGATGGAGGCGCTGATGTCTTCGGGCGGAGGCGGCGGGGCGGGCGGTTTAGCGAATATCCGAATTGTGAATACAGTGGATTCGATGAATAGGAAGATGAGCGCGAGGATGAGCGTGAGTTGTCCGGTGTGCCAGGCGAGGGCGCGGGGCAGGCGTCGGCCGGCGAGGCGTTGAGCGGCGTCGGCACGCTGGGCGGCCGCGAGGGCGGAACGGTCGGAAGCGAGTTCGGCGGCGGCCTCGACGCGGGCTTTGAGCTGCCACTCGGTGTCGAGGTCGCGGGCGACGTGGTTTTCATCGAGACGGCGGGCGCGGGCGAACCAGGTTGTCAGCGCGATGGCGGATGAAATGCCGAAGATCCAATGGCCGATGACGAAGGACGGAGGCAGCCAGCGGATATGGATCGCGAGGGCGAGGACCGCGGCGATGAGGGCAAGGGCGAGCGTCCACACGAGCAGCGTGTAACGGCGGCGGCGGTGCTGGGTGCGGACGAGGTGGTCGGGCGTCTGGCTCATCGGGTGGTGCGGTTGGCGAAGGTGAGTTCGGCGAGGGCGAAGACGGCCATGGCGGCGAAGCACCACCACCAGAGCGGGCTTTGTTGTTCGGCGTCTTGGTCGGCGAGTTGGAGGCGTTCGACGGCGGCGGAAGGGGCGACGCGTTCGGTGGATTCGAGTTGGGTCCACGGCGTGCCTTCGGACCAGGCGGCGAGGTCGCTTTCCTCGGGCGGGACGTTGATGGCGTAGAGCGTGCGCTCGCGTCCGCGGGTCCATTCGTAAACGCCCGGGGCGCGGGGCGTTAGAGCGCCGCCGGCGGTAGCGGGAGGCTGGTCGATGGCAGGACCGGCGAGGGCGCGCCAAGAGCCGGGTTCGCCGTCAGGCAGGGTGAGCGGCTGGCCGACGACAGCGGCGTTGACGGCGATGGCGCCGGTTTCGAGGAGGTGCAGAACGGCGCGGTGTAGGAACGGAACGAAGGCGGGGGCGAGCGGCCATTCGCCGTCGCGGCGGTCGGCGGTGAAGCCGGCGATCAACACGCGACCGGAGCCTAGGCGGAGTTCGCCGAGGGCGGGAGCGCCGTCAGACCACGAGGCGAGCGGTTCGACGGAGTCGGCGGGGAGGGACCAGCCGCGTTTGAACGACCAGCCGACAAGGCTGCGGAGGTTGGCGGCGGCGAGCGGGGCGACGAGTGGATGATCGACGGCCCAGTCGCGCACGCGGGCATCGGCGGCGGGGCGGGCGACGGGCGTGATGCCGTGGCGGGCGAGCCAGGTGAATTGGTCGGCGCCGCCGTCGAGGAAGATGAGCGCGGAACCGCCGGCGGCGAGAAACGCGTCGAGGCGGGTGGCGGCGTCGCCGGTGAAAGAAGTGTTGTTGCGCAGGACGGCGGCGGCGCGGGCGGGCCAGGCGACATTGGGAATCGGCGAGACGCGCAATTCGGGCGGGAGCGTGGCGAGGGTGTTGCAGGCGGTGGCAACGTAGTCGGCTTCGGCACCGGCGGGTGCGGGATCAATCAGCACGAGACGTTTGGCGCTGGCGGAGGATGGCGCGAGGGCCCAGACGGTGTCGTCGGCGGGAAGGTCGTCGGTATCGAGTGAGAAACGTATCCACGCGGTGGATAACACGGCGGCGGCGGGCAACGTGACTCGGACCGTGCGGGTTTCGTCGGCGGCGAGATCGAGCGTCTCGATGTGAAGGGGGTTCTTCGTGTCGCCGGCGAAGATGCGGAGGTTGGTGCGGGCGGCGGGGCCGAAGTGGCGGACGACGACGGTGGCGGTGAGCGTGTCGCCGGACGGACTGAGCGCGGGCGAAAGTAGGGCGGTTTGCTGTTTGGTCGGTGCTGAGGGTTTCTCAGGGAAGACGGCGGAGACGCCGGCGGGCAGGTGGCGGGCGAAATCGGTGCCGGCCCAGCCGAGCGTCTGGTGGTCGCCGAGGTAGATGAGTTTACGGGTGCGGGCGGCGGAGGCGGCGAGGGTGTCGGCGGCGAGACGCAAGGCGGGTTCGGCGCGGGTGGTTTCCCAGCCGGGTTGGAGATCGTTGAGCGCGGCGAGGGCGGCGGCGGTGTCGCGGGTGGGCGGCACGAGCCACGACGGACGCGGGTTCATGAGAAGCAGGCCGACGGTGTCGCCGGCGGACGCATTGCCGAGTTCGCGGCGGGCCCAGTCTTTCAGCTGCGGCCAGCGGTCGGGTGCTTGGAGGCTGAAAGAGTTGTCGATGACGACGACGGTGGCGCGGGCGGAGGTGGAGGCGGGTTGTCCGAAAAACGGACGGGCGAAGGCGGCGGCGAGCAACGCGAGCACGAGGCAGCGCAACGTGAGGACAAGGCGGCGGTAGAAATTCTGACGGCGGTCGCGGGGATGGTTGGTTTTCAAGAAACGCAACGCGGGAAACGGCACGGTGCGGGTGACGCGGCGGCGCAGCAGGTGAAGGACGAGCGGCAGGGCGATCGCGGCGGCGGCGAGGAGGAAGTTGGGGCTGAGCCAGTTCATGGGTCAGCGTTGGCCGTTGCGGCGGGCGAGGCAGGCGCGGAGGGCGTCGAGCGGAGGTTCGTCGGTGCGCAGCTCGAGGGCGTCGCAACCGTAGTCGCGGGCGGTGGAGGAAACGGCGGTGCGGTGGGCGGAGAATTTCGCGCGGTAATCGCGGGCGGCGGCGGCGGGATCGAGCAGAAGTTCGGAGCCGGTTTCGATGTCGAAGAACACGCCGGGGTCTTGGAAGTTGAAATCCACTTCGGCGGGATCGGCGATTTGCAGGGCGAGCATGTCGTGATGCTCGTGGCGCAGGCGCTGGATGACCGGAGTGAGCGCGGTGGGATCTTCGTAGAAATCGCTGGCGACGATGAAGAGGCAGCGGCGCGGCGCGACTTCGAGCACGGTGTGCAAGGCGTGGGCGAGCGAGGTTTCGGTGCCGGGCGCGGGCTTGTCGAGCAGGCCCCAGATGGCGCGGAGGCGTGCGGGCGAACGGGATGGCGGCAGCCACGTGCCGAGATCGTCGGAGATGAGGCCGGCGCCGCAGGCATCACGCTGACGGCGGACGAGTAACGCGAGTGCGCCGAGCAAGGCGCGGGCGTAGTCGAGTTTGCTGAGAGCGCCCTTGCGGCTGGCGTAGGCCATCGACGGCGAAACATCGAGGAGCAGCACGACGCGGAGGGGAGTTTCCTCGTGGGCCTCGCGGATGTGGAGGCGGTCGGTGCGCGCGAAGAGCCGCCAGTCCACGCGGCGAAGATCGTCGCCCATCTGGTAGTCGCGGTAGTCGGCGAACTCGATGCTGGAGCCCTTGCGGCGGCTGGTGTGTCCGCCGATGCCGAGGGCGTCGGCGAGTCGGCGGGCGCGCAGCGGCAACGTGCCGAGCGCGGCGAGTTCGGCCATGTCGAGCGGTTGCATCGGCGGCGGTGCGTAGCCGATGCGCCGCATGAGGTGCGGAGACACGGGCGGCACGGGTGCGACGCCGGAGGAGGCTCGGTTGATCAAGGCCATGAGGGCGCGGCTCAGGCTTTCACGGCCTTGAGGAGGTCGGCGATGATGACGTCGGCGGTGAGGTTGTCGGCCTCGGCGCGGTAGTTGAGGATGAGGCGGTGGCGCAGCACGATGTTGGCGGCGGCGGCAACATCCTCGGCGGCGCAGTTGAGGCGTCCGTCGAGCGCGGCGGCGGCCTTGGCGCCGAGGGCGAGGGCCTGCGAGGCGCGGGGGCCGGCGCCCCACTGGACGCAGCGTTTCACGGAGGCGGGCGCGAGGGCGTTGTTGGGACGCGTGGCGTGAACGAGACGCACGGCATATTCGGCGACACTGGCGGGCACGTGGACGCGGCGGACGGCGCGTTGCAGGCCGAGGAGGGTTTCGGCGGTGCAGACTTTTTCGAGGGCGGCGGGCGGGGCGCCCGTAGTGGATTGGAGGATACGCACCTCGTCGGCCGCGGTCGGGTAGCCGACGTGGAGACAGAATAAAAATCTGTCGAGCTGCGCCTCGGGAAGCGGGTAGGTGCCTTCCTGTTCGATGGGATTCTGGGTCGCGAGAACGAAGAACGGCGCGGGCAGGTCGCGGGTGCGGCCGGCGACGGTGACGCGGCGCTCCTGCATGGCTTCGAGTAGGGCGGACTGCGTCTTGGCGGGGGCGCGGTTGATTTCGTCGGCGAGGAGCAGCTGCGTGAAGACGGGGCCGGCGATGAAGCGGAACTCGCGTTTGCCGTGGTCGTTTTCCTCGATGATCTCGGAGCCGGTCACGTCGCTCGGCATGAGGTCGGGAGTGAATTGAATGCGGTTGAACGAGAGATCGATGGCCTCTGAGAGGGTTTTTACGATGAGCGTCTTGGCGAGGCCGGGGACGCCGATCATGAGACAGTGACCCTGGGCGAGCAGGCCGAGGAAGAGGTGTCGCAGGACTTCTTCCTGGCCGACGATGCGCTTGGAGAGTTCGCCTTGAAGGCGGGCGTAGAGTTTCGGCACCTCGCGGAGGAGGGCGACGTCGGCTTCGTCGGTGGCGGGCAACGGGGCGGAGGAGGATGACATAAAAATAAGAGACGGGTGGGTTCGGAGAATCTTAGCGGGAAAAATCGAGCCAGCGGGCGCGCAATGCCGGATAGGCCTCGGGGCTGATCGGGCCGGCGGGCAGGTCGAGCGTGCCGTTGGCGTGGACGAACCGCGTGGCTCGGCCCTCGTCCCACGAGATCGGACGAGAAATGGTTTCGGTGGCGAAGAAAGCGGCGAGGCCCGGCACGGAAAGAGGGGGCGGGAGTTTGCCGCGCAGGAGGTTGACCTCGGCTTTCACCACAAACGGCGCGGCGAGGTCGTAGGGATCGCCGAGTTCGATGCGGGTGACAGTGAATCCGTTGGTTGGATACAGGGATTGCAGGCGGCGGGCGCGTTGGTCGGGCGAAAGATCAAGGAAGAGGTGGCGCAGATCGACGTCGGCGGCACCGTCGGCTCCAAGTAGGAGCGTGGCGCGGTTGTCGGCGCCGGGAGTCCAAAGTTCTTTCCAGACGGACGACGGCTCCTGCGCGGCGGTGATTTCGTAGAAGGTGGCTTTGGAAAAGTCGCGGGAGAAGGCGAGGGCGTGGCGGCCGAGGTCGCCCGGAGCGACTATACCGAAGGGCACGAGGCGGTCGGTGGTGTCGAGCCAGAGATCGTGGGGTTGTCCGTCGGACGGTGCGGCGGGGACGCGGGCGAGGGCGTGGTTGAACTGCCAGGACGGCCAGTCGGTGAACGTGTGGCTGAAGCGATTGACGAGGCAGAATTCGGCGGGGATGCCGAGTTTTTCGAGGACGGCGACGAGGAGGTTGGCTTTGTCTTTGCAGTCGCCGTAGCGCTGTTTCCAGACCTGTTCGGGCGTGCGCGGGCGGAAGGCGCCTACGCCGAGTTCGATCGCGACGTAACGGAGAGCGGATACACGTTCGTAGGCGGCGCGGAGACGGCCGGCGCGGTCGGGGTGGGCTTGGGCGATTTCGTCGGCGAGCAACGCGATGCCGGGGCCGGTGGTGTCGCTGCCGGTGGCGATGCGTTGATACCAGGAGGCGAAAGATTCCCACGAAGCGAGTGAACTCACACCGACCCACGGAGCGATGCGGCTGGAGGGCGGATCGCCGGCGCGGGGATCGAAGGCGGGGAGGTCGGTTAGTGTCCAGGCATGCGTGCCGTTGACTTGGATGTAGCTGGGCAGATTGGGGGCGACGACGGTCCACGGTGTGCCATTGGGGGTGGCTACGCGAAGATTGAGCAGGCGGATCGGGTAACGCTCCGCCAGGAACCATTGTTCTGAAAATTCCGGAGTGTCGCGCGGGCCGTGACGCTCGATTGTCCAGGCTGCTTCGACGATGCAGCCGGCGGTAACCTCGGGCAGCGGCAGGACGGGCGGGGCCAAGGGGCCGGTCGGACGGTTTTCGGTGCGCGCGTTGTCGGCTTCCTTGTTATCCGCGATGCGCCGTTCGTCGTAGGAGCGCGGGTTGACGAGGACCTGCGACCCATCGGGTTTGATGATGCGCACGCCCTCCAGGCGGGTGGTGTAGAACGGTGGACTCGAAGGCAGGTTCAATGTGCCGAATTCGTCGAGCGATTCGCCGGTGCGGAGGAATACGCGGTGGCGATGGCTTTCGCGGACGGCGAAGTCACGATAGACCTCGAATTCGTTGTCCATGCGCAGATAGAGCGCGGCGTAGGCGGAATTTTTGGCGGCGTCGCGGGCCTCGGCGAGAAGGGCGCGGGTTTCGTCGGTGGCGGGCTTGCGGGTGATCTCGGTGTCGTCCTCGGGCTTGGGGATGTTGATGTCGGCGACGGAGAAACCGGGCGTGGGGCCGGCGGGACGGCTGGCCGGAGTGGGGGCGGGCGCGGCGGCCTTGGAGAACGGCGCCTCGATGATACGACCGGCGGTGCGGTCGATGAGTCGGGCGTGTTCGCCTTGGGCGAGCGAGGACGATGTGTAGTAAGTTTCGACGCGTTTGGCGGCAGAGTCGGCGAGCTCGGCGAACGAGGCTTTGGGCGTGGCCACGAGGGATTCGGCCCAGGCGTCGGCGAAACGCGTTTCGTTGATCTCGCCGCTGTCGGCGGTGGCGGCGACGGCTTCGACGTTGGGCAACGCGAGCAATGGAGGCAGGAAACCTCCGCTGGCGGGAGTCGCGATGACGACAAAAGTGCGTCCGGACAGGGCTTTGACGGTGGTGGTGAGATCGGCGGCTGTGAGGCGCGGGCCGGAAACTTGGAAGCTGAGTTCACCTCCACGGGCGACGGAAGTGCCAAGGAGCACGATCCACGTTTCGTTGTCGGCTGCGGATGGGGCGTCGGGTTTGAGCGCGGCGAGCACGGCGTCGCGCCGGAGCCGTTCGCCGGAGGTGCCGAGCACGGTGACCGCAGAGGGCGTGAAACCGCGGGCAATAAACCCCTCGCGCAGGGTTTTCGCGTGGGTTTGGAGGCGCTCGGCCTGGGTTTCGCCGGCGGCGAGACCGACGACGATCACGGCGCGGGGCGCGGCGAATACAGGCATGGAGATACCTGTGATTAAAACCAGACAGACCAGCGGGAAGCGTAACCGGGGCATGGGTTGGGGCGCGGGCGGGGAAAGAGTTGCAAGCAGATTGAGGGACGGGCGGTGCGGCAAGTGTTATGTCGTAAAATCGTTGTCATGGGCCTTGCGAATAACGTGTTGGCAACTTTGGGGAACTTCCGGTTGCGTTCGGCCCCCGTGCGAACGACTTTTCGCGCGTCATGACCGACTCATGCAAACCGACCCCTTCACCGGACGACCGACCTGCATCCAAGGCGGACGGCTCCCGTCCGACGAAGACCGACGCGCGCTTCAACACGATCACCGGCGAAGACTGGAAGCGCTCGCTCGTCTCAGCGCGGCAGCGGAGAAAGTCGGAATCGGAACGGATCCGGACGATAGTCTCGTCCTCTGGGACGCCGACGAAGTAGGTCTGCTGGCGGCGGCTGATCCGCTCTGGCATGAATTGCACGAGGCGGCGGCGGCGTTTCGCGAATTGTTGCCCATCGTTTCGCTCGAAGACTTTGGGTTTCCTGAACACGTGGAGGATTTGCTGGCCGAGTGCGGTCCGCGACTGCGTCCGATCAGCAGTGGCGTGGAGGCGACGGCGTTCGAGGCGCAGGACCATTCGATCTATAAATTTTTCATGCCGCGTGAAAGCGGACGCATCGGCGGCACGTTTGCGTTTCGCCGAGGCGAGGAAGTCGCGTTGCTGGCGGATGCGGCCGACGGCAGCTACCGCGCGATGTTGGAAAAATTCGACCTGATCGTGCGGCTCGACGGCATGCCGACCGAAGTGATCGGCGTGACCAAAAATGAAGGCGTGCTCATCACGAAACAAACGCTCGGCAGCCTGCTCTCCGAAGGCGCGGATACGTCAGGTGTGCAGCCGGCGGCGTTGATCCCGATCCCGTCGCGGTTTCTACGAGCGCACCGCGATCATCCGCGGCTCTATTTTGTGGATGGCACGCCGTGGCTGGTGGCCGACCTGCATTCGAAAAATCTCGTGCGCGCCGTGGACGGACAACTGCGGGCGATCGACCTGCTGGCTGCGCCTTTCCCGGCGGAGTTGGTGGCGAAAGAGCCGTTGCTAACGGACTGGCTGGAGCGCGCACGGCTCGACCCCAAGGCGGCGCTGCTGCGGCCGGTGCACGACGACGAACTGTGAGGTTTTTATTTGGAGGACTACTCCCAGATTTCTTGGGGGACGATCGTGACATCTGAATACATCCAGAAGTAGTGGTTGCCTTTGATATCCTGCCGGACCGAGTGAAGCTCATACCACTCTCTCGTGGTCCACGGCACTCGCAAGGTCGCGGGCAAGGCGCGTCGGGAGACTCCGCCGTCGTCTCTCCACAGTTCACCATCTTTCAACAGCCACCACGTTCCGTGGCTATCGACTACCGGACTCGGCCAGACTTGCCCGGCGGGCCGCAGACCTTTGAAGATGCTTTCGGGAGGCGTGACCGAGGCTTTTTTGCGATCAGCTTGTTCGCGGGCATAACGGGACGGTTGGGAGGATTGTTGGCGCCAGCCGCTTTCATCCTGATAGCGCCAGACCTGTTCTGTTTCGAGCGACTCGTAAAGGGACACTTCGGGGTGTCCGTCCGCGGAGAACTGCAGACCGGCAATGCCCCCGTTATTTTTAAGTGGAGGAAGCGATTTCCAAGCGTTGGCCTTGAAGAGAGACACGGCGTCTCCGCCCAGCCAAAGCAAAGCTTGCCCGTTCGAGTGCCAGACGGGACGGTTGTTTTCTTCGGAGCGTTTGGCGGCGAGCCAGGTGGGTTTCCCTGACGATGCCTCTTCGGCCACCCGTGCCCGCAAATTTTTATGACGCTGCCAGATGGGCTCAGGGTGACCGGGATCAAGCACCCACACGGGATCTTCCGCGCCTTTTAAAAGCCACAGCCGGCGCTCGGAATCCTGCATGAGCTTAAGCGCATTATATTTATCGTCTTCAGGTGCGGCCCACTGGCGCAACCGTTGGCCGTCCCAGTAATTCACCACTCCTTTTCCAGGGCCGATCTCCTCCAGGGCCGCGAGCGTATCGCCGATTCCTTGAACGGGTTCGCTAAACGTGATGATGGCGGGCTCTGGTTGCGCGAGGGCTGCGGCCAGTTCTCCGGGCTTCAAAATAACGGAGGAAATGCCGGTCACGATAGCCTCTCCTGAAGGCAGCACATAGGCCCCGCTTGGAAAGTGGCCACGAGATCCGATGCGCCAGCCGAGGGGGCGAATGACCGCGTCGGGTTGATTCAACGCGAGGACGTGTGCGCGATGGGGGCCGGTTAAAATCAGATGTCCATCGTAACGTATCCAGCGGGCGCCTTTCCCCGTGGTTGCCAGCATCGCCGAGCCTTGGGACGAGTTGTAGTGGAAACGTCCGTGAGCGCGCCACTCGCCGTTTTGTCGAACCCACGCCACGGCCCAAAAATATTCGTGATGACGGGCCGGGTTGTCGCCGGGATCGTTGGCGAGGGCGACTTCCAGTCCGTCTGGCCAAGCCTGCCAGAACCAGATTTTAGCGGCAGCCGGAAGAGGCGGAGAACTCCGCTGGGTGCCTGTTGATGAAATTAGATCAACGGTCCAGAGGCCTTCATTTTCCAAGGCGGCAACGGCAGTGCGTCCTTCTTCCAGCGTGACGAACTCGGTGATCGCGGAATCGGGCAGGCCGCTGATCTTGGGCGTGGCGTCAAATTTGCCATCGGCGAAACGGGTGAAGAAGCGAGGGTGATCTTTTGAATTGTAGGGATCGGCCTGTTCTCCCCACACCCAAAGAGCACCGGAGGCATCGAGAGCCATCCGTGGCTTGCGAAGAGAACTGGCGGGGATGGAAGTGAGCGGGAACGACTGCAATCCGTGACTGCGATCAAAGTTCCAAACGCCCAGGCTGCGCGTGCGTTCTTGTGGCGAGCTGAGCAGCCACAAATGATTTTCCGTTGGGATAAGCCGGTAAAAGGGAGCGGACTTCCAAGCTTCATTCTCGTCGTGTCCACGTGCAAAGAGGTCCTTTGGTTTTACCCACCTGCGTTCGCTCAAACCCAGGCGAATCCATGGCTCGGGCAAAGTGTGTCGGTAGTGAAAGAGTCGGGCGACTTGCTGCTCGTTTGGAGCCTCGGGCGATGCGGGCTCGCGCAGTTCCCACAAGGATTCGACTCCTCCTTGGGGGGAAGACCATAACGCGATGATGCCCGCCGGCGGCGGCGAATGGCTGGTTGTGACCGGAAAGCTTCCGCGCTGCGCAGATTGATGGATTAGATGGGCAAGTGATCCTTCCCGCGGAGTGGCGTCGGCCATTTCTTTCCATCCCTGACTCGTCCAGCGCAGCAGTTTTTCATCCGAGAAACCAATGGCCCAGACTTCGCCGGTATTATCCTGAGCGGACAATCCGACCGGGCGTGAATCAGTCTGAAAAATCGTATCGGCGCGGGTGGTGGCTCCTGCGAAAAACAGTGCGACCGCGAATAAACTGACGACGCGAATGCCGGCTGCGCGCACGGGAAAAGTAAGGGGCATGCTGCATGCTGAAGAAGCCGGACTGAAAAAGTCTAGCTTGGTTGCCTGCCCGGCGGAAAAACAAAAACGCGCACCGGTTCCGGTGCGCGTGAGAGCAGCCAAACGGCAGCGATGAGGGTTGGCTTACTTCGCGGCGAGAAATTTCAGGATGTCTTCGGCCTGCTGCTTGGTGGAGCCCTTGAGGTCGGCGTAGACGATTTTGTTGTCCTTGATGAGGTAGGCCTGGCGGCTGGCGAACAGGAGGGCGGTTTGTCCGAAAGCCTTGAGCACCTTTTTGTCGGTGTCGGCGATCAAGGTGTAGGGCAGGCGGTATTCGTCTTTGAACTTTTTCTGGGTTTCGACGCTGTCGGTGCTCACGCCGATGATCGAGACGCCTTGCTTGGCGAGGGCCTCGTAGCCGTCGCGCAACGCGCAGCTTTGGGCGGTGCAGCCGCCGGTGAAGGCTTTCGGGTAAAAGAAAACGAGCGTGTAAGGAGTCTTTGAATACGCTTCGGAGAAGGCGAGCTCGGCGCCCGTCTCGGTCGTGGCGGTGACTTGCGGGGCGGGGTCGCCGACCTTGAGGGATTCGGCGGAGGCGAAGAGCGACATGGTGAGGAAGGCGGTGAGGGCGAGGAGGCGTTTCATCGGGATATGAAACGCACGGTGTTCGCAGCCGGATGCATTCGCAAGCGGCGCGGAGTGAATCACTCGCGCGACCGGCTCAGGCGCACGGCAGGACGACGTGGAACGTGGTGCCGTGGCCTAGTTCGCTCTCGCACCAGACGCGGCCCTTCAGGAGGTCGGTGAGGCGTTTGACGATGGCGAGGCCGAGGCCAGAGGCGGTTTCGCCGCCGGTGGGGCGCGCGGAGAGGCGGGCGAATTTGCGGAAGAGTTTTTTCTGGTCGACGGCGCTGATGCCGGGGCCCTGGTCGGTGACGGAGAAGTGGAGCTCGCCGCTGCGGGCCTGAAGGGAGACGGTGACCACGCTGCCCTGCGACGCGTATTTGAGCGCGTTGGAGACGAGGTTGTTGGCGATGCGCACGAAGGCCTCGGGGTTGACGGTGACGATGCCGTCGGAGGGCTCGATTTTGAAGACGAGGCTCATGCGTTTACGGCGGGCGGAGCCACTCAGCGTGCCGGCGATCTGGTCGCGGAAACCGGTCAGGGTGTGTTCGCTGGCGGGGAATACGAGGGGGCCGGATTCGAAGCGGTAAAGGTCAACCAAGTCGGCCACCATGGTGAGCATGTCGCCGCCGAGTTGATGGATGTCGGCGCCCATCTCGCGGTGTTCGTCGGGCGTGGACAGCGTGGGGTCGGAGATGATCTGGGCGAGTCCGCAGATGCCGGAGAGCGGGCTCTTCAAGTCATGGATGGCCATGGCGAAGATCTCGTCTTTTTCCTGCTGAAGGGAGCGGAGCTCGGTGTTGAGGGTCTCGACCTTGGCGAGGGCTTCAGTGAGCTCGCGACTGGTGCGGCGCAACTGGAGCTGCGTGGAGTCGCTCACGGCGGTGACCTTCATGGTCTGCCGGAGAAGGCGGCGGTAGTTTTTGATGACCTCGCGAAACGGCTCGTAGACGACGTCGCTCAGTTGCTGGCGGGTGAGCGCATTTTCGGCCAGGCGAAGGGCGGCGGTTTCCTTCGCATAGAGGCTTTCGACGGCTTGGTCGCGGGAGGCTCGATCGGCTTTGGCCATGATGGTTTAGATCGCGACCAAGCGGTAAGGGAGGGAAAGATCTTCGCCGAATTCCTCGCCGGCTTCCTGCATGACTTCGAGAGCGGGGCGGTAGTGCCACTCGACCTCGATTTGGCCGCCGGAGCGGTGGTAGTCGTCGAGCTGGAGGAGGAGATCGAGGAGTGCCTTGGTGGAGCTGGTGTTCAAGTAGCTGAAGGCGAGGACCACTTTGAAGGCCGGTTTATCGGCGAGAAATTCGCGCAACCAGGAGAACAGGGGCGCGTAAAAATCGCTCACGTTTTCCGGGTAGGATTCGCCCTCGATGCGGAGCGTGGAGCTCGCGGCATCGTAGCGGACGTGAGGCGTGGTGTCGGTGGGAGGGAGGTCGAGAGCGGTCATGACGAGAGGCCTTTGGCGATCGGAACGGAAAGGGAGAAGAAGACGGTGTCGTTGTCCTGCGGGAGCAACGTGTAGGCGGGAGGTGTGGCGGCGCGGCGGCAGACCTCGATCAGGCCGAGGCCGGCGCCGACGCTGCCCTCGGGCGGGCCGGAGCGACGTCGTTCCTTGTGAAGTTGTTTCAGGGCGTCGCGATCAAGCGTGGCGAGGTGGGTGAGTTGGGCAGAGAGCGCGTCGGCGGCGCGGATCGTGACGAGGTTGCCCGAGGAAACGGTGAACGTGTCCTCCTGTTCGCTGACGAGAACGATGCCGATGCCGCGGCTGGATTCGGCGGGGCCGCTGCGCTCGGCGGAGTAGCGCAGGATGTTTTGCGTGAGCTCGATGAAAGTGCCGAAGAGGATGAGGCGGTTGTTTTCACTGAGGCCTTCCTGGGCCTGGATGAGTTTACCGTATTCGACCATGATCTCCTGGGTGACGATTCCCATGAAGGAGAGCACGAGACGTTGCTCGCGCATGGCGAGGTAGTGGGAGTGAAGCAGTTCGGGTGTCATGGACGCGGTGAAAAGTTAGGGCAGGCGAAGGGCGAGCAAGGTGATGTCGTCGCGTTGAGCGGCTCCTCCGCGATGAGCGTCGAGAGCGGCGTTGAGGGCGTCAGCCTGGGCGGACATCGGCTCGGGCGCGATGCGTTTCAACAACTCGCGCAACGGGCGGGTGTCGAAGGGCACGCGCAGGTGGTTGGGTTGGTCGACATAGCCATCGCTGGCGAGGTAAAGGGTGAGTCCGGGCGAACGCGGGAGAGTGTGCTGGTCGAACGTGGCGCGACGTTTTTCGTGCTGGCCGCCGCCGAGGGAGATGCGGTTGCCCTTGATCTCGCCAAACGTGCCGTCGGGCAACGCCCACCACAGCGGACGATGCGCACCAGCGAAGATGATTTTATCCGCATCGATGCGAACGAGACACATGTCCATGCCGTCCTGGTTGTTGCTTCCGGCCGTGTCTTGGCGGAGCGCGTCGCGCACCTGTTGATGCATGGTCGCCAGAATCTCGGCGGGCTCGATGATGCCCTTCTCGGCGACGATCTGCTGGAGGATCGCGTGGCCGACGAGTGACATGAACGCGCCCGGGACGCCGTGGCCGGTGCAATCGACGACCGCGGCGAACGTGTGGTCGCCCTCGCGCAGGCACCAGTAGAAATCGCCCGAGACGAGATCGCGCGGACGATAAACGAGCGCGTGTTCGCCGACGATTTCGGTGAGGATTTCAGGACGCGGGAGAATGGCCTGCTGGATGCGGCGCGCGTATTCGATGGAGGATACGATCTTGCGGTTGGATTCCTCGGCGGTCTCGCGCTCGGCACGCAGGCGCGTGGCGATGCCCTCGCGCAGTTCCATTTCTTCGACGACCTTGGCGATGACCTGGTTGTATTCGGCGGCGATCTGGCCGACCTCGGTGAACGCATCGAACTGGAGGCTTTGGGTGAATTCGCCCTTTGAACGGTGCCGGCCCATCTCGCTGAGGAGGTCGATGATCTCGGTGCTCGCGCCGTGCTCGGCGACGTTGAGGCCCACGCGCTCGGCCTCGGGGCTGACGCGGAGCGGATGGATGCGGTTGATGAGCTTCAGGAAAACCCAGCCACCGCCGAAGGCCCACGCGCCCACGGCGACCACGCCGAGTGACTGGGCGCCGAGCTGGCCCCAGAAGCCGAGGCCGGTGCCGAGTTTTTCGGGCTGGCCGAAGAAGGCCACGGCGAGCGTGCCCCACACGCCCGACGCACCATGCACGGCAGTGGCGCCGACCACGTCGTCGATCTTCCACTTTTCGAGGAGAATGGTGACGTAGAAGCAGACCATTCCGCCGATGATACCGATCACGACGGCCGAGGCGGGACTGACCGCATGACAACCGGCCGTGATTGCCACGAGGCCGCCGAGCGTGCCGTTGAGCGTGTCGGGCAGGTCAGGCAGGCCCTTGATTTTCCACGCGGTGAAGAGGCCAGCCAACCCGCCGGCGCAACCGGCGAGCACGGTGTTTAAAAGGATGAACGGCACGTCCGCAGTGAGACCGAGGCGGCTGCCGCCGTTGAAACCGAGCCATGCGACGAACAGGATGAGCACGCCGAACGTGGCGGTGCCGAGACTGTGCGAACTGGCGAGAGGAGTGTTGGTGGAGAAACGCCCGATGCGCGGACCGATGATCAACACCGCGGCGAGCGAGAGCCAGCCGCCGACGCTGTGCACAGCGGTCGAGCCGGCGAAATCAACGAAGCCGAGCTTCGCGAGCCAGCCGTCGTGGTTCCAAATCCAGTGGCCGCTCAACGGATAAATGGTGCTGGAGACCAAGGCGGTCATGAGCAGGTATCCGCCGAAGCTCATGCGTTCGGCCACCGCGCCGGAGACAATCGTCGCCGACGTGGCGCAGAACATCACCTGAAACAGGAAAAACGTCGTGTTGTGAGCCGTGGGCCAGGTTGAAAAGAGCCAGTCGCTGGTGCCCACCCAGCCGAGGGCGCTGGCGCCAAACATGAGGGCGAAGCCGAAAGCCCAGAAACACAGGCCGGCCACGCAAAAATCGAGCAGGTTCTTGATCGCGACATTGATCGTGTTTTTCGAACGCACCAGACCGGCTTCCAGCATGCAAAAGCCCGTCTGCATCGACATCACGAGGGTGGACGCGACGATCACCCATAACATATCTACACCGGAGGAAGGCATTATTGCCTGCTATGGCGCATGTTTTATGCCGAAAACGGTCCGCGATGAACAAAATTCATTAGTTCAAGCGCGTTGCACGGGTAGACGAAGTTAACAACTTCGTCCGCCGTGCAGTTACTGCGAAAAACCGACCGGTGAACCGAGCGACGGACGATTACTCGAGACCGGAAACGGTCAGGTCGGCGGGGTGTTCGACGGAGAACTTGAGGGAAATCTCACGTTTCTCGCCGGCTTTGAGGTCGAGGCGCCAGACAAGTTTACCGTCTTCCTCGCGAGTGACTTCGCGGCCGGGTTTGTCCTTGGTGCCGGTTTCTTTTTCGGACGGGGCGAGGAGCTTCACGATGATCTTTTCGTCACGCGAGGTGGGCAGCACGTCTTTGAAGACGATGCGCTCCGTGGTGCGCTTGTTGTTGGTCACGGTGATCAGGAATTCGTAGGTGACGCGCTTCGTCTTGCTGGTGAAGCCGGTGTCCTCGCTGAAGCGGTTGACGAGCTTGCGCTTGATGGCGACGCCCTCGTCGGCGCCGAGATCGAGGGAGAATTTCTCGCCAGGCATGACGGTTTTCAGGCGGCTGGTGGCGACGAACGTGTTGTCGAGGAACGTGCTGACCGGACCGGCGAGCAGCGGGAAATCGGTGCTGTTGGTCGTGTAGGCACCGAGGAAGGCGGTTTCGAGCTGCTTGGGCGTGGCCTGATACTGGAGGTTCGCGTCCAGCTTGGTGGTGGCGATGCCGACTTTTTGCGCGGAGTTGTCGCTCGGGATGGAGGCGGCGGTCGGGATCTTGAACGAGGCGCTGGTGGCCGAGGTGTCGAGAACGGCGAGGGAGACGCTGGATTCTTGTTCGGCGGGGAGGCCACCCAAGGCGCCTTCCAAGCCAACGAAATTGAAGGCTTGGGCATTGTTCTGATCACGATTGGATTTTTCCGCAAACATATCGCCCCTGGGCATCGAGGCGGACGCGCGCGCTGCGGCGGGGCGGGAAATGTCCACAATCCATGGATACAGCTCCGGGGCGCCGCCGCCAAGGTTGGGGCGGGCGGTGGAGAGAGTGAGGGCGATCTTTTGCCAGTCTTCGCCGGTGCCGTTCCGGACAACGCCGAAGTAGGTGAGCTCGATGGCGCGTTCCTCGGTGCGCAGGCGGGCGTCGTAGGACGGCGACCACGACGCGCCGGTCAGCGCGTAGGCGAGCGTCACATCGAGAGCGCCGGTTTGCGGGGCGGCGACGCGGACGGTCACGGTCTTGGTGGCGCGACGGCCGGGACGTTGTCCGCGGAGCTCGTTGAGCTGGGCCTGGGTGGCGGTGGTCTTGAGGGCGAGGTCTTCGCGCTGCTGGTCCAGCGACTGACGGTCGGTGGCGAGGCGGGCGGCGTTTTCGGAGGAGAACGTCAGGAGTTTTTGCCAGTCGTCAAAGGCGGGGCGGGGAGCGGTGGCGTCCTTGGGTGCGGGTTGGGCGACGGCCGCTTCGATCTTGAAAAGCAAGGCGCGCTGCTGGTCGAGCACGGCGAGTTTATCCTGAAGGGCGCGGTCCTGGCGCTGGAGGGCGGTGAGCTCGGCTTCGAGGGTTTTCACGCGCGGGTCGGCGGTGGTCTCGATGTAGGTGATGCGGGCGCCGACATCGAGGATGGTGGCGGGCACGCCGCGGCCGGTGACCTGGAGGGAGTTGTCGAGGAGGTTGACGGGCAGGCCGGCGAACGTGACCTCGCTCTGGCCGGCAGGCAGATCGATGCGGGCGAGACGGGTGACGACGGCGCGGTCGGCGTAAACGGTGGCGGCGGTGATCGTGGAATCGGCGGGAATCGGAGCGGCGAAGGCTTGGGCGGCCAACGCGGCGAGGACGAGCGGAAGGAGCGGAATTTTCATGGAGTGAAAGGAGCGGGTAACACGGGGCGCAAGCAGACTGCACCACCCGTTCAACGAACCAAGCCGGCAATTGTTAGGAGATTGTCATGAAAAAGCGGCTCCAAGTGAAGGAGCCGCTTTCAGGAGCGAATGGGAGCGTCGGAGGCGACGATTACCAGGAGTCGCTGCGGAACGGCACGGCGGGGAGGCCTTCTTTGTTGAAGAGGCCGGCCAGAGGGGCGTTGCGCCAGGCGTAGCGAACGGCGACGGGCGCGGGGACTTCGGCGCTGGTCACGACGACGGTGGCGCCTTCAATCTTGGCCTGGGCGGGCTTGAAGACCTTGTCTTCGCCGGCGAGTTCGAAGCCGCCGAGATCGTTGAGCGGGGCGTTGAGGCCGCTGTCGGATTTGGTGAAGCTCACGACGAAGCTGCTGTCTTTGCGCTCGGCTTTTTCGAAGACGGGACCGCTGTCGACGATCTTGAAACCGTAGTCACGGACGAGCGCCAGACGGGCGAGGCGGCGGCCGACATCCTTCTTGTTGCGCGGGTGGATGTCGCGGACGTCACCGATGTCGACGATGACGGCCTGGCCGGTGGCGGGGAGGGAAAGCGTCTGGGTTTGAGCTTCGCGGAGGAACGCCCAGGCGGTGTCGATGGGGCTCTGGTAGTTGGCGAGCTGGACCCAGTAGAACGGGAAATCGCCCTGTGCGAACTGCGAGCGCCAGCCGGTGATCATGGCGGAGAAGAGGGCGCGGTATTCGCTGGCGCGGCCGGCGTTGGACTCGCCCTGATACCAGATGGCGCCGCGGAGGGCGTAGGGAACGAGGGGGGCGATCATGCCGTTGTTGAGGCCCATCGGCGTGTTGGGATGGCCGGGACCCTGGGGAGCGTTCCACGGTGAGGGAATCTGTTTGGTGAACGGCTGGTTGGCGGCTTTGGCGGCGGCCTGCTCGGCTTTCAAGGCGGCGACGTTGGCATCGAACGCGGCTTTTCTCTCGGGGTATTCGGCGAGGGCCTTGGTCCAGCGCTCGTTCACCTTGGCGGCTTCGACGGGGACGGTTTTGTAGGCTTCGGCGCTGATCCAGGATTCGACGGGCGTGCCGCCCCAGTTGCTGCCGATGATGCCGACGGGGACGTTGAGGAGTTCGTAGAGATCCTTGGCAAAGTAGTAGCCGACGGCGGAAAAGTTTCCGGTGGTTTCGGGGCTGGCGACTTCCCACGTGTTGCGATCAATGATCACCGTGGAGGCGGGCGCCTCGGCGACGGTCTTCTTGATTTTGATGTGACGGATCAGCGGGAATTTCGCGGAGGCGGGGACATCGAGGGCCTTGTCGAACGTGTTGTTGATGGACCACTCCATGTTGGACTGGCCGGAGGCGATCCAGACTTCGCCGACGACGACGTTGGCGAGGGTGATCGTGTTTTTGCCGGCGATGACGAGGTCGGCGGGCGTGGAGTTGGCGGGCTGGGCGGGGAGATCGACGCGCCATTTGCCGGCGGTGTCGGCGGTGGTGGCGACGGTTTTTCCGCCGAAGGTGACGGAGACCTTTTCGCCGGCGTCGGCGGTGCCCCAGACGGGGATGGGCTTTTCGCGCTGGAGGACCGCGTTGTTCGTGAACAACACGGCGGGAACAACATCAGCGTGAAGGGACACGCCGAGGCCCAGGAGGGCCAGAAGGGTTAGGGGATAACGCATGGGAGAATCAGTCATGTGCCGGATGCGCGGCGGGGCAAACGCGTTTTAATTCAAACAATATCACGCCGACGGCGGCGGTGTGTGCAGGTAGGCGTGAAGATCACCGGCCATACGCGGGCCAAATCCTTCGACGGCGGCGAGCTGTTCCAAGCTGGCGGCGCGCAGGCGGTCGATGCTCCCGAAGTGGGCGAGCAACGCGGCGCGACGCACGGTGCCGAGACCGGGAAAATCATCGAGCACGCTCTCTCGAATCTTCTTTGAACGCAGATCGGCGTTGTAGGTGTTGGCGAAACGATGCGCTTCGTCACGCAGGCGCTGGAGCAGATTCAGCGCGGGGGAACTCAGCGAGAGATTCAGCGGAGCGCGTGCATCGGGAAAGATGATCGTCTCGTGTTTCTTCGCGAGACCGATGAGCGGCGGTGGCTCCACATCGATCGCGACGAACGCCTTCAACGCCGCGCTGATCTGGCCGCGTCCGCCGTCGATAACCACGAGATCGGGCATCGGTTTTTTCTCTTCCTTGAGGCGGCGGTAACGGCGGCCGACGACTTCTTCCATCGCGCGAAAATCGTCGTTGCCGATGAAACTCTTGATCTGGAAACGGCGGTATTCGTCCTTGTCGGGGCGGCCCTCGTAAAAGTTGACCATCGAGGCGACGACGAACGTGCCGCTGATGTGGGAGATGTCGAAACACTCCATCGTGCGGGGAGGCCCGGCCAAGCCAAGCGCTTCGCCGAGCAGGCGCATGGCCTCGGCATCGGCAGGCGGGTGCGTGGGATCGAAACGTTCGAACGAACGGGTTTTCGCGAGGGTTTTTTCGAGGGCGAACACGACATCGCGGAGCTCGGCGGCTTTCTCGAATTCCTTTTTTTCGGCGGCGACAAACATCTCGGCGCGCAGGGTTTCGAGCCATTCGCGGGATTTGCCTTCAAGGAATTCGCAGGCCTCGGCGACGCGGGCGCGGTAGTCGGCGACGGTGGTCTCGTTGTTAAAACCGTAGAGCTCCTGGCGCACGTCGTCGTAGAGCTGCCAGCGCCCGTCGTCGAGGCGCTTGGGCGAGGCGTCGCCGAGGAGAATGCCGAACTGGCGGCGCATCTGCGCGAGGGTTTTGCGAAGAAGTCCGCTGTGGGCGAACGGGCCGAAATAACGGGAGCGGTCGTCTTTTTTAAAGCGGGTGAGGGCGAAGCGCGGGAGTTCGGGCCCGAGGTCGACGCGGACGAGCAGGAAGCGTTTGTCGTCGGTGAAGTCGGTGTTGTATTTGGGTTTCCACTGCTTGATCAGCTTGCCCTCCAGCAGCAGCGCCTCGGGTTCGGACTTCACCTCGATGATGTCGAAATCGGCGATCATCTCGATCAACGCGCGGATTTTCGGGTGGTAGGTCATCGCCCGCGACGGCGTGAAATAAGTCGATACGCGCTTCTTCAACGCCTTCGCTTTGCCCACGTAAATGATGCGCCCAAGGCGGTCCTTCATGAGGTAAACGCCGGGCTTGTCGGAGAGCTGGCGGACCTTCTCCTTCAGATTTACGGGGTCGGATGCTGGCATTTTTGGTGAGTGTAGCCTAGTTTGGCCCATCGCAAGTATGCTTTCCGAAAATTCCCCAGCGCCCTCCAGCGTTCGCACGAAACGTTACGAACTCCTCACTCTCGGCGACGAGTTGCTCCTCGGCCTCACCGCCAACGGCCATCTCACCTACATCGGGGCGCAATTGGGACGGCGCGGTGTGTTGCTCCAGCGCAACATCACGATCACCGATGAAGCGGAGGCGATCGTCTCGCAGTTCCGTGAAAGCTGGGCGAAGTCGGATGTCCTCATCACCACCGGCGGACTCGGTCCGACCTGTGACGACCGCACGCGCGAAGCCATCGCGGAAGTGTTGGGGCAGAAGCTGGTCTTCGAGCCGGAGATCGTGAAGGCCATCGAGGCGCGGTTTGCGCGACTCGGCCGCAAGATGACGGATAACAATTTAAAGCAGGCGTATCGGTTTGAGCGCGGCGAGGTGTTGCCCAACGCCCACGGCACCGCGCCCGGACTCTGGGTCGAGCAGGACGGGAAAGTGCTCATCATGCTGCCGGGGCCGCCGAACGAATTGCAGCCGATGTTTGCCGAGCAAGTCGTGCCGCGCCTCGCGGAGCGCGGGCTGCTGCTGGATCGTGAAGCCTATGTGCAGATCCGCAGCGCGGGCGTGGGTGAGTCGGCGCTGGAGGTGAAGTTGCAGCCGATTTTTGATCGTTACGGGGAGGCGTTGAGCATCGCGTTCTGTGCGCATCAGGGACAGGTGGATGTGCGGGTGAGTTCGCCGTCGGGCGCGCTGTCGTTCACGCAACTCGACGAAATTGCGGCCGAGTGCGCGAAATTGTTGGGCGAGGATTTTATGTGCTACGGGTCGGACTCGATGGCCAAGGTCGCGGGTGATCTGTTGCGTGCGGAGGAGCTGACGCTCGCCGTGGCCGAGACGGCGACGGGCGGAATGCTGGCGAGCGCGTTTACGGATATTTGCGGCGCGTCGAAATTTTTTGCGGGCGGCTGCGTGTGTTATTCGAACGAATCGAAGATGCAGCTGCTCGATGTGCCGGAGTGTTTGCTGAAACAGCACGGTGCGGTGTCGGCGGAAAACGCCGTGGCGATGGCGGTGGGCGCGGCCGAGCGGCTTGGCGCCGATTACGGACTGGCGATCACGGGCTTCGCGGGCCCCTGTGGCGGAACCAATGAAAATCCCGTGGGCACGATCTACATCGCGTTACATTCACCCCAAGGCGTGTGGTCGAAAAAACTCCACTACCCGGGCCCGCGTGCGACCGTGAACCGGCGTGCGGTCAATGCAGCACTCGATTGGTTGCGCCGCGAGTTGGTGCGCGCCTCGCGTGGTGCCGTGGTGATGGGCGGCCAGACGGGCGGGCAAAACGGTTGAGCGGGGCGAAGCGTTTTTAACCCAGCAGATTCTTCAGCGCGGCGAGGTATTTCTCCTGCGTGCGCTGAATGACGTCGGCCGGCAACGAAGGCGCGGGCGGAGTCTGGTCCCACTTGATGGCGAGCAGATGGTCGCGCACGAATTGCTTGTCGTAGCTCGGGGGCGAGCAATCGGTGCGGTATTGGTCGGCGGGCCAGTAGCGCGAAGAATCGGGCGTGAGCACCTCGTCGATGAGCACGAGATTTCCGGCTTCGTCCGTGCCGAATTCGAACTTGGTGTCGGCGAGAATCATGCCGGCCGCGCGGGCGCGGTCATGGCCGAGTTGATACAAGGCGAGGCTGGTGGCCTTGACCTTTTCGTAGAGCGCGGGACCGACGGTGGCGCCGCCCTGTGCGTCGTTGATGGCCTCATCGTGTTCGCCCTTAGGGGCCTTGGTGGTGGGCGTGAAGAGCGGAGCGGGCAGTTTATCGGCCTGCTTGAGACCGGCAGGCAGGCGATGGCCGCAGACTTCGCCGGTTTTCTGGTAGGAGGACCAGCCGGAGCCGACGAGGTAGCCGCGCACGACGCACTCGATGGTGAGCGGTTTGAGTTTACGCACGATCATGGAGCGCAGCTGCAGGTCGCGGTCGGTGATGCCACGACGGGCGAATTCACCGGCCTGGTCGGGGAGCAGGTGGTTAGGCAGCAGTTGGGCGGCCTGGGCAAACCACCAGTTGCTGATCTGCGTGAGAATGATGCCCTTGCCAGGGATGCCGTCGGGCAGGATGACGTCGAAAGCCGAGAGGCGGTCGGTCGCGGTGAGCAGGAGGGCGTCGCCGAGGTCAAAGATCTCACGGACCTTGCCCGAGGCGATACGGGGGAACGGGAGGCCGTCGATGGAAGTGACGGCGCGGGCAGGCAGGGCGGCGGCGATTTGGGCGGAAGTCATTGTCGGCTTAAGGGGGACGACAGAAGCCGGAGGACGGGGGGAGCGGAAGCGAAAAGCGGCCCCAAAATTTTTCCCTTGCGCGAGTCGGGGTGCCTCGTAGCTTTCTCCCTCCCGTGTTAGTCCCCATCGTCTAGCCCGGTCAGGACGTCTCCCTTTCACGGAGATAACCGGGGTTCGAATCCCCGTGGGGACACCAATTTCTTAAGGCCCGTATCTTTAGCGAGATGCGGGCCTTATGCTTTACGGGGAAGGCTAAACTAAGAATAAGGCTAAGAATTTACACGCGGACGCACGAGTATGTTCGGCGATATCGTGGAAGATGGTTTATTTGTTCGCATACACGCTCAAACCAACCGCCGGTCCGTCTAGTTAGTAGCACCAATAGTGACGGGCAATATGTCTAAGGCACACTTACTGGAATGGGTTCAGACTAAAACAGATCTTATTTTTCGAGGCAGGGATGCCGCTCATAGCGCGGGACATAAATCAGCAAATAGATAGGCATCACGTGGGAGAATGAGCACCCACTGAAACACCCTCCTCATTCGCGTTATATACCTCTGATAGGGACATCGTCGTCCTATTCAATTGCCTTGGCCTGCCGACCGCAGCCGGGGCGTTTTTGTTTACGCGGTCAGCAAGGAAAGGACTCACTATGGCCGTCTTCATCAAGGCCACCTATTCGAAGAAACTGGGGCTTCCTCAGTATTCGTCTCATCAATACACCGTCGAGGTCAGCTCCGAGTTGACCGACGTTTCGCAACTCCCCCAGGCCAGCGCAGACCTTTATGCCCGGCTGCAACAGGCGGTGGACGGTCAGATCGTTAATCCGGGCTTCGTGCCGGGTGAAACCGCCCCGCCTGCGTCTCCCTCGGCCACCTCGCCCATCACCTCGCCTACGGCCCCCGCCCCGCGTGGTGAGGATTCTTGGAAGTGCTCCGACAAGCAGCGCGACCTGATCCTCAAAATCGTGGACGAGCACGGGCTCGACAAAGCCGAGATCGAGAAGCTCGCGCAGGAGCGTTACGGCACCGGGGTCAAACAGCTTAACAAGCTGCAAGCCTCGGGGCTCATCGACGAACTCCTCGAAACCCACGGTAAAACGGAAGCACCCCGCCGGGGTAACTTCCGCCAGCCCGCCTACGGGAGGAATCGCCGATGATTGCCGAACTGCCCCTGCCACCCGGAAAAAACGGTCACCAGCCCGACGAAGATATTCCCGCAGCCAGCGATCCCTTGGACTACGTCAGTGTATCCCGCCTGAAGTCGTTTCTGGGATGCCGTCTACGGTTTTATTTCGAGAAGGTCATCGGCCTGCCCCGCCCGCTCAGCCCGAGTCTGCACTTCGGCCGGGCGGTCCATGCGGGGCTTCAGCACTACAACTTGGCCCGATGGCGGGCCGGTGACACATCGGAGCCGGCGGTGATCGCCGCCTACCAAAAGGCGTTCGATAACCCGGAGAAAGGCCAGGAGGTCACATTTGATTCGGCCGACGACAAAGCCGAGTTGCGCGCCAAGGGAGAGCCTCTGCTCAAGGCATTCCTAGGGACGCAACTGGTCGCTCCGGACATCAAACCGGAGGGTGTTGAACTCAAGCTTCGGGCGGAACTCCCCGCGCTGGCGTTGCCACTTCTCGGAGTGATCGACCTCGTGAAGGCCGACCACTGCTCGGTGGACTACAAAACCATCGCGGCCACGCCGGACCTGAAACTGGAGACATGGCTGCATGACCTCCAGTTGACGGCCTACACGCTTCTCGTGGAGGAGGCGACGGGCGAGCGCTCACCGGGCAACGAACTCGTCTTCCTCGTGAAGACGAAGACGCCGAAGGCGATCGTCCATGCGGTGCCTCCGCCCAAGCAGGTGCAACGTGACCGGTTTGCCCGGCTCGTTGAGACCTACGCGACCGGGGTCGCCAACGAGGACTACTTCCCGTCACCGGGACAGGCCTGCGCGTGGTGTTCCTATCGCTCGGAGTGTTCGGCGTGGAAAGGAGGTGCCCGTTGAAGAAAACGCTTCTCCTTTGTTCGCTCAGTTGCTGCCTCCTCGCCCTCACCGGGTGCAACGAGACCCCGCCCCAAACGATCGACGCCCCGCAACTCGCCTCGGCCCTCAAATGGCTCGGCGTGTGCGGGGTGCTGTGCTCGTTGTGCGGAGCGCTCGGCCTCATCATCGCCAGTCGTAACCGGAGGAAGTGACATGCCTGCCCTGATCCTCCGTTTCGTCGTGGTGGCAGTGCTCGCCTACATTGCCGGTTCAACCATCACGCCCCTCATCTGGGCGCAGACCATGACCCGGCAGGCCGAGCAAACCCTCAGCCCGTTCATGCTGCTTTCCGCCGGAGTCCTCCTCTTCGGAGTGGGTTACGTCGTGAAGCAGCTTTTTCACCGATGAAGATATTCCTCTTCCCGTGCCTCGGTGCGTTTGTCGCCGGGGTCTTCGTGGGCGCGGGACTGTGGTTTGCGCTGATCGTCTGCGCGGCCGTCGTGGTCGCGTGGCACTGCTGGCTCAACCCGTCTCCGCCTGACCGTTCGTCCGTCAAACATCTCACCCACTTCGGCCCCCGCCGTCGCGGCGGAGGCCACTGAACCCACAACCAACGCAATCGCCGAAGCCCGTTATCCCGCGAGGGAGGCGGGCTTCGGCGTTTAATTAAACCAACTCACGTCCGTCATGATCATCTTTTCCAAAGAAACACTCCGCGAGGCTCTCAACGGCCTGCGCGTTCTTAAATTATCCAAGCAACACATCCCCTTCCTCCGGCAGGTGCTGGTATTCGGCTACGAGGAATTGATCGAGTTCGCCGGCACCGACCTCGACCAATACCTGCGCTACGAAGGTGTCGGCACGAGCACGGCGGCACTGCGCATCCTCGTTCCTTACGACTTACTCCACGATGTCGCGAAGAAAGCTGACGCCGACACCGATATCCAAATCCAAGGCGGCGACGCTCCGCTCATTCGGTATCACGCCAGCGGCGTGGCACTTGATGAGTCGTTTAATCCCGTCGCGTTGGCGGAGTTCCCCGCCGTGCCGATCTCCGACGGCGATCCCATCGCGCTCCCTGTCGGTGTGCTGGCAGCGATGAACGAAGCCCTCGGCTCCGCCAGCACCGATCCGACCCGACACATCCTGAACAGCGTCTATCTCGACGCCCATGCGGTCGTGGCGACGGATGGCCGGCAACTTTACCGGCGTAACAGCTTGGAGTTGGCCGTCCCCAAAGGTGCGGTTTTCCCAGCCAGCCCGGTGCCGGGAATTCTGCCGCACGACGAGGTTGCTCACCTCTGGCTCTGGCATCGTGACGAGCGTCCGTTCGCTCAGATCACGGTCGGTCGCTGGCGGTGGATCACCAAGTTGGTGGATGGGAATTTTCCCAACTACCAGCACGTGATTCCGAAGTTGGAGAACTACGGTGGCCTGGTGCGCATCAGCGAACCCGATGCCATGCGCCTTCAGTCGGTGTTGCCAAAGTTGCCGGGCTATAAGGACAAAGACAGCAAGGTCGTCCTGAGCGTCACCGACAAAGGAGCCGTGATCCGCACGGCGGCGAATCTGCCCAAGGTGCATGTGGCCTTGGACCGCAGTGAAGTCGTCAGCACGCCCTTCGGCGAGGTGGCGTTTAATTCCCGCTACCTCCTGAGCGCTCTGCAACGGGGGATGCGTGAACTACGCACGCGGGATCATGTGAGTCCGCTCATGATGACCGACGCCAACCGCATCCACCTCTGGATGCCGTTGCGTGATGCGGTCACGGCACCCGAACCGGCTGCTTCACCCGAAGCCGCCCCGTCTCCTTCCGACTCATCGGGCGAAAGCCCGGTGCCGGTCGTTCCCTCCGAACCTGCCGCGCAGGTCTCGGCCGTCAGTGAAACCAACGTCAGCGAAAACCAACCCATCAACACCACTACCATCATGGTCGCTCCATCCACCACCCAACCCGTCAGTGAAACTCGCGAAGGCGGCAGCAAGCCCGTCGTCTCCGCTCCTCGTGTCGCCCTCCCGGAGACGCCCGTCTCGGCCGTCGATGCGGTCCAAGCCAAGCTCGGCAAAGTCCGGGATCTGCTCCGCGACCTCGGCAACGAGATCGGCGGTCTTCAGGGCCTCCTTCGCGAATCGACCCGCCAATACAAGGCGCTCGAACGCGATCACGAGTCGCTAAAGAAGAACATCCGCGCCCTCCGAGAAGTGCCGGTCTGATCCGAGGCCATGTATAGCCCCGATATCAGCCAGCACAGTCCCTGCCTCTACCGTCTCGGACAACACTACGGTGTGCCGATGACGGTGCTGGCAGATCGCATGATCCGCTTCGGGTTGAAAAACCTGGAGCAGATCATGCCGGAGAAGCCGGTGGTCGAAGCATCGGTCATCGCTCTCGTTGCCGAGGACCAGTCTCCATATCGCCCGACCGCCATCCCTCGGAAATCCGCCTGAGCCATGACGACTGCAAGTTATGGCCTGTGTGAAGCCGTGTCCGACCTCACGTCTCTGTTTATGACGCAAGCCAAGCTCCCGGCCAACAGCCGGGACACGTGCTCTCTCATCATCGACTGGGCCGACGAGTTTGACCGCAGACACGCCGAGACTGATTGGGCCGAGGTGGAGTATCTCGAAACCATCGACCGGTTCTTCTCCGAAAAATACCGCGCGTGGCTGGAGTCAGCCCCGGCGCGTTCCGTAAGAAACAACATTTAGGCAAAACACCGTTGCAGGTCTTCGTTGACCTTCCGCTGTGCTCCACCTGATTCAATCCAAGAAAAACAAGTGAAGTTCCAAGTATTCAACGCCACCGACGGCATCCCTGCCACACCCGGCTCTTTCACCACGATTGAGCGGGCTGAAAGATTCATTGTTGAGTTCCGTGCTCGGTTTGAAGCAAGCGGTTACCTTACGTCCTCATGCGAGCGTATCCCCGCTTCGGAGATCCGTCTGGAAATCATTACTTCAGAATCCAAGAAAACCTCAAAGAAAGCGAAAGTTTGAGGTGGCTCATAAGAATGAGCCGGTATGCCGCATAACATGGCACGCCTAAATCCGCGCGATCAAAGCTCGGCGCGTTCCGTCAGTCATAACGATTAGTTTAACCTCAGTTCACAGCAGACGAAGGCCGGTTTCTCCCACGCGGAGATCCGGCCTTCGTCGTTTTCAAACCACTCACATCATCATGAAAGCCTGCAATCTCGTCCTTCATTGCGGTGGCGCTTCCGTAGAGCGCTCCGCCGTCAAATCCGTTCCCACGCCCATTGCTACCCCCACGTGGTCGCCCATTCCGCACCTGCGGCTTGTCGAACAGGTGGAACGGTCGCTCCGTGCGTCTCACCTCGAAATCGTCAACCAGGCGCACGCCCTCAGTCACGGCGGCGACCGTTACTTCGGGTTGATCCAAGTCGAGGCCCGGCGCGGCAACAACGACTACGCCCTCGTGCTCGGTCTGCGTAACAGTCACGACAAACGCTTCCCCGCCGGGCTGGTCGCCGGCGCCCAGGTGTTCGTGTGCGATAATCTCAGCTTCCATGGGGAAGTGCAGTTGTCGCGTAAGCACACCCGCTTCATCGGGCGCGATCTGCCCATGCTCACGCAACGGGCCATCGGCCAACTTCAGGATAAGTGGCAGCACCAGGAACAGCGCATCCAGAGCTACCGCAGCCACGCCATCGACGACCGTGACGCTCATGACCTCATGGTGCGCGCGGTCGATGTCGGTGTGTGCCCGGTCACGGTCTTGCCCAAAGTTGTCCAAGAGTGGCGCGAGCCCACGCATGACGTGTTCCGTCAGCGCACCGTCTGGTCGCTCTTCAACGGCTTCACCGAAGCCCTGAAGGGAAACCTAGCATTGCTGCCGCCGCGCACACAGGCGCTCCACGCCCTCATGGACGGCTTCGTCGGTATTGCCGGGAGAAACTGAGAATGAAGGCCTTCTCGTGAGGGCCTTTTTTTAGCTATGCGTTGACCTGAAGGTGCGCGGTTTCGCGCACTTTGAATCTATATTGCCACCGAATTGTTACTCTGGTCTAGTCTGGATCTACCTAACTCCAAACCTATACTGTGCAAGGGTCACCCGCAGATTCAGTTCAGCTTACTTTAGAGAAGCGCAAGCGTGTTGATGAGGTTATCGAGTGGTTCATCAAATGGGAAATTCTGGTCAAACCCAATAAGGGCGATCAATTCCTGGAATCAATAAATGATAGAAGGGCGGACCATATTGATGTTCTGATGAATACTATTTCGCCCGTAAAGGCGATGGAGAGGACGGCTTCTTCAATATTGGAAATATTGGGAGGCACACAGCAGATAGATTCACTAACATTGGCGCACTTATTTGCAAGTATGACGGAAGTAATGCGCCTAGCTTATTCGGAATACGGTGCAGACAAGGCCTTACTGGATCCTGTTTCTGAATTTCACAAGGCATCTCTGGAGGCATTTTTGAGTGAATGTTCTCCACAAGCCATTCCCGCATGCAAAGCAATTAAAGATGTTATGTTTTTCATGCAAACGCTTTGTCTGCATAATACTTCGATATATGTCATAGATCTACCTGTTGGAAATACTCTGTTCACGAAGCTCCTTTTCCGGCTGCTTGAAGATGGGGGTTTTAAGGTGAAATCTGTCCGGGCTGCACTTTCAAGGAATGACAGGAAAACCGTGGGAATTACTAGGGCGGAGGTTTTAGTGGACAATCTCCTGAGTGCGCAGCCGCAACCGAATGACGTTTTTATATATATAGACGAGTGGGTGACTGGATCGAATTTTAATTCGATCTGTGAGGTTGTGAAGAAGGGGATTCCGAAGGAGTGCTTTTTTCTTCCTGTAGCACTACTAGCCGACAAAGCCTACAAGCACCCAAGGTTTGAATCCTTTAAGCGAGACCACGACAAAATTATTAAGAACTGGGGGGTGAATGGCGCTATGTTTAGGGTGGATATTCCTCCGCTCAATACTTTGACGCAAATGGAAGCTTATTTTTTTTGGGCTGATCAAGATCGACTCGCTGGCGTCAGAAAAATGCAGGTTCACGGGTCACTATTTAGTTCAATTGAAGAATCTACAATGCGCTTAAGTTTCGATAGGGAAGCATTGACTATCGCTGCTAATTTGGTCGCAGACCGCATCAGGAAGAAGTCTGAACACATTGACGTCGCTTTTCTGATTTCTCGTTATCCGGAGTGCTATCAGGATTTCATGGATTGCAAGGATGCGTTGCGTGAATGCGTGAACGAGGAGGAATTAGTTAAAAGAACGAATTCCTTTGAATCGGAGCTTAGGGCTGTGATTGATGAGTATTCTAAAATTATAGATAAGCGACCTGCTAAACTGGCTATCGAGCTAGGGATGGCCTACTCAATGCATCACGGAAGCTTAGATCCCTCCGATCGTTATTATTTTAAAAATCACGCCGCACGCGTGGAAGATCTTTCCGGGGAGATGGCCGTTACCCACCAAATTGCTTTTGGATTTCTTTGGGACCTGCTGAATAAAAGTGGTCCAAACTAACCCACTTATTTTTACACAATACTTAGACTTTCGCTTTCACCAGGTTTCTCGGTCAACGACTCAGGCAAATCTTAGATACATTTTATTTGTGGGAGATTCGTCGATCATAGTTTTGATGGGATCTATCATCCCTGATCCTGGTTCCTGATCATCGCGGCGGAATTGCTCGTGGACGAGCCGAGACTAAGTGTTCCAGTGGAACGATCTGCTTCCTCAACGCAATGGCGAACCCCTGTCTGGCATCCAAAGAGGCGCAGCTGATGCCGAGACTATACCTGGTGAGTGGTAGTGTTAGGTTTCGTTGGTTCGAAATTCGTCGCGTCGATAATTTTCATTGTAATGCAAATTGGAAGACTCATACGTATGAGCTTTCCAATTCCATTTCAAAACGAGGACGAACATGGCCACAAAGCACATTCCAGCGTCCCATGTTATATCCCCAAAGGCTCATTGGGGATTGATCTCAATCTTGGACGACCAAGGGGCGGGGGAGACTGCAATCGCACTCGGCAAATGGGACCAGCATCCTGTTCTCGCAATGCGATGGAACGGCCAACCTGATAATCCAATAGGAAACCCGCAATCAAGGGGTCTTCCTACTTGGTTCATACTCCCTGCCGGCGATTACTCGGAAGCCATCATAGGGCTGCTGCCTTCTGACAAGCAGGCCTTAGTTCGCAATTTCATTCCCAAACCTACGCGCTCATCATGAAGAAGCGAGACGACCTCAAAAAGCATAACGTTCAGGCAATTGATCTTTTTTGCGGAGCGGGTGGCCTCACCTGCGGACTAAAAAAAGCCGGTATCAAGGTTCGGCTTGGAGTGGATGTGGATCCTGTCTGCAAATATCCTTACGAATATAATAACAACGCGAAGTGCCTCCTGAAGGATGTGCGGGAGATCAAGTCGAGCGAGCTATCCGCGCATTTTAAGGAGGGGCAGTCCATTCGACTAATCGCAGGTTGCGCGCCGTGCCAAACTTTCTCCACCTACAATCAAAAGGCATCCGAGACGGATAGCCGCTGGTGGCTTCTGCGCGAGTTCAAGCGGGTCGTTGAGGAAATCGGACCGGAGTTGGTCACCATGGAAAACGTTCCCGGGCTCGCGGAGCACGATGTTTTCGAAGAGTTCTTGGACTTTCTCCGTAATGCAAAATACGAAGTTTCAAGCCAAGTAGTTCGTTGTGAGGATTACGGTATTCCTCAGCAACGTGAGCGTCTAGTCGTGTTGGCTTCACGGTTGGGGCCGATCTCACTTCTGCCTCCGGCACACTTTCGTAAGAGAACCCAAACTGTGCGTGATGCATTGGAGACCCTGCCGGCGCTAGCGGCTGGTGCGATTGATGAGTTTGATCCGATTCATCAAACCTCGGAGCTTTCTCCGCTAAACCTAAAGCGCATTCGCGCCTCCAGCCCTGGCGGCACTTGGAGGGATTGGCCAAAAAAACTCGTGGCCAAGTGTCACAAAAAGAAAAGCGGTAAGACTTATCCCAGCGTTTATGGGCGTATGTCTTGGGACAAGGCCTCGCCTACAATCACCACTCAGTTTTTCGGGTTTGGTAATGGGCGATTTGGTCATCCAGAGCAAGACCGAGCAATTTCTTTACGGGAGGGGGCGATCCTGCAGAGCTTCCCTCCGACCTATCGCTTCACTCCTCCCAATAAACCAATTCATATGAAAAATATTGGGCGTTTGGTTGGAAATGCCGTGCCGGTGCGCTTGGGCGAAGTAATAGGGCGCTCTTTTCTGCACCACCTCAACCAAGTAGAGGCGAACACGCTCGCTTCCAAAGCGTAATAGAGCTTCAGATATCTGAAGCTCATGATTGGCGCTAACCCCGAAGTCCCTCTCCAAGATATTCCTGCCGAGGGCCAACTCGTAAAGGTGCGGGGTCGTGATTGGGTGGTTAGCAATGTATTGGAGTCCGACTTGGCGGCCCCGGGTATGCCGCTTCAGCACTTGGTTTCGCTCTCGGCAATAGATGAAGACTCGTTTGGGGAAACGCTTCGGGTCGTTTGGCAGATAGAGCCAGGGGCGCAGATTTCAACGCGTGCCGGGTTCCCTAGCATTACCGGCCACGACGATCCTGACCGCATGGAGGCGTTTATTGATGCCGTGCGGTGGGGGGCATCGGTCAACGCCGACCGCAGCTTCCTTCAATCGCCGTTTCGCAGCGGTGTTTCGATTGAGAGCTACCAACTCGATCCAGTGGTGCGCGCCATCGACATGGCTCGCGTCAATCTTCTCATCGCCGACGACGTAGGCTTGGGCAAAACCATCGAGGCAGGTTTGGTCATCCAAGAGCTGCTTGTCCGCCATCGAGCGCGCACCGTGTTTGTCGTCGTGCCGTCGTCACTACAGCTCAAGTGGCAGGCGGAAATGCAGGAAAAGTTCGGCCTCGAATTCCGCATCATCAACACAGAATACCTCGCACAGCTTCGCCGCGAACAGGGCATTCACGCCAACCCGTGGACGTCCTTCCCCCGCTTGATTGCGTCGATGGATTGGATGAAGTCAGGCGAGGCCTTGCGGCTCATAAAAGATGTTTTGCCCCCGCATCTGAGCTACCCTCGTAAGTTCGATATTCTCGTTGTCGATGAGGCGCACAACGTCGCGCCGGCGATGGCGACCCAATACGCCATTGAGAGCCAGCGCACATCGTTGATTCGCCGTATCGCCCCTCACTTCGAGCACCGTATTTTTCTCAGTGCCACTCCGCACAACGGTTATCAGGAGTCGTTTACCTCCCTGTTGGAGCTTCTTGATGATCAGCGTTTCGCCCGTTCGGCGATGCCCGAGGAAAAGCAACTTCAGCGCGTCATGGTGCGACGTTTGAAGACCGATCTTGTCGATCCCGCCGGGAATCCGATTTACCCGAAGCGGGTCATCAAAACCTTGCCGGTCTCCTACACCAAGGAGGAGAAAGATGCGCACGCCCTGCTAAAATGCTATGCGGCCAGCCGTGCTCAAACCGCTGGCGAACCCCGCTCCGCCCTCGGCAGCGCCTTCGTCTTAAACCTTCTCAAGAAGCGTCTTTTTTCCTCTCCCCGGGCCTTCGCTCTCACCTTGGCCAAACACCAAGAGAGCCTAGCTGGACGCGGCCGAAAATCAGCTGCGTCCGATCTGGATGAGCGCATCTTGCGGAAAGCCATCAGTAAGCTTGAAGAGGACACCAGCAACGATGAGCAGATCGAGGACTCGATTGCCGATGCCGTTGGCGAGGCCGGCGCCGTGGTTGCACCACTCACACCCGATCAACGCGAACTACTCGAAAAACTGTCAGCCTGGGCAAACGCGTCCAAGTCCCGCCCCGACTCCAAGGCCCAGGCCATACTTGCATGGCTCGACGAGCACATCCGCCCCGAGGGCCGTTGGGGCGATGCTCGCGTAATTCTTTTCACCGAATATCGCGCCACCCACAGTTGGCTCCACGAGATACTCACGCAGCACGGCTATGGTGCGGAGCGTCTCATGGTGTTACACGGTAGCCTTGATCCCGACGAACGCGCCAAGGTCATGGCCGCGTTTCAGGCTGCTCCTAGCGAATCCAAAGTCCGCATCCTGCTCGCCACCGATGCCGCATCTGAAGGTATCGACCTCCAGAACCACTGTAATTTCCTTATCCATGTCGAGATTCCGTGGAATCCCAACGTCATGGAGCAACGCAACGGCCGCATTGATCGTCACGGGCAAAAAAAGCCTCCCACGATTTGGCATCCGGTCGGCAGCACCTTCACCCCCGGCGTGGACTCCGCCACGACCAAGGTCGGTGAAGTGGATGGAGACCACGAATACCTCATGCGGGCCGTCATGAAGGTGGAAGCGATTCGCGAAGACTTGGGCAGCGTCGGCCCGGTGATCGCGCAGCAAATCGTTGAAGCCATGTCCGGCAAACGTGCCACCATTGATACGCGTGAGGCCGAGGTGAAAGCGGCCAAGGCTCGTCGTTTCGTTGTGGCAGAGCGGAAGCTCAACGAACGGATCGCTAAACTCCACGAGCGCCTGCTTGAGGCCCGTAACGATTTTCACCTTTCGCCGGAGCGGATTGCTCGTGCGGTTCAGGTCGCTTTGCAGATTTCCGAAAAACCTGCGCTTCGCGCGATCGCTTGGCCAGGAGCACCGACTGGCGCCGTGTTTGAAGTTCCGGCAATACCGGGATGGGAACGTGCCACCGAGGGGTTACATCATCCACACTCCGGCCACCGTCGTCCGATCACTTTCGATCACGAGGTCGCCAAGGGACGTGACGACATCGTCCTCGCTCATCTTAACCATCGGCTCGTGCAGATGTGCCTGCGCATCCTCCGTGCTGAGGTCTGGTCATCGGATAGCCGAAAGCGTTTACACCGCGTCGCCGTGCGTCGTTCGTCCGATCCTGATTTGACGACGCCCTTGGTCGTCGTCTGTTCGCGACTCCTCGTCACCGGCGGCAACCATCACCAGCTCCACGAGGAGCTTACTTTGGCAGGAGGTGAACTTCGCCCCGATGGTTTCTCGCGTGTTGCCCAAGTGGGGCGTCTCGAAACTTGGCTGGAGAATGCGATCCCGTGCGAACCGTCCGCTGCCATTCTCACTGGCCTGAAGGCCCAATTTGATCGTGATGTGGATTCGATCACCTCGGCCAACGATGCCCGTGCTCGTGAACGCCTGCGTTTCTTGGAAAATACACTCGCTCGGCGTAAGGAAAGCGACGTCGCCGACATCACCGGCCTGCTTCAAGAGCTGGAAAAAACGCTCCGTCACGAGTTGGAGCCCACCAAAGTTAAACAGTTGGAGCTTTCGCTAGGCCTTGAAAACGAGCGGCTCCAACTGCGGCGGGATGTTGCGGCACTCCAAGCGCGCCTTGATCGTATCCCTCAAGAACGGATCGACGAAATTGCCGCCCTTGAGCGCCGCTACTCGGCCTTGGCGCACCGAACCTTTCCCGTCGCCGTTACCTTCATTCTCCCGGCCAAATGAGCGCATCCCAACACATCACCTGGCTCAACTTGGTGGAGAAGACCGGCCCATTCCTTGCCGTGTCTGTGCTCGACGAGGCCTTTCCCCAAGGGCTCGAAAAGGTGGAGACCCGCCGCCGTCAGAGGGTGCGAAGCGCGTATGATGAATGGCGCGATGCGGTGGACGCTGAAGACGCCGAACTTGCCGCCTTACACCGCGAGTGGGTGCGCCTCATTCTGGAGGAGTTGCTGGAATATGATGCGGCGATGCTCAGGGCCGACGACCAGCTCCCCGCGACCTTGGTTTATCGCGAGCCCATGTGCGGCGTTGAGGTGCGTCCTACTTTTGCCGCAACCACGGGCGACACGGCACGGCTGTTGATCGCGATCTACTCTCCGGATTGTGACCTCACCGCGCCGCTGCCGGGCGACGCTTGGATCACCGCATCTCCCATTGAGCGCATGACGCAGCTTTGCCGGGCGACCGGAGTTCGTCTCGGCTTGGTCACCAACGGTGAGCGCTGGTCGGTTGTGAGCGTGCCGAGCGAGGGCAGCTCAAGCGTGGCAACTTGGTTCGCCCGCATTTGGCAGCAGGAGCCGGTTACCTTGCAGGCCTTTGTTTCCCTGCTCGGGGTTCGCCGCTGTTTCGGCCCTGCGGCAGGCACGCTGGAAACGCTTCTAGCAAATTCTCTCAACGACCAGAACGAGATTACCGACACCCTCGGTGAACAGGTGCGCAGGGCGGTAGAAGTCTTGGTGCAGGCGCTCGACAAAGCCGACGCCGCCCAAAATCGCACTTTGTTGACCGGCGTGACGCCTCCCCAGCTATATGAGGCCGGGGTAACGGTGATGATGAGGTTGGTCGTGCTGTTGTGTGCTGAACAGCGCGGGCTGCTTCTGTTGGGCGTCGATACTTACGATCAATACTACGCCGCCACCACGCTTCGGGTGGGTTTAGAAAAAGAGAAGAAAGACCTCACCGACGACGTGCAGGAGCGTCGTCACGATGCCTGGGCGCGCTTGCTCGCCTTGTGTCGCGGTGTGTTCGGCGGCATTGAGCACGCCACGCTTAGACTTCCGCCCTTGGGTGGCACTCTATTTGATCCAGATCGTTTTCCCTTCCTTGAGGGACGGGCAGCGGGAAGCACTTGGAGGGAAACGCCCGCAGTGCCACTACCCATTGATAACCGAACCGTTCTCACGCTTCTGAACGCGTTGCAGGTTTTAGAGCAAACGGCAGGGGCTCAGTTCCTTTCGTATGAAGCGCTTGATGTTGAGCAAATCGGCCATGTTTATGAAGGTCTCTTGGAGCGCACGGTCAGGCGAGTTCCCGAGGTAACGGTGGGGCTCGTCGGCTCTGCGAAGGCATATAATCCAAACATCACCTTGCGCGAATTGGAGGAAAAGGCCGAAGAGGGTCGGGACTTACTGTTAATTTTTTTACAGGAAACAACAGGGCGTTCAGAATCCGGCTTACGGAAGGCGCTAGACAGATCGGCGGACGAGGCAGTCCGACACCGGCTGGCTATGGCATGTGGAACGAGGACCAAATTGGTGCCCAAGCTCCTTCCGTTCGCCAACCTAATCCGAGAGGACACCGCAAAACGCCTGCTCATCTATGACGAGGGCTCGTATATCGTCACCTTGGGTGACAGTCGCCGGGACACTGGCACACACTATACCCCCAAGTCGCTCACTGAACCCATTGTTCAGAATACGCTCGAACCTCTTGTATATATAGGCCCAGTGGAAGAAACACCGCGCGAGAAGTGGAAACTGAAGTCAGCACCCGACCTGCTAAGCCTAAAAGTCTGCGACATGGCAATGGGGTCGGCAGCTTTTCTTGTGCAGGCATGCCGATGGCTGGCTGATCGCGTAATGGAGGCGTGGGATGCGGCGGAAAAGGCAGGCAGTCGAGTTTCGATAGATGGGAAAGTGTTGGATCAAGCGGGCAAGGACGAACCGCTTCCCATCATCAAGGGCGAGCGCGTGCTAATCGCCCGCCGGCTTGTGGCCAGCAGGTGTCTCTACGGCGTGGACAAGAACCCGATGGCTGTCGAGCTGGCTAAGGTGAGTTTGTGGCTCGTAACCATGCAGAAAGGAAAGCCATTCAGTTTCCTCGACCACTCTTTCAAATGCGGCGATTCGCTGCTCGGCGTCACCGACTTGCTACAGATTGAAAACTTCAGCTTACGTCCTAAAACTCGGCAGGTCACTTTTGCATCCGCCAATTTACTCCCCTTCATTAAGCTCGCAGAAACGAAGCGCTGTGAACTTGAGAACCTTCCCTCCAATGACTACGCACAGATAAAAATTAAGAATCTCCTCCACGGAGAAGCTGAGGCTGCCATCGCTAAGGTTAAGATGATCGCTGATTGCCTCATTGGCTTAGAGTTGCGTTGCCTCGATGGCAACGCTTACGAAGAAGCTCGCGAATACGAGGTGGAGCAAGTTCACGCAGCCTTACATGCATCTGCGCCGGCCATTTACGCACAAGCGAAATCACACGAACGCAGTTCATTTCATTGGCCAGTGGAGTTTCCGGAAGTGTTCTCTCGTGGCGGATTCGATGCGTTTCTCGGGAACCCACCGTATATGCACGGACGTCGCATCTCCAGCCGTATTTCGGATGAATACCTCGCTTACTTGTCCACTTATCATACACAGATAAACTCCAGCTCTGATCTAGCGGTATATTTTATATTACGAGGGTATAAGCTGGTTAAAAATGGTGGTGCAGTAGGTTTGATCACGACACAAGGCGTGGCCACCGGCGACTCTCGGGAGTCCGGATTGGCCTGGATTACCTCAAACGGAGGAAGCGTTTATTGGGCTACACCAGACTACCTCTGGCCCGGTGCGGCGGCGGTTCGTGTCTGCTCATTTTCAATATTGAAGCAGGTATCTTTGCTGTTCGGAACATTTGGATCTAAACGAGTCGATAAGATAAACAGTTACTTGACCGAAGCTACCTCTGACTTATTGGCACCGTTTTCCTTATTAAAAAACAAAGACATCTCCGCTACAGGCACATACGTCTATGGCCGCGGCTTCGTCCTTTCGCCCGAACAAAGACAGCACTTCATAGAGGCCGACCCTCGCAACACTGAATTCATTTTTAGATTCCTAAGAGGACAGGACATAAATCAGGACCCTGAGCACAGAGCCTCGGCCTTTGTTATTAACTTCGGTGAAATGCCCGAGAGTGAAGCAAGAAAACGGCCGCTTATATTCGATCACTTACGGCGCTACGTGGAGCCGGAACGAGCAAAACAAACCAAGCAAGTTCACGAGGAGTGTTTTTGGAAGCACTGGGATAAGAGGCCTGAACTTTACAGTAGATTGAAGCCTCTGCGGCGGTGCATGGTGCATGCTTTCACCTCTAAACATGTCGTCTTCGCCTTTGTCCCTACTGAACAAATTATAGCTACACCGCATGTCGTGTTTCCAACTGAATCAATGGGTTTTTTCGCAAACTGCCAAAGCAGTCTGCATATTGAATGGGTGTTGAGGTTTTCATCAAAAATGAAAAGCGATGTTAGGTATACGCCTTCCGATTGCGTGCAGACATTCCCGTTTCTTGGAGATGCGGAGAGTTTGGCTATGATGGGTCAGAGCTATTACGATTATCGCCGCGAGTTCATGATAGCAAAGAATGAAGGGCTAACCAAAACTTACAACCGATTCCACAATATAGCGGAGCAGTCGGCGGACATCACTCGTTTGCGTGTGTTGCACATGGAGCTAGATCAGGCCGTGGCTGCCGCCTACGGCTGGCAAGATTTGAACCTAGGCCACGGCTTCCACCTCACCAAGCAAGGCGAACGCTACACACTCAGCGAGCCCGCCCGCCGCACCGTCCTTGATCGCCTCCTAGCCCTCAACCACCAGCGCTACGACGAGGAAGTGAAAGCTGGCTTACATGATAAGAAGACCGGGAAGAAGAAGTCCGCCACCTCGGCATCAAGGAAATTGGACGCGACAATTGAGCAGGGGCAGGGAGAACTTTTATAAATTAGTCCGTTAGTAAACACTCAGCATACAACTCCAGCACCATGAGTAAGGAATATAAAATCAACATCGACCCTCGCATTCTTGAGCTCTTGGGGCCAAATCTCTACACGAATATTTACTACGTCCTCGCAGAGTTGATTGCGAATGCCTACGACGCGGATGCCAAGAACGTCTATGTCATAGCTAATAAGGACGACATCAGAGTCGAGGACGATGGACGCGGCATGTCCTATAAGAAAGGCGATGTAACTAAGTATCTGGATGTCGCTGCTGAGTCACGAACGACGGAAAAGGATGCCCTCACCAAATCGCTCAAGCGCCGAAAGATGGGTCGAAAGGGCGTCGGCAAGTTGGCTGCTCTTTCCGTTTCTCAAGACGTAGATGTCATGACCATTTCCGGGGGCGACAAGTCTGGCTTCGTGCTGTCGCGGAGAATCGAAAAGGGTAATAAACTCCGCCCAATTCCAGAAGGTGACATCAAGTTCGAGCGTATCAAGACGCACGGGACTGCCATTGTGATGAAGTCGCCGCAATACCGACTCCACAACTCTCTAACCGCGGTGAAACGCAATCTACTGAAGATCTTTCCCTTGGTCGGGAAGGACTTCAAAATTCACATCATCCGAGGCAAGGAGGCAGAGGTAATTGAGGACTTCGACCGCAATATCATGAAGGAGCTGGTTACGCTCATCACACTCGGTGCTTCATACTCTTCGCTGTCTACTTTAGTGCCGAAGACCTTCCCCAAACGGCAAAAAGAATTGGTAGCCGTTTACGGGACAAAAACGATTCCTTTGCAGATGAAGGACAAGAAGGGCATCGAACACGAATACTCCCTCGAAATCAATGGTTGGATAGGCACCTATCAGACCACAAAAGGCCGCAAAGCCGAAATGACCGATTTTCCGGACAATTTCATCTCGTTGTTCGCAAACGGCAAAATGGGCGAGTTCAACCTCCTTCCTGTAGTCGGCCAAAACAAACTGAACGAAGTTTATGTCGTCGGTCAGCTTCACGTCGATCTGTTCGAACTCACGGAATTGCCCGACATGGCTTTAAGTAACAGGCAGGGTTACAAGTCGGATGACCCACGCTACCTTGCGCTTCTCGACTACGTCAGGCGCGATCTACTGGCGGACATCCTTAGGCGCCGGGACACCTTCACGGATCTCAGAAACGTAGAGAAGAAGTTAATTAAGCAAGGGAAGCAAAAGGAGGACGAGGAAAGGTTGAAGAAAGCATTCAATGTTTTTGGAAGCAAAGCGAGTAAGGCGGCTGCAAAAACTCTCGCCGACCAAGGTATCGACGTGCCGATGGACGTGATCGAACAAATCGTGCTCAGCTCAATCAACAAAAACACCCCCAACTTAGGATTGAAGAGCATTGTCGATTCCCAGAAAAAAAGAATTCTGATCAGCCAAACGTATCCTGATAAAGCGTTCGCAGATGTTCTATATCAGATGCTGATATTTAACAACGTCCCTGCCGATGATATCCTTTACACAAACTGTGACGATGAAGTCTGCCGAGTCCCTGAGGGACGAAAAGTTTACGAATACCTAAAGGAGTTTTTCGTCGAGAGTTACTCGAATCAAAAAATTTTCGTTCTCTTCGTCACTAGTGACAACACAAAGGTTTCGTGGGGTGCGATCACGGAGGTAGGTGCGGCCTGGATCACGCAGATCGACCATAAGATTTTCAACATACATCCTTTCCGGCCAGAGCACCCACTGGACGACGAAGCGCAGTGGCAATCGACCAATCGTGACGCACCGCCAATGAAAGACCTTTGGATGATCCCGCTCAATGCGGACATTTTCTGTCAGAAAATCGAAGCCGTATGTGATGCGCTTGGTTATAAGAAAAAGCCGCGCGCGCAAAACAAGAGTCATCTCGGAACACTCGTGACTATCAAAACGAGTTAAACTCAACCATGTCTGACATCATCGAACAGAATGCTTGGTTGATCACCGCCGATCCGGATCTTAGCACGACTATCGAACACCATCGGTCCAGGTTAGTTCCGGGGATCAAGGTGGGGGATGGAGTCGCCATCATTAATCAATCGTCGGCCGAAGTGATGGCTTTCGCGCGCATCTACAGAGTCCGGAGTTCGGTGGATGCGACAACCTTGTATTATGATTGCTTCGTTCGGCATTCGGCGAGTGCTAGCCTAACATCGTTGGGTTTGCCTACGCCTACTTCGATGATACAGCGGATCGACTGGCCGACGTATGAGGCGGCTTTCGCGAAATCCACCGGAAGTTCAGTCACCGACATAAAGCCGATCAGCGGGGAATCTTTGGCGGAGCAGGCCCATCTGCGCCGTCTTCTTCAATTCTCTGTCATGGATGATCTCCTTGGGCCTGCGAATGGTCCCGATGAAGAGGTTATCGGAATGAGTGTTCGCGACCGCTACCTTGTCGGTAAACTGGCCCCGAAAGAGTATGTGCAAGAAGAGGGAAAGCCGTCTCTCGAAAGCGAGGAGGCGGACGCGGTCAAAGACCTCACCCCGAAAGCAAACGACGATCATATTTCCAACGAAAAAAAGAGCACATCTCGTCTTTCGGCCAAGGGGGAAGACGAGGACAACGAGACCGATCGTCTGGAAAATCAATCGCTGGTGCCTTCGTCGATTGGCTTCACGTTTTGTTTGGATGGCGACGCGACTGAAATCGAACTGGAAGCCCGGTGGGGACGTTATCATCGAGGAGAAAGCGCCAAGGAAACCAGCCCTGATACCGGCAAACCTTTGCGTGCCTGGAAACGCACGCCCAGCGGCAACACGATACCGTTTCCCCTGGTAGAAGGCCCGATTAAGCCGTTCGCCATAGATCCCGCGTGCCCGGAAGTAATCATCAAAGGAATCGTCCGCCCGGTATCAGCCAAGGGGGATCGCCTGATCACGCTCTTCCTGATTAACAATCAAGAGAAGCCGGAGGAAGCTCAGGACTCGGCATGGCTATTTCAGCCAGAGGTAATCGTTCGCGGAATTAAGGGTGCTACGGTATTCCGCCGCCGTCCCGTCCTTGAGGCTCAAGATACCGATGACTTGGAGACAAGAGAGCGGATTGCGCTGGAAATGGTTTACCGCAAGCGCGTCGAATTCGCCGTCGGGCACGGTATCGCGGTGCACGCCACGACTGCGGCTGATTCCGAGAAAGCCCGCGAGATTCGCACCGTGGTCATGCCGACCCATGAGTTGCCGGTCACCGAGACACCGGGCACCGACCCGCATGACCGGCCAGCCATGCGAAAGCTCGTCGAAGAAGGCACCTTCGACATGGAGCAACTCGCGGCCCTCGACCGTCCGGCCTTGGTTGCGGCGCTCAAGATCCTCACCGAGGATTATGCCGCTTGGATTGGCGAACAGACCTCACGAATCCCCGGCGAGTTCTCCGCCTACATGAATGCTGCCGAGGAGGCGATGGGGCGCTGCGATAAGGTCTTGGCCCGGCTTCGCGAGGGGATAACCGCGATAGAAACCAACGATCACGCGTTGGCGGCGTTTCGTTTCGCCAACCTCGCAATGGCACGGCAGCGCGTGCGGAGTATCTATTCACTCAAGCGCCGCCGCAAAGAAACTACCACGGTCGCCGAAGAAAACATCCCCAAGAACCGCTCATGGCGTCCGTTCCAGTTGGCCTTTGTCCTTCTCTCCATTCCGGCACTATCCGACCCCAAGCACCACGATCGCACCGAGCCGCTCATGGCTGCCGCCGATCTACTCTGGTTCCCAACCGGTGGCGGTAAAACGGAAGCCTACCTTGGTGTGGCCGCTTTCACGATGGCCATTCGTCGCCTTCAGACAGGTCTCGGCGGCTACGACTCATCGCGAGGTCTCTCCGTCATCATGCGCTACACACTGCGCCTGCTGACAATTCAGCAATTCCAACGCGCCACCACTCTCCTTTGCGCCATGGAAACATTGCGCAAAGCCGACGTAGGCAAGTGGGGAGCGACTCCGTTTACTCTCGGCCTTTGGGTCGGTAACAAAGTCAGCCCCGGCACGACTGAACGGGCACATGCCGTCATTGAGTCGGAGCGCGACGGAACACGCGGTGGGTCGGATACCCCCGCTCAATTGACGTTCTGCCCTTGGTGTGGCTCGGATATTGTTCCAGGTCGGGATATTTCCGTGGATCGCGACTGCCTGCGCACGACGCTGTATTGCGGTGATAAAACCGCTGACTGTGACTTCGCCAAAAAAGACGGCTCGGACGGTCTTCCGGTCGTGGTCGTTGACGAGGAGATTTATCGACGCCCGCCGTCCATGCTCATCGGCACCGTCGATAAATTTGCCATGATGGCATGGCGCGGCGAAACCCGGACTCTCTTCGGTCGCGCAGAGCATGAGTGTGAACGCCACGGCCTCCTATGGCCCGGCTGCGACTGCAATCAGGGGCATAAGAAAAAGGGGGCGTTGAAGGCCGTAAAAGTTCAGCCCGTGTCGCCTATTCGCCCCCCCGACCTGATCATCCAGGACGAGTTTCACCTTATCAGCGGGCCGCTCGGCACCATGGTCGGCCTTTACGAAACCACCGTGGACGAAATGTCGGCGTGGCCGCTGGACGGAAAAACGATTCGTCCCAAAATCATCGCCTCGACCGCGACGGTGCGAAAAGCACAGGAGCAGGTGCATCACGTCTTCATGCGCAACGTGTCCGTGTTCCCGCCGCACGGCTTGGACATTGAGGATAATTTCTTTTCGGTGCAGCGGCCCGTCACCGAGAAGCCGGGGCGCCTCTATCTCGGCATCTGCTCGCCGGGCAGTTCACGCCCTGCGGTTTTGATCCGCCTTTACGTCGCCCTCCTCACCGGCGCACAAAAGCTCTACAACGATTTCGGGAAAGCCGCCGATCCCTACATGACCTTGGTCGGCTACTTCAATTCACTCCGCGAGCTGGGTGGCATGAGGCGTCTTGCGGAAGACGACGTGCAAACCCGTGCTTTCCGCGTCCTCATGGGCCGGGTCAACCGCCCCGGTCTCGCGCAACGCAGCGTCAAGGTTGTCGAGGAACTCACTTCCCGTGTTTCCAGCAAAGAAATACCAAAGAAATTGGATCAGCTGGAAACGAAATTCAAACCGACATGGGCCAAGGGCGAAGCGCGCGCCATTGATATCGTTCTTGCGACCAACATGCTTTCGGTCGGCGTTGACGTAAACCGTCTCGGTCTCATGGCGGTGAACGGCCAGCCGAAGAGCACCGCCGAATACATTCAGGCTACCAGCCGCGTCGGTCGTTCTTACCTTGGCCTTGTTTGCTCTGTCCTAACTTGGTCACGGCCGCGCGATCTCTCGCACTACGAGACCTTCGAGCATTACCACGCGACTTTCTACAAGCACGTCGAAGCCCAGTCAGTCACGCCGTTTGCGGCTCGTGCGCTAGATCGAGGACTCACGGGCGCATACGTCAGCTTGTTGCGGCTCACAAATACGGCCCTCAATCCTAACCTCGGTGCAATGGCCCTCACAGCGACCGCGCATCCTGACGCCCAGCGGATGAAGGATGCGTTCGCCAATCGAGCATGGAAAGTTCGCGATGAAGCCTCCGCCAAAACAACCACGTCAAGCATGGTGGCCCAACGTCTCGATCACTGGGTAAAAGAAGCCAACAAACCGGGCCGAAGACTTGGCTATGAAACCGAAAACGGCCAAGGGGACATTGTCGCGCTGATGAAAAAGCCCGGCCTGCATCGCTGGGACATCGTAACCGCTCCCATGTCTCTTCGCGAAGTGGAGCCGGGAGTTCGTCTCATCATGGATACTGCAACGCTGGAAGACGGCCCTGCGTGGCAGATTCCCGTAAAGGATAAACCCGAGGATAACGACAATGAGTAACCACCTTCCCGTCGGCTCGGTTCGGCCGAGTCAATTGCTCTGGACTTACGGCCCCGGTGCCTTGGTCGATTTACCCAATCTGTCGGTCTTAACGATGGGGCTAGATCGCTGGGATCAGCTTCGCTGTGCGCCGATTGATGAAGAGCGATTGCTTGAGGCCGTGCGCAAGCAACTCGGTCAGCAGGTAGAAAGGTTGCGTGTGCCTCCGGTCAGCGAAACCGAGGGTGTCGATAAATTCAGCCCCGAGGCCAAGATCGGCGTGCCAGTTCGGCCATTCCCTCGATGGCTCCGCTGCGTGAAATGCGGCACTTTGGCCGAGTTCGATTCCGGTCTGTTTGATATAAAAGAAAACCCATATCGCCCCGAGGATACACGGTTTGTTCACAAGACTTGTCCCCACGGCCATAACGCTGATGCAGTGCCGGCCCGTTTCCTTTTGGCGTGCCGCGAGGGTCACCTGGATGACTTTCCGTGGCGCTATTACGTCCACGAAGGCCCGTCTGACTGCAAAGGCACCCTCAGCTTTTTCGAGCAGGGCGCTTCCCTCCAAACCGAGAACCTCTGGGTAAAATGCGACTGCGGAAAGTCCCGATCTCTCGTCCATGCGTTCGGAAAAGAGGGCACGAAGAATCTTCCCGTGTGTCGCGGTCGCCACCCGCACCTCAACCATTACGACGATTGCTGCAAAGAGCAGCCGCGGGCGGTGCTCCTTGGCTCAACCAACAGTTGGTTCTCGATGAGCATATCGGTTCTTTCGATTCCAAGCACGGGCAACGCACTGGAACAGTTGGTCAATGATGGATGGGCCTATTTCGAGGATGTCACGAGCGTGGCCGAAGTTCAATTTACGCTCAAAACGCTCATCAAGGGATCTAACTTGCCGGGTATCGAAGCCTACACGCCCGAGGCGGTATGGGAGCAGATAGTCGCCAAGCGAGACGGCAAAAAAACGGCTCCCCCTCAAGAAACCGATATCAAACGTCCCGAGTGGAAAGTCCTGACCGATCCCAAGGCCCCCAATAACTGGCCGCACTTCATGACCAGCAAGGCGGGGGTGCCGACAGCGTATGCTTCGAAGATTCAAGACGTGCTTCTCTTGGATAGGCTCAAGGAGGTAAACGCGCTCATCGGCTTCACCCGTGTCGAGGCACCCGAGGAATCCGACGACCCGAACGACCGGCCTCCCATGGCCGCGCTTTGCCGAGGAAAACCGACCTGGATTCCCGCTTTCGAAGTTCACGGCGAAGGCATTTTCATTCGTTTCCGTGAGGACGCGATTTGTGCGTGGATGGGCCAAAAAGCCATCACACAAAGAGACATGATGCTACTCGGCGGGCACGTCGGCTGGCGTCACGCTCGTCAACTCGACGCGGGCAAGGGATACCCCGGCGTTCGCTACGCGATGCTCCACACCTTTTCACACCTCCTCATTCGTGAGCTGGCGCTGGAATGTGGATACAACACGGCGAGCATACGTGAGCGTATCTATTCGGATGGCGATCCGGCTGACCCAATGGCCGGCATCCTCCTCTACACTGCCGCCGCCGATTCAGACGGCACGCTTGGCGGTCTGGTTGAACTAGGGAAGCCAGAGAATCTGGGTCGACTGATAACGCAGGCGCTGCGTCGCGCGGCGATTTGCTCTTCCGATCCGCTGTGCTCTGAACACGACGCCCGAAACGACCGGAGTTTACACGGCGCATCCTGCCACGGCTGTTCCTTTGTTGCGGAAACGTCATGCGAAAAGGGCAACCGATATCTTGATCGTGCGTTGGTCACCGGAACATTCGAGAACACCGACGCCGCGTTCTTCGACGCCCCTCCGCTATCCGATGAGTGATCTTTGGCACACTATTGCTGAACTGTGCCTAGAGCTACATCCCGACCGCGTAAATGCCATCGCTACGGGCATCGGCGGAATCAGTTCGGTGGATCGCTTGCGGGGAACGCGCGACCGCTTCGGGCCAAGCGCGGGCAAAGCGTTATTCGAAAAGCTGGACGCCGCTTGGCAAAAGTCGGCCGGGGTTTCGCCCGCCGAAGTGTCCGCAGCGTTCAAAAGCGCATCGGCAGCAGCCGCGCTCAAAGGGGCACAAGGCTCAATTGAATTGGTTTGGTCGGGGCCATCGACCGGAGTGGTTCCCGTTCGCCAAACGGAGGAGGTGCTTTGCGAGGTCATTGAGGGTGCCCACGTCAGTCTCTTCATCGTGAGCTATGTGGCCTACAAACTCGATCGAGTGCTCCGGTGCCTTGATGCGGCGCTCAGTCGAGGCGTGAAGATTGAAATCTTGATGGAGTGCTCGGTGGATAACGGTGGAAAGCTAGCCTTTGACGCAATGGCCCCGCTTATTCGGCGCTTACCCGACGCGGTGTTTTATACATGGCAACAACCCTCGGATGCGGCGCACCACGAGCTGGGTTCAGTTCATGCCAAGTGCGCTATCGCTGACGGCAACCTGGCTTTTATCACTAGCGCCAATCTCACGGCCGCCGCCATGGACCGAAACATGGAAATGGGACTCTTGGTCAAGGGAGGGCACGTCCCGGCACAGATGCAGGAACATTTTGAAATACTGATCGATAACAAGACCATTGAGCGGTTCTGAAGCGCAATGGACCACTTGGAACTAAGTGCACGTTCGCGATTGATGGCTAAGGTTCGGCATCGAGACACGAAACCGGAGCTGATTCTAAGAAGTGCCCTGCATCGACTCGGGTATCGATACCGCGTCAACCAGCGGAGACTACCGGGTTCTCCCGATCTTGTTTTTGCCGGACGGCGTGCGGTGATTTTCGTGCACGGGTGCTTCTGGCACGATCACAGTGGATGTAAGTTCGCAACGAAGCCGAAGTCGCAAGTTGAGTTCTGGAGCGAAAAATTTAGAGCAAACAAAGAGCGAGATCAAAGAAACTACGCGGCACTCAAAGCAGACGGTTGGAAAACGCTAGTTGTTTGGGAGTGTTCTTTAAAGGGTGTCAATCTGAGCAAAACGATAGAGCAAACGGAAGAGTGGTTAATTCGGCCAACCACTTATCGAGAGCTACCGTAACTCGGGATGCCTTCACATGCTTGTCCGCACGTCCGAGCCTTACTCGTCGAGGTTTCCTTCCGATGGAGGATTTTTGTTCTTCCGACGTGTCATGATGATCTTGTGCTCTGCGAATGTATGGTAGTTCCGTTTGTTCTTTGATTGATTGAGCGAACCAAAAGGCGTGCGGTCGATCATGTCGGTCAGGGTCTCCACGATGGTTTCGAAGGACTCCAGTCCGGCCTTATAAGGGGCAAATTTAAGGGTGTTTTCGATGACCGACCACACCGCCTTGGGATTGAAAGGGCGATCGTCTCCCATTTCGGTGAGACCTTTCAGTCTCCAATCGGTGTATTTCTTTACTAAGTAGCGAACGTAGCTTCGGTGCGGAGGGCTTGCCCCGATCGTGCCTATACCCGGTTTTTCGGCGGGCGGTTTCACTCCGTGATAATGGACATTCATGTTCTTGGCTGCATGTCCATTGTTCACTCCGTCGACTATTGGAGCTTCGCGCTGAGCTTTTTTGCGCTTTGGATTATCAAGATGAGGATGAAGTCCCTGCACTAGCAGCCGCTTCCAGAATTCAACCATGTCCCGACTAATCAACTGCCGATCGGCGTCCCCATGGCATGTCTTGCAGAGCATAATCAAGTTGCCCTCTACGGTGTTGTTTCGGTTCCCATCGATGTGGTGCGCATCCAAGTGACCAATGCCATCCTTGCCGCAATCAGGATTAGGGCATGTGGAACGTGCTTCATCGATGAGCTTCGTCCGTAATCTCGCACTGGGGTTGACGCGTCGCGCTGATGGAGAGCGTTTCTTTTTCGATATGGTGATCTCCTGTGCCTGCGCCAAAAGAAGCCCTACATCTGATGCAGCTAGGTCTGCAATTTCAAGCTCGGTTCGCTGTCCCATTCCGTTGATGAGGGTGTAGGTTGCTACTCTCTTGGATTTATTTCGCGCAAGCCACGAAGATAGTATCCCGGCTGCGCGAGCGGTAGATTGTCCAGGCTCCACTCTCAATGTGAGCATACCGTCCATTTCCTTTCCTTGTTTTCCAAGGACTACAGAGGTGAATTGAGTTCCTGCTAAGGTAAAGTCAGCAGCAATCTCTTCTCGAAGATCTAAAGGAGCGATAATGAGCATCGCAGTATATATGGTGTAAGTAGGGACTTGGACGAAGGCTGCGAAGCTCAATCGGAGTCGGTTTCACATTTTATTTCCCGTTCGGCTGTAATCGTTCGGCAAAGCGATTGAGGTGATGATTTACCTTTCTTGACGGTGATCACTTATACCCGGTATCTTATACCTATGCCTAATGTCATTTCAAAGGACCGGAGATCCGTGACGTTCTTGGAGAGCCGCAAGGTGATCGAGTGGATGGAGGAGATGGCGCGTGCTCGGAAAACCGATCTGTCGGTGATCCTGCGGGAGGCGACTTCGGCGTATTATCTCCAGCACGAGGCTGTCTCGACTGAACCCACTTTGACTGCGCTGCGGTCGGCAACCAAAGCAGCGCAGCGTGCCAAGACCACGCGTGAAATTAAGTCAGGGACGATATCCCCTGCCGATGCGCAGGAGCGGAATGCACCTATCCGCCAGCCTGTTCGCGTGCTTGATCTGTGGCCATCCATCCGCCGGCACGTTCGCGAGAAGTCTGCCTAAGTTTTCTCTATGGCTCGCACGCAACTTCGCCCGGTAGAGGATTTCGACTCCATCTTTCGGGCTATCAGCAAACAGAAGGAGCTGGTGATTCTGGTGGGCGGTCACGCCGTAAATGTGTGGGCGTTGAGCTACCATGATCGACTGGGCGACCTGCTGGCACCGCTCCGTCCCTTTACGAGTGGAGACATGGACGTGTATGCCACGCGCCATGCGCTCATGCAGCTGCACGAGGATCTCGGAGGTAAATTGCTACTGAGTGGGCCGAGGGAAATCACCGACGGGACTTTGATCATCGGCGTGGAGCCGGACACTCGTGAGTTGGACGTTTTGCGAAGCGTCAACGGACTGCCCAAGCTCGATGCCCAGAGTGCCATTCCGTTGGAGGTATGCGGGCACGCGGTGCCGGTGTTGTTCCCCCATCTTCTCCTTCAGGCCAAGCTGGAGAATGCGCTGCGCTTGGATCAGCGGTATCGGCAGGACATCAAGCACGTTAAAATCATGGCGTTGGTGCTGCGCGAATTCCTTCAACAGGTCGTCACCACCACCACTGCGGAGAACGAGAAATACGCTCTCCAGTTGTTGCAAAAGGTGCTCGCGATTTTGATTTCGGACAACGCGCGTGAGTTCACGCGCCTCCACAAGGTCTCCTTCGACACAATCATGCCGGTCGAGTTGATCAGCGGGTCACCACTCCGAAAATTAGCCAACTTTGGTCAGAAGGAATTGCCGCGTGCGCTGGCTGTTTCGGCGTCTCAAAAAACAACGCCTAAGCGGAGTCGTTAAGGTTTGGGCTTGGTGGATGGAGGCATACCCTGTGCGGCTGCTCATTTTTACAGTCACTTGGGAGTAAGCTTTTTGAGGTCTATGGCTGAGTTTTTCCCTGACGGAAAGATGGGTGTATTTTTCCGTCAGGAAGTGGGCGTGAGTTATGGCTGTATCTCAGGCGTGGGCCTCGTGTTGGTTCGGCTGAGCTTGTTCTGAATCTCCAGTCGCCCGCCACCCTGCGGGTGTCGAGCGGCGGACGCCAAACCCCAAGCTCAGCCGAACCACCACTCAACCCACGCCTGCCAAGACTACCACTCTCCATCGCCATCTCCGTCATCGGCGGCATTTTCGCCATCGGTCTCCTGACCCTGATCATCTTCAGCGCCTCCATCATCGGCACGTATAATACGCAGAAGAGTAACGGCCTTTTGATCGAGGCCAAGGAGGACGCGAACCGCGTGAGCCTCTCGACCCTGAAGTCGAAGTTCAACGAACTCGGTCAGATCACCGACGCCCAGTTCGACCAGCTGACCAAGCTCTTCGTCAACTACGCCGAGGCCCGCACATCGGACAATGCCGGCGCCGTGCTCAACTTCGTGAAGGAGACCGTGCCCAACGTGGACCAGTCCACCTTCAAGGAGTTGATGCAGATCGTGTCTTCCACCCGGGACAGCTTCGCCGAGCGCCAGCGCGAACTGGTCGATCTGGTGCGCGTCTACAACACGCCGCTGGAGACATTCCCGTCCAACTTCGTCCTGAAGTTCTTCGGCTTTGAAAAGAAGAAGGCCCTGATCGTGATCACGAGCGACACGAAACGCGCCTTCGAGACCGGCATCGACGAGCCGGCGACCTTGTTCCAAAAGAACCCGACACCAATCGGCCCGGTGGAGAAGAAGTAACATGGGCTTCACCGGCTTCTACTTAATGGCGTTGTTGCCGATCGTCATCGGCTTCGGGCTCTGGCTCCTGAACCACCGGATCGCCCTATGGGAGTGGCTGCTCACGGGCGTCCTCGCATTCATCGTCGCCGGCTGCTTCCACGCGGGAGCGATCAGCGGCATGACGGACGACCAGGAGGTGTGGAGCGGGCAGGTCCTCTCCACGCACTACCGCCCCGAATGGCGTGAGCGCTACAAGGAGGCGGTCTATCGGACCGAGATCTACTACACCGGCACGGGCAAGAACCGGCAGTCTCACACCCGGCGAGTCTTCAGCCACTACGAGACCCGACACAGGACACACCCCGACGAGTGGACAGTGAACACGACCTTGTTCTCCACGGAGGTGAGTCAGTCCAAATACGAACAGATCCGGCGCGAACTGGGCGCACGGACCAAGGCCGCCCCTGGCCGGCGCACAACCGGGTCGATGAGTTCGACGATGGTCAGCGGCGACCCGAACGACTACGACACGGGCAACACGTCGGGCGCGATCATCCCAGTGGCGAAGAACGTCTCGTTCGAAAATCGCGTGAAGGCGAGCCCATCGACCTTCAGCTACCGGCAGCTCACGCCCGAGGAGTCGGCGAAGCTCTACGACTACCCCTACATCGGCGACGCATGGTCCACCGGCCGCAACCTGAGCGGCACGCTCAGCACAAGAAAGTGGGACGAGTTGAATGCCCGGTTAGGTCCGACGAAGCACGTCAACCTGATCGTCGTGCGGCTGAAGACGCCCGAGGAGGCCCGTGCCCTCGAAGCGAAGTGGATCGGCGGAAAGAAGAACGACCTTGTTCTGACCTACGGCGAGAGCTGGAGCTACGTCTTCGGCTGGACCGAGAGCACGCTGGCGAAGACGAAGCTGGAGTCGCTGCTGCGCTACCACTACCCGCTGGACGACCGGTTCATTCCCGAGGTCGAGAAGGTGATCGTCGCCCACTACAAGATGGTGGACTGGCACAAGTTTGACTACCTCGACCTGAAGCCCCGGACCGCGCACTACTGGTGGCTGGCGCTGACCATGTTCCTCACGCAGGCCGGGGCGATGACGTGGGCGTTTATGAATGGAGAGAACAGGGTCAGGCGTATGCGGCCAATAACGTATCCGAAATATAATTACGCATCGTAGTAATTCTGCCAAGCGCCCGGCTGAATAAATTTTAGGCTTGGGCTCGTGTTCTGAGGGTCGTCCAGCTCCGGCCGAATTCGGTGCAGTAGAGCATGAACAGGGTCGCTCCACCCGTCATGCTTGCCAACTCATAGAGCGCAGTCGCTGAGCCCGGTGCGGCGGTGGGAGGAGGGCTAAAGAAGGTTATGCCAAGCATGACGACCGTGATGAGCAGGTATGCGATTTTCGCCCACGGACGAAGCATGAAGAGCCCGATGATCACCACGAGTGCCGAGATGGAGAGTCCGAATCCAAACAGGCCGTCTGCGGTGCTATACTCTTCATTGGTCCTTTCGTTGTAGTGGAGTAGTTCTTCGGGGAGTTGTCCGTCGGTAAAAATGGCGATGCCTACGCCTAAAACACCGAATGCGATTTGAGCGCTCAGCAGAATTCGAAAAAGGCTGATTTCAGATTTCATGGGGGAGAGATTTACACAGATGGGTTCACGAAAATATGCCCACACTTGCGGCAGGTGACTTTGATGGCGCGCGAGAGTTTGGGCACTCGCAGACCTTGGCTGCATTGCGGGCACGAGAGTTCTACTTTGTCTGCGGCGGGTGCGTCTTGAGGCACGACGGATTTGTGCTGCGCCGTGGAGGTTGCGTTGCTCAACCCGGATTGATCCGGGGGAGGTGCATCGAAGAAGAGTGCGGTGGCAATTTTGTGGGCCAGCCCGCCGAGCAAGCTGCCGACCGTAATACCCGCAAACAGGCAATACCGCCACTTCATGTTATGAAACGACGTGCCCGGATATTGATTGGCCCAGACGAGCACCGCGATTGCCGTAATCACGATACCTGCGCCGATAAACAGAACGCCCGACAAGGTGTCCGCTTCGAGCATCCGCCCATCTATCTTGAATTTGGTGCGGTGGAAATTAGCCGCGACACTGGAGATCCACCGGTCGAATTCATCCCACTGCTCCGGGTAAACGGATGCATCCTGGCGTGCTTGCTCGGCGGCGGGTGTGTGGAAGCCGCCCGAGGATGTGGGCTGGCTCGACCGGTATTGATCGTATTCCGACCGAGTGGCTGGGTTGGAGAGAATATTCCACGCTTCGTTGATACGCACCATCGCCAAGTGCGAGCCGCCTCTGTCAGGGTGATTTTCGAGAGCCTTCTGCCGGTAGGCTTGGCGGATGGCGTTGAAATCAGCAGACGGACTGACGCCTAGAATGTCGTAATAGTCGTGTTGCATTTCGTGCGATGTAGCGACGCGGACATCCCCCGCCGGCGTCCTCTGTGGGTTACTGGAGGTATACGAGCAGAGCCTTGGCTTTCTTCGGCCAATCCTGAGAGAGGGCCTGCGGATTCTTCTTCAACTCGTCGATGATCTTCAGGACGCCGTCGATTTCGAATGCGAGCTTGTTGCCCTCAACCGTGCCGAGGAGCTTGGCATTGTTGCGGCCGCGTTCGAGGGCGTTGATGACCTTAGGGAACGGCGGATCAACGTGAGGCAACTGCGGGTTTACAGCCCCGGCCGCGATCTCCAAGCGTTCGGAATCCGCTAGGATCTCGACCCAAGTAACTCCGGTGCCGCGGACAATATCCGACTGCACCTTCGGCTTGAGCGTGGTCATGCGCAGCTTAATCGAGGTCAGATCCTTCTTCAGTGAAGCTTGCACTTCCTGGAACGATGCGGAGGCGACTGGCTCTACGGCAGAGGAGGGCAGGGCGTAAGCGAGCGCCATCAGCATGAACGTGAGTAAGGTTTTCATGGATACGTATCGTTTGTGTGCGGACGTTGTCGGGCCGGATTTTTCGTGGGGCAGGCTGGGGCAGTTTCTTGGGGCCCAGCCTATTAGTCGCCACGTTATGGCGTGTTCGTCAATATAGGTTTCCGCCATAATGTGACGTGCCTAAGCGCAGATCACTCGACACTCCACAAACCGCCGCATGGTTGAAGGCGGTAGGGCGTCGAATTCGGGCAAAACGGATCGAAGTCGGGTTAACTCAGGAGTGTTTGGCCGAGTTGGCAGACATCACTCCGCGCACGCTTCAGAAGCTGGAGGCCGGGGAGTTCGCCACGCTCATTTCAACGCTTAAACGGGTCCGTGCGGGACTTGGCTGCCGTTACGACGATTTGCTTCCGGATTGAGGCAGGTTTGCCAAATATCTCAATAAGAGATAAGTCCTAAGCATTCATCAAGTAGCCATAAATAGGCTCCATTAGAGGCCGTCTTGTAGTTTGCTGATTCGGCTCAGTTCTAGCGTGACGAATCCGGTCTCCGTAGCAGGTGTATTAAGGTGGAGCGTTTTTTAATGCCTCCCTTATTACTAGTTGCTGTAGATTGCTAAGAGGGGGCATGGCTGAAACTGACTAAATGCTATATAGTAAGTTTATACTAGATAATGATTTAAATCTTTGATTTAGGCGATCCCGCTTGACCCGCTAAATGCGCATGGGTTTCAGATGCATGAAGCTTTCAACAGCTGCTAATGCAGCGATCTAACATTTTTGCGTCTACTTCTATGTCGCCTCTCCCGTATTTTGGTTTTTTTCTCCGATTTAGTTCAGCTGTTTTTGCGGTGTTGGTGTGTGGTCTTCCAGCACTTAGCGCGGCACTACCAAGTGGCTGGAGCAATGCAGACATCGGCACCGTAAGTGTCGCGGGAACGGCTTCGTTTACTTCCGGCACGGGCACCTACACGCTTCAAGGCTCAGGCGCGGCCGACATCGCGGGAACAACCGATAATTTCCATTTCGCCTACCGTGCGCTGAGCGGTGACGGCTACATCATCGCCCGGATAGCCTCGCTCACCAACACCAACACGTGGTCGAAGGCCGGCTTGATGATCCGTGAAACCATCGATGCAGATTCTAAGCACGCACTGATGATGGTCACGCCGGCCATGGGGACTGGTATCAAGTATCGCACTGCAACCGGAGGCGCGACCACTCAGGTTCTCGTGACGGGCGCCGCTCCCCGCTGGCTCAAACTTGAGCGCCGTGGCAAGATGATCACCGGCTTTGAATCGACCGACGGGGTTACATGGAACGTCGTTCAGCGCGTAGCCTTATCTATGAATACCGACGTGCTCGTCGGTCTCGTTGTGTGCAGTCGGACCTCGACCCTCGCCACCATGACTGCCGACCAAGTAGTCATCGATTCCCCGGACGCCTCTATCGCATTGCCTTGGCCTTGGACCGAACAAACCGTGGGCTCTCCGACTGACTCCGGCGTAGCGCTCTACGACGGCAGTTACGTTCTTTCGAATCTCGGCGCAGACATCACCGGCACTGCCGACAAGATGAAGTATGTTTCGCAGACCTTGATGGGCGACGGCGTCATCACCGTAAAAGTATCTTCGGTTACTTCCGGCGACAACTCAACCCGTCTCGGTTTGGTGATGCGTGAGTCACTCGATGCCAATGCACGCAGCGTCGTGCTGGCTTTGTCCACCGCCAAAAGCGTCGCCTTCATGAGCCGGCGCACGGTGGCTGGTGCGCTCACGACCCGTGCGACCGCCGTAACCGTGGCCGTGCCTGCCTGGCTCCGTCTTCAGCGCGCCGGTAACGTCTTCACGGCGTGGCGTTCCACCGATGGCATCACCTGGACCGAGCATGGCACTGAAACGCTCGAACTCGGCCCCATCCTCAATGTTGGTCTGGCGTATTCTAACCGCCATATCTCGACTTGGGCCATCGGCGTGGGCGACGAACTCAAGCTGACTTCACCTGCCGATACTGACGGCAACGGCTTGGATGATGGTTGGGAGGTTCAGTATTTCGGCGGCATTGGAGTCAACCCGCAGGGCGACCCCGACAGCGATGGCTTGACCAACGGTCAGGAATGGGAGTTGGGCAATGATCCGCAGGTCTTCAATCTTGAGGGCCAACGTCCGTTGCTAGAGCTGATCTCGGGAGACGATCAGATTGCCGCGACCGGATCTTTGCTTTCCCAGCCGCTGGTTGTTCGAGTCAAAGATTCTCTGAGTGGTGATCCGCTGGCCAACATTCCCGTATTTTTCCACGTTGGCTTGGGCAATGGCCGCCTCGGCTCCGTCGCTCCCGGTGCTTCCGCTCTCAGTCTTTTTTCAGACGTCAACGGCCTTGTGCAGTCCTCTTTCATGCTTCCCGCCACTGCCGGTCTCAACCGAGTGAACGTGAGCGTCGGTGGCCGCCAGCAAGCGGGAGTGATCACGTTCGACTTGAAGGCGCTCGCGGGCGTCGATCCATTGCTCTTTGACGTCGCTGATATCGGCGTGCCGACGCTGCCGGGGCAAATCGCGTATTCCGCCGGCACCTATACCATGACGGGAGCTACCGTGGTTGATAATTCAGGAACCGCCGATCGTTCGACCTTCGCCTGGCGCGATTTCACCGGTGACGGTTATATCCTCGCCCGAGTGCAGTTTACTCAGGCTGATAACGCATTAGCTCAAGCCGGTGTGATGATGCGTGAAAACCTCAATCCCGAGGCACCCAACGTCGCCATGCTGCTCACCGCCACCAGCGGAGTAGCCTTTCAGTATCGTGACACCGCCGGAGCCACCACCGGCGTGGCACGTCTCGCAGGTGTAACGGGTCCCGTCTGGGTTCTGCTCCGTCGCAGCGGCGATGTGTTCACTGGGTTTTATTCCGTCGATGGCGAGGTCTGGACCTATCGAGGCACCCGGACGATTGCGCTCGGCTCCACGCTGAAAGTGGGTTTTACCCACGGCACCCGCACCAGCGTTGGCAACAGCGCTTCGTTTGACGGTCTTCGTATGGGTGCGCTCGCCACGGCTCCTTGGTTCGTCGCTGACATTGGACTGCCACGCGCCACGACGATCAATGACTTTACTGCGGACTCCGTGTTCGTTCGCGCGGGTGGCGCCGATATGGCCGGGGCGGCGGATAATTTCCACTACATCTACCAACCGCTTATCGGAGATGGCCGCCTGATTGCGCGCGTGGCTTCCCACCTCTCGCTCAACAGCTCGACCAAGAGTGCATTAATGGTCCGAGAAAGTCTCGATGCCGGTTCCCGTCACGTGTCCCTCTCGTTTGCCGCGCCGTCTGGGATCACCTTACGCAAACGCGACCTCACCAACGGCACGACCACCTCGGCGACCGGTGTCGCCTCGGTCACGGCTCCTTATTGGCTGCGAGTGGATCGTCTGGGACCTAAAATTATCACTTATGCGTCGAGCGACGGCCAGAATTGGTCCACCACCGGCACGGCGGCTTTCGACCCTGGCTCCACGCCGCTCATCGGCTTGGCCGCTTCCAGCAGCACTTCGTCTCTGCATACCCAAGCTCTGTTTGATCACATCAGTCTCGAGATGGCCGCAGGTTCCCTCGGCTGGAACGGTGCCTACTATACCGGTGCAGATTTCAAAAACAGCCGCATGTTCCGCCGCGATCTGGAGCTCGATTTTTCCTGGCCCTTCTCGCAATCCCCCGCGCCGGGCATTTCTGCCGGCTCCGCTTATTCGGTGCGCTGGCAGGGCGACCTTGTCCCCTCATATTCCGAGACCTACACGTTCACAACTTTGTCGCAAGGTGCTGTCCGCGTGATCGTCAACGGCCAGTCCGTTATAGACCGCCTGACACCCCACATGCTCGCCACGACCACCGGCACGATTGCACTGACCGCCAATGAGCCTGTTCGCGTAGTGGTTGAATATGCGAACACCCCAACTCAAGACGCCCGCATTCGCCTGAACTGGTCGTCTTCGAGCCAGTCCGACGAACCTGTTCCGTTCCTTGCGGTTCGATCTCTTGATGCTGATGACGACGGCATGCCCGATGCCTGGGAAAGCGCCCATGGCCTGAATCCCAACAACACTGCCGACGCCGCGCTCGATCCCGATGGCGACGGCCTGTCCAACCTTCAGGAATACGAACTCGGCGGCAACCACGCCGTCGTCGACGACCGCCTGCCAGGTGCCGTCACGGTCGAAACATGGACGGGCATTACCGGCAGAGCGGTTGCTGACCTCACGAGAAATGCTAAATTTTTTACGGCTCCTGATACCAAGAACGCGGTAACGCTATTGGAGACCTCTCAAAACCGTGCCGAAAACTATGGCGCGCGTATACGCGGCTACATCGTCGCTCCTGCGACGGGCGCTTATGAATTTTGGATCTCGGCAGACGACAGTGCTGATTTTTTTCTGAGTCCTGATGACAGCCCCTTTACCCGAAAACGTCTGGCTCGTGTGAGTTTGGGCGTCAGTGCTTACCGGACGTATACCACTCGTCCCGAGCAGCATTCTCAATCAGTCAATCTGGTCGCTGGGCAGTATTATTATTTTGAAGTCCTGCACAAAGAGGGCACTACAGCCGATCATCTGTCGGTAGCCTGGACTCGTCCGGGTGGAACCGCTCCCGAGCTTATTGATGGCGCCTATCTCGCGACGTTTGCTGGAAACTCCGCTGACCTTGATGGCGACGGTTTACCTGATACTTGGGCGGCAACGCATGGACTGAATAATCTCAGCCTTGATCCGTCCGCACGCGGTGCACAAGGGGATGCTGATGGTGATCAGCTCACCAATCTTGAAGAATATCAAAATGGGCTTGATCCACAGACTGCCGATTCTGATGGCGATGGCATCGCGGACGGGTGGGAGCTTTCGCATGGTCTCGATCCGCACGTAGATGATGCTTATTTAGATTTGGACCAAGACGGGTATCCAAACCGGTTTGAATATGCCAATGGATCGGATTCCGCGAACCCTCTCTCCGTTCCTTCAGTAGGCAAACGGGTCAATCTGACCGATCCAACCGCCTACACCACTATTCAAGCGGCAATCGATGCGGCCGCTCCTTATCAGGTCATTGAGATTGCTGCGGGCGTATACACGGGAGTGGGGAATCGCTCGTTAACGGTCGGCAGCAAGCCGCTCATCATTCAAGGTGCAGGCACCATCGGGGCGACGATTGATTTGGAAAATGACGGCACGGGGCTCGCCACTACGGCGGATTTGATTCTCAAAAAAATCACCTTTGACCGTCCTTCGGGCTTTGCTGTTCAGCAGCATGGCGGTTTTGGCTTTTTGAAGGATATCAAGGTTACCCGTGCGACCGACTTTGGGGGCGCTTTGATCGATCTCGAATCCGCCCGCATGATCGTTACGGGATTGGAAATAGCGCGCGGCGCAGCGAGTGGTATTGAGGCGACGAATACGCATCTCGTCGTGACCAATTACACCTTTCAATCCAATGACAGTGGATCCGGTGGAGCGGCCGTTCATCTGCTGGGAGGTAGTGAGGGGGCGTTCTCTGGCCCGCGGTTCGTGGATAATCACTCATCCGTTGCCTTGGTTAAACAGGAGGGTTCGGGCACTACCTCGACGTGGACGAATGCCGTCATGCTCCGCAACGAGTCCTCTGCGGGTCATGTGTGGGATAACACCGATACTGTATCGACAGTCTCTTATTCCACCTTTGCGGATAATCGAGCCCCGGATTCTCCACAGGCTTTTGTGCAGGGAAGTGGCGGTTCGTTTACTGTGCTCAATTCCATCGTTTATAACCCTGCGCTTGCGGATGAGTTCAGCGGTGCGTCCAGCTATGTGCTTTCACATATTATCACGAGCAGTGCGGAGTCGGGCACGGATGTATTGAATGTAGATCCACGTCTCACGGGCTCGGGACGCTTGCGTGCAGGTTCGCCGGCAATTGACGCGGGCCTTGCAGGAGTGAATCTGCCGAAGGATATTGATCAAGAAAACCGGCCTTCCAACGGGGTTCCTGATATCGGTGCGGATGAGTGGATTCCCAGTGAGGCTTACCCCCTGTTGCCCGCTTGGTTTGTGACTGCCTATAACGTGACTGACTTTCTGTCGGATCGTGACAGTGACAGCTTGGTCGATTATTTCGAGTATCTGGCTGGCACGAATCCGACGCTTGCGGACTCCGACGGTGATGGCGTGCCGGACAAGTTCTCGGGGCCTCCGCTGGTCTATGCCGGCGAAGACATGGCCGTTCAGTCGAGAATGACGATTCAGCTGTCCGGTGCAGTTTACGATGACGGTTTGCCTAATCCACCAGCCCACTTGCTGGTCGCGTGGGAGGTGTTCGATGAGGACGGTTACCCGGTTGACGACTCCTTTGTGGAGTTTGCCGATCTTGCGAATCCCAGATCTGAAGTGCGATTCATTGAGCCTGGAAAATATACACTGCGCTTGGTTGCCTCCGAAAATGCCGGAGTGACCTATATTCAGGATGAAATTACCGTGGAGGTGTCAGGTATCGAATCGGCTTACGGCGATCTTGTCGGCCATTGGCGCTTTGAAGAAGGCGGCGGCAAGCAAGTAGCCGATGGGTCATCCAATGGAAATACGGCCACATTAAGCGGGGAAACAGAATGGACTGATGGTGTTGCCGGTCTTGGTGTTTCGTTCGGTCCGGGCCATGGCGAGGCCGAAGTGCGCAGCCCGGTAGGGCTCAATATTGAAGGCGAAATCACCCTTGCGGCTTGGGTGAAACTAGCCGGTCCACTCACGAATCGTTATCAACGCATCGTCTCTAGCAAAACCGCGTGGAATGCGCTCGCGGGTTACGAGCTTGAATACAACCCCGTGGAGAAGCGGCTTACATTCTGTGGTTATGGCACCGAGCAGATGATCGCTTATGAGGTGGATTTAACCTCAGGCTGGCATCATGTGGCATTTGTTTTGAAGCGTGATGCGTCCCGTTTCGCTTACGAGGGGGCATTTTATGTGGATGGTCAGCTCTTGGAGGATTATCCGTTCACGCGTCCCGGAACGCCTGCGGTTGTTCGTCGCATTTCGGTTTTTGAGTATTTTTCCCTTGGTGCGGTTAAACTTTCACCGAAGCTGAGGCAAATTCGTGCGGCAGGTGGCAATTTTGCCATCGGTGCACATCCGGGCCCCGCAACAGTCGCAGAAGACTTTGCAGGAGTTCTGGATGATGTGCGCGTTTACCGGACGGCATTGGCTCCGGAGGCTGTTCAGGAGATTTACACTGATCGCAATGGGCTTAAGTTCTGGGTAAAAGCGGCCAATGCCCAGTTGGCTCCGGGCACCAGCACAGTGACCTCACTTCCTGATCTTTCGGGCCGTGGAAATAATCTGGTTCCTGCGTCTGCGGAGGCTCGTCCGGTATTGGAGTCCGTGTCAGGGCAACCCTCGCTCGTCGTTTTCGACGGCGTAGATGATGCACTATCCGCGATTTTGGCCGATAGCATTAGTGGATCGGCCACCTATTTTATTGTCGCTAAAAATCTTGCTGGTGCACCGGTTGAGGACTCCGGTATTTTTGCAACCGCAGTAGGTTCTTCGCTAGCAAGTTTCGAATTGGGAGTAGACGCCTTGCATACGCTCGGAGTGAACACCTACGACTCCCGTCGTTATCCGATCGGTTATGCAGATTCATCCCTGCATCTCTACACGGTGGTGGTCGACGCGGGAGATGTGGGAGCGAGCGAACCCGCCAAGCTTACGATCTATCGTGACCAGAGGTTGGTGTCTCAGAACGAAAAAGAGGCTACGGAAGCCCAGCTTCTCACCTCGATTGTTTTAGGACGTGGTCGAGGCACTGCGACCTTCGCCCGATCAGGTGTTGCCGAGGTGCAGGTCTATGAAAGAGCCCTTGATGGGCTAGAGCAAAAACGCATCGAGAACCGCTTGATGAGGGAATATGTAGAGCCGTCAACTCGCTGGGTTGAGCTGACCTCGCCCCGTCAAGATGTCACGCTGACAAAGACCTCGGGACACACGTTGAATGTCCCTCTTCGTGCTCGCACCACCGAGAACGGACGCTCACTCGCAAGGGTTGATTTCTACGCCGACGGCACACTAGTGGGCAGTGCCTCTGCATTCCCGTATGAATATGTGTGGACCAATCCGTCTGTCGGTGTGCATGAGATCGTGGCAGTTGCTGTTGAGGCAGCGACATTCCTGAAATCGGATTCATTGAGTAAGCGTATCTCCGTGGTGTCGGGCACCGGTTATCAAATTCTTCGCTTATCTGAAGGCGAAAGCGCCATGGACATTTCCGATATGGCGACACTCGGTTCGCCTGTTTATATTGCAGGCTATGGAGCAAACCGTCCGCTGATTTGGAAGTCGGGGGCAACGGCTCCGGTTTCTCTGCAACTGCAGTCCGGCATGAATCAGGGCCAAGCGGTATCAGTTAACGCTTCAGGTGTGGCCGTTGGTTCAGTGATTTCAGGGGGCATTCAAAAAGCAGCTTTATGGACTGTAAACGGCAACCTTTCGCTAATTGCGTTTCCTTCGAGCTATGCATCACGCGTAAGTTATGCGACGCACATAGCAGATACGGGTTATGTTGCTGGGACTTTTGATTCAGGAACGCAGGGGCTTAACCCCTTCCGTTATCATGTGGGGACCAATGTGACGAAGATTGATTGGCAGAATTCCGCCTCTACAGATTTTGCGAATTATGTAAGTAATGAAGGCGCACTTGCTGGTGGTATCGGATGGCAACGGCCGCCAGTCCCTCCGAACTGGTATTTTATCGGGACTGCTCCTCAGGATCCTGTGGTAACTGCCCAAACGTCTTTTTCCTCAGGCTCTGCGGTTGTTAACCAAGGCCCTCCGTCTTACCCTAGGTTTACTCTTTCGCCGCCATTCCCAGTAAATACGTATGTGCAGGCCTTTCAGGCCTTCTTACCGTCTTATTTTTCCAGTTTTGTAAATGCAATGACTGGATCTACATGGGTAGGGCAGTCTGGTTATATTGTTCAACTGGGAAGCGCTACCTATCTCAATAATGGTCAGAACTATGGGGCTTGGTATACATCTACGACCAAACAGGCCCATCTACGGACGGGTGGTGGAGCATGGTCGCGCCTCACGCCCCCGACCTTAGGTGGTTTGCAAAGTGAGGCACTTGATGTCGCGCAAGTTGACGGAGCGGGTCTAGTGATCGTGGGCTGGGCGCACACAGCCAAAGGCGCGATGGATTTCTCGTGGATTCCCAATTACGTCGATCCAGGTTATAAATATGCAACTGAGGAAACGCATGCATTTATCCGCACAGGCTCCGGGTCTATGCTTGATTTGAACACTGTTATCTTCGGTGCAGACAGCAGTAAAACGGGTTGGGAATTGGTTCGCGCGAACGCAGTCAATAATCAGGGCTGGATAGTGGGCGAAGGCTATTACGACGGTCGTTATGCCGCTTATGTGACCGCGATTTCGGCAGACGAAGACGCTGACGGTTTATCCGATCTTCATGAATCTTTTCTGTATGGTAGCAGCGGCGCTTCGGCTAATTCGGATGCCGACGCATTGTCTGATTTACAAGAAGTGCTGGCGGGCTCTAACCCGCGCCTGACGGACAGCGATAGTGATGGTCTTCCCGATGACTGGGAGTTTACCCATGATCTTAACCCGGGAAAAGGAACCGGCTTTGATGGGGCTAGCGGCGATCCTGATCAGGATGGGCTGACCAACCTGCAGGAGTATCAACTCGGCACGGACCCTTCGAAGGCCGACACCGATAGCGACGGCATGCCGGATGGCTGGGAGGTTGCTCACGGGCTTGATCCGCTCAACCCGGCAGATGCCGAGCTTGATACCGACAGCGACGGGCTAATCAACCGCCTCGAATGGCAGTTTAACTCCAATCCGACGAAAGCCGATGGAGACGTCCCCGCCACTGGTCAGTCGATCCCTCATCCGGTAACCACTATCGTCAATACCGGCGACGGCCTCACCGACGTTGAAGAAGTTCTATTGGGTCTCAACCCGCTCGCCTATGATACGCAGTTTGGAAGCAATGCTCGAACGGGGCTAAATTACTGGCAGCAACACAATGATCCCGGAATAGATACTGACGGGGATGGTTTGTCAGACTTCGCAGAAATCATATGGGGAACTAACCCGGCACTCGTCGATACCGATGGAGATGGCATGCCGGACGGATGGGAGGTAGCTTATGGATTTAAGCCTTTGGACCCAGCCGACGCAGCTTTGGACAAGGATAACGACAAACTGACGAACTTGCGGGAATATGAACTTGGTCTTCTGCCTAACGACTTTGACTCCGATAATGACCGGTTAGGGGATGGTTGGGAAATCGCCCAAGGCTTCAACCCAGCAACATTGCGTGGCGGTTTGCAGGCATGGTGGAGATTCGATACCACCGTTGCAGGAGGAGTTTTTGCTGATTCTGCCGGCATTCTCCACGACGGTTTGTTGCGCGGTGCGTCCACTATCCAAAGCGGGGGACGCTTGGGATCCGCCCTGCGGCTCGACGGATTGAATGCATATGCGGTGGTTAAGCATCACGAGGATCTCAATTTGTCTGCGGACGGCACCTTCAGCCTCTGGTTCAGGCCGGAGGTGGGCTCACTCGCTACGACGCGACAGCTCTTTGACAAGCTGGGTAGTTACACCTTGGAAATTCAGCCAGGTGGCAATCTACTCTTTACATGGCTAATTGAGGGTGAAGCACACGCAGCCACGAGCACGGCACCGTTGGTCGAAAGTCAGTGGAATCACATCGTTCTCACGATTGACCGCGACTCGGGTGAGATACGCTTCCATCTCAATGGCATTGCCGCGGGAGTGATCACTGCTGATTTGGATGAGCCCTTCGACTCCAGTCCTTGGCCGCTCATTTTAGGCAGTCAGCGCGTGTTGCCCTTTGCCCGCACGCCAAAGGGCTTGCTTGACGATGTGCGTCTTTATGGACGCGTGCTTACCTCGGATGAAATTACGGAGATTGCCAATCCTGCCACGCCGTCGCTCGATCCTAATCGCGATGATGATGGTGATGGGCTAATCAATGCAGAAGAAGCTGCAGCAGGCACGGGTCCGCTCGTCGTTGATACCGACGGTGACGGCCTCTCCGATTACGATGAGATCAAGGTTCATTATACCAATCCGCTGGTCACGGACACCGATGGCGACACCCTGTCCGACTACGCCGAAATCCACACTCACGGCACCAACCCCCGCACCCAGGATACCGATGGAGACGGTCTCGGTGATCTTCGCGAAGTCACGGTTTGGCATACCTCCAGTGCGCTTACGACCACTCATAACGTGGTGGACAGTCGTGAGCCTGTTCCAACGCCTCCACCGAGCCGCCCTGATGGATGGGACACTGACAACGATGGCATGCCCGACGGATGGGAAGTGCGCTATGGATTAAACCCTCTCGACCCGGCTGATGCCGCTCTCGACCCCGACGATGATGGCATGAGTAATCTCGTCGAATATCAAAAAGATAAGCATCCGCTTTATCCTGACGATATTTCCGTGATCGGCGACCGAGATGAGGACGGCCTTTCTGATTGGGACGAAATCTACCGTTATTTCACCGATCCGGATAGCGCCGAAACCACGCTCGGATTAAATGATTTTTTTGCCGCCAATTACGGTCTCCTACCTGGGATGTCACCTACGCTTCCTATTGGCACTGTTGCAGGCGACCTGAGCAATGATCGCACTCTTGCATCTCATGCCCAAGATGGAACTTCCCCGTTAGATAGTTCAGGGAAGTCGGACGTAGCAATGGATGCGCAGAAAATTAAAATCGTTCCGATAAAAGAGATCGAGCATGATGAGGATGAGCCTGATCCGTTTGAAATTGTTGGTAAGGTAGTTACGCTTAAATCTCCAGGTTGCGGACAAAAAGTAATTCTCACGACCAACCCCTCCTTCGTATCATCGCTCATCACAGCGATTGATGGCTTGGTTATAACGGATCCTTCGGGACGCGTAAAAGAAGAAGCGGTTGAAGGGTTTAGTAAGAGCTCTGCCAAACCTGACGTTCGCCCAGATAAACCACCCTACCTTGGCGAGGATGCGGAGGGTGCTTATTTGCCCGGAAACGACTATGATATTACAAAGTTCATCCAGAGCCTCACTCCGGATACGAGCGGCTACATTCGCTTTCAGATTAAGGCGAAGGTGAAATACGTTCCAAAACGTAAGCCTAAGCCCCCCGAAGAACCGCAGGAGCCAGAGGAGCCGGAAGAACCCGAGGAGCCCGGACCGGGCGGTCCCGGTGGCGGCAGTGGAGGTGGTGGCTTTGGCGGATGGGGCGGCCTGTTCGGCTTTGGCTCATATAACCGCCCCGGCTCTGGTTATTCTAACACGACGCCTGGCCTCCAGTCCGATCCAGATCCCATCAAGCCTACCTACGCGACCAGTCGCATTATGGCGTTTGTGCAGGACGACGAGTGCGCTCCTTGTCGTAATAGCGAAAGCGGCGGAGGTTCCCATAAGACCGCCTCCATGAGCCCTCCCGGTTCCGGCAGCGGTGCGAACAACTCTGGCGTTAACATCACCTTCAACCTGAGTCCGTCCGGTTCGGCCGCTGCTGAGGGATCGTTGCGCCTGCGCGGCGACAACCTTGCCAGCCTTGCTTCGCCCACTGCCCTTGCGGCGATTTCCGGTTATTCCAAGGACACCCAATTCGTCATGGAAAGCGGTGCCGTCCGCCAAGCCGTGAGCGCCTCCCGCGTCATCGACGTGCAGTCGCTCTCCGGTGGCCGGACTGGCTATGAACTCCGCTTCTACGAAGCTTCTGCCATTACTGGAACGACCGAGACCAACCTGCGGACTCTCGCGTCCGTCGATCCTATCGCCACGTGGACTGTCGAGACTCTGGCTCCTGCCGGCGGTTACGATATTCTTAAGATTACCCACGTCGAAAACGGTCGCACGCGCGTCTATGAATATCAGCGTGGCAACACTCCCTCTACTGAATCCAACTGGGATTTTATAGAGGGTGATGGACTGCGCATTACTTCCGTCGTTGAGAGCCCAGCCACTGATGACGATATCTACCGCACGATCACCTTGCGTGATTCTGTTTACGGTGTTGCCTCGGTCACCCGCCAGCGCTTCCGCGATTTCGTTTGGGGACGTGAATTGGTAGAGGAAACGCTCGACCCCGCCGGAGCCCAGCCGCTCACCACGAACTACGCCTACCTCACCACCGGCGCTGCCGCCGGCAATCTGGAGACAACTACTTCGCCCGATGGCACGGTGACTCAGCGCCAGTTCACCACGGACACTCAGCCCAACGGCTACGTGATCGCTCGCGAAACCGGCTCCGTAACCACCTACGTTGGCGGACGCCAGCGCATCGTCACTCACATGACCATCCCGGACCTTGCCGGTGACGCCGATACTCAGCCCGAGTTCGCCGTGCTCGCTGAGGAGAAGGACGGTTCGGTCTATCGCCGCTCCTGGTCGGTCACGTCTTCCGGTCTTGTGGCCATCGGCGAAGCGAGTTTCCGCGAGACCCGCTCCATCACCGGGTTCGCTTCCAGCTCTGCGTGGGATGACCCTCGCAACGAAGTCACGATCAGCCGCAGCGCCACGCCGGCAGCCGGCGGCTCGCTCTCGCTTACGCTTTCGTCTGATGGCTTGCTCTCCCGCACCGCGGTTGGTGTAGCCGACGAGCAGGGCAACATCACGACGATCAGCGAACGCGGTGTGGCCGATGTTGCCGGCACGGGCTTTGCCACTGCCCCCACCACGCGCACCACCGAGGTGGCGGATGCACATGGACACTTTATCTCCCGTGTCACCCTTGATGTCGCCTCAGGCCATGTCACTGATTCCGAGGAAATCCTCGACAGCGACTCCGAAGAACGTCCCACCGAGATCGCTTACTTCGACGGCTCCATCGAGACCCGCACCTATTCGCCATGCTGCGGTCTATTGGAGACCTCCACTCGCAATGGCGTGACGACCTCCTATGGCTACGACGACATTGGTCGCCAGATAAGCGTAACTCAAAGCGGCATTACGACGCTGACCACCTACGATGCGGCTGGTCGTGTGCGCAAGACTACGCGCCAGCCCGATGGCATGCCCGGTTCTGCGATTATCACATCCCAGGCCAACTACGACCCCGCCGGCCGCGTCACTACGACTCGTGACGCCATGAACCGTCTCACCGCGCACGAGGAAACCGTTTCCGCCTCCACTGGAATCACCACCACGACCACGCAGCTGCCTTATGATGCGGCGTGGGGTGAGGCAGACCGTCCTGTGCAGATCTCCGTGACAGACGCTTCCGGCCGCACCATCTCGCAAAGCGGCAACGCCGCGCGTCCCGTGCGTTACGAATATGGCATTAGCACGCTCTCCGATGCCGACCAATGGGGCTACGTCACCGGTGACCTCTTCGCCTACACGCGCACTATCGCCCTAGATTCCGCGGGCGAGGACACACCCGAAGTCGTCACGACCTACGTGTCGCCCGCCGGCAGGACTCTCAAGGTGCTCTACGCCGATGGCGCTGTTGCACGCAACTTCTACGACAGTGTCGGCCGCCTCGTGCGCCAAGTGGACCCCGATGGCGTGCAGACCCTGCGCGAGCAAAGCGTCCTCGGCGATGTGAGCGTCACCGCCATCGACATGGTGAGGACTACACCTGCTGTTATTGATTACGCTGTGGACCGCATCACGCGCACCACCACTGCCTTTGCGACACGCGAAAGCACGCCCGTTCGCCGCACCACCACCGAGGTGTGGGAAACCACCGGCGTGGAGACGCCGACTACCGTATCAATCAACGAATCCTCACTCGACGGCCTACAAAATTGGCAAACATCCCGTGGACAAACGACGCACAGTCAGACGGTGATCGCCACCGATGGCACTCGCACCGTCACCACCACGCTGCCCGATGGTTCGAGCCAGATCCAGTTGGCGTCCGCAGCGGGACGCCTGACCTCCACGATCCGCAAGGACTCCGCCGGCGTTGTCCTCTCGGAAGTCACCTATGGCTACGATGCGCATGGTCGGCCCGAGACTCAGACGCAGACCGGGGTCGGCACCACCACGACGACTTACTACGACGACGATCAGGTGCACACCGTCACGGCGCCCGATCCTGATACCACCCGTTCCGGAGCCGGTTATGATTCTCAGACAAGCACCTATACCTACGATGCAGCGGGTCGGGTGAGTGACATCACGCTGCCCGACGCCACGCACACCTATACGAGTTACTATCCCACCGGACAGACGAAGCGCACATGGGGTAGCCTCACCTATCCGCAGGAATATACTTACGACTCTCAAGGTCGTGTGAAGACTCTCACCACGTGGCAGGACTTCGCTGGCGACACGGGCAAGGCGGTTACCACTTGGAACTATGATGCGCAGCGCGGCTGGCTCGAATCCAAGCTGCATGATGACGGTAAAGGGCCGGATTACACTTATACATCTGCCGGTCGTCGCGAAACTCGCACGTGGGCGCGGACTACTAGTGGCGGACAGGACATTGTTACTACTTACGGTAATGATAATGCAGGTCGGCTTTTAACAATTTCCTATTCGGATGGCACACCGAATGTCATGCATACGTATGACCGTCTTGGTCGTTATGATACGACAACGGATGCAGCAGGCACACTCACTCGTTCATATTCCAACGGGTATTTGGAAGATGAGGTATATACCGGCACGGGCCTCTTAACTGGATTGCAAATAGATCGAACATTTGAAACGAGTGCTCTTCACCGCCCTTGGAAGCTGGGGGCAACAAGCATGACCGAAATTGTCTATGCATACGACGACGCCGGGCGACTGGGCTCGGTATCACAGGCGGGGATGAGCGCCTCAATTGGTTACAGTCTGAATACGCAACTACATCAAAGCACAAGTATCACGAATAATTCCGTCCAGCGCTCCTATCAGCATAAAATCATTGATAACCTTGGCCGCATTGCGAGTGTGGCCTTGCGCTCCTCTTATTCAGGGTCCGTGCTGGATTCACGTGCTTACACTTATAACGCTCTGAATCAGCGTATTCGATCAGAACTTGTTAATGGGCGCCGATGGGCTTATGGATATGATTCACTTGGGCAGATCGAGTTTGCTGAAAAACGCATGTCAGATGATACTACAGTTCAGGCGGGATATTCGTTTTCGTATGATTACGATGATATTGGAAATCGTTCTGTTGTGACCGTAAATGGGCGAAGTGCTGATTATTTCGCTGATTCGCTGAATCGTTATATCGAGCGGGATGTTCCCGGGGTTCTTGATATTCATTATGGCGAAAAATATAAGGGCTACTCAGTCTCGGCGCAGAGGGCTACTTTGATCGATCCTGTAACGGGAAATATGAGCGTGATGGGTTCTAATGTGATCTATGATGAGCCTATTCATACACCTGCTGTGGGTGCTTATTATACTCATGCACTTGATAATGCCGGATTGCCTTGGCGGGCGACGATTACTCTTAAGGGGCGGTCCGGTCAGGCACCGGACTTGAGTTACGATGAGTTCCTGCCTACTGTGGTGGAGAGCTATACTTACGACGACGATGGCAATCTGTTGACCGACGGACGCTGGGGGTATAGTTGGGATGCTGAAAACAGACTTGTTGCGATGGAATCCGTTGAGCCGTATTTACCGAGAACTCGTTTGGAGTTTAGCTATGACTGGCAAGGTCGTCGCATTAGTAAATGCGTAAAGACGTGGAATGCTTCCCTGTCCACGTGGAATGAAGCGAAGGATATTCGTTTTCTGTATGACGGATGGAACCTGATTGGTGAATACTCAGCCGGGTCATCGACCCTGGCGTTGATTTCTACATATGTATGGGGGCTGGATATCAGTGGGTCGACACAAGGGGCAGGCGGGGTTGGCGGCTTATTATGGGCGGGTATATCTTCCGGATCTTACGCACCGAGCTATGACGCGAATGGGAATGTTTTAAATTGGATGGATTTATATAATGGGGTCATTGTCGCGGAGCGTGACTATGGGCCTTTTGGCGAATCTGTGCTTGTTTCGGGTGCACTCGTCAATTTACCTTGGGGCTTCAGCACGAAATATCAGGACGTGGAGAGTGGCTTCCTTTACTACGGCCTAAGATATTATAACCCCAGCACTGGACGGTGGCTTGGCAGAGATCCGATTGGGGAAGTGGGTGGATTGAATATGTATAAATTTGTTGGAAATAATGCGGTCTGTTTCGCGGACTACCTTGGCCTGCTGGAGACGAATATAACTTATGAGCAGGCGAGAACTCTGAGTGATTCGGCTTCGATAATTAATACCCATGTTAATGAAATTATTAAAGATGAGTTTGCCAACGGGTGGAAAAAGGAGTGGGGAGGGAAGCTTGTCGTAGAGCGGATTATGGAGGCCTTGGTAGGTGGGGAAATTAACAATATCAAGATGGTTGCTGACCTGATGACTAAGTTCCCAGATCATTTCCTCAAGGGCAGGGCGGCAGGTAGTAAATATGACAATGCGATAAAACGTCCAGGTGGAGCAAATACCCGAGATATGCTTTCATCTATGTTTGCAAGTCGCCCTTTAGTTTGGGCCACAAATGAAGAGGCTGACGCGATTGTGCTCGCTGCGGGAATGAATATCACGGACAAGGCAAATATAGTGCATGCTATTGGGACTGATAAATTGGATCACATGTTCATGGATGGATATTTCTATTTTAAGCAAGGTTACGCTGAGGCTGTAGCTCGAACTCATTCAGAAGGGTTGGAGCGTGGGATGTATGGATTTCGTGCCTCTGGTGTTTACTCGGGAGCAGATGTTAATGCTAACTTGATCGGATTTAAATTTTATCGTGATGTTTATGCTGCCTATTGTGCTAAGCATGAATATGTCATGGATATAGCAAGTTGGGATTTGGGTTCGCTAGATGAAAATAAAGTTCATAATGACTATATTCCGGATGTTAAAGCTAGGGTTCTCGCAAATGAAAATAGATATGCTAAATAAAATATTATTTATTTTAATGATGAGTATCTGTGTGTCCTGTTCTAGTGTGGATGGAGATGCTATTCGTAATAGGCAGGATCAGGACCTTTTTAATTTATATATCCGTGGCTCTCATTTCGAAACGTATCCCAAGTATCGAGTAGGTAATATATCAAAGACTGTTAGCGCGTCTGAAATTTCCGTAGGCGTCAGGGAAAAAATCATAGGTGCTGATGGGGATACTTCAGTTGATTTATCTGAAGAGGAATTGCGTCTGCGGCGAAAAAATAATTTAGATGGATGGGGGCGTTTATTGAAGTGCGATGGCTATTTGGGAGTATTCAGATCGGCTGGGTCAAAATCTGAGTTCTTGGTGTGCAAGATAGAAACAGGGGAAGTGTATCATGTGCGGTTTGCGCCTGTGCATTAAATGAAACGGGCCGAAGAAACCGACGAGCCGAATGAGACACGTCTTGACTCTTGACAACGTTCCGCTGATCCGAGGCAGAATAGGATATGGCGAGGAAAAGCCGGATTGAATATGCGGGTGCGAGTTACCACGTGATCAATCGCGGCAACTACAGGCGGAACCTGTTTCGGGAGAAGGGTGCGGCAGAGGCGTTTGAACGGACCATTAGTGAGGCGGCTGAGCGGTTTGGTGGGGCATGCACGCCTACGTGGTGATGAGTAACCACTTTCATTCTCTATTGGGATAGTTCATTTTCGGCTAGCTGTTGTGTGGTTTTAACACATTAAATTCTAAGCGCCACTACGTGACTTTTATGAAGAAACTATTAGCAGTTATCTTGTTGTGTCTCGTATTGCTCGCGGTGTGGGGACTGTGGCCGCAAAAACAAAAGTCGCAGGCTGAAAAACCTCACTCTGTTGTTACGGCTGCAAAGGAGGAGGCACCGGTCCCAGTCACCAATCAGGGTGTGCCGAAGCAGGAAATCGGGAAAACGAAGCCTGACTCATCTCAGGCGTCCATTCCGATTCCTGGCCAATCATTGGGCACTAATAGTATCGTAGATGCTGATGGGGTTCTTTTAGAAGAAAAAGTGACCGGACCAGATGGTCATGGGGAGATAAAGAGGCGATATTCGTATGGCGAAGATGGTCGCCTGATGAAGGTTACCGATATTGACGAAGCGGGACTTATTTTATTGTGGGAATATACCTACGACCCAAATGGCAAAGCTCTCATTCGCATGACCGACCACGAAGGCTACATCACGACAAGGTGATAGCGTATAGACAGCTCACCAATGCCTGCGTCGATTCGACTCTACCGCTACCTCCTGTCTCAGTGGGCGTTGTATACACTTGAAACTGCTGAGCTACGAGTTGGCCGACTGGCTGAGCTAAACGTCCTATTGAGTTTATACCGGCGATCCCATTCGTGCATCCCAGCTAGCTGGTTTCGGCCAGCGAGTTTGCCAGATGCTTTTACTCCAGCCTAATGGACGTGAATCGCATTACTTTTAGCAAAACCCAAACAATGAGCCGCTATTTCAGTGATTTGTCCGTGGTGAGTCATCGTTGGAGACTATGGACCGTCATCGCCCTGATGTTGGGTATAGGGCCATCGCTATTCGCGCTGACGTGGGAAAAATCGTCGTTGGATTATACTGTAGAGTCAGGCTCGGGGCAGTTGATCATGGAGTTTCCGTTTAAAAACGAGAGCAGCGAGCCCGTGACCATTACAGAACTCAAATCCAGCTGTGGCTGCTCGGAGCCGACGGTGAAAACCAAGGCGATCCCTGCAGGAGGGGGGGATGTGGTTAAGGTCGTTTATACTCCGGGTGACCGGGTGGGGCCGCAATCGGCGCAGATCACCGTGACGACCAATGAAGCCGGGGTTGCGCCTGTCTCGCTTCGGTTACGCGTGGACATCAAGCCAGTCGTATCCTTGGTTCCGCGTTTGGTGCGTTGGGTAAAGGCTGATGGCATCGTGCCGCGCACCATCGAAATCAAGCAACTTGGCGAAAAGCCCGTGCGTATTCTTGAAGTAAAGCCTGTGAGTGACGCGCTCTCCGCTGAACTCAAGCCGGGGTCCGAAGCGGGTCTATGGACGCTGACGCTGACCCCCAAATCCCTCGATCTGCCTTCGACGACGAAGGTGGAAGTCTTCACCGAGGTCAACGGTCACAAGACGACGTATAGCGTATTCGGCGTAGTGCGATGAGTAGGCCCGCTTCTCGAAACTCTGGGATCTCTACGGCGTGCCTATTGGTGTTGGTTGCGCTTGTCCCGGCGCTGATGTCCGCTTGGTTGCATCCGAGAAAGCCCGAGTGGGATCGCCAGCATAGAGGCGAAGTGTCGCTGGCAACGGTCGCAGCATGGCCGAAGCGGGAGGTTTTGTGGATTGATGCACGGGCGCCCGAGATTTTTGAAAAGGGGCACATCCCTGATGCGCGAAACCTCGCGTCCGCCGTATGGGATTCCCAAGTGGAGGCTGTTTTGCAGGTATGGAAACCAGAGTTGAGGGTCGTGGTGTATTGCGATGGCCATGGTTGTGGGGCTAGTCGCGAAGTGGCCGCACGGCTGAAATCCGAACTCGGTTTCACAACCGTCTATGTGCTCAACGGCGGCTGGGATGCTTGGCGCATGCAGTATCCGGAGGCCGGACAATGAAGCGCATAATCCACCTGATTTTATGTGCGATGATCGGAGGTGTGCTCGCATGGGCCGGTGCAATCAAGGTGCTCAATCCGGCGGCGTTTGCCGAATCCATCATGGGCTTCAATCTGGTGCCTTGGCCGGTGGCTGTGGGATTGTCCCACTATCTACCGTGGCTCGAACTCACTGTTGCGGTAGCATTGTGGATATCAGGCTCACGAGTTGGGGCCTTGATGGTTTCAGCCCTTCTGTTCACGGGCTTCAGTATGATTTTAGCCATCACTTGGTGGCGTGGCATTGACGTGACATGCGGATGCTTTGGCACTTCCACACAAACAACAGTGGCATGGGCATGTCTGCGCGCGGCACTATTGGCGGCTGTAGCGGCCCTTGATCTCGCACTGGTCGTGCGGTCACTTAAATCTGTCGAGTTAGATCGTAGCAGTTAAGCCGTCGGAGTGAATTCCTTGTATCTGCGCTGTAAGAATGGTGACAGGTGAGCGGCACGCCTGCGCTGCCATGTCTTCGGGCGCGGTGCATACGCACCGCTTGTCGTGTCGGTGCCTTAGGCTTTGGGCTGGCCTTCGGCTCACCCCAAAGCTTCGTCACGCGACACGCCACCGAAGCCAGGCGCTCCGGCGCGGAGGTCAGGTCTGGCGCTACGCTTCAGCCCGGACCTCCGCTTTTTAATACCGTAAGCAAACCGGATCGCAATCATACGACAGGGACGGTGCCCTATGTCCTGAACCGACCCTGATTTTATGCTAGCCGTCACACCTTATTCCGTTCCTCGCGGACTGAGCTTAGGGAAAATCACACCATCTACCAAAAGCCCACTGGGGGACAGTTCGACCGCCGAGGGCCAGCCATCGTCGGGAAACAAATTACGCCACGAAAAACGACCAGCGTTGAATTGAACTTTGGTTCTAACCGCCTTGCGAAATCGAGACGCAGTTCGCGGCGTCATATTTTTCGCAACGAAGTCGACATGCTTAATTCCATCCAAATCCAAGCCTTGCGAATCATTATGGGCACAAATGTGAGCCAAAACATCTAGCGTGTTTCCGGGGCTGTATGTCACTGCTTTCGAATGGCTGAGAGGCGCCATGCACTCGCGTAACCATTGGCACATGTCTGAAAAAGAAAGACGTGATATCGGTGTTTTTGAGAGTCCAGTAACTTCCGACAATTTCCTCCCGGAAAGGGTAGCCTCAACACGCATCACATCCTCGTAACCTTGGTCGATCTCCCGGCATTTTCTTAGGAACGATTTCTTATCGTAAAGGCTGAGCTGGAATTCAGAGCCCCTGAAGACAAGTTGTCGGAACGGCCCTTTCCCGGGATCTGCATGCACCCAGTCATGCTTAGATAAGCGAGCACGGTTCGTAAAATCGTCCAAGCTGTGAAGGAAATTCCATCCCAGCTCAATGGAGGTCACCTTGAATGTATCCACGGCATCCAGGCATCGGGATATCTCGTTGAGTTTAGCGATCATCAGATCCCAAGCGGCATCGATCTCCTGCTGACTTTTGATGAGGAAACCGTGGTGTCCATTATGCAGCAATCGTGACCAATTGACCTCCACCGAGGTGACCACCAGTGCAGATCCCCTGACGGTGATGGTTTCGTTCATCGTGCTTAGGGCGAAGCACATTATGCCGGGCCCCTTTTCCGACGTTTGTTTCCACTCCTTCAGTTCCCACCCCGAAGGCGTAGCAATGTGGCTGAATCCAGCCACGGGAGTCGCGATTGCAAGAAACCGGCGACTCGTCTTCAGGCCAGTTTTATCGCAAGGCATACGGGCGGTCTTCAGGTGCCAAAAAACGACGTAAAACAGGTTATCAAAGCACAGCCGCCCATTACGCTTGGTTGTCAGCGTCGCGGCATTCGTGGGTTTCCGCCGTTGCCTGATCGGCAAGGTGGTTCAGGTGAGCGAACAAAGAATCGACGTTGATAAGGCGAACGCCACGGAGAGCACCACGGCGTTTGACGACCGCGCTACGGATGACCGGACGAAAATCATTGGCCGCGCAGGGCAGGCATAACTCGTTCAAAGTAGTGCGTGAAAGTCCCGTGTAAGGACATTTCACTCCCGCCTTGGGCAGGCGGATCCATTCAGGGCGGTCAAAGCTGTCGCGGCTCTCGGCGACGACCCCGACGTAGTTTAGATTCGGCGACGTTTTCATCGCCGTGATCAAACCACAGAACCTTGATCACCACCTACGAACCGATGCCGGGGGATCGGATAGGTTGAGCTTTGCCGACGACCGATTTGAATGCCTTCCTGAGTTGTGAAGACGGATTGTGAGAAAACACCGCGTTGCCTAGCACGCCGCAGGCCTCCTTGAGCGTTCCGTAGCGCTCCTTCAAAAAGTCGGCCGACAGCCTATACCATTCATCCCAATTTTCTGAAGAGATAGAACGGAGTTTGCGGATGCGGTCATACGTCTGGCGGCTTAAATCGACTCTTTTAAGTTCTGCATCCGGAACTGAGCTCGAATTTGGAATGTGAATGACCATTGTTCGGATCATCTCGAAGTATTCGATTATCGAAAGCGCCAGATACGCATAAGTTCCTACCGAGGTGGCGTCAGCGGTTTTACCCTTGGGATTAATTCTAAAAAGCAGTCCGGATGATTGCCCGACGCCTATGTCGGCCATGTAGCCTTTGGCGGATTTGAGCGATTCGGTAGTGTTTCCCAACAATACAGGAAAGTTCACGTGGGCATGCGCATAACGCCTGATGGCCTTTCCGAAAGCTTCGTTCCCGGATGCCGTTTGGATTTCTCTTAAAATTTCTGTCACGAGGTTGAAAAGCACGTTCACGGAGGCGCTGTCACCAGCCTTCGCTTCAGCCAGAACGACTGCCGCACAGTCGGCCATGAGCTTGCAGGTTTTTAAATGCTGCGACCGGGGATTGGGCGAACGCCTCATATTTTCCAGCGACCTAAACAGCTCAGCCCTTGCCGTAGTTGCATCCTTGGAAGTTTTGCGTTCGGGCTCTTTATGACGTGCGTTCCAGAAATTAGGAAGCCGGGTCAAAGTTCTTTTTCCGGCAATCGCCAAGAACCCATCGGTTCGCCCGGCCAAAGCAATTTGCAGCATGTCATACCGGCTCGGTTTGGCGCTGACATGCCGTCTTGGTATGAACGGATTTTGCATGGTGTTGATTGCTGATGGATCGGGCCCTATGCGCCGCCAATGCCAGGTAGACGGCTAACCGCCTGACGCTTGGTTTCGTCGTCCGTGTGGGTGTAGTTCCGGCTCACGATTTCGCTTTCGTGTCCGATGATATCACGCACCACCGATTCAGGCACGCCGGCACGCTTGAGCATGCTGGTCGCGGTGTGTCGCAGGCTGTGAAAAGACAAAGGACTAACCGTGCGCTTAACCGAGTGGCCTCGTCCGGTATTTTTAATTTTGGAACGCTCCTCAGCGAGTTTGGCCTTCACCAGCAGAGCATGAAACTCCGCCGACAAGCGGCGCGACTCACCGTCTGAGTCACGCTTGCTCTCGTGCGCCTTGGGGAAGATCGGTGCGTCGAGGTTACTCGGATAGTGCTTCTTCAGTTCCGCCAGAAGAGGCGCGGCAATCGGAATCACCATGTCACGTCCGGTCTTTTGAGAACGGAATGAAACCAGACCTTCCTTCATATCGACCTTCCGACCGGTCAAGTTAGCCAGATCGCCGAGTCGCTGGCCAAGATAAAGGCCGCCCAAAATCAGGCCACGCCATTCGCCTTTGGCGACGGCGAGGAGCTTTTCGATTTCCTCCATGGTGAAGGGACGCCGCTCGGGCGCGTCCGCGTCCTTGCGGTCTTCGAGCACGCTCACGGCCGCTCCGGGGTTGTCGAGTCGCAGCCCATCCGTGACTGCCTGCTTAAAGGCGATACGCAGGATTTTAAGGTCCGTGTTGGCGGTAGATATCGACAGCGTTTTCGCGGTCGCATCCCGGAGGTCCGTGAGATCCTTCTTGGTGATGTAGGCGATATCGCGTTCCGCCCGCTCGCCCAAAAATGCCAGCAGCTTGTCGACGGCGTTTTCGTAACGCTTGTGGGAACCCTTGCTGGTCTCGACCCGCTTGCCCTCCAGCCATGCCTTCATGAAGGCCGTCACGGAAGAGTGGTTGAGCTTGTCGCCGTGGATGTCGGTAAAGATGTCGGAGATGACCTTGCGAGCCTGCGCCTCGGTCAATTTGGTGCGGTAAGCCCCCTCAAACTTTTGAGCCATCTGGAGAGCCTTGCCCCGGTCGGTAAGCTTGGTGGAGCGCTTGCGCTGCCGCCCGCCGTCGTCGGTGTAGCAGGCGACCCAGTAGCGGCTTTCAGGATGCTTCCAAACAGAGGCCATAATCTAAGAATGAGGCTAAGAATGACGGGCTTATCCGGCGATGTCCGGCAAAATCGTAAGTCCTTTTATGGTAACAGAAGTGCTTATGCCTCAATGCGCTCCGTCGAGACCGGGGTTCGAATCCCCGTGGGGACACCAATTTAGAAAGCCCGTTGGTCTAAAAACCAGCGGGCTTTTTTGCGTTTGGACGGCGGGGATGAGAACGGAGGGGAACCGCATCGCGTAATGCGCGTCCGTCATGGTTTTGCACAGCCAAGCCATGATTCTCCGCCACCATGAATATCACTCTTAAAGGTAAACGCGTTCTCGTCACCGGTGGCAGCTCAGGAATCGGGAGCGCCATTGCCAAGGCTCTGGCCGCCGCCGGGGCGAAAGTCGCGCTGACTTATCGCACGCATCCGAAGTCCGCCGAGGCCATCGTCCGCGCCATCAAAAAACGCGGCGGCAAAGCCCTCGCGCTCGAGGCCGATGTCTCCGATCCCGCCGCCGTCGTCGCTCTCTTTCACCAGATGGACGAAGCGTGGGGCGGCATCGACATCCTCATCAACAACGCCGGCATGGACGGCGAACGCGCGCTCGGCTGGGAAGCCGATTTCCCCGCTTGGAAAAAGGTGATCGAGGTGAATCTGTTCGGCGCCTTCCACTGCGCGAGCGAAGCATTGAAACGTATGGTGCCGCAAAAAAGCGGCGTTGTGCTCAACGTCAGTTCGGTGCACGAGGAAATCGCGTGGTCGGGTTATAGCGCCTATGCATCCAGCAAGGCCGCGGTCGGCATGCTAACCAAAACGCTCGCGCAGGAGGCCGCGCCCCACGGTGTGCGCGTGCTCGCGATCGCCCCCGGTGCGATCCGCACGCCGATCAACCGCGACGTGTGGGACAATCCCAAAGGGCTCAAAGATCTACTCAAAAAAATCCCGCTCAACCGCATCGGTGAACCGAAAGAGATCGCCGACCTGGTCGTCGTGCTGGTCTCGGACACCGCGTCCTACCTCACCGGACGCACCATCGTCGTCGATGGAGGTATGACCGATTATCCGGACTTCGCGAATGGCGGTTGATGCGGGAATTTAAACGATGTCTGCCCAAACCAACACCTCCGGCTGGTCCGGCATTTTCAGGCCGCTCGACTGGCTGCTGCTGGCCGTGCCCGTTTCGTTCGCCCTCCGCTATGTTTCCGCGTGGAGAAACGACACGCTGCTTTTCATCATCACCGGCCTCGCGATCATTCCGCTCGCCGGTTGGATGGGCCGCGCAACCGAGCATCTCAGCGCGCGCGCCGGCCAGGGCCTCGGCAGTCTGCTCAACGCTACGTTTGGCAACGCCGCTGAATTGATCATCGCGCTGATGGCGCTTTCGAAAGGCCTGACCGGCGTGGTGAAGGCCTCTCTCACCGGCTCGATCATCGGTAACATTCTCCTCGTGCTCGGCGCGTCGATGCTGGCGGGCGGCATGCGGTTTAACCGCCAGACGTTCAACCAAACGGCCGCACGCATTTCAGCCACTTCACTCAGCCTCGCGGCCATCGGGCTGATCATTCCCACGGTCTTCCACCTCGCGTCCGACCGCCAGCCCGGTGGCTGGACGCCTCAAGCCGAGCAGAGTCTTTCCCTCGCCATCGCGGTGGTGCTCTTCATCACCTATATCTTCTGGCTGATTTTTTCGCTCTTCACCCACAAGAAACTGTTCACCGGAGCCGAAGCCGCCGGACACGCGGAGGAAAAAGATGCCGCATGGTCCGTCACGAAAGCCGTCACCATCCTGCTGATGGCGACAACCCTGGTTGCATTTATGAGCGAGTTTTTGGTCGGCTCCGTCGAGGCGGCCCGCGAACAACTCGGCCTCACCGAAGTATTCGTAGGCGTGATCATCGTGGCGGTTATCGGCAACGCCGCCGAGCACTCCACCGCGGTGATGATGGCGCTTAAAAACAAAACCGATCTCAGCCTCGGCATCGCCATCGGATCGAGTCTGCAAATCGCCCTCTTCGTGGCGCCCGTGCTCGTATTCGCGTCCTACCTTTTCGGCCAGCCGATGACGCTGGAATTTACGCTGCCGGAAATCGCCGCCGTCGCGTTGTCCGTCTGGATCGTCACCGAGATCAGTGGCGATGGTGAGTGCAACTGGCTCGAAGGCGTGCAGCTCCTCTCGGTCTACGTGATCCTCGCCATTCTCTTTTTCTTCCTGCCCGAGCCGGCCCACGTGCAAAGCGCGTCCGACTCGCTTGCGCCAGCCGCAGGGAGCGCGTTTAATCCCGCGTCGGAAACAAATTCCACCGCGCCCATTCCCGCGCGCTAACCGCGTTTTCCCATGAATAATCCTGACGCCATGCCTGCCTCTCAACGCTCCGCTCCGGGTGCGCCCGGGATTGAGCCGCGCTGGACTTCGAGCGCCAAGGACGGCGTCGGCACCGCCTATTCAACGGGCGCGCAGGTGTGGTTCACGCTCAGTCACGGCATCGTCAACGAACTCTATTTTCCGCACGTCGATACGCCGAACACGCGCGATCTCCAGTTCCTGATCACCGATGGCGAAACCTTCTGTCACGAGGAGAAGCGCGATCTCGATCACAAGGTGGAATACCCCGAGAGGAACACGCTGCTTTACCGTCTCACCAACAGCGAGCCGACCGGTCGCTACCGTATCATCAAGGAAATTATCGTGGAGCCGCACTCATCGGCTCTGCTCATCCAGACCCGCGTTGAAATCTCTGATCCTTCGCTGCGCGGGAAGCTGCGCATCTACGTGTTGCTCGCTCCGCACCTCAACGGCACGGGGAAAAATAACTCGGCCCGACTGCACGAGGCCGGTGGACGGAAACTCATCCACGCCTGGCGCGATCCGATCCATCTGATGCTCGGCTGCACACCTGATTTTACGCGGCGCTCGGTGGGCTTCGCCGGCACGAGCGATGGTTGGCGGGACTTGATGGATAATTTCAAAATGGACTGGGAGTTCGAATCCGCCGAGGACGGTAACATTGCCGTGCTCGGTGAAGTGGATCTCTCCGGCGGACTCGAATTCACCCTCGCGGTCGCGTTCGGTTTCGATGCGCAAACCGCCTCGACGCTTTTTTTGCAGGCGATGGCCACGCCGTTTGCGCAACAACGCGAAAAGTTTGTCGCCCAGTGGAAACGCAAACACGCCGACACCGACGGCACGGGTTATTCGGAGGAGCTCGCGTCGTTGATCCGCCTGAGCCACTGCGTGCTGCTCGCGCATGAGGATAAACTGTTTCAAGGCGCCTTCGTCGCCTCGCTGAGCATCCCGTGGGGCGAGACGAAGGACGACAGCGACCGCGGAGGCTACCACCTCGTGTGGACTCGCGACATGGTTCACACCGCGACCGCGTTGCTGGCCTGCGGTGAATCCGAATCCGCCCTGCGCGCGCTCGTCTGGCTCGCGTCCATTCAGGACACCGACGGTTGTCTGCCGCAAAACTCCTCGATCCGTGGCGAAGCGTTTTGGACCGGTATCCAACTCGACGAAGTGGCCGCGCCGATCCTGCTCGCCTGGCACCTACGCCGCGAAGATGCGCTGCGGCAGTTCGACCCGTGGACACTGGTGACGCGCGCCGCGCTCTTCCTGATTCAAAACGGACCGGTTACCGGACAAGAACGGTGGGAGGAAAACGCCGGCTATTCCCCTTCGACGCTCGCTTCAATCATCGCGGGAATCGTGTGCGCGGCGGATTTTGCCCACGCGCGCAACGATACGGTCGCGGAAAAGTTTCTACTCGAATATGCCGACTGGCTGGCCGGCCACGTCGAGGAATGGACCGCGACTTCCTGCGGTGAACTCGTTCCGGGTAAACCGCGCCACTACATTCGTATCACGCCTGCCGAGCCGGCGAATCCGCTGGTCTCGCCCGTGCCGGATACCGCGACGATCACGGTCGCGAATGGCGGCGGCTCGCACCGTGCGCGCAACATTGTAGGCGGAGATTTTTTGCAACTGGTGCGGCTCGGCGTGCGCGCGGCGAACGATCCATTGATCGTCGATTCGCTGGAGGTGATCGACGCGGTGCTCAAACGCGATCTGCCGCAAGGGCCGTGCTGGCGACGCTACAACCACGACGGTTACGGGCAGAAAGCCGACGGTAGCGCTTACGACGGCACGGGTGAAGGCCGCACCTGGCCGCTGCTCACGGGCGAGCGCGGACACTACGAACTGGCCGCGGGGCGCGACGCGCTGCCGTTCCTTGAAGCGATGTCTCGTTTCTCCAACGAAGGCGGCATGTTGCCCGAGCAATTGTGGGACGACGCGGATCTTCCCGATGGCCGCATGAAGCTCGGCCGGCCCAGTGGTTCGGCCATGCCACTCTGTTGGTCGCATGCCGAATACATCGCACTCGCCCGCAGCCGGACCGACGGCGTGCCCTTCGATCGCCCCGAGCCCGTGTATCAACGCTACGCCATCAAGAAGACTGAAAGCCGGATGGAGATGTGGACCTTCATGCATCAGCTCCAGTCGATCGCCGCGGGCAAAACATTGCGCGTCATCACCGCCGCGCCCGCGAAGGTGCGTTGGAGTGCCGACAACTGGGCAACCGTTAACGACAACGACTCCCAGGATACGGGCTTCGGCTGCCACTGGATCGATCTGCCGACCCAGAAATTACCGGCGGATGCTGCCATCGTTTTCACGTTTCAATGGGCGGAGAAATGGGAAGGGAGAAACTTCACCGTGAAGATCACGACATCTGGCGGCTGACGTTAGATCATCTTCATGAAACTAAAATTGATTAAAATCCGGGATAAGCTCGCCGATTCATTTTGGTTTCTACCCGCAGTGATCGCGTTGCTCGCGGCGGTGGGCGCGCTCGGCTTGGTGATGCTCGACCATCATCTCGGCTCCGACTGGATTCACGACATGGGCTGGATCTGGTCGGGCGGGGCGCAAGGTGCGCGGAGTGTGCTGGCGGTCGTGGCGGGTTCGGTGATGACCGTGGTATCAATCGTGTTTTCGCTGACGATCACGACGCTCGCGCAGACGTCCTCGCATTACGGGCCGCGCGTGTTGCGCAACTTCACCTCGGACCGCGGCGTGCAGTTCACGCTGGGCGTCTTTATTGCGACCTTCGTTTACAGCCTGTTGGTGTTGCGCACGGTGCGTTCGGTGGAGGAGGCGATTTTTGTGCCGTATATCGCGGTCAACGTCGGCGTGCTGCTGGCGCTGGCGGCGCTGGGAGTTCTGATTTATTTCATCCACCACGTTTCGCAGATCATCCAAGCGGAGAACTTAATCGCCTCGGTGGGACGCGATTTCCAAGTAACGCTGCCGCTGCTTTTTCCCGAACGCATCGGCGAGGACGCGGGTGCGACGCCGGCTCCCGATGATGCGGATTGGGAGAAAGCGCAGCAGGTCGAGGCCAACGAAAATGGCTACATGCAACGCGTGGACGACGGGCGCTTGATCGCGCTCGCGACGCAGCACGATCTGCAAATCAAACTGGAGAAACGCCCGGGCGAATTCGTGACCAAGGGAATCTGCCTGCTGCGGATTTTGCCGAAGGTGAAAGCGACCGAAGAAATTCATCGCGCGATGTGCAGTTGTTTTAATCTCGGCGAGCACCGCACGCCGCATCAGGACGCGCTGTATTCGTTGCAGCAACTGGTCGAGATTGCTGCGCATGCGCTTTCGCCCGGCATCAACGAACCGTTCACGGCGCTGACCTGCGTGGACTGGATCGGCGCGTCACTACGCGGGGCGGCGGAGCGCGATCAACCGTCGGCCGAGCGGCGCGACAAGGACGGTCGGGTCCGCGTCGTGGCGCGGCCGGTTACCTTCGAGGAAATGGTGACGACGTCCTTTGACCAGATTCGCAATTACGGCGCGGGCAGTCCGGCGGTGTTGATCACATTGGTTTCCACGCTGGCGAGTCTGCTGCCCTACGTGCGCCGCCCTGCGGATCGTGAGGCGTTGATCCGGCAGGCGCGGCTGATCGCGGAAGATGCCGGACAAATCAAAAACGCGCTGGATCGCGAACAACTCACCGCGTTGTTGCGCGAAAAAATGGGCGGCTATCTCGCGCTGGCCTGATGGCGCGCCGCCAAGATGGAGAGCGTGAAGCCGATCAACCTTCGCCGACAGAAGCAGTGTCCGGGGTTGAGCCGGGGTTTTTCACGCGTTCGCGCACGAAGAGCAGGTGTCGGCGGAGCCAGTAAAAGCGGTCGGCGAAGGAGGCGGGGACTTTGAGGCGGTTGACGGCGACTTCGATCTCTTCGAGTTGAGTCAGTAGCTCCTGCACGCGTTCGGGCGTGAGGGGCTCGTAGGTTTCGCGCTCCACGCGCAACAGCGGGCGGTAACAACGATAGAGTTTTAATTGGATGCGGAAACGATAGGCGACCGGCATGAGGCGGATCGCGGGAATCACCACCAACATAAGGGGCACGACGGCGACGAGCAGACGGTTGAGCAAGCTGGCCACCCAGAACGAACTGACGACGCGGTAGAGAATGCCTTTGCCGGATTTGTAGTAACGCACGGCGTCGTCGCTCAGCGGGAAATCATGCTCCACGAGCACGGGGAAATCACCGCGTTTCTGGAGCAGGCTGGCGTTTCCGTGAACTTGTTTGGCGACATCGAGCAACAAGTCGGAGAGGGCGGAGTGCAGGCCTTCGCGGGCGACGAGCTCGACGACGGGACCGACGAGCACGACGTCTTGCGCGGGCAGGTTTTTGCCGAGATCGAGCGAGCCCTGCGGGAGGGAGATTTTATTGAGGAAGGTATTGCGGCGCACATAGGCGTCGGCCTGCGTGAACGTGAACAACTGGATGCCCGGGGCGCGCCCGAGGCTGCGCAGGGTTTGCGTCGAGGCGGAGTCGCCCATGAGGAAAACCGCATCGAGCTGCCCTTGGAGTAATGCTTCGGCGGCGGACGAGGAATCGAGATCGCTGAAAACCGTGGGCGCGCCGGAGATGCCGTTGGCCTGGAGCAACGTTTGCACGATGGCACGGGTGGCGCTGCCGGTGGAGCCGATGGCGATGCGTTGGCCTTCGAGTTGCGAGAGGCGGCTGATGGTTGTGTTGCCCCGGTAGAAGACCCAGAGTGGCTGGTAGCCGACGCTTCCGAGCGACATCAAGCCGTCGAGCTTTTGCTCCTTGGCGATGCCGCCGGAAATGAAACCGATGTCCACGATCTCGCCGTTGGGGCCTTTGGTGAGCATGCGGTCGAGATTGTTGAGCGAACCGGACGAAGGGAGGACTTCGAGGGTCACGCCGTGCTTGGCGAGCGCATCCTTGTAGGCGCCGGCCCAGCGTTGGAAGGAGCTGCCTTCAGGTCCGCTGGTTATGTAAAGTTTCCGCGGCGGGGCGGATTTGACGACCCAGATGACGGCTAGCACGCAAAGGCCGGTGATAAACAGGGAGACGACCAGCGCCAGACCCGGGCTAAAGCCGAAGTTGTCGATCAGCGTGGTGACGAGAGGAAACCGTTTTCTGGCTTTGGGTGTATCCATGGAGTGGGCGCGGGGCCGAGGTTGGCCGGTGCGTGAAAAGATGCAATGGAGCAACCGTCGCCAAGCGCTCGTTGACTGATTTATGCGGACACGCACAACAAGACGCATGAGTTCCGCTCCCACTCTTCTCGTTCTCGCCGCCGGCATGGGCTCCCGCTACGGCGGTTTGAAGCAAGTCGATCCCGTCGGGCCTTCGGGTGAGACGATTCTGGATTACGCGGTATTCGATGCGATCCGCGAAGGATTCGGGCGCGTGGTGTTCGTGATCCGCAAGGAATTCGAAGAGGCGTTCCGCACGCAGGTCGCCGCGAAATACGCGGACAAAGTGAAAGTGGATTATGTGTTTCAAGCGCTTGATGCGCTGCCGCCGGGCTTCGCCGTGCCGGAAGGGCGCGAGAAACCCTGGGGCACGGGCCATGCGGTGTGGTGTGCGCGCGATGCGGTGACGGAGCCGTTTGCGGTGATCGGGGCGGACGACTTTTTCGGTCGCGATGCGTTCCGGCAGCTGGCGTTGTTTTTGCGCGAGGGCGCAGCGACGGAGATCGAGGATGCCGCGCCGAATTTCGCGATGATCGGCTACCGGCTCGCAAACACGTTGTCGGAAAACGGGGCGGTGTCGCGTGGCGTGTGTGCCACGGGCGGCGATGGTTATCTGGAAAAAGTGGTTGAGCACACCGGCATCCGTCGCGAGGAAGTCGCCGCCACTGCAACCGGCGATGCGGACGCCGAAAAAAAATACACGGGTGAAGAAACCGTCTCGATGAACTGCTGGGCGTTTACGCCGGAGTTCTTCACGGGACTTAACGAACAGTTCGAAGCGTTCCTCGAAGCGCGTGGTGCTGAGATGAAGTCGGAATTTTATCTGCCCGAAGCGGTGTCCGAACAAGTGGCGGAAGGCTTGGCCACGGTCGAGGTTCGCACGACGAGCGCGAGCTGGTTTGGTGTCACGTATCGTGAGGACAAGCCGCGCGTGCAGGTGGCGCTGGCCGAGCTGGTGGCCGGGGGCGACTACCCGGCGCAGCTTTTCCCTGTTGCCTGAAGACGTGCGGCGCGACACTGGTAATTGGAAATGTCCCTCCGCCTGAAATTCTTCGTGTTGTCCACCAAGCTCGCGCTGTCCGTGCGCGGTTGGTGGCGGAGCCTGGTTGGACGATGGTGACGCGCGTCTGAACGCTCCCTCGCATCCAACCGCAACCCGACTCAATCGAGCCGGGTTTTTTCATGCCCGAAATCGGGCGCGTCTCCGCAACTGCCTCACGTCGTTTTCTGTCTCATCATGAACTCCCTTTTGATTCCGTCGGTTTCCGTATCGTCCGTTTCTCCTTCGTTTGAATTGTCTTCAGTCGCGTTCTTTGGCCGCTCTCTGGCCGAGTATGCGAAGTTTTTCCCGCTCGATGTCGCCGCACTGCGCGGGCGCGCCGTGCTGGATGTTGCGGCGGGTCCGTCGGCCTTCACGGCCGAGGCAACGCGCTGTGGCATTCGTGCCACGGCGGTTGATCCTTTGTATGGCTGCTCGCCCGAAACGCTGTCGGCGCATGTGCGGCTCGATTATGCGCGCACGTTGCGACAGATGCGGGCGAAGCCGGAGATCTTCCGGCTAAAGTCCTTCGCGTCGCTGGATGAAGCGGAGCGCGAACGTCGGACAGCGGCGGAGATATTCCTGGCGGATTATGAGGCGGGTTTTTTGGACAACCGTTATGTGGGCGGAGCGTTGCCGCGACTGCCGTTTGCCGACGGGGCGTTCGATGTCGTGCTCTGCGCGCACCTGTTGTTTATTTATGAACGGTTGTTCGATTACGCATTTCATCTCGCGGCGTGCCGGGAGCTGGTGCGCGTGAGTCGGGATGAGGTGCGCATCCATCCGGTGTGCGGACCGGATGGAAAACCGTATCGAGAGCTCGGCCGGTTGCGGGCGGATCTGGCGAGGGAGGGAATCGCGTCGTCGGTGGTTTCGGTGGATTACGAATTTTTCAGGGGCAGCGACACGACGCTGGTTTTGCGGCGGGTTGCAAGAAATGGCCTGCTTGCCCTGTGAGGCAGGCGTCATCAGGGTTTGGACGTTCGAACCCCTTTGTCCATTTATGGAATCCGCTCCCAATATACTGACAGGTGTTCTCTCCAGGGAGGAGGTTCATGCGCAGGTGCATTGGGTGTATAAAGGAGCTCCGGCGAGCAGCAACGAGGACTGGGGGAGATTCTTGGAAGTCCCCGGCTCGGTCTTCTTCGTAGAGAAGGGGTGCATCGAACTGGCATTCGAAAACGGACAAACGGTGAGGTGCGAGGCGGGCGATCTTTTTTTAGGATCTCGCACGGTGCGCAATCACCGCATTACCGCGGGTTCGCAGGTGTTGTCGGTCGGTTATGACCTTATGTGGGCGACGCGACACCCGGTCTATGCGCAAGGACTCAATGTGCGTATCTCCGCCGAAGCACGTAAGGCGAATGTCGCCTATCGCCGGTTGCTTACGGCCTCACTGGCGTTGTTGCGCGAGTTTCATCCGGACAGGAGGGAAGTCGATTTTGTAACGGCGTCGCATGTGCCGCCGTCGGATGCAGGCAGTTCGATCCGGCAGCAGCTCGCGTTTTGGAATTGGTTCAGCCGTCTGCATCCGGTGTTTGAGCTTCACGGGATCGCGCCGGATTTTCCGATGGCTCGCAGTGCGATCGTGCGGGAAGTGAAGGATATCGTGGACCGGTATCCATTGAGCGCATCCTTCCGCGACATCGCCAAAAAGGTGGAACTGCCGGTGGGGTGGAGGCGGGTGCAACAGTTATTCCAAGACGAGCTGCACCAGACTCCACACGATTACTTCCATACCCGGCGTATGGATCATGCGCGCCGGCGTTTGCGGATGCGGGGAGTGAGCGTGAAAGAGGTCGCCGGTGAGCTCGGCTTCCATTCGCTTTCCCACTTTTCAGACTGGTTCAAGAAGAGCAGCGGCCTGTCGCCGCGCCAGTTCTTGCTCGGGCCGTGAGTGCGGGATTTTACGACAGGCGCTGACGGCGCGAGCGGCGGATGAGGACGAGGCCGAGGGAAGCGATGCCGGCGAGGGCGGCGTAGGTGCTCGGCTCGGGGACGGCGGAGACAGTGCCGTCGATTTGGAACCAGTTAAATTGGCTGGAGCTGCTGGTCCAACTTGCGGGATTCGAGGTCCCGCCGAACACGGCGTATCCGCTACCGGCGACGCCCGTGGGGGCGACCGTGCCGTTGCCGTTGAGCCAGTTGAATTCCTGAACGGTGTCCGTCACGAAGTTGAGCTGGCGAACAATAATAAGGTAGCGGGTGCTGGCGTTGAGCGTGATCGAGGCGGCGGGGGTGAACGTGTAGTTGGCCGCAGTGGTGCCGGCGTTGAGCGTAGGATTCGTGAAGGTTCCGACCAATGTGTTGGCCTGACCGGCTGAACCGGAGCCGGCGGTGCCGGCGTTGGCGGTGTAGATCGAGACAGTCGGGACATCGACGCCGGGATTATCGTTCACGTTATTCAGGCGCAGGGTGAGGCTGGTGACACTGTAGGAAGTGAGTCCCATGGTGAACCCGATACCTTTGCCGGTGACCATGTTGCTGCCTCCGCTATTGACGGCGTTGATCTGTGATCCGGCCCCGCTCTGACCGCCGTCGTTGGTGTAGCCGGCCAGGTTTCCGAAGATGATATCGGCGCGAACGGAGCCGACGCAAAGCGTGCACAGGGCGGCCAAAATCAGGAGGGAGCTCGTGAGGCGTGGGGTTTGCATGAGGTTAACATGCTGGGCGTCCAAGGACGTCACAACGGGAGGTGCTTCCATAATAGCGAAGTTCGCTTCAAGAAAAACGAAACACGCTTCCCTACGGCCGAGGGCTTGCACCGGAGGCGCGGTGTGGCTGGCTTGGAGCCATGACGTTTTTGCCGCAGCAGGTGATCGCACGGAAACGGGACGGGCATGTGTTGTCGTCGGATGAGATCGCGGCGTTTGTGCGGGGAGCGACTGATGGGTCGTGGGCCGACTACCAGTTGAGTGCGATGCTCATGGCGATTTTTGTTCGCGGGATGACCACGGTGGAAACCGTGGCGTTGACCGATGCGATGATGAAGTCGGGCGTCGTCGCCGACCTGTCTTCGGTGAAGGCACCCAAGGTCGACAAGCACTCGACGGGTGGGGTCGGCGATAAAATCTCTATTCACCTCGCGCCGATGATCGCGGCGTGTGGAGTGGCCGTGCCGATGATCAGCGGACGCGGGCTGGGGCACACGGGTGGAACGCTGGACAAGCTGGAGGCGATCCCGGGATTTCGCGTGGGGCTCTCGCTGGAGGAATATCGCGAGCGCGTGGAGCGCGTGGGATGTGCACTCATCGGGCAGACCAAGGACCTGGCACCGGCGGACAAAAAACTTTATGCGTTGCGCGACGTTACAGCGACGGTCGAGTGCCTGCCGCTCATCTGTGCGTCGATCATGTGCAAAAAACTCGCCGAGGGCATCGATGCGCTCGTGCTCGATGTGAAATTTGGCGGCGGTGCGTTTATGAAAAAGAAAGAGGATGCGCGCGCCTTGGCGCAGGCGATGGTGGATATCGGCAACGCGATGGGGAAACCGACGCGCGCCCTGCTCACCGCAATGGATCAGCCGCTTGGGCGCGCGGTGGGCAATGCGCTCGAAGTGGCCGAGTGCGTGGAGTGTTTAAAAGGAAACGGGCCCGCGGATTTGATGGAGGTGACATATGCGCTGGGGGCGGAGATGTTGTGTCTCGCGAAAGTGGCCAAGGACGCGAAGGACGGAGAGACGCGGTTACGCGAGGTGGTCGCGAATGGCGCGGCGTTGAAGAAATTTTATGAGATTGTGGCAGCGCAGGGCGGAGGCGATTTGGACGCGATGCCGCGGGCGAAGTTTTTGAAGGAAGTGCGGGCGACGACAGGCGGCTACGTGCAGTCGGTCGACGCGATGACGGTGGCACTGGCGGCGCTGCGATTAGGCGCGGGTCGGGTGAAGGCCGAGGATGCGGTCGATCACGCGGTGGGCTTCACCGCACTCGTGAAAATCGGTGAACGTGTTGCGGCGGGTGATGTGCTCGCGGTGGTTCACGCAAACGACGAGGCGAAGCTGGCGGCCGCGCAGGCGGAGATCGCCAAGGCGGTCGTCATCGGCGACGCGGAGGTGTTGCCGGTTCAGTTGGTGGATTCGGTGGTGGGTTGACGCGGGATACGCGGGGTGTCCACGAGTATGCGGAGCTCGAGGTCGGTCGATCCCGGGCGTGGCGGGACCATGACGATCAGCGAGCGGGCGAAGGGCCAGGCCTCGCCGCTGCCCTGGTAGAGCAGGCGTCCGCCGGCCTGCGGATCGTTGATCGCTATCCCCAACGGGAACGTGCCGACCTGTAGTGGATTGTCAGATACGACCGAATAGGGGCGGGCGGGCGAAATGCCAGGAGCCACCTCGCCCTCGAACGACGCGACCTTGACCAGCAGGGGAACGCCGGTCGCGTTGAAGAAGCGCACGCTGCGCAGAGGGAAGGCTTTGAGTCCGTCGTCGACGGCGACGAGTTGAACCTGCGGGCCGGTTCCCGCGGCGGTGCTAAAGATCACGAGCGCCTTGGCGGCGGCTTCGGGCCAGGCGGTTTCGGCCACGGGGACGTAGGTTTTCTGGCGTGTTTCGGGATCGATGCGTTCGACGCCGAAGACGAGCGGCTTCGGGCCGCCGGTGAGTTTGATGGGCACGGAACGGCTGTTAGGGAGAAACGCCAGTTTCACGGGTGGTTTGCCGGCGGGCAGAAAGTAAAGCTGCTCCCAGAGCGGGGAGTCGATGGGCGCATACACGGTGAACACCAAGGCGGTGTCCGTGGCCGGCGGCTGGGCGGTCAGGGAAGCTCCGCACAGAATGAAGAGAGCGGAGACGAGAAGAATCAGATGTCGGACGCGGAGAGCCATCGGAAGGAGATGATTTTGAATTTACGGCCGAAGGGATAAGTGGCGGTGGAAGGGGCGATGACGTCGGCGATGGGGGCGGAGACGTTTTCGGCAAGATCGGGAAGGCGTTGCACCACGGCCTCGCACCAGGCGCGGCCATCGACGGCGGCCGTGATGGGATTCTGCGCGTCGCCGTAGGTGCGGATGACGAACGTGTCGGAACGCGCAGTCATGAACGGGGCGATGGCGCCGATCACATCGGATTGGATGAGGGCGCCCGGGGTGAAGCGGCGACCGACGGTGAATATGCCGGGGACGACCGCGTTGATCGAGGGGACGGCGGCGATGGCTTTGTCGATCACGCCGTCGTTGACGAACTCTGCGAGGGACACGTAGGGCCGCCCGTGCGCACGGATCTGGGCGACGATCTGCGTGGCGAGGTCGGTCACTTCCTGGGAGGTGAGTTGGCGCCCGCCGGTTTGGGACGGGTTTTGATTTCTTGCGGTCAGATTAGCGATGCCTCCGGTGATCAGCGGCGGCTTGGTGATTTGTTGCGCGCCGTGCGGCAGGCGGAAGAAGACGTTATCCAACGCGACACCGGTCGCCGTTGAGCCTGAATATTTCCAAGCGGCAAACTTGGAGCCCAGCACGGCGCGCCAGGCCTCGATGGACGTGGAGTTGATGTTGAAGGCGCCTTTCTGGAGGAAGTAACGGGCGGAGTTGGCGGACGCGCGGAGGTCGGCGAGCGGGATGACCGGAGTATTTTCGGGATGGTAGATCTCTGCGTAGCGATTGGGTAGCGGGAGGCCGTTTTCGGGCGTCCAGGTCGTGGCGAAGCGCGGCACGGTGGAGACATGATATTGGTCGAAAACGGTGTTGGCGGCGCCGCCCCAGATGTTGCCCGTGCCGTAGGATTTGGCGCCGATCACATGGGTGAGCATGGCGACCGAAGTGATCTCCTGGCGGGGGAGATCATAGTGCACATAGATGCCGCCGGTGCTGAATGTATTGGCGGTTCCGATACCGGACGTGTTGTTGCGGGGGTTGCCTGCGTTCCACGGAGCGGACCCGTTGTTATAAAACATGGTCTTCATGGACGGCAGGCGCGGATCGCCCGAGGCGTAGTTGGGATTGGTCACATCGCCCGTGAAGGCGGTGATGGAGTCCGCGAACTCGTAGCCGTAGCCGACGATATACCCGGCGGGACCGGGAGCGGGTCCGCCGGAGTTGGTGGTGCTGCCTGCGTTGTATTGGAGGGGAGCGCCCGAGAGGAGGTGAGGCGCGTAGGCGGAGAGGATGTCGCCGTTGACCTTGAGCACGGCGGTGAACGAAGTGCTCGCGACATAGTTCAACGTGACGATGGTGGCGGCGGGATCGACCGGTGCGCCGGGCACGACATCGTCGAAGATCGTGATGGTGGCGGGAGGCGTGGTGACGGGAGAAACCTGTGGCAGACTGCCGGTGCCGCGAAACACACGGATACGGCCCTCGCGCCACGGATTCGCGGGGTCGGAGGTGAGGGACGGGTCGAAGGAAGCGGTGAGCGTGGGGAGCGTGAGCGACGTGTCGGTGAGTCCGTCAGTCCTCACGGTGAAGGTGGGCAGGCCGCTGATCTCCAGCGTGAGCGGAGCGGCGGCGGAGAGGCGCAGGTGGGCGGAGTAGGGATTCCACAACTCGGCATCGATGACGTAGGCGTAGTGGACCTTGTTGTCGGTGCTGTTCAGGTAGAAATTGAGACGCACACCGACCTCGGTGAGCACGGGGCCGAGGGAGTAGGCGGGGTAGGTCGTGGCGGTGGGATCGGCGGCGGCGACCGGCGTGTAGTAGGCATCATAAACGCCCGAGGGTGCGCCCGCCAATGTGAAGCGGGCTTGTTGAAATTTGAGGACGGCGGGGTTGAGCGAGGCGGTGATATCCGAGAGATCTTTTTTGAGGCGTCCGGCGGTGAGGTCCGCGAGCACGGCGCGGCTGAGCGGGGTGATGTCGTGGAACCGGGCCTTCAGATCGACGGCGACCGGCGGGTTCGGCATCAGCAGGAGTTGCGACGAATTGCGGAGCTTGGACAAAGGGATGAGACCGCTGGTGTCGGGATCGAGCGTGGGGAAAATCTGCTCCAGCCGCGGACGGGTGAGCTGCATCTGGTCGAGGCGGGCGCGCTTGAGGGGCTCGGTGGTCCAGTTGTCGCCCTGACCGCTGCTGCCGGTTGCGTTGTCGTAGGCGATGGGGTTGGCGGCGAGCAGCGGGTTGACGAGGCTGGCACTGGCCTTGATACCCTCGTCGCCGATCCACCACGCGTAGTTGCCGATGGTCGTGGCGGCCGCGAGTCCGGGAACCGAACCGGCGGGTGCGATGACGGGCTTTTTTTCGAGGCGCACACGTTGTGCGGGGACCGAGACAGAATTGGAGCCGACGAGAAAGACGTAGCCGGAAGCGCCGTCCACCACCGGCTCGGTTCCGGTGGCGGGATCAAGGACGTTGGCGGGGGTTTTGGTAACGGGGGATGTCTCGTTGCCGCTGACCAGCCAGACGTCGGGAGTCGACGTGGCGTTGGTGGTTTTCCACAGACCGGTGAGGTAGGGCTGGAGGAGCGAGCCGGATGTGGTGATATCGGCGCGGGCGCTGACGACCTGATCGGGACCGGCGAACTTCTGGAGCTGGCCGAGCGCGAGATTGAGCGCCATGAGGGCGTTGGCGCGGGCGCCGGCCAGCTTCTGGCCATTGCCCGCAACTTCGGTTTCGACCCGCGTCAACGAGGCAAGCGACACCAGCAGCAGCACCAAAAACGCGAGCAGCGTGATGGTGATCAACAGGGCGAAGCCGCGCGTTGGCTTGAGTGGAGTCACGATGATCGGCGGGCGGACGCTTCAGGCGGGGCGATATCTGCAATGAGAGCGTCGTATTGCCGGTAGCCGTTCAGCCGGTCTCGGGCGGTGGCGCAGCGGTCGGACGGGGCCAAGCCGGTCTGCTCGGACAGGAAGAGCACGTAGGCAGCTACGTTCTGGGCGTAGCGGAGACGGGCCTCGTTGCTGATCGCGTAGAAGCGGGCGCGTTGCCGGTATCCGTCGGGAGAGTGGTCGCCAAGTGCGGATTTTTCAGCGCGGCCGTTTTTGGCGAGGACGTAGAGGAAGTTATACTCAAACCAGAACATGTGCTCGGGGCTTGGCGTGAGGGCGAGCAACGCGGCCTGGGTGCTTTCGGCCGTGGCAAAGATGTCGTGATCGTGTCCGGCTTCGGTCAGCGCATGGACGACAAAGCCGCGCGCCATACGGCGTTCGGTCTCATCTTCGCTGAAGCTGCTTTGCACCGCCAGTTCCAGGGTGAACGCATGCCAGTCGCGCCATAACGATTGATCCGCGGCGTCGGAGGAGGCGTGAAGGGCCCGACCCATTTCATAGGTGTAACGACCGCTGGTTTTGATCTCCAGGTTCACGCCGGTGACCTCGCCCATGACGCGGTAATTATCCGCCGATTTACCGGAGCCGGAATGAAACCCGATGCTGGTGCCAAAGGCGCGGCATACGTTCCACTGCCGTTCGATCAAGACGCGCAGGGCGGCGTTGTCGGCATAGGGGGAGTTTTTTTGGAAACCGAAAGCGGGGGCGATGAAGTGGATTTTGAGATCGAGGGCTTCGCACAGGGCCAGCATGACGGCGGTGGTTTCCGGCGTGGTGAGGCCTGGCAATTCGTCGATGGATAACTCGCGCAGGTAGGCCCGGCCTGCCGAGGTGGTGAACGCGGCGGCGCGGGCGGCGGTGTAGAGGGCGTCTCGCCGTTTCATCTTGGCGAGGGCGGGCCAGACCGTTTCCACGAGGTTGCGAAAGGTGGCTTCGTCGAGCTGCAAGCCGAGGCCGCCGACGCGGTTTCGCACCGTCTGCACGAGGGATGCATCGAGATCTTCCAGTCGGGCTCGCGAGCCTGCAGCCAGTTCGGGCGACAGGTCGAAGGTGATGTAGCTGGCGAGCAGGCAACCCCGCACCAGTTCGGGTTCACGAATGTCGAATTTTCCGCCGATGGGCTGATGGTCGGCGTTAAAACTCCAGGCGATGCGCCTGTGGTGAAAGCCGGTCTTGAGCTTGGAGAGGATGCAGCCGTGGCTCATGCCCTCGACGCTTTGTCCTTGGTGACCTTCGGGAACGTTGGTCCCTATGAAAGGAAACGGCACGGTGTCGAGACGTCCGTCGAGCATCGCATCCACGTCGTAAACCAGTTCGCGGGGGATGGAGTTTTGATTGGCGGTGAGACCGATGCCCAGCGCTCCCATCACCCACTCGACCGCGGGCCAGTGCAAGGTGGTGAAACGGGCGCCGACGCCAATCGAACGCCGGCCGAGCGCGCCACTCGCGGTTGGAAAAATACACGACTCCGGGTCGGCCTCGAGCACGAGGTTTTTTAACGTGAGCAAATTGGCGAACGTGGCCGGGAAAAACACTTCTTGTGCCGTGGACGCGATTCCTTCGGCCAGCACTGCGGTGGCGGAGATCCCGGGGAGGGCGGCAAGATGCCAGGCGCAGTCGCCGGTGCCGGCATCCTCGAGCAACGTCCATTCGCCGTGGACGGTGTCGAAGCGGCTTTTTTCGTGGCGGGTGAGCGTGTTCGCCGTGAGCACCTTTGCCTTCAAGGCGGGCCAATCGAGGCAGAAGTCCGGACTGATGCAGGGATTGTCCGCGATGCGTAGATTATGGCGGAGAAGGTGGGCGTTGATGGCGGAGCACATGAGGAACGAGAGGGGTCTGCGGCCTTGGCGGATCAGCCGATTTTTTTGAGCGCGGTGCATTTTACCGACAGCGCGCGACCGGTGAGTTTCACGCGGGCGGAGGTGAGCGGAAGCGACTGGCGGCGACCCTTGTGAACGAAGACGACGGATTGGAAGCGGTCGTGAAGCATGACTTGCACGGAGAGCGGCCCAAAGCCGGGCTGGTAGTTGTCGACCGTGAGCACCAGTGCACCGTCTTCGACGCGGGCGGTGAACGTGGCGGTGGTGCGTTTGCCCTTTTGGTAGGCGAAGCTCAGGCCGTCGTCGAAAGCGTAGGTCGAAGTGGCGGACGCGGAACTGTCGCGGCGCAGGAAGCAGTGGAGCTCGATTTTGCCGAGGTCGTTTTTCTGCGTGGTGCGTTCGCCGATCTGCATCGGCACGAGCGCGCCTTCGCGGAAATAGAGCGGAGTCTCGACGGGGCCGGCGGACGTTGCATGCGTGCGACCCCCATCGAGCCAGCGTCCGTCCTGCGCGGAGAACCAGCGGTGTGCGCCGGGGAGAACGACCTGGCGGTCACGGGTGTTTTCCTCGACGACGGGAGCCTGAAGGAGGTCGCGACCCACCATAAACTGGTCGCCAATCTTGGAGAGCGGGAGAGCCGCCGTGTCGGCGTAGTCGTAGAAGAGCGGACGGAGGATGGCCTCGCCGGTCTGCTCCTGCGCGATGAAGTTTTGGTAGAGATACGGGAGCAGTTTGTAGCGCAGCCGGATGTAGTGGCTGATGATTTTCAGCGCGGAGGCACCGAGCGCCCACGGCTCCTGCTGGCGGGAGTTCAGCATCGAGTGGTTGCGCAAAAACGGGAACAGGAACCCGGCCTTATACCACGCGACGGCGAGGGCGGGGTTGGTGTCGTCGGCAAAGCCGCAGACATCGGGGCCGTTGAACGGCTGGCCCGACAACGCGAGGCCGATGCTGAGCGGGATGCTGGTGCGCAGGTGGTGCCAGTTGGCGACGTTGTCGCCGGTCCAGACGGCGGTGTAGCGCGAGCTGGAGATGAAGGCGCTGCGGGCGAGCAGGAAGGGGCGTTCGTCGGGGCGCGCGGCGAGGAAGCCCTCGTGCGAGGCCTTGGCCATGCCAAGCGCGTATTGGTTATGGTAATACTCGTGCGGCTGGCGGCCGTGGTCGAAGAGCATGTCGTCGAGCTCGGCGTTGCCGACGGAAGGATCGTTCATATCGAGCCAGGCGCCGGCGACTCCGAGCCTGGCAAAGTCCTTCACGTGGGCGGCCCACCACGAGCGCGCCTCGGGGAGACTGAAGTCGGGGAAGTAGGTTTTGCCCGGCCAGACAAAACCGATGTAAGGCTGGCCGGCGGGATTGAGACAGAAGATTCCGGCCTTGAGTCCGCCGTCCTGCACGACGTAGCCGGGCTCGACCTTGACGCCCGGATCGAGGATGGGGATGACGCGGCGGCCTTTTTTGGCGAGGGCGGCGAGGGAGCTGCGCAACTGCGTGGAGTTGCCCCAGTGTTTCGCGTCAAAGGTGAAGACCTTGTAGCGGTCCATGTAGTCGATGTCCAACCACAGGCCGTCGGTGGGGATCCGGTGCTCGGTGAATTTGCGGTCGAGCGACTGGAGATCCTTCGCGCTGGCGTAGCCCCAGCGGCATTGATGATGACCGAGGGCCCAGAGCGGAGGAAGCGGAGTGCGGCCGACGAGTTGCTGGAGTTTGCGGGTGAGCTCGGGGAGCGACGGACCGACGATGATGTAGACGTCGGGTTCGCCGTCGGGCGCGCCGAGGTAAAACGAGCCGCGGTTGCGATCATCGGGGTTGTCGGCGGACCAGATGAACGACGAGGCGAGATCCATGAAGACCGCGCCGGGGTGGTTGACGAGGATGCCGAGGTAGTCGTTGCCCTGTTTCACGATGAGCCACGGGATGGCGACATACATCGGATTGGGATGGCCGTGGCGGATCTCGAAGATGGAAAAATCGGCCCAGAGGTCGGTGTTCCAGAACTTCACGCGCTGGCCGGATTTTTCGAGGCCCTTGTTGTGTTCGCCGAGGCCGTAGAATTCGAGGCCGGCCGTGTGGCGGAACTGGAGCATCCAGGCGGAGCCGCAGGTGCCGAAGGTGGCGCCGGGAAAGCCGGAAAGCAGGGAACGGCCGGTGGCGGATTCGGTGAGGCTGAGGCCGTTGTCCTTGGTGACGGCGACGCTGTGGCGGCTCTCGCCGGCGATGGTCGTGGCGAGCTCGGCCTGGCTGGGATTTTTCCAGGGCTTGGCGCCGCGCAGGCGCAAGCGGTGGACGTCGCCGCCGAGGTTTTCAACGGAGGCGGGACGGGCGGAGAAAACGAAATTGGCCGGGTGGCGGATTTTATTAAAATACATGGGGCGGTCAGATCAGCTGGCTGAGGTGGCGGGCGCCGGACTTGAGCTCGGCGATGTCGGCGATGCGGACGGGCTGGCCGGTGGCGAGGGCGCGGTTGGCGGCGGCACCGATGAGGAGGGACGCGGCGCCCTGTTCGTGGCCGGCGCCGCGGCGGAAAGGATCGGCCGGCGGATGGGCGGAGAAAATCTGCTCCTGGATGAGCGGGTCGCCGCCGCCGTGGGGCGCATCGACCTTGGGGATCGGCACGCGGCGGGGTGCCTCGAAGAGCGGGTGCAGCGTGAGCCGCGTGGGCTCGTCGCCGTGGGACTCGATCTTGATGTCGCGGTCGCCGGTGATGATGTGCGAGGCGTGTTCCTCGACGTATTCGATGCGGCCGGCGTCGCCGGTGATCGAAACCCGGAACCCTTCGCAGGGGCAGAAGGCGTTGAGCGAATAGCTGAGCATGGCGCCGGTGCGGTAGCGGACCATGACGCTCATTGTATCCTCAATATCGATACCTTCGCGAAATACGTTTTGATCGCGCAGGTAGCCGCTGTCGGCCTCGGCATCCAGGTAGAGGGCCTTGAGCGTGGGATCGCGTTGCAAGTCGAAGCGGAACGGATCGCCGGCCGCCTTGGGTTCTCCGGTGTAGCGAGGGTAGGCGGTGAGGGCTTCCTGTCCGCGGGCGACGGCGTTGTCCTTCCCGTAGAAAACGAGATCGCCCATGGCGAAGACGGTGTCGGGGATGGCGTCGATCCACCAGTTGACGAGGTCGAAGTGGTGCGTGGATTTGTGGACGAGGAGACCGCCGGAGTATTTTTTGTAACTGTGCCAGCGGCGGAAATAGTCGGCGCCATGGGACGTGTTGAGCATGTATTCGAAGTCTACGTGCTTCACTTTGCCGATGGCACCCTCGGCGATGAGCCTGCGCACCGTGGTGGCACCGATTCCCCAACGATAATTGAAGGTGGTGCGCACGGTGCGACCACTGCGGCGGACGGCGTCGGAGATCGCGGTGTAATTGTCCGCGCTGGTGGTGAGGGGCTTTTCAGAGATGACGTCGCAGCCGGCATCGAGAGCGCGGACGATATATTCGTGATGGGTGTAGTCGGGCGTGCAGACGATGACAGTGTCGGGCTTTTGCTCGGCGATCATGCGATCAAAGTCCGCGGCGGCGTAGGCGGGCGGTGGCGTTGTCCCGTAGGCGAGCGCGAGGCGTTGCTGATGCCAGGCGAGGCGGGTCGCGCTTATATCGCAGAGGCCGACGAGTTCGCAGGAGTCGCGGTAGGTGTCCGCGATCGGATCGAGGAACATCGGCGCGCGCCCGCCGGTGCCGACGAGCGCGTAGCGTTGTTTGGAAGAGGAAGAGGACGGGGACGATTGCATGGAAAAAGAGGGACGGATCAGGGCAGGGCGGCATGGACCGCGATGCCATCGATTGAGAACGTGCCGGTGGCGCCGACAGTGGTGGCGCCGCTCAGCACTTCCTGCGCGGAGAAGGTCAGCCAGCGTCCGCCGATGGCCTCGGTGGTGTCGGTCGTGAACGTGGTGGTGCGGAAATTAAGATTGGTCTGCGTGACGCTGGAGGTGCCGTCGCTGATGGTGACGGACCACTTGCGAGTCACCGGATCAATGGTCACCGCGAAGTCATAGGCGGTGCCCGCCGATGCGCTCAGGCCGGTGTCGACGTAGGTGTTGGGCCCGCTGTTGGCGGAACCGTTGAACACGCGCCAGGTGCCGCTGACGTTGGCGATCTGCCAGGTGGTGGAGCCGTCGGGACCGGCGGCACGGATGCGGTTTTCACAAAGGACGTAGCGGATGTTGGCGGGGAGCGTGTCGGCGCGAAAACGGAACGCGTAGTCGTAGGGGCTGGTGGTGACGGGAACGAAGTAACCGCGACCGACCGCGGCGTTGGACGAGGTCTTGCCGGATTGCGTGGTGACGGAAACGCCGAGACGTTGTCCGCCGTCGAGCGGCGTGGTGGCGGTGACGGTGCCCGTGGTGGTGGCCAAGGAACTCGCGGTGCGCCACGCGTAGGCCCAACCATCGCCGGTGGTGCCGAGGCTCGTGCCCGTGGTGAAGGACGTGCCGGACGTGTAGGTTTCGAAATCTTCGAGGACGAGCGTGCTGTTGTCCGCCACGGTCGGACTGGTCGCGGCGGAGATTGAAATCGGGCCGGTGGTGACGAGACCGTTGGTCGGATCGGTGCCGGGGCTGCGGATCAGGTTGGTGTGGCGAAGAACATTGCCGCGAACGATGAGACCGGTGACCGCGTAGGCGTGAATGCCGGAGACAGAGGTTTCCTCGATGAGGTTGTCCTCGAGCGTGATGTTGCTGTTGCCGGCGTAGTAGGGCGCGGTGTTGGTATCGCTGTGGAGGAAGACGCTGATGGCGCCCTGGGTGGGCACGCCGTTGGCCGAAAGGCTGATGTCCACGCCGATGTTGCGGATCTCGTTATCGCGGACGGTGACGTTGTTGACGTAGCCGGCCTCGCGCCACTGGCCGAGCTCGGGTCCGATGGAGACGGCGGCCTTGGTGAGACGCTCGAAGCGGTTGCGCTCGACGAGACCGTTGTTGGCCATGATGCGCAGGCCGCGGCCGCGATGGTCGTGGAAGTAACTATCGCGAACGATGAAGCCGGGGCAGTTGACCTGCGGAACGTCGAACCACTGGTTGACGGCGACAGGGGTGGACGGTGCGGCGGAGAGATTGACCTGATACGTGGTGATTCCACCAGTGCTGCCGACTACGCTGGTCGATGCGATGGTGCCGTTACTTAACACGTTGAAATTTCCGGCGGCGTGGAAACGCGCGGTGTCGCCGGCGATGATGGGACTGAGGAATCCGGAGGTGCCGGGATTGGTGAACTGGAAGCTGGTGGGCGAAAGAACGGTGGTGATCTTGAAGAAGTAGCCGTGGACGTTGAGAGAGTCGTCGCCTTGGCGGGAGATGTCGCAGTTCTCGATGAGCGGCCCGACGCGGCACTGGACGAAGTTCATGGCGTCGGCGTTCGTCGAGAACAGGCGTGGCTGGGTGGCGCCGACGGGCTTCGGACCGGGGCGCAAGGCGACGCGGCGGAACGTGACGAGACCCTGGCCGTAGCGACCGGCGAAACCGAGCGTGGGCGAACTGAGAATCGTGAAATCCTCGAAGGTGACGGGACCAAGGTTGTTGCGGATCTCGACGGCGTTGGTGGCGTCGGCCTCGCGACGGTCGAGCACGAGCAGATCGCCGATGGCGAGCGAAGCGGGCCAGTTGGGGCCGGTCTTGGTCAGCGTGCCGGTGCGAGGGGTGATGATGCCGAGCGTGGGCTTGTAGAAATCGTAGGCGGCGGGATGACGGTTTCCGTTGGGCCTGAATAAATGCGTGGGCGGAGTGGAGCCGAAGTCGGTCGCGATGTCGGGATAGCCGTCGTGGACGGTGAAGTTGATGACGGTGGACGTGACGCCGGTGATGGTGGCCTGCGTGAACGGCAGCGGATCGTAGTCGATGTTAAGGCCGCGGATGACGAGGTTGTTGCCGCCGCTTACGTAGAGCGTGATGCGCTTGCGAATGGTGGTCAGCAACGTGGCGCCGGTGCCGTCGATCTCGAGGTTGTTGGCGTTGGTGATGTTGATCTGGCTGGAGATCGGGTGAATGCCGGAAGGCAGGACGACCAGCGGGCGTCCGGCGCTGACGGCGCCGGTGATCAACGACGTGACGGATGGAACGGCCGTGGTGCTGGTCGGGTTGATCGCAACGGGCGCGGCGGGCGAAACCACCGTGGCGGGCGCACCGGTCCAGAACGGCACGGGCGTGTAAGTGGCGTTGCCGCCCAAGGAGCCCGACGTGGTGACGGTTTTGGATTCCATGTAGCGGCGCCAGGGCGGCGTGCTCCACGACGGCGTCCACGAAGAGACCTGGGTGGCGGTGCCGGCGGCGCTGGCGTCGAAGCGGATTTGCACGACGCCGTTGTTCCACGCGCGGACGTTCGTGAGGGTGCTCTGCGTGTTATCGGCGAGCCAGAGGCCCCAGCCAAGGTTGTCGTGAACCTTGACGTTGGTCGCGCTCATCACGGCGTCGTTGATGTTGGCGATGCCGTTGTCGTTGGCCCAGAACCGGCCACCGTTGATGGTGCAGTTGATCGTTTCGTGGGCGGAAAAGCCTTCGTCGAGGTTGTTGAAACCGGCGATGTTTTCGAAGACGAGATTCGTGCCGGCACCGTGGAGATTGAAGCCGTCGTTCTTGCTGCCGGTGGCGAGAAGGTTGCGGTAGACGTGATGGGAAGCGTTGTTGAGCGACACGACGTAACTGCGTGCGGAAATCTCCCAGCCCAGCGGCGAGGTGCCCGAGGTGAGTTCGAGGGTTTTGCCGTCTGCGCGGAGGAAGACGGGGCCGATGAAGTTGCCGGTGGCCTGGTCTTGAAGAATACGGCGACCTTGCGAAGTGATGACAACGGGCGTGGTCGCGAAGGTGGCGGGCAACGTGTGAATCCAGACACCGCCGCTTTGAGTGAACACCAGCGGGTCGAAGCCGGTGACAGTCTCGCCATTGCCTTCGACGATGATCGGAGCCGTCGCGGTGCCGGAGGTGGTGAGTGTGAGTGCTTCGCGGTAGGGGCCGCTGCCCTTGGCGAGAATGATGGTGTCGCCGGCGACCGCGGCGGACGTGGCTGAGGCGAGCGTGGTGTAAGGTGCGCCGCCGCGTTGATCGACGAGCAGGTCACGGGCGTGGGTTGAGGAAGAGGCGAGCAAAGCCGTCAACGAGACGGCCGCGAAGAAAACGGAAGGGGTAAATCCGGATTTCATGAGTGGGGTAGGGAGGTGCTAATGCAGAAAAGTCGAGAAGACCGAGGGCAGGCTCTTGTCGGAGTCTGACCGAAAAGAGGTGAATGAGCCTGCCGTGGTTAACGGCGTGATCGCCGGCGAAGAGCAGCGGTCCCAAGGAAAGCCGCGCCGGAAAACAAAGCGTAGGTCGAAGGTTCGGGGACTGCGCTGATCGAGATGTTGTCCACCGAGAACGTCGTGGTCTGGCCTAGCACGTTGGTGGTCTCGTTGGCGTTAAACGTCAGCCACCGGCCGCCGACCGAGCCCGTGGCCGCATCCGTGGCGAAGCCGGAGTTGCGAAAGGCGGCCGAGGTTCCCGAGACCGAAGTGACGCCGTTGCCGAGGGAGAACGTATAGGTCGACGCGATGGGATTCAGGACGATGCTGAACGAGTAGGTGGTGCCGGCCGTGAAGGCCATGGTCGTCTCGACCAAGGTTATCCCGTTGAAGTAACCCCAAACGCCGTTTGAGGTTCTGAAGTTGTAGCTGGCACTGGTGGCGCCGGTGCCGCGGGTGGAGTTGTCGAACAAGTCGTAGCGCATGTTGGCTGTGTCGATGGCATCCACGCGGAAATCAAAACTGACGGTCACGGCGGATGATGCGGCCAGGCCTCCACCGACGACATCGTAGGCACGGGCGATACTCGTGGCGTCTTTTCCCACATCGGCGCCGTCGGATTTGGTGACTATGTTGGCGGTAAGATAGTTGCCTCCTGAGTTGACCGGCGAGCTGTTGTTGACGCCTACGGTCTGGGCTAGACCCGTGCTGGTGGAGCTGCGCCAGCCGGTAAGCCAGCCGTTGCCACTCGCGCCCGTGCCGGCGGTGCCCGCTCCTGCGGTGCTGATGACGGCGGCGTTCGTGAAGGTCGTGGGTGCTGAGTATGAGCTGAAGTCTTCCGCGGCGGAGAAGGCGCGGGCGGGAACGGCGGCGGCGAGCACAAGCAGGCCGAAAGCGGTGAGTGAAGAGGGGTGGAGAAGGTTCATGGAGTGACGGTGTTGTTCTCAAGCTTCACGCCGGCGACGCCTTCGGTGGAAATGGGGCCGGTGGTGACGAGGTGGTTGACCGGATCGGACGAGCCGGCGGTGCGAACGAGATTGGTGCGGCGAAGCGTGTTGCCGCGGATGGTGATGCCGGCGGCGGCGTAGGCATGGATGCCGGCGACGGAACTGCCCTCGATCAGGTTGTTTTCAATGACGATGTCCTCGTTGCCAGGAGGATAAGGCGGCTTGCCGCTTTGGGTGTGGACGAACACGCCGATGGCGCCGGGCACATAGGAGCCGTTGGCGGCAAGACTCCGGTCGATGCCGACGTCGCGGATTTTGTTTCCGGTGATGCGGAGGTTTTTGACCCAGCCGGCTTCGCGCCAGAAGCCGAGTTCGGGACCGACGGAAATAGCGGACTTGGTGAGGCGCTCGAAGCGGTTGTTCTCCACCACGCCGTCGCCGGCCATGATGCGCAGGCCGCGTCCGCGGTGGTCATGAAAATAACTGTCACGAACGACGAAGCCGCCGCTGTTGACCGCGGGGCAGTCGAACCATTGGCCCGCCACGAGCTTCGCGGGTGCGTCCAGCTCGACCTGATAGACGGTGAAAATACGGCCGAGGCCGATCGGGTAGAGAACCTTCATCTCCGCGTCGGTCACGTCGCCGACATCGGGCAGGGCGCGGATGGAGCGGAAGGTGGCGCCGCTGATGACCGAGAAAGCGCCGGGCTCATAGATGCGCAGGGCGTCGCCGCGACGCAGGGGTTTGACGAGATCGCTCGGGCCGTTGGGCAGCGCCGTGAGAAACACCGTGGGCGAGAGCATGCGCACAACGGGAAGAAAGTAGCCGTGGACGTTGAGCGAGTCGTCGCCCATGCCGGAGAAGTCGCAGGCTTCGAGGCGCGGACCGATGCGGCACTGCACGAAGTTGACGGCGTCGGCGTTGGTGGAAAAGAGACGCGGCTGCCTGGCGCCGGCGGGCGGCGGGCCCGGGCGGATGACGACACGGCGGAGGATCACCTCGGCCTCGCAGTAGCGGCCGGCGAAACCCAGCGCGGGCGAGTCCAGCACGGTGAAGTCCTCGAAGAGAACGGGGCCTTTGTTCTCGCGGATCTCCACGGCGTTGGCGCGATCAAGTTCGCGGCGATCAAAGACCACCTGGTCGCCGGCGGCGAGGGTGGCGGGCCAGGACGAAGGCGCGGTCGCGGTGCCGGTGCGAGGAGTGGCCAGGGTGAGGGCGGGCTTGTAGAAATCGACGGCGTCGGGGTGGCGGCGTCCGGCGGCGGTGAACAAATGCGCGGGAGGACGGGAGTAGTCAGGCGTGAGATCAGGATAGCCGTCTTGAACGGCGAAATCAAAAGAGTTGGCGGCCACGCGGGTGATCGTGGCCTGCGTGTGGCGGATGGGATCGTAGGCAAGGGTGAAGCCGCGTAGCTGGAGGCGGTCGGCTCGGTTGATGCGCAAGAGTCCGCGGCGGCCGTCGGTCATCACCAACGTGACGCCGGTGCCGTCGATGGTGAGGTTGCGCGCGTCGTCGATGAGGATGGTCTCGGAGACGCGATGAATGCCGGCGGGAATTTGGAGGGAAGGCTGGCCGGACTTGATCGCCTGACGGATAAGCGCGGCAACATCGACTCCGGAGGCGTTGACCGCAGCGGGAGTGACGGCCGCCGGTGTGGAGGAGGGCGAGGCTGCGACGGGACGCGTGATTGAAGTAGCAACGGGAGGAGCAATCTTTGCTTTGGGAAAAGCTGGCGGCGGGTTGGCGCCGATTTGGAGAGAGCCCTGCCAAAGTTCGGATGAAGGCAGCGGGGCTTCGCCCCGGAAGACGGTGGGGGCGGCCCTGCTAGTGGATGATTCCTTGTAGGTGGTCCAGGGGCGCTCGACCCAGGACGGTGCCCACGCGACGACGTTTTTGAGCGTGCCGGATGCCTTACTTTCGAAGCGGACTTGCGCCATGCCGTTGTTCCAAATCTGAACATTGGCGAGGTGGCTTACGGTATTTCCACTGAACCCGAGCCCCCAGCCGATGTTGTCGTGAATCGTGATGTCCGTGGCGGTCATCACGGTGTTCAGGTTGTTGGAGATACCGTTGTCGTTGCCCCAGAAATCACCTCCGAGAATCTCGCAGACGGTGTCGTCGTGGGCGGAGAAACCCTCGTCGAGGTTGTTGGCGGCGGTGATGTTTTCGAAGCGGAGGCCTTTGCCGTCGCCGTGGATGTTGAATCCGTCGTTGGTGCCGCCGGTGGCGACGAGGTTGCGATACACCTGGTGGGAAGCGCCGGTCACCCGCACGGCGCAATCACGGGCGGAGGCCTCCCAGCCTTCGGGCGAAGCGCCGGGCAGGAGTTCCACGGTGCGGTTGTCTTCACGCAGCTTGACCGGACCGAGGAACGTGCCGCCGGCATCCTGCAGGATGCGCACGCCGTTGAAGGCAATCACCGTGGGAAACGCCTGGGGCAGGCGCGCGGTCCAAGTGTCACCTTCGCGTTGAAACACGAGGGGGGCGAATCCGGTGACGGTCTCGCCATTCCCCTCGACGACGATGGGAGTCGCGGCGGTGCCGGACTGTTTGATGTATAAAGTTTCCCGATACGGACCGCTGCCCTTGGCGATGACAAGGGTGTCACCTGCACCGGCCGCAGCTACGGCGGCTGCGAGCGTGGTGTAGTCGGCGCCGCCGCGGGCATCGACCTTGAGCTCGCGTGCAAAGAGCGAGGAGCCGAGGACGGAGAACAGGAGCGAGGCGGCGACGGTGCGCGGGAGGAGTTGGGATGAAGGGGTCATCGGGCGAGGTTGGTGATCCAGGTGTCGAGCTGCGGATCGTTCAGGGCGAAGGGAGAGATGTGTCCGTCGAGATAGAGGCCGTTGACCTTGGCCAGGTGGCGCGCCTCGAGCACGGTCGTGGCGCGTTCGGTGGCGGAGGCCTGGGAATCGCGGAAATAAACGAGCGAGCTGCCACCGGTGTTGTGGGCGCCATCGCCGATGAGCAGGGTGCGCGCGGGCATGCTGCAGGCGACGGGTCGGATACCGCTCGCCTGGGCGCGACCGTAACAGTTTATCGGATACACGCGGTGGGGCTCCTCGGGGAAAGTGTTGGCCGCAGCGGGGCAATACCAGAAGCGGAGATCGGTGCCGGCTTCGGCGGAGACGTTGGCCGAGCGGGAGGACTCCATGTAGAACTGAAGTTCGGTCCAGTATTGGGTGCTGTTGGGGTAGCGCGGGCTGGGGCCGAAGGCGGCCGGGTAGGCGCCCTTGTTTTCACCGGCATAAATCGTGAGCCAGCTGTAGATGGTGCGCAGATTGGTCGAGCAGCGGACGCTGTAGGAGTTTTGCCGCGCCTTGCCGACAACGGGAATGAGGATGGCGGCCAGAATGCCGATGATGGCGATGACAACGAGCAGCTCGATGAGGGTGAATCCCCGGAGAGTGCGAACGGGTGACCGACGGGAAAGACTGTCCGGCCGTGGGGTGGGGTGGCGCGACGAAAGCATGACGGGGAGGGGTGGGTGCATGCTTATCCGATTGCATTTCGAGACAATCGCTCCGGAACTTACCACGTTAACCCCATGGATGCGCGCCCCCCTTCTTTGCGTGAGCTCGCGGCAAAACTAGGCCTCAGCCACGCCGCCGTTTCGATGGCGTTGCGCAATCATCCATCGATTTCCCTGGCGACACGCGAGCGGGTGCAGGCGCTCGCGAAGCAGATGAATTATCGCGGAAACATTCTGGTGAGCGCGCTGTTGGCCCAGGTGCGTCGGAGGCGCGTCAATGCGACTGGCGAGGTCATCGCGATGCTGGTGGAGGGCGAAGGATTAAAGCATGCCCCGACCGTGGCGGTTTCGTGGGAGCCGATGCAGCAGCGGGCGCAACAACTGGGCCTCAAGCTGGAGGCGTTTGCGCTGGGACATCGCGGGCGGGACTCGGCCAGCGTGGAGCGCGTGCTGTTCAATCGTGGCATTCGCGGGGTTATTGTCGCCCCGATGCCGCTCGACTTGCTGCCGCTGCACATTGATTGGAACCGGCATACGGCCATCGCGATCGGTCATTCTTTTCAACAAGTGGTCATTCATCGGGTGGCGAATGCCCACTTTAGCGGGTTGATGACCGCCCACCGTGAACTGCGTGCGTCCGGGCGCACGAGTATCGGCTGCGTGTTGCACAAGGACGAGGACGAGCGGTCGCTTCACTTCTGGCAGGCGGCGGCGCTCTGTGCGCCGCGGTTGTATGGCGGACGGGTGATTCCTCCGCTGATGATTGGAAAGGAGCCGGGCGAGGCGGCCTTCAACCAGTGGTTCGACGAGCACAAGCCGGACGCGGTGATAGGAAACAACCCCGATCCGGTGGTGGGATGGTTGCGCCGGCGTCGTGTGCGCGTTCCGGCCGAGGTGGGCTATGCGAGCATGGATTTGCCGCAAGGCGCTAAGTTCCCCGGAGTGCGGCAGGCCTGGCTGGGGATTTTCACGACGGCGATTGACCAGCTGGCCGGCGAACTCGCGCGGAACGAATTCGGGCTGCCGGCAACGCCCCGGACCACCCTGATCGAAGGTCAGTGGGTCGCGGGGCCGAAGCGCAAGGCCAGGTGAGGGGCGGCGGGCGGACCCGATCAGTAATTTTCCATCCGGTTGGTTTGGTATTCGAGGTTGGTGGTGAGGTCCGGGTTGTAGACGACGCCGCTAACGTAAGGAGCGGCCAAGAAGTTTTTCCACGTGTTGCCGCCCAGTGCCAGGTCGGCGGAGAGCTCGGCCTGCAGCGTTCCGGAGAATGGCGTCTGGTTGAACATCGACTGGGTCAGTTCGATGCGGCTGTTGCGCACGATCACATTGATGCCGGAGATGAAAGACATCGCAGGTCCGGGCGCGTTGAAGAAGCGGTTCCCGTCGAACAACAGCGTATCGAACATGAAATAATCGGCGGGCCCCCAGGGAATGATCGCGCCGACATGAATGACGGAACCGCCAAAGCGGGCGGTCTGGCCGGTGTTCTCAAACGTGTTGTTGCGCACGACGATGTTGGAAGCGCCGCGGCCTTCCATGAACGCGGTGTCCACGATCTCGGTGGTGATCTGGATCGAGGTGGCGCTGACGTTGCGGAAGTAGCAGCTCTCGATCGTGGCGTCGTTGGCCGAGAGCAGGATGCCGCGGCCGTTGGTCCAGGTGAACTGAGTGCCGGTGATGCGCACGTTTTTGGTTTGGAAGCGGGTGTTGTTGGCGATGAGCAGGCGCGAGAGCCCGGTCGGAACGGCCGTGGTGAAGGTCACGGTGGCGTAGGCGGTGGGCGAATCCACGTTGCCGCCGGCGGGTGCGGTATAGACAGGAGTGCCGCTCACGGTGAGCTCGAGGCCGGTCGGCGAGTAGTCCGCGTTCGAGAAACGGAGCACATCGCCTGACTGGATGCGCAGCTTGTTGCGCGGGCAGTTACGGAGGATGAGCTGGTTGGCGTTGGCGGCGTAATCGAGGCCGCCCTGCCAGCAGTTGTCGTGGAGGTTGATGGCGTCGTCACCCAGTCCGGTAAAGACGCAGTTCTGGATGATGATGTCGCCCTGGGATTCGGCCGAGTGAATGCCGTCGGCGCCGGACACCAGCGGATAGGTCGAGCCGGTGCGGCGGGCCATCTTGCAGTTGAACCATTTCAGGTGGTGGCTGGCTTCGGTGTTCAACCAACCCATGCCGGGGACCGAGTAGATGTTGACGGTGTCGAAGACGAGGTGGGTGGAGCCGGCGATCTTGAAGGCGATCATCTCGTAGTAGAGATGCTTGATCAGGTAGCTGCGGTTTACGTCGAGGGAGAGCGGATTGACGAACGTGGCGGTGATTTGATTTCCGCTGGCGACGAGTGAAGTGGGCGGAGTGTCCTTGAGGAGGAAGAACTCGGGGCGGTCGCGAAAGAGCTTCACGGGATCCATCGGCGAGAGCGAATGCCACAATGCGCCGCGGGTGAGCAGCGTCTGCGCGGCGGTCTGGCCGGCGAACTCAAAGACGGCGGTTTTTTTATCGGCGGAAAGGCTGAGCACCTTGCCGAGGCTGGCGATGCGCTTGTAGTCCCAGTTCCAGTCGAGGTTCAGGTTTTTGATGACGGTGCGGTTGCACTTCGAAACGCTGAAGTGGGGGCCGGTGTAGAGGCGCTGGAAAATGAAGTCGGCGCCCTGTCCATCAATGGTGAGATCATTGGTGTCCTGGATGTTGATCTGTGCGGCGGACTCGAAGCGGTAGGTGCCGGGCGGGATCAGGATTTTTTTGGTGCCCGCGGTGTTTTTGGCGGTGGTGAGCAACGCCTGCAGCGCGGAGGAATTGGCGGCGGCGGTGGCCGAGCTGACGGGAGTGGCTCCGTCGGCCACCAAGGTTGTGGCGGTGAAGGTCGTTACCGTGCCCGAGGCCGGAGGCGTGATAGTGATCGTCGGCGAGCCGGTGGCCTCGGTGACGTTGGGCGGGAGGATGGAGGCGGGTGTGGCGTTGACGGCGGGTTGCTGGGTGGTGAGACCCCAGCCGTCCTTGATGACCAGACTGTCGATGATGATGGAGCCGGTGCCGTAGCAACCGAGGTAAAGATTCCACGTGCCACCGGCGACCGGTTTGAGGTCGACGGGGAACTCGATGGTGCGGGCGCCGTCGGCAGGATCGGCGGTGAAGCGTTGCCAGTATTCGGGTTGGCCGGACACGCCGGAGCAACGGGCGAACATGTAGAAATAGCGCGGCATCACGGCGGGTGTCGCGATGCGGAAGCTCAACACGGCCCTGAACTGGGTCACGCCGGGGTTGAGGTAGCTGCGGGGGATGACGACGAAGTTATAATAGGTCGCGCCACTTGCGATGGTGACCTTGATGCTCTGGCCGGTGCCGTTGGGGCCGGGAACCCAGTCGGTGGTCCAGGCGCCGGGCGTGTAGGGAGGATGGGTTCCGTTGTAGAGACTGGTGGGAGTCCAGGTGAAGTCAGCGCGGGCGGAACTGCAGAGCACGATCAGCGCTGCGATAAAAAGCCCGAGGATTTTGGGCATGCCGGAGGCAGGGGTCATGGGATTGCGGGGACGGGGTTGGGGGTGAGCCCGGGCTAAAAGCAGAGCCAGGGCGGGGCGCGGTCATGAGCGCATGACCCGGCCGCCAAGACAACGCACACGGCATTTACCGCGTTAAAAAAATAAGGCCGGAATGAGTATCTTATATTTGGATACTCATTCCGGCCGAAGCGCCTTGACGCGCTGATGCGTTATCAGCGGGCGCCGGTTGCGGGAGGCACGGGCGCGTTCACGACATTGGTGGCGGCGGAGAAATTTTTCACCGTGGCCGGATCGTAAACGATGCCGTAGCCGTTGGCCGGCTCGACAGAGTGCGTCCACGTGTTGCCGCCCAGAGCGAGGCCGGACGAGCGCGCGATGTGGAGCGTCGATGCAAAGGGCGTGGCGCCGGGGATGACGCGCGTGTGCTCGATGCGGTTGCCGCGCACGACCACGTTGGCGGAGTTACTGAGGAAGACGGCGGGACCGGGGCAGTTGACGAAACGGTTGTTTTCAATCGTCACGGTGTCGAACAAGGCGGTGTCGGACGGACCCCACGGAAGGGTGACGCCGCCCCAGATGATGGCTCCCTTGGAGTTGATGGACTGGTTGTTTTCATCGAAGACGTTGTTTCGGATGAGGATGTTCGAGGCACCGTGGCCTTCCGACCAATGCGGCTGGGTGATGTTGGTTTCGAGGCGGATGGGGGCGCCGGCAACGTGGGTGAATTTGCAATTTTCCACAGTGGTGCCGTGCGTGGAGAGCAGGATGCCGCGACCGTTGGTGTATTCGAAGGCGCAGTTGGCGATGAGGACGTTGGTGGTTTTGAAACGGGTGTTGCGGACGATCGCGCGGGCGGAGAGCGGCTCCGGAAGCGCGGAGGTGAAGGTGATCCTGGTCAGGCCGGTTTTGTTGTCGGTCGTGTAGGTGGCGACCTGGCGGGTCACCGGTGCGGAGCTGCGGTTCAAATTCGCGTAGTCAGCGTCGTAAAATTGCAGGTGGTCGCCGGCAACCATACGGAGGTTATGGGATTTGCAGTTGATCAGCGTGAGTTTGGCGGAATCGGAGGGATCGCGCACGAGTTCGCCCTGATAGCAGTTGTCGTGAAGGTTGATAACGTCGTCGCCCATGCCGGTGAAGGTGCAGTCGCGGATGATGAAGTTGCCTTGGGATTCACCGATGTGGATGCCGTCGGCGGCGGTGGTAAGCGGGGTGCGCGAACCGGGTGCGCGTTTGATGTGGCAGTTGGTCAGGGTCACGTGGTGGGTGGAGCCCAGGAAGACCCAGCCCATTCCGGGAATAGAGCGGATGGTGACGGCGTCGAAGGCGAGGTGGCTGGAGTCGGAGACTTTGAACGCGCCCATTTCATAATACAGATGGCGGATGAAGTAGGCCTGGCCGTTGCGCAACGTCGCGGGCGAGGGGAAGGTGACGCGCAGGACATTGCCGGCGGAGCCGGCGGCGAAGGTGGTGCCGGGCGGCACCTTGTAGCCGTTGGTCAAGGCGCGCATCGTCACGGGGTCGTGTGCGGCAGTGCGCACCAAGGTCACAGGGTCCATCGCGGTCATGCTTTTCCACGGAGTGGCGCGGGTGACGGCGGTCTGCGCGGCGTCGAGATCGGGGAAGGTGATGTCACACTGCTTTTTGTCGGCGGAGAGGTTGGAAACCACGCCGAGACTGGCGATGGGCTGGGCATTCCAATCCCAGTCGATGACCAGATTTTTAATGACCGTGCGGGTGCAGTTTCTCACCACGAAGGCGCCGCCGTCGCGGGCCAGTTCCTGAATGATGAACACGGCGCCTTGTCCGTCGATGGTGAGATCCTCCAAGCCGTCGAAGGTGATCGAGCGCGGACCGGCGAAACGGTAGGTGCCGGGGGGAATGACGAGCACGGTGGCGCGTTGGGTGCGGCAATCCTTCAACGCCTGCTGAAACTGGAGGGCGTTGGTGACGGCGGCGTCCTTGCTGTCGGGGATGAATTTGTAGTTCGCGAGCGAAAGGGTCAGCGGAGTCTTGCCCGCGGGCGGATCGAGGGTGAACGGCACAAAGCCGGTCGAGGGAGTGACGCCCGGCGGCAAGGTGGAAACGGCGGTGCCGCCGGTGGTTGCAGGGACGGCGGCGGTCTCGATGCCTTCGTAGATGACGAGCCGGTCGAAGATGATCGAGCCGGGGCCGTGCATGCCCAGATGAAGGGTCCAGCCGCCGCCTTCGACGGACGGCAGGTCCAGCGGCACGGAGATCGTTCGGGGGGAGCCGGCGTCGCCGATCCATTGCTGCCAGATGTCGTGATTTTCGCCGGCGGTGTTGCGGGCAAACAAGTAAAAGCGCCCGGGATAGGTGGTCGGCGTGGAGATCTCGAAAGTGACAACCGCGGTGTATTGCTTTCCGGATACGATCGTATTGGCGGGCGTAAGGAGAAAATTATAATAACCGTCGGCGGGCGCGCCGGGCGGAACGGTCACGCGAAGCCGGTTGTCGACCTGGTCGAGCACCACGCGGCTGCCGGTATTGTTCTGACGGGCCTTGAAGTAGGCGGCGGTGTCCCATTCGTAGGCGACGGTGCGCGTGGCGGCGGAGGCACAAGGAGCCAGAAACAAGAAGCCGAGGGCGAGGAGCGGGAAGGGGAGGCGCATGAAAAAGCGGATCAAGGTTGGATGGAGATGGAGTCGATCGCGAAGCGCATGTTGAGGCCGAGGGCCGGGGCGCTCGTTTCGTTGGCGCCAAAGACGAGGCAGCGGTCGGGGGTGTAGGCGGTGTTGCGGAAATACAGGTTCTTTTCCGTCACGGAGCGTTTGCCGTCAGTGATGGTCACATTCCAGGTGCGCGCCTGCGGATTGACCTCAACGGCGAATGAATAAGTGGTGCCCGCGACGACGGGCAGGCCGGTGGCGATCATCTCGGAGGGCACGCCATTGCCCTCACCGTTGAGCAACTGCCACTGGCCGTCCTTGCTTGTGATCAGCCACGAAGCCAGGGGCCCCGGGCCGGCGATGCGGACATCGTTGTCGAAAAGATAATAGCGGACGGTCTGCACAGACGTCTCGGGGCGGAACTTGAAGATGAGTTTGAACGGCTTGGTGGGAGGACGGTAGGGAAGCGTGACGGTGCCGCTGGGGTTGGAGGGATGTTCTCCCACGATGGAGTCGATGCTGACCGCAAGATAGGGACCTGCGTCCACCAGTGGTTTAGTGGTGACGAAACTGCCGGTGACCTGAACGTAGGAATTCGCGCTGCGCCAGCCGTCCAGCCAGCCGGTGCCTTTGGCGGGAAACACCTCGCCGGGCATGAACACCTCGCCGGCTTTGTAGCCGGAAAAATCCTCGATCGAGGCGGCGGTCGCACGCAGCGGTTGAAGGCAAAACAGGACGAGGGTGGCGGTGAGGAAACGCGAAGAGATCATGGGGTGGAAGTAGAGGGGGTTTTGTGGGCGAGGATACGCTGTCGGATCACCTCGAGGACCGGTGCTTGGAGTGCATGTGAAGCGTGTATTGCTGGATAAATTTCTTTTTCAGCCCGGAGGTTGTTGCAGGCGACATAACCGGCGGTGGGCGGCGTCACCTGGTCATTGTAGCCGATGACAAAAAAGGAGGGCGCGCGCACGCGGCTGGCGAAGTTGACCGAATCAAAATAACGCGACGTCTCGATCACGTCGGCGGCGGGTTTTCCGTCGGGTCCGGCGGGCACCAGTCGGGGCCAGCCCGGAACCCGGCCGACTAGCATGGCGGTGTGGTCGCACATTGCGGGGACGCCGGCGGAGAGGAACGTAACCCGCCGGTCCTGCGAGGCCACGAAGATGGCTTGCGCGGCTCCCTGGCTCAGGCCGCTGGAAATGAGCACGCGGCCGTCCCACTCGGGTTGCGCGGTGAGGAAATCGACGCCGCGGAGGGCGCGCAGATACATGTTAAGAAAGTAGGACGTCTCACGCGATTCACGGCCGAAGAACGGATAATCCTTCAACGCGCCTTGTTCGAGGGACTGATAATACGAGGGCTCCCGACCGTTGGGCAGACCATGGGCGTTCAGCTCGAGCGAGATGAAGCCGGCCTTGGCCCAGTTGAGCAGCCACGGCTCGAGGCGGGTGCTGTAAACGCCGGCGCCTTCCAGCGTGATGATGGCGGGAAGGGACTTTGGGGCGGCATTGGCCGGCCGTGCATAATAGCCGCGCATAGGCCGGTCGCCGACAGAGTCGGCCTCGACGTCGAAAAGCTCGATGCCGGCCTGACGGGTGGGCACCGGCGTCAGTTTCGCGTTCAACGGAATGGCGGCGAGTATCCGTTTTTTGGATTCCCAGAAGGCGTCAAAATCGTCGGGCACCGGAAGGCTCGGCCTCAATTTCAGCGGATCAATGGCGGCCGCGCCGAGGTTTTTCACGGAGTCGGTGCCGCTGTCGAACTTCGCCTTGCACTGGAGAAAGCCGGGTTCGGAGAGCCGGCCGGTGACAAGGGCTTTGCCCTCTTTGAGGGGGGCGGTGCCTTGCAGGATCGGGGCGACGCCGTCCTTGGTGAGCGACCAGGATATTTCGCCCTCGGGATGGGGCTGTCCATCGCGAGTCACGGTGACGATAAACGTCACGGTTTCATCCACGCGGTAGGTGGCGTTGTCGCGTTCGGCCGTGACGCTGAGTGCGTAGGAGGACGGCGCGGCCTTCGCGATAGGCACGAGGCCGATCGCAAATAGGACAGACATCCAAACCAAGAAGCGTCGCGGTTGAGCCATGGCGGAACGTCAGGGAATCACGGCTTCGAAGGGCGATGCGGGGAGATCGTTGGAGCCGTAAAGATTGCACGTCGGGTTGTCGGCCCAGGCGTAACGGACGCCGACGGGTTTCGGCACGGACGGTGCCGAGACGACCACGGTGGAGCCTTCGATGCGCGCATCGGCCCACGTCCATTTTTTGTCGGGGCCGCAGACGGCGAAACCTTGGAGGGGGCTGCCGGGGCTGGGGAGAATCAGGTCTTTGATCCCTGGGGCGAGGGCGGTGGGTTGGTAACGTGAGGGAAGCGGCTTGGCGACGAGACCGCGGTCGGCGTGCGTGAAGGTGAGCACTAGTTTTTCGCCATCGAGCTTGAGCGATTTGAAGACGGGGCCGGAGTGGTTGGAGATTTTTTTGTAGAACTCGCCGAGGGCGGTGAGGGCGACGCGTTGGCCGACGGGTTTTTTGTCGGGCGGGTGGACGTTTTCGTCGCCGACATCGATGAGGACAGTTTGCGCGGTGACGGGGAGGGCCTGAGTGGTTTGAAGCTGGGCCTGGCGAATATCGGCCCAACGGCTGGGACCGGCTGAAGTGGTTTTGGCGCCATAGTTGGGCAGCTGGCAGATGAGGAAGGGAAGTTCGGAGCCCCATTGAGTGCGCCAGTCGTTGATGAGCGCGGAGAGCATTTTCTGGTAGGACGCGGTGGAGCGGCCGGTGTCCTGTTCGCCTTGATACCAGATGACGCCGGCGAGGCTGACGGGGACGAGCGGGGCGATCATGCCGTTGTAGAGGCGTGAACCGACGCTGCGCGTGTCGGGCGCTGAGGGGATTTGCGGGAGATCCTTGCGAGCCGGGGCGGTGAGTTCGGGGAGAGCGAACTCGGTCTTGGCGAGCCAGCCGGTGGCGATGAGCGAGCGGGTGGTGCCGATGTCCACAAACGGCTGCCACGAGAAGCCGGATTTTTCGGCGGGGGTGAAGAGACGGATGGCGAGGACGTTGTCGCCTTCTTTGCACTGTGCGGCGGGGATGACGTAGCGTTTTGAATCCACGGCGCCACTGGCGGTGGCGGGCGTCATCTCGCTGAGTTTTTCGCCGTTCCAATAGACGGTGTTGAAGGCGCTGGGTCCGCCGATGTCGATGGTGACTTTGCCGAGGGAAGCGGCGGGGAGGGTGACGTGTTTGCGGAGCCAGACGGCGCCGGCGTCGGGCAGGCCGAGGTCTTTGAGTTTGGAGGGGAGCTCGACGGTTTTCCAATCCTGGTCGGCAAGTTGCACGGCGGCGTAGGCAGTCGCGTCATGAGGACGGTCTTCACGTTCGTAGCGTGACTGCCAGCCAGCCATCGCGGGTGGATAGGCGGCCTTCAGGGCGGGGTAGTCGCGTTCTTGCTGACGACCGCGATCCAAGATGGATTTAAGCTCAGGATCGGTGTTGAGCGCAGCCTCGCTGGTCCATGCCGTGGCGACGGTGCCGGCCCACGCGGAGAGCACGATGCCGACGGGGGCGTTGAGATTTTTTTGGAAATCTTGCGCGAAGTAGTAACCGACGGCGCTGAACTGGGCGCTGGTCTTGGGATCGGCGACGATCCAGGAGCCCTTGCAGTTTTCGAGCGGTTCGTTGGAGCCGCGGGTGTCCACACGGAACTGGCGCAGGCGGGTGTTGGCGGAGCGGGCGATCTCGGCGGCACCGTCGGGAGAGCGGTCGAGGGTGTAAGCCATGTTGGACTGGCCGGAGCAGAGCCAAACCTCGCCGACGAGCACGTTTGAAACGGTGAGGCGGTTGACGCCCTCGACGAGGAGATCGAACGGTCCTTCGGCGGCGGAGGACAGGTTGAGTTTTACTTTCCAGCGTCCGTCGGGAGCGGCGGTGGTTTCGGCGCGGATGTCGCCGAGGGTGACTTTGATTTTTTCACCGGCGGCGGCCTTGCCCCACACGGCGGTGGTGGCGGAGCGCTGCAGGATCATGTGGTCGGACAAGATCGACGGCAGGGAAACTTCGGCGTGCAAGGCGGCGGCGCTCAAGAGCGAGACAAGGGCAAGGCCGACGGTGTGGAATCGTGACGGAGACATGAAAGAGGTTTTAGTTTTGGCCTTCTGTGGAGGCGCGCAGGGTATCGGTGCGGAAGGGCGCGGCGGGAAGATCGGCGCTGTTGCAAAGGTTGCCGTGCGGGGCGGTGGCCCAGTTGTAGCGAACGGTGGCGGGGACGGGAACGGACGCGGCTTTCAGGACTACGGTGTCGCCCTCGATGGTGGCGTCGGCCCACACGTAGCGGCCGTCGGTGCCGGCGATGGCGAAATAGGCGGGCGGTTTGCCGTCGCGGGTTTTCAGCCCGGCGGCGTGATCGAAACGCACGCGGAGGGAGTTACCTTTGACGGTGGCGCTGGCGAAAGTCGGACCGCGCACGGCTTCGGCAATCGGCGCGCGATAAAACTCCTTGGCGATGAGACGGCCGGCGCGCACGCCGACGGTTTTTTTGTCCTTCGGGTGGATGTCGGCTTCTTCGCCGGCGTCGATGGTGACGACGAGCGCGGTGTGTGGGACGGTAGAGGCGGTGAGGGCCTGACCTTCGCGCAGCTCGGCAAAATTATTGGAGCGCGGCTGCGACTCGGGTTTGCCGAAGTTGGGCAGCTGGATGATGACGAAAGGAAGATCGCTCTGATTCCACAGGCTGCGCCAGTCGGCGATGAGCGCAGGGAGCAGTTTGCGATACTGGAAGGCGCGGCCGACGTTTTGCTCGCCTTGATACCAGAGCACGCCGCCGAGCCGGTAGGGGGCGACGGGAGAAATCTCGCCGTAGTAGAGGCCCGACGGGCGGGCCAACGAAAGCGGTCCGGCCGGCGGCGAAGGCGGAAACGGTTCACGCAGGCCCTTGGCCTTGGCTTCATCGGCCTGTTGACGCCAGGCGGCCATGAGCGCGTCTTTGTTTTGATCGTATTCGGCTTTTTTCTGCGGGTATTCGGCCTCTTTTTGAGCCCAGCGATCGGTGATCGGTTTGAAGTCGGGATCGGAGGCTAGGGCCTGCGGCGACATCCAGGTTTCGATCACGGTGCCCGCCCACGAAATGCTGATGAGACCGATGGGGACGTTGAGGTTTTCGTGAAGGGTTTGGCCCGTGTAGTAACCGACCGCGGAAAACGTCGCCGCAGTGCTTGGATCGCACACGGTCCATTTTTCGCGGAGCCGGGAGACGGGTTGGTCGGCGACGTTGAGGCCCACGCTCAGAAGGCGGATCTTGGGATTGGCGGCGCGGGTTGCTTCCTCTTCGCCGCCGGCGGATTTGGAGAGATGAAACCGCATGTTGGACTGGCCGGAGCAGAGCCAGACCTCGCCGATGAGGATGTCGGTGAGCGTGATTTTATTGCCCTCGCCTTCGACGATGAATTCGAACGGACCTTCTTTTTCGGTCTGCAAATTCAGGAAGGCTTTCCACGAGCCGTCGGCTTGCGCGGTGGCGCGGGCGGAGGCGTTGCCGAGGCGCAGGGAGATTTTCTCGCCGGGAGCGGCGGTGCCCCAGACGGGGACACGTTCGGCGCGTTGCAGCACGGCGTGATCGGAAAAAATGCCGTGAAGGGCGACTGTCGCGAAAAGTGAGGGCGCGGTGATGAAAAGGCCGGCGGCGATGGTTAAAAAGACGCGACCGCAGTCGGGAAAGCGGCGGCGGATCATGACGTGATGAACGGATTGTCGGCGCGCCAGACGCGGTTGAGCAGACCGTCTTCGCTGGCTTCGTTGAAATAGACGTGGCGACCGTCCACGCTGAAAATCGGGTGGGCGTGCGAAGGATGTTTGGCGAGACGGCTGCGCGCGACGAAACGACGTTCGCCGGTGGCGCGATCCATCACGAGAATGTCGGTGATCGGCCAGGCGTTCTCCCAACCTTTGCCGGGCGCATCGTGGGCGCCGGTGGTGTCGATCACGATCCAGCGACCGTCGCGGCTGACATCGAGGTGGAAGTCGCGGTCGGCCTCGCCGATGAGGCGCTGGGGGCGCCCGTCGACGAAGGCTTCGTAGATGCCGCGCGGGGTGCCGGGCCCGTCTCCGTAGGCGACGATGAGCACCGAGCGATCATGAAAACTCCAGCGCTCGTGGCCCACGTAGAGCGTGCGCTGGGGTGAGGACGCGAACTGCTCGAAGAAACATTTGCCCTCGGGAGCTTCCTTGGCGTGCCAGCCCCAGACGCGGTCCATGATCAGGGCGCAGTTGCCCTCGTGACTGAAGCCGATCCATTCGGGATCACGGGGGCAAAAATGGAAGTGATTAACGAACCAGGGTTTTTCGAAAAGGACACGTTGTTCGCCGGTTTTCAGATCGATCAGCAATGCGGAGTGACGGTCGTTTTCGCCGAGACTGCAGATGATTTTTTGCCCGTCGGCGCGGATGCCGGGGATCGAGTGGAGGCGGGCGGTGGCGGGTGCTTCGTAAACGAGGCGGGGCTTCGAGTCGTGGTTGTGATCAAAGATCCAGATCTGGTTGTTGGCGATGGTCGCCGTGATGTTGGCCTCGAGCGCGGTGTCGCACCACAGGAGTTTTTCGAGCTGACGTTCGAGATCGAAGCGGCAGAGCTCGCGACGGTTTCCCTTGGAGTCGAGTTTTACCAAGCCGACCTCCTTGTCGCTGCGCCATCCCAAGACCAACGAAGCGCCCGCATCGGCGAAGCTGTTGTTGTGGGGGTAGGTGAGATGGAGGTTGTCTGCGAAATCGGAAATCAGATGCATGGGTGTAGCGGGGCGAAATGGGGTGGGCCTTGTCGCGGCGCGTTTGCTCAGCGGGCAAGATTGGTGATCCATGTGTCCAGCTGGGGATCGTTCAGGGCAAAGGTGGCGATGTGTCCGTCGAGATAGAGACCGTTGACCTTGCCGAGGTGGCGCGCCTCAAGGACCTTGGCCGGGCTTTCGGCGGCGGAGCCTTGCGAATCGCGAAAGTAAGCGAGCGAGCTGCCGCCGACGTTGTGGGATCCGTCGGCCAACAGCAGGGTGCGCGCGGGCATGCTGCAGGCGACGGGACGGATACCGCTCGCCTGGGCGCGACCGTAACAGTTTATCGGATACACGCGGTGGGGTTCCTCGGGGTAGGTTTTGACGGCGGCGGGGCAATACCAGAACCGGAGGTCGGTGCCGGCTTCGGCGGAGACGTTGGCCGAGCGTGAAGACTCCATGTAGAACTGCAGCTCGGTCCAGTATTGGGTGCTGTTGGGATAGCGCGGACTGGGACCAAAGGCGGCCGGATAGACGCCTTTGTTTTCACCGGCATAAATCGTCAGCCAGCTGTAGATGGTGCGGTAGTTGGAGGAGCAGCGCACGCTGTAAGAGCTTTCCCGCGCCTTGCCGATCACGGGGATGAGAATGGCGGCAAGGGTGCCGATGATGGCGATCACGGCGAGCAACTCGACGAGTGTGAAAGCACGGCGCTGGAGCAAGCGTCGTGAGTGGGCTGGGGTATCAAAAAGAAATGCGCTCATGAAGAGTAGGGGCGGACGGACTGATATCGAGCAGTCCACGATGGCGTGAGTGCAACGACTAGGGGCGGGGGAATGAGGGGCAGGTGAGGAACACTCTCCGCGATTGCCTTGACGGGCAACCTTCGCAAAATTTACCACGTTAAATGGAAAGCACGCCTCCCACTTTACGCACCCTCGCCGCACAGTTGGGCGTGAGCCATGCCACGGTTTCGATGGCGTTGCGCAACCATCCGCTGATTTCGGCGGACACGCGTGAGCGGGTGCAGGCGCATGCCCGCAAGATGAACTATCGCGGCAACATTCTGGTAAGCGCCCTGCTCACCCAAGTGCGCCGTCAGCGGGTCAACGCAACGGGAGAGGTCATTGCGATGCTCATTGAAGGCTCGGGCTTGGAGCATGCACCGGTCGTCGCTTCCGTATGGGATGCGACGCGGCGGAGAGCGCGTCAGATGGGCCTGAAGCTGGAGCTTTTCCCCTTGGGGCATCGCGGCCGGGATGCGGCCAGCGTGGGGCGGGTGTTGTTCAACCGAGGCATTCGCGGGTTGATCATCGCGCCGATGCGCCTGGACATCGTGCCGCTGGAAATCGACTGGAGCCTCCATGCCGTGGTGGCCGTGGGCTATTCGTTTCAACAGCAGGAAATGAATCGCGTGGCACACGCGCATTTCAGCGGCTTGCTGACGTGTTACCGGGAGTTGCGTGCCGCGGGTTGGAATCGCATCGGCTGCGTGCTGCGTCACGACGAGGATGAGCGAACCCGGCATTACTGGCAGGCGGCGGCGCTGTGCGCCCCGCGAGTGCACGGAGGCGCGGCCATCCCGCCTCTGCTGCTGGACGAGGCGTTGAGCGAGGCCGAGTTCGACAAGTGGTTCAAGCGTTACAAGCCCGGTGCGGTGATTGGCAACCAACCCGATTACGTGCTCGATTGGTTGCGGCGGCGCGGACTGCAGGTGCCCGCAGATAGGGGCTATGCGAGTCTCGATCTGGCTCCGGATGCGAAGGTCCCGGGCATGTCCCAATCATGGGAGCGCGTGTTTGCCGTGGCCTTGAATCAACTGGCGGGCGAGCTGTCGCGGAACGAATTCGGCCTGCCTTCCGAGCCGAGCACCACAGTGGTCGAAGGCGTATGGACGGCGCGCAACACGAGAGCCTGACTCGGGGCCGGTTATCGTGGCTCTGGGCTTACTTCGCTTTAGGGCGTAGAATCCCGGTGAAAAAGCGGAGGGCTTCGTCGTTATTCGCGTCGTTGATGATGTCGTGAGTTCCACCGGCTTCGGTGCGATGGACAACGTTTACCCCCAAGGCCCGTAGTTGCTCCGAAAACCGGACGGCCTGGCCTAAGGGAACGATCGGATCCTGATCTCCGTGGACGATGAGCAGGGGCGGCATCGATGCGTGAGCGTGGGTGGCGGGACTCGCGAGGCGGGCCAGCCGGGGTTCGTAGGCCTTGGTCGGGAAAAAGGTTTGGGAGAATTTGCCCTCGGGATTCCACACAAACGTGTCTTTGGGCCACGCTCCGCGCTCGCGATCCAAGTCGCACGGGGGCGACCAGCAGACGGCGGCTTGAACGGGTTCAGGGGTTTTGACGATACCACCCGTCGCCAGAAGTGCGCAGAGATGTGCGCCGGCGGAATGACCGACCACTCCGATGCGCTGAGGGTCGAGCGCGTGTTCGGCCGCGTGGTCGCGCAGCCATTTCAACGCGAGATGACAGTCTTTGATTTGCGCCGGAAAAGGCGCGTCGGGGGTCAGCCGGTAGGCGATGCTGGCGACGGCGAAGCCGTGCGGTCCGAACTCGGAGGCGAACCACAGGCCGTGCGGTTGTTTGCCCAAGCTGTGCCAGCCTCCGCCGTGGATCCAGACGATGAGTGGGAAGGGGCCGTCACCGGCGGGCACATACAGGTCCAGCGTTTGCGCGGAGTCGGGGTCGGTGCCGTGCCATGCATCTGCGACGTAGGGCTGGTCGAGCAGGGACTTCGTGCCTGCAGGCAGTTGGTGAGGATCGTGGGCGGGCATCGGTTGGCGCTGAATTCAGCAGTTTAATTTCGGACACAAAAAATCCGGCGGACTGCGCCGCCGGATCTGAAAAGACTGGCGCGGAGATCAGGCGCCGTGCTTCACGCGTCGACGGCGAAGCGACGCGCCGGCGAGGGCGAGGATTCCGCCAATCAGGGCGTAGGTGGACGGCTCGGGAACAGCGGAGACGGCGGTCAAGGTGCCGAGCGATTCGTTGAAGGTCAGGTTGTAGCCACCGGCGGTCAGCGTCCAGTTGCCGGAGCCGCCGTTGGTGAACGAGCCGGCGATGCTGGTGCCGGTCGCGGTAACGCTGGCGAAGTCGCCGGTTTCAAGGCCGGAACGGACCAAGAGCGTGTAAGAGGACAACAGGGTGGAGGTGGCGCCAAAATCCAAGGCGAGGGCGGCGCTGCTGAAAGTGGCAGCCGCGGCCTTGATCTGGCCGGCAGATGTGGCGCCGACGCCGATGGTGGTGGTCTTGGTCGTGTTGAAGGCGTAGGAGGCCCGTGCGGACGTATCAAAGGTGGCGCCAGCCGCCACGGTGATGGCCGAGCTGGCGATCGAGCCTGATGCGCCCAGCGCCAGCGTGCCGGCTTCGATGGTGGTCGCGCCGGTGTAGGTGTTGATGGCGGTGAGCGTCAGGGTGCCGGTGCCGAACTTATTCACGGTGAATGCGGTCCTCTGCGCTTGGGTTGAGTCGGCTACGATATTGGTGATCGTGAGATGGCCGGCTCCGCCCAGATTGGCGCCGTTGGCGAGCAAGCTGGCATTCGCGCTGTTGGTGTTTTTGAAGTTGGAGAGCGTCAGTGTCTGGCCGGCCGTAGTGACTTCCACCGTGCCAACGAAACGTGAATCGATCAGCACATTTTGAGCGCTGGTGGCGGTGTTGCCCGAATACTTGAATGTGCCGCCTTTCAATTGAACCGCTCCGCTTCCCACAGCGCTAATTCCCCCGCCGCCCGCTGTGACACTCATGCTTGAAGCGGTGACAGTATTGCCCGCGCTGATTGCAATGCCATTCGTGAAAGAGCTGTTGGCGTTGGTGAGCGTGAGTTCGGTTCCGGTGGAGTCCAATGTTAAGGCGGCCGATCCGCTGATTGTAGCATTTAATGAAAGCGCGGTCGTGTTTTTGAAGAAAATCTGTCCGCCGGTCGTCGTGATCGCGAGGGCCTTGCCATTGGAATCCAACGTGGTCGCACCGGTGATGGTCAGGCCGCGCGCTGCGAGATCCCAAGTTTGATCCGCGCCCAACATGATGCTGGGACCGTTAAAGCTCAAACTTCCGGTGCTGGCTGAATTCATGGAAATGCCCGATGCGCCCAGCGTGAGCGTATTGGTTCCAGTGATTATCAATGTTTTGTTAGCGGTGGCATCAAAGACTATCCCGTCAATGGAGAGAGCTCCGCCCAACGCGGCCGACTGGGTCCCTGAAGTGCCAACCATCACGCTGGTCACCAAAATCCGGTCGCTTGCGCCGGGCACGACTCCGCCTGTGTAGGAGCCTGCGAGATTCAATGCAGTGCCGTTGTTGGCCTTCTCGTAATCCACCGCTTGGGCGGTTTGAGCGGTGAGCAACACGGCTACCGTTGCCACCAAGGCGGGCAAGGTAAGCGGGGCGAAGCGAGGGGTTTTCATCATGATGGGTGGGGCGTCGATTGGGGTGCGCAGGAATCCGCAGCTGCTTGCAAAGTTCTCTGGGCGGGGTGGGAGAGTGGGCTAACCAACTACCTAACAAATCACGGATGCAATCGCGGCGATGTTTACCACGTTAAACAAACTGCACGTCGGCACGCTGATTATTTCAAAACAGGCGTGTGCCGTCGGGTTGGAGCCGATGGCGGATTCCGGATGAAACGTTGACGCGTAGCGGGCGGATTCGTCTTTAGGCGCATGATCCGAAAAGCGTTTGTCATGTCGGTGCAGGCCGGAGCCGAGCAGGAATATGAGCGTCGGCATCGGCCAATCTGGGCCGATCTCGAAGCGGTGCTGAAGGCGCACGGCGCGCACAACTATTCGATCTTTTTGGATCAACGCACCCACATGCTTTTCGGCTATGTGGAGGTCGAGGATGAGCAACGGTGGGACGCGATCGCGCAGACTCCCGAGTGCCGGCGATGGTGGCGGCACATGGCAGACATCATGCCCTCAAATGAGGACGGAAGTCCGGTCGCCCGCGGGTTGCGGGAAGTCTTTCATCTGAACTGATGCCGACTCCCGGCATGGAGAGTCGGCGGCAAAACGAATCGCCCTCAAGGTCAGGACGATTCGTTTTGCTTACGGCTGTTCCATCTCGGTCAGCTTCTCGGCGGCTTTTTCCCACTCGGCGGTGGCGGCGGTGACAAGGTCGGTCATCGCGCTGAGTTCGCGGTTGAGGTGTTGGAATTTGCCTTTGTCGGCGTAGGTCTCCGGGGCTTCGAGGGCGGACGTGATCTCGGCCTGCTTGGCTTCCAGCTCGACGACTTTCTTTTCGAGGACGCCGACCTGTTCGCGGAATTTGCGGATTTCGCTTGGGCTGGCTTTCGCTTTGCCTGAAGGAGCGGCGGCGACGGGGGCGGCTTTCTTGGCTTCGGCTTGTTTGGGGCGGTTGTCGGTGAGGCCGGCCGTGAGGGCGACGCGGGCGTCGCCGGCCTTGGACTTGTCGAGGAAGTATTCGTAGTCGCCGGCGTAGTGGGTGAGCTTGCCGCTGTGGACGTGGAGCACGTTCTTCGCGAGGGCCTTGATGAAGTGCACGTCGTGCGAGATGAAGATTAGCGTGCCTTGGTATTCGCGAAGGGCCATCACGAGTGCGTCGATCGACTGGATGTCGAGGTGCGTCGTGGGCTCGTCCATGAGGAGCAAGTTGGGCGGACGGACGAGAATGCGGGCGAGGGCAAGGCGGGTTTTTTCACCGCCGGAGAGGACGGAGACGGGCTTAAGGACGTCGTCTTTGCGGAAGAGGAAGGCGCCGAGGATGGCGCGGGCCTGCTGCTCGGTGAGCTGGTTTTCGTTGGTGCGCAGTTCCATCACGTTCTCGAACACCGTCGCGTCGGCGTTCAAGTTATCGAGACGGTTCTGGGCGAAGTAACCCGGGACGACATTGCTGCCGAGTTCGCGCGTGCCGCCTTGGATGTCGATGACGCCGGCGAGGATCTTGAGGAGCGTGGATTTGCCGGCGCCGTTGGGGCCGATGAGCACGATGCCCTGGCCGCGCTCGGCGGTGAAGTTGAGGTTTTCGTAAACGACGTGATTGCCGTAGGCCTGCCGGACATGTTCGAGCTCGATGACCTTGAGGCCGGAGCGCGGGGGCTGCGGGAACTTGAAGTTCATCTTGCGCAACTCTTCGGTGGGTTCCTCGACGGCAACGTCCTTGAGGCGCTGGATTTGTTTTTCCTTGGACTTGGCGCGGGAGGCCATCGAGGCCTTGGCACCGAAGCGATCAACGAAGACCTGCAAGTGGGCGATCTCGCGCTGCTGATTTTTGAAGGCGGCGAGCTGCTGATGTTTGCGAGCTTCTTTTTCGGTGAGGAAGTTGTCGTAGTTGCCGTGGTAGTAATGAAGCGTGCCGGCGCGGAGCTCGAGCATGCCGGTGCAGAGGGCGTTCAAGAAAGCGCGATCGTGCGAGATGACGACGAGGCCGCCGGGGTAACGGGTGAGGTAGTCCTGGAACCAGAGGAGGGCTTCCAAATCGAGATGGTTCGTCGGCTCGTCGAGCAGGAGGAGCGCGGGCTCGGCGACGAGGAGGCGGGCGAGGTGGGCTCGCATGACCCAACCGCCGGAGAAGGTTTTGGCGAGCTTGTCGGCGTCGTCGTGCTTGAAGCCGAGGCCGTCGAGGATTTTGCGGGCGCGGGGTTCGAGCGTGTAGTCGATGTCGTAGTCGTCATCGGTGGGCTCGAGTTTTTTGCCGCTGGTGGCGATGTGGAGAATGGTCTCGTCGCCGGCGGGGGCGGATTCCTGCGGGAGGTAGCCGAAGTCGGCGCCGCGTTCCCATTCGATGGTGCCGGTGTCGGGTTTTTCCTCGCCGAGGATGAGGCCGAACAAGGTGGATTTGCCGGCGCCGTTCGGGCCGATGAGGCCGAGGCGGTCGGTGCGGGCAATGAACAGCGAGACGTCAGAGAAGAGTTCGCGTGTGCCGTAGGACTTGGAGACGTCTGCAATCGTTAACATAAAACCGGACACCCAAACGGTCGAGGAGGGCGGGGTCAACCCCTCGAATCAGGCATGAACTTTTCTCGTTCGGGTGGAGCGGGGTTTACTTGCGGTGGCAGGCCTTGATCCAGAGCGCGCGAAATGCGGCGGCAAGGTCGGCGGCGATGAGGGGGCCGTTGCACCAATCGGAGGCCTGAACGGCGGCACGAAGCGGGGCGCGGCTGGCGCGCAGGGCGGGAAGATCGGACGCGATTTCGACCGCGCGGGCGATGTAGGCTTCGGGGGAGGTGGTTACGAGATCCTGGCGACCAACAGCTTTTAAAAGTGTGGTGGTGCGGCGGGCGGTGATGCGGTCGCCGCACAGCGTGAGAATGGGCACGCCCATCCAAAGCGCGTCCATGCTGGTGGCTTCGCCGCCGAAAGGCCACGTATCGAGGATGAGATCGAGGTCGTTGAAGATCGCGAGGGTGCTGATGGCGCCGCCGTCGGGGCGCAAGTCGAGGCGGTCGGCGGGGATGCCGGCGGCGTGGCAACGGGCGGCAAAGGCGTCACGCGTGGCGGGATCGCCGAGGGTGTTGCGGGCGAGGAGCAGGCGCGCGTGGGGAAGCTGGCGGAGGATTTCGGCCCACGTGGCGAGGACGGCATCGGTGCATTTGGCGAGGTGCGGGATGCCGCCGAGGGTGAGCGGGCGCGCGGGATCGATCAGGTCGACGGGCGCGACGGCGAGGTGGGGAGGAGTGTAAGCGAGGTAGCCGTGGGGCAGGCGGAGGATGGGCTCACTGCTGAGTTCGTCGGCCTGGCCCTGCGGCTCTGTAGTGGAATCACTGATACGTGCGTCGAGCGTGCGCAGGCCGGTGGAGAGGGCGTTGCAATACCAGTGGACCTGCAGCGGGGCGATGCGGCGCGTGAAGAGGGAGATCGGGCCGTTGTTGGAGTGTTCCTGCTGGTCAACGAGGATGTCGGCCTTGGTGTCGCGAAGGAGTTTGGCGGTGTCGGCGTCGGGGAGTTCGGAAGGGATGTCGATCCAGACGTTGGCGAGCGTGCGCAGTTTTTCGGTCACGGAGTCTTTGATGCGTCCGGTGGAGACGAGGGTGACATGAAAGCCTTTGCGATCCAGGTGGGGCAGGATGCCGAGCAGCTGTTGCGCGGAGTTGTGGGCGCAGAGACGGCTGCTGACGAACACGAGGCGGAGGCGGCGGGCGAGCTCGCGGTTGGGCGGCACCATCGGGATGGGGTCGTAGCCTCCGTGCCAGCGAGCCCACTGGCGGGAAGAGGCGTGGAGTTGGGACGCGTCCACCTCGGGCAGATAAAGCTGGCTGCGGAGCCAGGAGGAAGCGGCCTGGGGTTGTCGGGCGAGCAGGCCGGGCGCGGCGGCGAGTAAATCACGCGAGGCGGCCGGGTGGCCCTGTTCGAGCAAAACGTCAGCGAGGTTGATCGACCACGCGGGATGCTGGTGGACGGCGGGAGGGGCGTTTTCGAGGGTAAGACGGGCGTCGTTGAAACGACCGGCGGCGCGATGGATCAGCGCGGCTTCAAGCCAGGCAGCGGGCGGGGCGGCGGCGGAGATTTCGGGGGTTGTGAAGAAAGGTGCGAGTGATTGCAGGGCAGGGCCAAGGAGGCCGGCGAAGTGGAGCGTCCGGGCCAAGCCGAGGCGGGCTTCGGTATGAGCGGCGTCTTTTTGAAGAGCGGCGGTGAAGAGACCGGCCGCGTCGTCGAAATTACCCGCGGCGAGGGCGCTTTGTGCGGGGGCGAGACTGGGGTCGGGCGTCATGTTGCGGCAGGAAAGGTGATTGTGCGGGTGACGGCGAGCGTCGTCGTGAGTGCATAAAAAAGCACCGGCGGGAAAAGCCGGTGCTTTGGGCTCGAATGGAGCGGTCGCCGGATGATCAGGCGCGGACGGTGCGCTGGCGGATGCGGCGGAAACCGATGAGGGCGAAGGCGGCAAGGCCGAAGATCGCGGCGGACATGCCCGGCTCGGGGATGGCGCCAGCGGTGATGGCGCCGCCGGAGCTTTCGTAGGCATAAGCGTAGAGCCCTACGTAACCGGTGGAGCCTTGGAATCCGGCCGAGAGCTCGGTCCAGCCGTAGAGATACGTGTTCGCATCGTCCGTGGTTTTGAACCGATAGGCGAAGAGCAAGTGTTCGGTGTAGGCGTGGCCAGAGAAACTCGCGTTTGCGATAGAGCCGTAACTGGAGAAATCGGAATCGAACCACGTGCCGGAGCTGTCGATTACGTGGCCCGCAGTCACCGGCGCGCTTTGAAAGCCCACGCTCGTGATGGTTCCCGACGTGCATCCGAAGATAAACTGAGTAGAACCTCCACACGAGGCACGCAGGGCAATCGCATTAATGGGACTGTATCCTTGAGCTGCGTTGGTCGCTCCGGTGATTGGATTAAACGAGGTATAGACGCCACCGTAGCAAGGCACCGAGGCCGTGGCACCTTCAACGGCGGTATAATTGATCGCTGCGGAGGCTTCAGTGGCGATAAAGGCGAGTGCAGCGCCGAGGCCACTGGCTACTTTGAGGGAAGAATTGCGGTCGGGTGACGTATTCATCGTGTGGCTACAGGTAGCCTCGGGCGTGCCGGCACAACTTAATTCACCGGATATCTCCGCGGCTATGTTGCGTTAAGGAAATGTCCGGACCTCGCCCGGTTTAGGGCGCGGTTTCTGAAATATTGGGGTGCTGTGACTTCCATCAGATTTGTAAGATTCAAGTGACGGGCTGCAGGTCACGCGGGTTTTGTGTTGGCGTGGGCGGGCGGGGGGCTTTGCTGATCCGCAACCATTTTTAACGACACCATGAAAGCCAAAGCCAAGTCCAAGCTCCAGAAGCGCCCCGAGGATCTCAATGCCAAGCTCGCGGCCAAGAAGGGCCCGATCTCGCAGTTCATCGCGCACAACTACCGCCACTTCAACGCGGCCGCGCTGCTCGATTCCGCCAAGGGCTACGAGGACCACCTCAAGGCCGGTGGCAAGATGCTCGTCACGCTCGCGGGCGCGATGTCCACCGCCGAGCTCGGCCTCACGCTCGCCGAGATGATCCGCGCGGACAAAGTCCACGCGATCGTCTGCACCGGCGCCAACCTCGAGGAAGACATCTTCAATCTCGTCGCTCACGATTACTACGAGCGCGTTCCCAACTACCGCGATCTCACCGCCGCCGACGAGCAGGAGCTCCTTGACCGCCACATGAACCGCGTGACCGACACGTGCATTCCCGAAGGCGAAGCCATGCGCCGCATCGAGGCCGCCGTCGCCGAGGAATGGATCGCCGCCGACAAGGCCGGCCAGCGTTTCTTCCCGCACGAGTTCATGTATAAGATTATCCGTTCCGGTAAGCTCAAGAAGAGCTATCAGATCGACCCGAAGAACTCCTGGATGCTCGCCGCCTGTGAGAAGAACTTGCCGATTATCGTCCCGGGTTGGGAAGACGCGACGCTGGGCAACATGTTTGCCGGCCGCGTAATCACCGGCGAAATCAAGAATGTCCACACCGTGCGCACCGGCATCGAATACATGACCTGGCTGGCCGAGTGGTATACGAAGACCGCCAAGCTCCTAAAAAACGGCGAAGGCTCGATCGGCTTCTTCCAGATTGGCGGAGGTATCGCCGGCGACTTTCCGATCTGCGTCGTGCCGATGCTGCACCAGGACCTTGGCCGCACCAGCGTGCCGCTCTGGGGTTATTTCTCGCAGATCAGCGACTCGACCACGTCCTACGGTAGCTACTCCGGCGCGGTCCCGAACGAGAAGATCACGTGGGGCAAGCTCGGCCAGAAGACCCCGAAGTTCATCGTCGAGAGCGACGCGACCATCGTGGCTCCGCTGATTTTCAGCTGGGTGCTCGGCAAGTAAGCGCACGGGCTTGGCGCTCGTGCACAATCGCGCGAAACGTTTCCGCCGTTTCGCTACGAAGCGGGCACAAAAAAGCCGCACCTTTCGGGGTGCGGCTTTTTGTTGGGACAGACCGGTTGGATTAATTCTGGCTGACCGGAACGCCGAAGAAGCTGGCGACCGGTGCTGCGTGGGCCGGAGCGGGGGATTTGTCCACGAGGACCACCATGCCGGCGGCGTCGGTTTTCACGCCGAGATCGTTGATGCGGGCAATTTCTTTGACGAAAGAGCCGACCGACATGCGGGGCATGTCCCCGCTGATCTGGATGCGCGAAGCCAGATCGGAGGGCTCGGTGCGGATCTGGAGCGACTTGCCAGCCGGCGTTTTCACGGCGCGCACGGTAAACCGTTGGTTGATGTTTTCGATGACCTGATCGAGAGCGGTTTGGCTATAGGTCGCGGCGGGTTGGTCGCCGGCATTGAGCAACGTCCAGGTGGCGGCGTCAGCGGACTTCAGTGATGAGCCATCGGTATCCGCGGATTCCTCGACCCACGTTTTCACATAGCTTTGATCAGCAGTGGAAAACGTCTTGAGCGGCACTGTGAAAATGCGGCCGTCAGCGCGTTCGATTTTAACCGATTCGGCATTGGGCACTTCAACAACGCGCGCACTCATCGTGCGACCGTTGACGTCGGTCCATTGGCGAAAATCCTGGGTGTCGGTGGCTTGAAGGGTGAAGCCACACGTGAACTGAAGGGTAACCAAGCAAGCGAGGAGCTTGTATGGTTTCATAAGAGTTGCATATGCACAAATCCTGCCAACCCGACTCATGCAAGCTGATTGATGTAACAATTGTGCGATTCCGTAAAGGTGGAGGCTGGAGGCATCGGGCGGCTTTTTGGTTTCCGGGCTTTGCCTCGCGGTGGTTTTGGGGTGAGCGTCGGGACTTTATTCATGCCCAACGCCCTTGCCGCCGAGAAATCGCCTTATCTGCTTCAACATGCCGACAATCCCGTCAACTGGCTGCCGTGGGGTGAGGCGGCGTTTGCGAAGGCGCGGTCGGAGCAGAAACCGATTTTTTTGAGCATCGGTTACTCGACCTGCCATTGGTGCCATGTGATGGCGCACGAGTCGTTCGAGAACGAAGCCATCGCGTCGCTCCTCAACGAACACTTCATCTCCATCAAAGTGGACCGCGAGGAGCGTCCGGATGTGGACAAGGTTTACATGAGCTATGTCCAGGCGATGACCGGTCACGGCGGCTGGCCGTTGTCGGCGTGGCTCACGCCGGATCTGAAGCCGTTCTACGGCGGCACCTATTTTCCGCCGGAGGACCGGCATGGGCGCAGTGGATTTCCCTCGGTGTTGTCGGCCATCGCCAAGGCCTGGGGCGACGATCGTGAACGCCTGGTCGCGGAGTCGGTGCGCGTGATCGCTTCACTGACAGAGTATCATGAATCGCGACGGTCCGAGGCGGGTGCGGCGCCCGATCTGCATGACGCGGGCGGCGAAGCCTTCGAGAAGGGTTACCAGTATTTTTATGAGAACTTCGATGCGTCCAATGGTGGTTTTGGCGGTGCGCCGAAATTCCCCCGCGCGTCAAATCTCGGGTTTCTCCTGCGCGCAGCGGTGATCCAAGGTCTGGAGTCGGATGCAGGTCGCGAGGCGGTGCAGATGGTCGGTGCCACGCTGCAGAAAATGGCCGGCGGCGGTTTGCACGATCACGTAGGCGGAGGGTTTCACCGCTACTCCGTGGACGAGGCCTGGTTTGTCCCGCACTTCGAAAAAATGCTCTACGACCAGGCGCAGATCGCGGTCAACGCGCTCGACACGCATCTGGCCACGGGCGACGAACGCTTCGCGTGGATCGTGCGCGATATTTTCAGTTATGCGCTGCGTGATCTCGCGGCGCCGGCGGGCGGATTCTACTCGGCCGAGGATGCTGATTCGCTGCTCACCCACGGCGAGCCCGAGCATGCCGAAGGCGCGTTCTATGTGTGGACGCACGCCGAACTCGAAGCAGCCTTGAATGCGGAAGATGCGGCGCTGGTGTGTGCGCATTTTGGCGTCGTGGCCGGTGGCAACGTGTCGGCTCAGCTTGATCCCCACGGTGAATTCACGGGAAAAAACATCCTCATGCAACGTCGCCCGCTGGGCGTGACGGCGCAGGAGCTGGGGCTCGCTCCCGAGGTGGCGGCGGAGCGGTTGGGCGCGGCGCTCGAGGTGTTGCGTGGCGTGCGCGAGAAGCGCCCGCGCCCGCATCTTGATGACAAGATCATCACGGCGTGGAACGGTCTGATGATCTCGGCACTGGCGCGCGCGGCGGTGTCGACGGCGGGGTGTCTGGCCGATGTGCGTGACGGTTACCGCGCGGCGGCGGTGCGCGCGGCGGAGTTTATCGAACGGGAACTCTATGATGCGAAGCGCGGTGTGTTGTATCGAAATTTCCGTGACGGCCGCGGAACGAATGAAGCGTTTGCGGAGGATTATGCGTATCTGGTCGCAGGATTGCTGGACCTGTATGAGGCGACGTTTGACGCGCGCTGGCTGCGCTGGGCGGACGGCTTGCAGCAAGTGATGGACGCGTTGTTTTGGGACGCGGAGCACGGCGGGTATTTCAACTCGCGCGCGGATGATGCGAGCATCGTGCTGCGGTTGAAGGAAGACTACGACGGTGCGGAGCCCTCGCCCAACTCCGTAGCGGCGGCAAACCTGTTGCGGTTGTCGGCGATGTTTCATGATGACGGGCTACGCGAGCGGGCGCTGGCCACGATCGAGGCGCTGCGTCCGCAGTGGTCCAAGGCCGCGCACGCGCTGCCGGAGCTGCTGTGTGCGATCGAGCGGGCGCTGGAGATGCCGCGCCAGGTAGTGCTCGCAGGCGATCCCGCGACGACCGGTTTCCAAGCGTTGGTGGTGGAATTGCACGCGAAGCCCGGTCCGCGCCGGGCCGTGCTGGCCTCTCCGGGAACGGATGAGGTGGGGCGCTGGCTGGCGGGGCGGGCGCCGTGGCTCGCGGATATGAAACCGGCGGCCGACGGACGGACGCGGGCCTATCTATGTGAACGCTTCACCTGTCAGGCCCCGGTGAATACCCCAGAGGCCTTGCGGGGGTTGCTGGGTTGAAAAACACTGTCCCCGCGCGGGTTACGGGCTCGCGTCGGGAACCGTTGGGCCTCATGCGTGACAGCACGTTTATGGGGTCTCCTTACAGCCACCAGCGGGTGACGGACATGATCGCCTTGCTCGTTACGATGGGCGGGGGCGTGGTCTTTTCCATTGCGACGGTCTCGATGGCGGTGGCGATGGAGCAACCGGCGGGCGTGCTGTTGCTGGCCGGCAGCGGGTTGTCCGCGCTGTTGTTCATGGTCGCGCTATTCGTGGTGCTGCGCTCGTGGAAGGCCCATGAAAAAACCCGCGACCACCTGCTGGCCGCGCAAAATCACCTGGAGATTGCGGATCAACGTCAGCGCGCGATGCTGGACGGGAATAAATTTTGTATCATTGGAACCGATACGCAGGGATTGATCACCGTTTTCAACACGGGGGCGGAGCATGTGCTCGGCTATCGACGCGACGAGCTGATCGGCAAACAGACGCCGGCGGTGTTGCACGTGCAGGCGGATCTCGCGCGGCGGGCGCAGGAGATTTCCGAGGAGACCGGCCAGAAGATGGAGCCGGGGTTTGAAGTGCTGGTGCGGCGGGCGCGCTTGAACGGCGTGGAAGAGCGCGAGGTGAATTATGTGCGCAAAGACGGTTCGCTGGTGCCAGTGCTCTTGAGCGTGACCACGCTGCGCGACGAACGCGGCGAGATCACCGGTTTCATGGGCGTGGGGCGCGACATCTCGGAACGCCGCAAGGCGGAGCGGGCGCAGCGTGAAAGCGAAGAGCGTGCGCGGATGCTGGCGGAACATGCGCCGGCGGCCGTGGCGATGTTTGACCGTGAGATGCGTTACGTGGTCGTGAGCCGCCGGTGGCTGGTGGACTATCACCTGGAGGCGACCGATGTGATCGGCCGTTCGCATTACGAAATATTCCCCGATATGCCCGAGCGTTGGAAGGCGATTCACCAGCGCTGCATGGCGGGTGCGGTGGAGCGGGCCGACGCCGATCTGTTCGAACACGCGGACGGGTGGAAGCAGTGGTTGCGCTGGGAAGTGCGGCCCTGGCATACGGTGGAAGGGGAGATCGGCGGCATCGTGATGTTCACGCAGGATATCACGGGCCAGCAGGAGACCGTCGATGCGTTGGGCGCGAGTGAGGAACGGTTCCGCAACGCTTTCGAATTTGCCGGCATCGGCATGGCGATCGTGGGACTCGACGGCCGGTGGATCCGGGTCAACGGCATGCTGTGCGGCATGCTCGGTTACGCGGAAAAGGATCTGCTCAAGACGAGTTTCCAAGTGCTGACGCATCCGGATGACATCCACATCGATCTTGAGAACGTGCGCGCGTTGCTGACGGGTGAGAGCCGGTTTTTCCAGATGGAGAAACGGTATTTCCACCGTGACGGGCACGTGGTGTGGGCGCGATTGACCGCTTCACTGGTGCGTGATGCGGCGGGAGCTCCGTTACATTTTGTGTCGCAGGTCGAGGACATCAGTGAACACCGCCGGTTGACGGAAAACCTGGCGCGCGCTCGTGACCAGGCGTTGGAAGCCTCGCGGTTAAAATCAGAGTTCCTCGCGAACATGAGCCATGAAATCCGCACGCCGATGAACGGCATCATCGGCATGGCGGGGCTGTTGATGGATACGGATCTCACGGTCGAACAACGCGAGATGGGCTCGTTGATCCAGCACAGCTCCGAGAGCCTGCTCGGCATCATCAACGACATCCTGGATTTTTCGAAAATCGAGGCGGGCAAACTGCGGATCAATCCCGCCGAGTTTGATCTGCGGGAGGCGGTCGAGGAATCTCTGGCGCTGCTCGCGCCGCGGGCGCACGAAAAGCGTATCGAACTGATCAGCGATTATGGCGAGGGACTCGACACGCCGTTGATCGGCGATGGCGGCCGGTTCCGCCAGGTGTTGCTCAACCTCGCGGGCAATGCCGTGAAATTTACCGGCAAGGGCGAGGTCGTGGTGCGGATGCGCAAGGTGCAGGAAGTGGCCGGCAAGGTCTCGTTCCGCTGCACGGTCAGCGACACGGGCATTGGCATCGCGCCGGATGCCCAAGAGCGGTTGTTCCAGCCGTTCACACAGGCCGACGGCACAACGACGCGGCGTTACGGCGGCACGGGGCTTGGGCTGGCGATCTCGCGCCAGTTGGTCGGCCTGATGGGCGGACGCATCGAGTTTGAAAGTGAGCCCGGCCAAGGCTCGAAGTTCTGGTTCGAGCTCACCATGGATCAGCACGCCGCGATGCATCCGCCCGCGCCGCTGGCGTTGCCGGAAGGGACGCGGCTCGTGGTGGTCGACGACAACGACACCAACCGCAAGGTGTTCGCCGGGCAGCTCGCTTCGCTGGGCGTGGTGGTGGACGTGCTCGATGATCCGCACAAGGTGGTTCCTCATCTGGAGGCCTTGCTGGCGGCGGGCACGCCCTGTCGCCTCGCGGTGATGGACTGGCACATGCCCGGGCTGGATGGGTTGGAGCTGGCGCTGAAAATCCGTGCGCATGCGCAGTTGGTGAACCTGCCGCTGGTGATGTTGTCATCGACAGGGCAGGTGGGTGACCCGCGCCAGCTGGCCAAAGCGCGTTTCGCGGCGTTGCTGGCGAAGCCGGTGCGCGCGGGGCAGTTGCGCCGCTGTTTATTGTCGATCCTCGGCCGGCCCGGTTCGGCGGCTGGAGGCGCGGACGGGTTTGAAGAGGGGGCGGGCCATTTGCACGTGCTTATGGCGGAGGACAACCGCACCAATCAGATTGTGGCCCGCCGCATGTTGGAAAAAATGGGCCACACGGTCGATGTCGTCGCGGATGGTCGGCAGGCGCTGGATCAAGTGGGGTTGCGCAAATACGACTGTGTGCTGATGGATTGCCAGATGCCGGAAATCGACGGGTTTGAGGCGACGCGGCGCATCCGTGCGGGCGAAGTGCCGGGGGCCAACAGGCGCATCCCGATCATCGCATTGACGGCCTATGCGATGGCCGAAGACCGCTTGAGGTGCCTGCAGGCCGGCATGAACGACCACGTCATCAAACCGGTGCGCATCGAGGACCTGCATCAGGCTTTCCTGCGCTGCGGGTTGTCGGCGGGATTGGGCGGAGCTTAACGACATAAGTATGAAGGAGCGCGGCGGGCTCGCATCCGGCATTGTCATGTGCACAGTGCGTGCGACATAGAAAAGATACGTAGAGCACGTTCCCTGTCCCTTTTTTAAACCAGTCGTGAAAATCCTCGCAGTTGAAGATGATCCGGTCGCCCGGGCGGTGTTGCACCAAGCCTTGCTACGCCTCGGCCATGAAGTCATCGAGGCCAAGGACGGCGCCGAGGCGTTGCGCGTGCTGGAAAAGGAACCCGTGCGTCTGATCGTGAGCGACTGGATGATGCCCGAGCTTGATGGTCTCGGCCTGTGCCGCGCGGTGCGTAACCGCGTGAATGCCGATTACGCCTACTTTATCCTGCTCACCAGCCGTGAGGCCGACGTGGACAACCAGCGCGAAGCCATCGAGGCGGGCGTGGATGATTTTCTGACGAAGCCGCTCGACCTCCAGGAAATCTGGATGCGCCTGCGCGTGGCCGAACGCATCCTGCGTTACGCGACGGAGGTGCGCCAGTTGGAGGCCTTTCTTCCTATCTGCGGCTACTGCAAAAAAGTCCGCGACGACCAAAACTACTGGCAGCAGATCGAGAGCTATATCAACGAACGCACGGGCACCGACTTCAGCCACTCCGTGTGCCCCGATTGTTATCAACGCGTCGTGGTGCCCGAGCTCGAAAAACTCCGCGCCGGTGCGACGCCCGCCCCCGCAAAGCCCCGTGTCGAACGAACGAATTGACCGCCTCGAGGAACGCCTCGCCTGGATGCAGCGCCACATGACGGAGCAGGACAAGGCCATGCTCGAAATGGCCGGCCAGCTGGACCGCCTGAAAGCGGAAGTGACGCGCCTGAAACAACGCCCCGACGCCGGCCAACCCAACGCTGAGACCAATCCCGCCGACGAACGCCCGCCGCATTATTGAGCGGGGCCGTTGATCGCCGCGGGTTCGGGCAAACTCAGAGCTTCACCGCGCTGCTGCCGGTGGCTTTCAAGGTGATCGTATCGTTATCCGAGGTCGTGAGCTCCAGCACGCACTCGACCGAGGCCTGGATTTCGCCGGGGTTTTTCGCGGCGTAGTCGCGGACTTCGGCGGCCATTTCGGGCGTAAGCGTGACCTTGTGCAGGACGCTGCGAAGAGGGGGAACGCCGATGGGCTGGCGGTCGGTGATGCGACCGATGCGGGTGTTGCCCAAGGACAACGTGTGCGTCGATTTCTCGATGACGAGCGGCACGGTGTTCGGGTTGATGAAGCGCAGTTCGAGCGCCGGGGAATCGCCGGTGGCGGTCAATCGGGTGATCTGGACGCCGGGGGAATCGAGGCGGCGTTCAGGCGGGGTGCCGCAACCGGCGAGCACGAGCGACAAGGACACGCAGAGAAGGGAGAGCAGGGAGCGCATGTCCCGATGAAACGACTCTTGGCGCGCGGCGCAAACCCGCAGCCGCAGTTTTAGAAGAAGGACAACGCCTTCGCGCTCTCCAACGCTATCCAGGTAACGCCGATGGCGGCGCCGGTCATGGTGGCGACACGGGTCAGTTTTTGAAACTGGAGGCGGCGATCATGGCGGTCCGGATGACGGCGGCTGTTGCAACCCTGCACCGACATGAAACTCGCAAACTGGCCGTAACGCGCGGGTGTGCGGTCCATGCGGCGATACTCTTTCCGACCCGTTATAAAGGTCGGAATGCGCAAAAAACGCATAAAATTGAGCCACGCACGGATCACACTCTGACCTTCGCGGCAACCCGCCGGATGTTTCAAGAGGGAAGTTCCCCGATGGACAAATTTCACACGGGTTTCTCACTTCTACCGATGGAGAACGAACCGCGTGAGGTGGCGGGACTTGTATTCACCGACGCGTGCTGGCGTGATCGCGGTCCTTCATGAGCCGCTCGCTTTTGCTCCTTCTTCTCGGGGTTTTCGCGTGCTCGACCGCGGCCATCATGATCAAGGCGGGTTCGATGCATCCGGCGGTGTTGTGCGCGGGACGGCTGGTGATCGCGTCGACGTTGCTCACGCCACTCTTTCTTCACGAACGCCGTAAGCACCGAGGCGCGATGCCGGCGGGTTGGCTGAAACGCACGACGCTGCCCGCGCTGATGCTGGCGGCGCATTTCATCTCGTGGACCTATGGCGCACGCATGACGCTCACCGCGCAAGCGACGTTGATCGTGAACCTCGCGCCGATCGCGCTGCCGTTTTTCCTGCACTGGATGCTAGCCGAGCGGATCAACCGCCGTGAAATCACCGGCACGGTGCTGGCGTTGTCCGGCATGCTGGTGCTCAGCGCCAAGGATGCGTTTGGCGGCGGCGGTGATCTGGCGGGCAACCTCGTGTGCTTCGGGTCGATGCTGGCGTTCACGTGGTATCTGGTGCTCGGCCGGCGGAACCGCGACGTGCCCTCGCTCTGGTTATACGTGGTGCCGGTTTACTGGCAGGCGGCGTTGTTTTGCGCCGTGGCGGCGATTCCGTGGGTGCATACCGTGGGCACGGCATCGAGCCGCGAGTGGTTGCTCATGGCGGGGCTGGCCGTCGTTCCGACGATCGTCGGCCACAGCATGTTGAACCGGTCGATGCGGGAGTTGCCGGGGCAGCTCGTAAGTCTCTGCAACATCGGCCAGTTCGTCTTCGCCTCGGTGATGGCGTGGTTTCTTTTCCGCGAGGCGCCGGGCCTGCTGTTTTACGTCGCGGCTGCGCTGGTGGTGAGCGGGATCGTCTTGGTGGTGTTGTCCCATCCTCGAGGGAATCCCGCGCCAAGAATAGGTAAAGAACGATGCCCTGACTAGGCGTAGCGTTCGTGAATTACTCCGGCCGCTCTTTTTTCAGAGTCTGTCTTACACGTTCCACTTTGCTGAACTCCTTTATTCTCCGATCCGTGGTCTTAACGATCGCTTGGTTGATTTCGCTTCGGATGTCAGAGCGAATTAAGAGACTCGGGATCAAACCAAACATTTGGTATTGGTTTTCCACGCTCACCTCCATCGTGCCTTCGAAGTGACCGTTAAGGGAGAGCGAGATCTGGGCGGTTCCTTTGGCCTCTCCGAACTGAAAGATCGGAAGATACAGGGTGGGAGCTGTCTCGATGTTCTCTGAAGTGATGGAAGCCACCAGAACATCTGCCCCCGATCCAATATGGGAAATGTGGCGCGTATCGTCCCCGACCTTTACGGTTACTGTATCCAAAAGGATGTTCTTGGTTGGGAACCACGCGCCATAGTGGGTCACGTTCGATTTGCTGCCGAAACGGAAGAAGCAGACAGCCGCGACGATGAGCGCCAGTGTCCCGATGCTGAGGGCCTTCTTAATTGTCATGAGTTGTTCTCCAATCAGGGGTTGCGATCAGGTGAGAGAAATCGACTTTTGTAAGTCAAAGGCAATGGCGCGATGGATTCATTTAACGCCCTTTGATGCGTCCGCAGGCAATGCCCGCTTTAGTGAACGAGAATTTTGGATGGTTTTCGCTCTGAAGACGCGGCAAGTTCGGCGTTTTTACGCGCCATGCACCACTTCACCTACGTCGGCTCCAACCTCCACTGCGAATCCGTCGATCTCGCCGAAATCGCCCGCCTCTACGGCACGCCGACCTACGTTTACAGCGCGACCACGCTGGCCGACAACTACACGCGCCTCGCCAACGGCCTCGCCGGCCTCGATGTGCAGGTCTGCTACGCGCAAAAGGCCAACGCCAATATCGCCATCCTCCGCCACTTCGCCAACCTCGGCGCGGGCTTCGACCTCGTCAGTGGCGGAGAAATCCGTCGCGTGCTCGCAGCCGGCGCCGATGTGAAGCGCAGCGTGTTTGCCGGCGTCGGCAAGACCGAGCCGGAAATCAAGCTGGCGCTCGAAAATGAAATCTTCGCCTTCCACGTGGAGAGCGAGCCCGAGATCGCCCGCATCAACCACGTCGCCGGCAAGCTCGGCGTGAAGGCCCCGATCGCCATCCGCATCAACCCCGACGTTGACGCGAAGACCCACGCGAAGATCACCACCGGCAAGTCCGAGAACAAGTTCGGCATTCCTCTCAAGCAGGCCGGCGCCGCCTACGAGGCCGCCGCGAAGTATCCCAACATCTTCATCAAGGGCGTGCAGATGCACATCGGCTCGCAGCTCACCAGCGTCGCCCCGTTCGTCGAGGCCGTCACCAAGGTCGTGCCGTTCGTCGAGGAGCTGAAGGCCAAGTATGGCATCACCTACTTCTCCATCGGCGGCGGCATTGGCATCGTTTACCAAGACGCGCTCGCCAGCGGACAGCAGGCTTGGTGGGACGCACAGCCCGCCGAGACGCGCCCGATCACGCCCGAGGCTTACGGTGCCGCGCTCGCCCCGCTGCTCAAGCCCCTCGGCCTGAAGATTCTCCTTGAGCCCGGCCGCAACATGGTGGGCAACGCCGGCGTGCTCCTCTCGCGCGTCGAATACCTGAAGCGCGGCGAAGGTCGCAACTTCCTCATCATCGACGCCGCCATGAACGACCTCGCGCGCCCCGCGATGTATGACAGCTACCATGAGATCGTGCCGTTGCATCGCGACACCGCGCGCCGTGCGTTCACCGCCGACGTGGTGGGCCCGATCTGCGAAAGCGGCGACTGTTTCGCCAAGCAGCGTCCCTTGCAGGAAATCGGCGAAGGCGAGTATATCGCCTTCATGAGTGCGGGCGCGTATGGCTTCTCGATGGCGAGCCGCTACAACACCCGCAACCTCGCCGCTGAAGTGCTGGTAAAGGGCGGATCCTTCGAGCTGATCAACGCCCGCGAGACCTTCGAGCAACAGATCGCCAACGAGAAGATCCCGGCGTTTTTGAAGGCGTAATCGACGGAACGTGAACCGCGCTGACCAGCAACCGCAGGAGATCGATCGCAAAGAAAAAAATATGCGCCGCACGCGGCGCATTCAAACGATTGGTTTTGTGGTTCTGGTCGGTGTGGTGTGCGTGCTTTGGATTTCCGTTTCTGCTCTAAGTTATTATTCTGGAAAAGCACTGCAGGTCAGCGGCGAGGGTAATTTTTGGACTGTCTTGGTGATGGGGGTAACTTCATGGATACTTGGAATAACGATCTGTGTTTTCGGGTTCGGTGTGACAGTTACGCGATGGCTTAAAACACGCAGTTTTAGTGGCGCGCATTTCTTTGGTGCTCTCGTAGTCGTTGCGATTTTATGTGTGCGTCATAATTTTTACATGCAAGGCATTCGAGATGGGTTGATGCCCATTGATGAAGTGGCTTACGTTTCATTTGCACATCAGACGCGCGCATTGTTCGGTTCTGAAATTCAAGGATCGATTATACTGGCGGCGGCGCAGGACACGTCGGCGTTTGATTCTACGGATGCCGCGCGTGCTAGAGCATTTTCAAAACTGCTTAAAGATAGCGTGTTGTCGCGGTGGCCGCAGGCGTATGCTTCCATTAGAGTTGATGATGACTCCGTCTGGCTTGAACGCGGTGGTGGCTTTCATAGAATAGGTATTCAGATTTTTGATCGGGAATCATACACGGGAGATAACTCGGCTGTGCGAGAACCAGAGGACACTTATTATATGCCTACTGAACTCGGATTATCGAAACGCGTTGTTTTTACTTCGGGCGATTAATGCACTTCTTTTTCCGTGTGTTTAGCGGATTCCGTGGGCTAATTCTGTCGCATGAATTTTGCCATCATCGGTGCCGGGGCTTGGGGGACGGCGTTTGCCATTCATCTCTCGCGGCTCAATCACACGGTCACACTCGTGCCGCGGCGGTTTGAGCAGGCGCTGGCCATTGCTTCGACGCGTGAAAACGCGGACTACCTGCCGGGCATCCCACTGCCGCTCAGCATCCAGATCGGTCATGAACTCACTCCTGTGCTGATGGAGGCCGATGTGATCATCCTCGCGTGTCCGTCGCAGGCATTGCGCGAGACGTGCGAACGCGTGAAGGCCAATCTCGGGCTCGCCACGCAACTCAAGCTGATCGTGTCGTTGTCCAAGGGACTCGAACTCGGCACGCATCTGCGTCCGAGCGAAGTCATCGCCGCGGTGCTGCCGCAGGTGTCCGCCGGCTCGTTGAGCGGACCGACCAATGCCGCCGAAGTCGCCAAGGGAAAGCCCGCCGCGATGGTGCTCGCGGTGACGAAAGCCGATGCGTTTCTCGCCGAGGTGCAGGCCGCGTTGAGCGGACCGACGCTGCGCGTTTACACCAGCGACGACGTGGCGGGCGTCGAACTGGGTGGGGCGCTCAAAAACGTTTACGCGATCGCCGCGGGTTGTTGCGACGGATTAAAGCTCGGCGACAACACCAAGGCTGCGTTGCTCACGCGCGCACTGGCCGAAATGGTGCGCGTGGGCGTGGCGCTCGGCGCGAAGGCGGAGACATTTTACGGGCTCGGTGGCTTTGGCGATCTCGTCGCGACCTGCACCGGCGCGTGGAGCCGCAACCGCACGTTTGGCCAGCATCTGGGCGAGGGTAAAACGGCCGCCGATCTGATCGCCGCGAGCAAGTCGGTCGTCGAAGGCTATCGCACCACCGAGAGTTTTAATGGCCTGGTGACCCAGCGCGGCATCGATGCGCCGATACTGGCGGAGACGTATCGGATTTTGTATGACCACAAGCCGGTCGGCGAGGCGCTGCATGCGTTGATGACCCGCGAGCTTAAGAAGGAGTAACCCCGTGCGTTCCCTCGGCCGCCGGTTGATTGCGGGGCTCTTCGTTTGCGGACTCGCGGCGATGAGTCTCGTCGCTGCGCCCACGGCGAAGGAAGCGACGGGAGCGCTGTGGATCTCGGCGTATTACCCGGGTTGGCAACAGCACAACCTGCCGCCCGCCGAAATCGATTTTCGCGCGGTGACGCATCTCGTGCAGTTCTCAGTTTTGCCGCGGTCCGATGGCAGCCTCGATTGGACCAAGCACGACCTGGACGACGCGCACATCCAGGAAACGGTGCGGCTTACCCATGCGGCGGGACGGAAGATTTTGTTGTGCGTAGGCGGAGCGGATAGCGCGGTGGCATTCCGCGGGGCGATGGCGGAGAAAACTCGCGCGGCATTTGTGGGCGCGCTGGTGAAGGCCGTAAAAACGCACGGTTACGACGGACTTGATCTGGATATGGAGCCGATGGAGGCGCGTGATGGCGCGGCTTACGCGGTCTTCGTTCACGAGTTGCGGGTGGCGTTGAACGCGGGCAAGTCGGGCGCGTTGCTCACGGCGGCGGTGGGAGATCAGGCGGAGTTGTTTGCGAAGCTCCAAGACCAGTTCGATCAAATCAACGTGATGACCTACGATCTCAGCGGTGCGTGGGAAGGCTGGGTGACGTGGCACAATTCGGCGTTGTGGAATGGCGGCGTGAAATTTCCCGGTTCGACGCGCGAGTTGCCCGGCGTGGATCTCAAAATCCGCGAATGGTTGTCTGCCGGAATCAGCGCTGAGAGGTTGGGACTGGGGTTGGCGTTTTATGGTTACGAGTGGGCGGGTGCAGACGGACCGAAGCAGTCCATCGCGGGAGTGAAAACCAAGCAGATCTCGTATGCGGATATCATGAAGACGCAGTTCACGCCTTCGCGCTATCGGTGGGATGAAGGCGCGGCCGTGCCTTACCTGAGTCTCGCAAAAGATCCGGCGAAACCGGTCGAGGGCGGCTCGTTCATCACGTTCGACGACGAGCGTTCGCTGCGCCTGAAGATCGAGTATGCGCGCAAAATGAAACTGGGCGGAGCGATCATCTGGGAACTGGGCAGTGGCTGGCGTCCCGAGTTGCCGGCCGGCAAGCGTGATCCGTTGCTGCAAACGGTGCGAAGCGCGGCCTCGGTGAGCCGATGATCGCGACGGGCGGACGCAAAAAAAGCGACCCGATGGCGGGTCGCTTTTTTGTGCACGTTGTCCGGTCGGGCGGTGCGGTCGATTAATGTCCGGCGCCGGCGGCCTGGTCCTGGATGTATTCGTTCTTCAGGCCGAGGGCTTCCGGGGCGTGGAGGACGAGCATCTTCATGCGGATGTCTTTCGGCACGTCTTTCGACGTGGCCTTGGAGACGACGATCATGAGGAAGATCGCGAGCGGCACGGTCCAGATGGCGGGCTGTTCGCAGAGGATGCGGAGCAGCGGATGCTCGATCCAGAAGGACCCGAGGTCGATTTTCTTGAGGTCGCCCAAGTTGATCAACGTCGTGCAGATGAGGGCGGCGATACCGCCGGTCAGCATGCCGGTCGCGGCACCCTTCATCGTCATCCCGCGCCACCAGACGCTCATGAACAGCAGCGGGAAATAACTCGCCGCGGCGATGGCGAAGGCCTGGCCGACCATGAAGTTGATCTGGAGCTGTTCGACTTGGGAGCCGAGCAGGACGGACAAACCGCCGATGAGGATGGCGGCAAACTTGAACATGCGCATGCGCTGTTCGGGCGAGGAATTAGGGCGCAGCATGCGTCCGTAAACGTCGTGGGCGAGCGCGCCGGTCATCGAGACGAGCAGGCCGGAGAACGTGCTCATGAAAGCGGCAAACGCACCGGCGCAGGCGATACCGCTGAGGATCGAGCCCCAGACGCCGTAGCGTTCGCTGATCATGCGCGGCAGTTCGAGGACGATCTTGTCGGTGCCCTTGGCGCCCGTGGCGGCGTAGAGTTCAGGCAGCAAGTTACGCCCGATCACGCCCATGACGGGAGGGAAGACGTAGAAGACGCCGATGAGAATCATCACCCACATGGTGGTGCGCTTGGCGGCGACACCGTCCGGATTGGTGTAGAACCGCACGAGGATGTGCGGAAGACCCGCGGTGCCGCACACCAGTGCGATGATGAGCGAGTAAGTGTAAACGAGCGACAGTGGCTTGCTCTCTTCGGCGGAGAGACCGGCGGCTTTGGCGGCCTTGGTCGTGAGCGGGCCAAAGGGTGCGAGCCACACGTCGTCCTTGGGGGCCTTGGCGGGAAGCGGCTGGCGGACGATGCCGGTCGATTGCTCGATGGCGACGGGGTTGAGCGCGTCGCCGAGCGAAGGATGGTCGTTGGCGGAGAGGTTTTTTCCGTAGCCGCCGAAGACTGCCATGAGCACGAAGACGGGCACGCTGATCGCGAACATCTTCATCCAATACTGCATGGCCTGGACGAGCGTGATGCCCTTCATGCCGCCGAGGGCGACGTTGAGGGTGATGACCGCGCCGACCACCGCGACGCCAACCCAGTAGGGCAGGCCCGGGAAGATGTAGGCGAGCGTGGTGCCCGCGCCCTTCATCTGCGGCAAGGTGTAGAACAGACCGATGAACAACACGAAAACGACGGCGATCTTGCGGAAGATCGGCGAGTCATAGCGACCCTCGGCGAAGTCAGGAATCGTGTAGGCACCGAAGCGGCGCAGGGGTCCGGCGATGAACAACAACAGGAACAGGTAGCCGCACGCGTAACACACCGGATACCACAGCGCGTCGTAGCCGACGGCCATGACCATGCCGGCGATGCCCATGAAGGACGCGGCCGAAAGGTATTCACCCGAGATGGCGGAGGCGTTCCAGCCGACGGAGACCGACCGACCGGCGACGAAGAAGTCACCGGCGGTTTTGGACGTCTTGGCGGAGCGGAAGCCCATCCAGACGGTGATCGCGACGGTGATGAACGAGAAGGCGAAGATCCACGGATCGACGCCGTTCAGGAAAGCGAGGGGGGCGAGCAGGGCGTTCATTTGCTAAGAACCTCCCGTGCCTCGTCGGCTTCGAGCTTGAGCGAGCGTTTGATGAAATAGCCGGAGATGATCCAGACGTAGGGGAAAAACAATACGCCCAGGATGAGCCAGGTGAGCGTAAAGCCGCCGACGCGCATTGCCATGAACTCGGGGGCGAAGTAGTTGGCGAGAGGCAGGCCGAGCAGCGCGATGAAAAACGCGAGCGAGCAGCCTATGGACAGACGAAGTTGACGACGCATCAGCGAGCTTAAGAAAGCCTCGCTATGCACCGTTTCATCACGGGTGGGGGTGGGGGGCATGGGGCGTGAGCGTGCCACTCACTTGCGCGGGGGCAAGCCTGCGTGATGAGGAACGTGCGGAGTTCCGCCGACTGCGAAACGCCTACGATTTCGCCTGCTCGATCTGGGTGACTTTGCCGTCGGCAAAGACGATGCGCATGATCGGTTGTTTACGATTCGAGTAAATCGGACGGCTCACCGGCTCGAGGTAAACGCTGGATTTGCCGGTCTTCGGGTCACGAACGACCTGGCGGCGATAACCACCGTAGGCTTCGCCCTGATACTCCTGCCAGTAACGGTTGTAGATCCACGTGGTCGTCTGGCCGGCGGCGGTGGTGGACTGCTGTTTTTCGTCGGGCCAGCCGAGGGCGATGTAAACCATGTCCGTGGTGTCGCCCACGTTGATCACCTTGTTTTCGAGGCGCGACTGGTCGGCGGTGGACAGCGCGTTGAAGGCCACGGGCTTTTCCTTGGAGCGACTGGTGAATGTGCTGCAGCCGGTGAGAGCGAGCAGGCCGAGGGCTAAAAACAGAACAGGCAGCAAGGGGCGCTTCATGGGAGTGCAGACCTTATGAACGGGAATCCGGTTCCTTGCGAGCGGGATGCAAGGCGGCCAGATCAGGATCGGTGGCGGCCTCGGTTTTCCAATCGGGTTCTCGGGCGATGGCGCGTTTGAGACGGCGGCGGGCCTCGGTCAGGTCATCGAGCAGGCAGTGGTAACAGGCGAGGTTGTAATCGACGAGCGGACTGGGATTTTGGATCGCCTCCTCCGCGATGATCAAGATGTCGAGCGCGTCGCCGATGGCTTGTTTCTCGCGCAACGCATAGGCCCAGGCGATCCACGGACGTTCGTCCTCCGGCGTGGCGGCGGTGACTTTTGCGGCCAGCGTGATGACGCGCGACCAGGCGTGTCTGGCCATGGCGAGTTCGATCTCCACGCCTAGCACCTCGGGTTCTTCACGATCATCGGGCGTGATCAATGCGAGCTCGGCGCGGGCATCGGTGAGGAGATTCAGGCCGATGTAGCCCAAGGCGTAATCGAGGTGCTTGCGCGTGGAAATCATGGGGCGTCGTCCTCCACCTGAGCGGTCTGCCATTCACGGAGCAAGAGGCTGTTGACAGTGAGATCGACGTAATGGTCGTAAAGCCATTCGGCATCGCGCACCACGCCCTCGCGGATGAAGCCGAGCCGTTCGCACACGGCCTGGCTCGCGTAGTTGCCGGGCGCGGCACGGATTTCGACGCGGTTGAGTTGCAGGGTGGTAAACGCATGGGCGGTGAGCGCACGCACGGCGGACGTCATCAGGCCGCGTCCGCAATGCGCTTCATCCAGCCAGTAGCCGATCTGGCAGGTGCGATTGGCGTGATCGATCAGGTGGGCGCCGGCGACACCGACCAGCCGACCCTCAAAAAATAATCCGCAGGCGAAACACCGGTCTTCCGCATAACCGAGACGCATGGCTTCGATGAACGCGCTCGAGTGGCCGACGGCGGTATTGGCATCGATCCACGGGAGCCAGACGCGCAGGTGGGCACGGTTGCGATCCACGAGGGCGAACAACGCGGCGGCATCGTCCTCGCGCAAGGTGCGAAGACGCAGCGAGGGCCGGTCGGTGAGAAGAAGGAGCGCGGGCTCGGCGGACATGGAACAGGGAATACACGGCGCACGCGTGCGGGCAATCCGGAGAACAAGGACTGCTGTTTCAGGCTCGATTCGGGCACGGGCTTTGGCCAATCGTCTGCAATCCGCAGCGCACGTTGCGTTACGGTTCCATCCATCAACCCGTTCAGCCCGCTAAAGTCGCCATGCACTCCTTCGCACGCTTGTTCGCCACGTTGCTCGTCACCGGTTCCTGCACTCTCTCCGTCATGGCCAACACGGCCGCCGACATCGCCCGCGCCGAGACGGTGATGCGCAAAGTTCTCCTCGTTTCCGGCCAGTATGAGGGCAAGAACCTCGTCCTCACGGCGCCTGCTCCGGTCGCCGACAAGAAAGGTAAATATTTCGCGCCGTATGACGGAAACGGCGAGCTCACCCCGTGGGCCAAAAAAGCCGTCGAAGCCAACCTGGGCTCAATCGCCGGCGACAAAGCCGCCGGCGGTGCGATGACTGCGCTCGGCGGGGCCATTCCCGGTGCCGGCCTGCTGTCACCCTTTGCCAAAAAGAAGGCCAAGGAAGTCGGCGCCAAGGCGGCGGTCGGCGGCGAAGAGTTCATCAAGAACTCTTCCACCTACGCGTTTAACTCGATCGAGGATTACTCGGTGTTTCTGCATGCGAAGTTTGCGAATTCGCCGACCTACAAGCAGGCGCTGGCCTCGACGCTGGCCGTGTATCCAGAATTGGAGACGGCACTCGAACCCGCGCTGAAGGCGGCTTATGCCAAGGCGGAACAGGTGAAAGTCGCGGCGGAAAAACAACTGGCGATCAAGGTTGCCGCCGAAAAGCTGGCGCTCGAAAAAGTCGCCGCCGCCGAAGTGAAGAAAAGCGAAAAGACCGCCGAAGCCGAAGTGACGAAAGTCGTGGCCGAGGTGAAGTAAGCGCGGAGAACTTTTCGTCAGGGATTGATCTGAACAAAAACCGGTCGCGGCCCCACGGGGACGGACCAACCACCGGCTCCGGCAGGCGCGATGCGCACCGGAGCCGCTGTGTTTTCGGAGAGCGACATCGGCAGCGCGTCGCCAAGCGGGCGTTGGTGGATGACGACAGGACTTGTGGCATCGCGGTCGGCCTCGGCGGTCCAGAGCATGAGCCACACGGAGCCATCGGCTTTTTTCCAACGCGCGGCGTAGCGGTTGGCATTGTGATCCAAGCGTTCGAGGACGGCGTCACCGAGAAGAGTTTGGATTTGGCGGAGCGCATACCACGACGGCTTGGGTTTGCCATGGCGCAGGATGCCGGCGGCGCCGTGCATCATAGGTTCGTCTTTGTCGTCGAAGAAATAGATGTGTGCACGCTCAACGCCTTCGTTGAGGAAAAGCGGAATCGAGCGGATCAAGTAGGCGGCTTGGGCGGCGTCGGTGACGTTGCCCGCCCACTTGGCGAAGTCACCTTTGCGGCCGTCCAGGCTGGTGGGGCAGTCCCAGCCGAATTCGGTGACCCAGACCGGTTTTCCTTTGGCGTGGGCATCGCGCCACGCGACGACGGCGCGCACATCGCGGAGATACGGCGTGGCGGGATCTTCGGGAAAGGTGCGGTGCCACGTCGGCCAGCCATCGGTCTGCGCGTAAGTGTGGACGGTGAAAATATCCACGCGGTCGAGGAAAGGACGGAAGAGCTCGATGGGTTTATCGTAACCGCCGCTCTTGGCGGCTGCGGTGACGTTGCAGGTGGCGATCTTGAGTTTCGGGTCCCCTTCGCGGATGCCCTTGCTCATCGAGTCATAGGTTCGGGCGTAGTCGGCGTCGGAGTAGCTGCCCGGCTCGTTGCCGATCTCGACGGCCTCAAGCCAGTTTTTTCCGCCGGGGCCGGCCATCCGGGCGAAGGCTTTGCCGTAGGCGCGTGAATCGGCTTCGAGATTTTTCCATTTTGCGGACGGAATACTTTCAATCATCAGGCTGGCGTGAACGCGCATGCCGGCTTTTTTCCAACCGCCGTAGATGTGGTCCCAGTTGACCTTGTTTTTGGCGAACGGAAGCGGAGCGGGGGTCGCGGTGTCGTTGGCGAGATCCCATTCAACCGGGTGATAATCGCGGACGACGCTGGTGACGCCCGTGTAGAGCTCGGGCTTGAACTGCACGGTGTGGCCACAGATTCCGAGGAAGTCTTTGAGTTGAACGGGCGGCGGGGTCGGAGCGGCGAAAGCGAGCGCGGGAAGGCTCAGCGCAAGACAAGCGAGGCGGGGCAGGGGCATGCCGTCATCAACCGTGTTTGCGGCACGGGTGCAACCGGATGTTGGCCGCCAGGCGTCGGCTAGCGGGCGGGCGCGGGCGTGAGTTTTTCGAGGTATTTGGCGGGTTTACGGAGGAAGCGGGCCTCGCATGGTTTGCAGCAGAATTTGATTTCCTGGCCCTCGTAAACGGTGCGCTGTTCGTCGCCCATCGAGCCGAGGTCGTTGTCCGTGACGATGCAGGTTTTGAGCGGATACGGCTTCACGGGCGCATCGGCGGCGTGCGCGGCGGAGACGGAAATGGACAGGATAAACAGGATGAGGAGAGGGATGCGGATCATGACGTTAAAAGCGAAAAAAGAAACCGGCGCCCGCGCCGTAGTCGGAGTCGTAACTGCCGATCAGCGAGAATTGTTTGGTGAGCGTGTAGGTGAGGCCGGTCATCCAGGAAAAATCCTGGGCGGTGTCGTAATCGGCGCGGACGATCAGGCCGAGGCGGGCGGTGAGCGGGATGGTTTTCGCGAGGCCGAGGCGGGCGTCGCCGTTGCTTTGGAGCGTGGCGGTGGCGTTGACGAGGTAGGGCAATGTGTAGGTCGCGCCGGCGATCACCGCGTCGTGTCCGTCGGGGATATCGGTGAGTCGATAGCCGCCAAACACGGTCCAGCGCGGGTTGAAATAGTGGGAGTAGGTGGCGTCGATTTCGTATTCGGCGCGGTCCACGCGACCCCAGCCCGATTCCCAGGCGAGGTTCAGATTTTCGCGTCCGCGTTGGAGGGTCGCGAGGCCGGTGCTCATCTGTGATTGCAGCGTGCCGTCGAACCAGAAGAACGGGTGATCCATGCCGTGTTCGCCGAGGGCGGGCTGGTGGTCTGAACCCTGGTTATCGTAACTCACGGCGCGGGCCATGCCGCTCATCATGTGGTAGAGCAGGTGGCAGTGGAGGAGCCAGTCTTTGTCCTCGTTGGCGTAGAACTCGATCACGCGCCGGCTCATGGGCGGGACATCGACGGTGTGCTTGAGCGGTGAATACGCGGGGTCGCCCGCGTCGGGCATGAGCAGGCGGAAGAAGTGGCCGTGCAGATGCATGGGGTGGTGCATCATGGTGTTGTTGACGAGGACGAGACGGAGGACCTCGCCCTTCTTCACGGGAATCGTGCTGTTCTCGGCCATGGTCTGGCCGTTGAGCGACCACAGGTAGCGCTGCATGTCGCCGGTGAGCTTGAGCGTGAGTTCGCGCACCGGAGCACCGGCGGGCAACGTGGTGGGTGCGGTGGCGTGGAGGCGTTTATAAGGCGGCAGCGGCCGGTCGGCTTCACCGGCGAGCGCCTCGGCATCGGTGAGATCGCCGGATTCGTCGAGGTCGTCGAGCATGGCGGAAAGCGCCATGTCCATGCTGTAGATTTCAAGCGGTCCGGGTGCGGGTGCGACATGTGGCGCGGTGGCGGCGATGTCGCCGAGCAGGAGCGAGGCGTGGCCGGAGTTGTCCTGGGACGTGGCGCGGATTTCCCACGCGCCGTCGGCGGGAACGGTGACAAGGACATCGTAGGTTTCGGCCATGCCGATGAGCAGGCGGTTTTGTTGGATGGGACGCACGTCGATGCCATCGGCGGCGATGATCGTGAGCGGGCCGGTGGCGGAGTTGAGATAGAAGTAGGTCGAGGCGGCAGCGTTGATCACGCGCAGGCGGATGGTTTCGCCGGGCCGGGCGGCGAGGTGCTGGAGCGGGCGTCCGTTGATGAGGAAGGCATCGTAGGCGACGTCGGAAACATCCATCGCGGGCAGGCGGGCGCGTTCGCGGTGGAGATAGTCTTTGAGATGGCCGGCGCGGAAAGCACCCAGCAGGGATTGGGCGGTGCCCTTGCGGAGCGCATACCAATCGCTGCGACGCAGCAGACTGCGTATGACCTCGGAGGGGTTTTCGTTGGTCCAGTCGGAGAGCACGAGGACTTCCTCGCGATCGATGCGCGGGAGATCCGTGCGGGCGGGCGAGCCGGTGCGGGGTTCGATCACGATGCTGCCGTAAACGCCGCGCTGTTCCTGCAGGCCGGTGTGGCTGTGATACCAGTAAGTGCCGGCTTGCTTGAGGTGGAACTCGAAGGTGCGGGACTGGCCGGGGAGAATCGGTGGCGTGGTGAGGTAGGGGACGCCGTCTTCGAGATTCGGCACGAGCAAACCATGCCAGTGGACGGAGGTTTCTTCGCGGGCGAGGCGGTTGTTGACGTGGATGCGGGCGACGTCGCCCTCGTGAAAACGCAGGACGGGGCCCGGTGTCGAGCCGTTGAGCGTGAGCGCGCGAACAAGTTTGCCGGCCGGCGAAAGCGTGGTCTCGGCGATATCGAGGGAGTATTCGACGACGGGAGCGTTGGGGAAGAGTTGCGAGGCCTTGGGCGCGGCCTCGGCGGCGGCGAAACGCGACGCCTTGCCCTTGCCGCCGCACACGTTGCACGCGTGCGCGACGGATGCGGTCAGCAGCACGGAGGTGCCCAGCAAGGCGAGGAATCGCAGTGCGCGCATAGCGTGACGTTACTTGGCCGCTGAGGGAGTGGCGGGCGTAGCGGCGGCAGCAGCGTCGATCTTAGCGAGGTAGGCGGCCGGGTCTTTTTTGAAGGTGCGGATGCAGGCCTTGCAGCAAAGGCGCACAAGGCGGTCGGGTTTACCCTCTTCCTTATGGATGTAGTCGATGGGCGGCCCCATGTCGTCGGAGCCGAGCGCGTCGCCCGACACGACGCAGGTTTTGAGCGGGTAGGCGGCGGCGGCCGGGCTTTCGTCGGCGCGGACGGTGGTGGCGAAACACAAAGCCAGCAGCGATGCGGCGAAGAAGAGTTTATTCATGTGAGGGTGATACGACGGTGAACGCTGTTTCCCTTGGTTAATTTAAGCGAGGTGCGGGTTGGGATTGTGGGGCGAGGCGCGAGCGGTTTGGGTGACACGCATGATTTACCCGGGTTTGGTTTCCGTGACTTTTCGCAAACTCAGCCCCGCTGAAATCTTGGCGCTGGTGAAGAAGGCCGGCTTGAAGGGCATCGAGTGGGGCGGCGACATCCATGTGCCGCATGGCGATCTGGCGCGGGCGCGTGAAGTGCGTGAACTCACGCTGGAGCACGGGCTCACGACCGCGGCTTACGGGAGTTATTACCGTGCGGGCCAGAGCGAGGGCAACGGGCTGGCGTTTGAACGCGTGCTGGAGACGGCGATCGAGCTGGGTGCACCGACGATCCGGGTGTGGCCGGGAGCGGCGGGGTCGGATGTGACCGACGAGGAGGGCCGTTGGAAAATTATTCATGACCTGCGGCGCATCGCGGCGATGGCGGCCAAGGCGGGTGTGAGCGTATCCACGGAGTTTCACGGTGGCACGCTGACCGACACCAATGAATCCGCCGCGCAACTGCTGGTGGAGGTGGATCACCCGAATCTGCTGACGTGCTGGCAGCCGCACAACGGCGAGGCGACCGACGAGTGCGTGGCGGGTCTGCGCGAAGTGCAGTCGCGCGTGAGTAACATCCATGTGTTCCACTGGTGGCCGACGCCGGCCGACAAGCATCCGCTGGCGGACGGCGCGGAACGTTGGGGGCGATTCTGGCCGCTCATCCAAGACATGCCGGGCGACCGGTATGCATTGCTGGAGTTTGTGCAGGGGGATGAGCCCGAAGCGTTCCTGCGCGACGCGGCCACTTTGCGCGAATGGTTGGCGTAAGCTGATCCGGCGCGCTCCGGGGGCTTTGCGCCTCGACAAGGTGCGGGGCCGAAGTTTGGCTCCCGCACTTTGTGTAACCTCGCATGAAACGTCTTGTTCCCCTGCGTCTGACCGGATGGGTGCTCGTATCCATAGCGATGCTGGCAACCAGTCTGTATGCTCAAGATGCGGGTGCGTCACCAGCGCCGGCGCAGGCCGAGGCCTGGGTGCGGTGGATCGGCTGGGTCTTCGTGGTGATGGCACTGGGCGGTTTGCTCGTGTTTTGGATCAACCTCCGCCTGCAAGGACAGATCACGTTGCAGACCCGTGCGCTGCGCATCTCCGAGACGCGGATGCGGAATCTTTTTGAGAACACGCCGGTGGCGATTGTGGAGCAGGACTTTTCGGCGGTCGCGAAATGGCTCGATGAACTTCGCAAGCAAGGCGTGCGCGACCTTTCGGTTCATTTCGCGGCACACCCCGAGTTGGTCGCGGCCAAGTTTAATCTTGTGCGCGTGATCGCCGCCAACCGCACCGTGCTCCGCCTCACGGGCGTTGAAGTCGTGCAGGAATACGAGGGCTTGATCCGCGGCGTGCCAACGCCCGCGATGCTCGATACGTTCGCCGCTCAGATGCAGGCGATCTGGGCCGGTGACACGGAGATGACGCGCGAGTTGCGCTATCGCGGCATCGACAGCCTGGCGGGGCACAGCCTCATGCACTGGAGCGCGCCGCATGAAGACGGCCGCCCGGATTACGGACGCGTTCAAGTGGCTTTCACCGACCTGAGTGTGTTGCGCGCCACCGAGGAAAAATTGCGCGATGTCGAGGACCGCTGGCGGCTTGCCGTGATCGGCATCAACGCCGGTATCTGGGAGTATAATTTTGTGACGGGCGAGACATTCATCTCCGACCGCTGGCGCGAGATCATCGGTTATCCCGCGTCCGACATGACGAATGCGCGCGACGAATTCTGGCCGCGCATTCATCCGGAAGACGTGGCGTCGGTGCGGCAGGCGATGCGCGATTATCTGGAAGGCCACCGCTCCAGTTACCGCGTGGAATTCCGCATGCAGTGCAAGGACGGCAACTACAAGTGGATCCTGTCGCGCGGCATGGCGCTCTTCGATCAGGCGGGCAAACCGCAGCGTCTCGTCGGCTCGCACTCCGACATCGATGAACGCAAGCGCGCGGAGGAATCCCTGCGCTCTTCCGAGGAACGTTACCGCGTGCTCTTCGAGAACTGTCCGGTCGCCATCATCGAATACGATCTGCGCGGGTTGCGCGCCTGGCTCGACGAACTGCGGGCCGACGGCGTGGCGGAATTCGATGTGTTCGCTGATGCGAATCCCCAGGTGTTTGCCGAGGCGCTCAAGGGCTCGGCGATGGTAGGCTTGAACCGCGAAACATTGGAGCTCGTTGGAGCCACGAGCAAGACCGAGGCGATTGAAGCCCTGCCGCGTATTCTTACCTCCGACATGGAAAAGGTCCGGCGCGCGCTCTGCCATGCGCTGTGGGAAGGTCGCAACGCCATTGAAGGTGAGATGCGCATCAACGCGCTCGACGGCACGCCGCGCCGCGTTTTCTACCGCTGGTGGGTTCCCTCGCTCGGCGGTGAATTGAGCTACGCCTGGACGCAGGTCGTGCTCGTGGATCTGACCGGTATCAAGCGCACCGAGGAGGCCCTGGCCGCCGAACGCGAGCGCCTCGCTGTGACGCTCCGCGCGATGGCCGAGGGCGTCATCACCACCGATACGCAAGGCCGCGTGCTCTTCCTGAACGAAGCCGCCGGCGAATTGACCGGTTGGACCGAGAACGCCGCCATCGGCCGACTGCTCGAAGATGTCTGCGTCATGCGCCACGAAAAAACGCGCCTGCCCGTGGCCGCGCCGGCCGCGGCCGCCGTGGCCTCGCACGCAGTCATTGATCTGCCCGCGAACACCGTGCTCCTGGACCGACAGGGATCGCCACGGGTGATCGAAGGCCGCTGCGCTCCCATCCATGACATGCACAGCCACGCGATCGGCGCGGTGCTGGTGTTGCGCGATGTGACCGAGCGGGCCCGCCTCGAAGGCGAAATCCTGCGCGCGTCGAAACTGGAATCTGTCGGCATTCTGGCCGGCGGCATCGCCCACGATTTTAATAATCTGCTTACCGTCGTGATGGGCAACATCACGTTGGCCACGCTCGATTCGCAGGCGATGGCCTCGGCCGGACGCTGGTTGCAGGACGCGGAGCGCGGTGTGATGCGCGCGCGTGATCTCACGCAGCAACTGCTGACCTTTGCGCGCGGCGGCGAGCCGGTGCGATCCGCGGTGCGGTTGCCGGAGATCGTCAAGGAAGCGGCCAACTTCGCGTTGCACGGCTCCAAGGTGCGTTGCGAGTTCGCGATCGAAGACGGCCTGTGGACCGCCGAAGTGGACAAAGGTCAAATCGGCCAAGTGGTGCAGAACCTCGTGATCAACGCCGTGCAGGCCATGCCCGAGGGCGGCGTCATGCACATTTCGATGCGCAACCAGCATCTGAACGCGCTGGCGGTGAGGCAGCTCGATGAAGGTAACTATCTGTGTATCGTCATTAGTGATACCGGTGCGGGTATCCGGCCGGAGCATCTGGCGCGCATCTTCGATCCCTATTTTACGACGAAGCAATCGGGCAGCGGACTGGGGTTGGCGACGGTTTACTCGATCGTTCGCAAGCATCAGGGACACATTGAAGTGGAATCCGAAATCGGCCGCGGCACGCGCTTCCGGTTCTGGCTCCCGGCGGTGCCCGATGCGCGCCCGACTGCGCCCGAGGTCGCGCACGCGCCCGACAACCTGACGGGCCGGGTATTGTTCATGGACGACGAAGAGCCGATCCGCGCGATGGCCGATGCGTTGCTCCGGCGCCTTGGGTTTGAGGTGACCTGTGTGGCCGACGGTCGCGAAGTGCTGCGCGTGTATGCCGAAGGGTTGAGCAACGGCACGCGGTATGACCTGGTGATTATGGACCTGACGGTGCCCGGTGGCTTGGGCGGCAAGGAAGCCATGAGCGAGCTCTGCAAGCTGGACCCGATGGTCAAAGGCATCGTTTCGAGCGGATACTCCAGCGACCCGGTGATGGCCAATTATCGCACCTATGGTTTCAGTGGAATGGTCGCCAAACCCTACCGCCTGACCGATCTGGCGAAGGCGATTCGCACCGTGCTCGAAGGCGGCGATATGGAATAACCGTCAGTCCGCGCGCAGCATGCGCTTGGCGGATTCGTAGGCACTGCGCAGCACCGAGCGATCCATGGTCTGATAGTTCTCCGGTAGAAAACGACGGTCGGAACACGCGAGCACGGCGGCGGCCTCTTGCAAAGCGAGCAGGTTTTCATCGAGCGGATCGATGAACGCGTCCACGGCGGTTTGCAGGTCTTCGAGTTCGAGGGTGTCGTCTCGTTTGGCGAGCACGGCGCGTTCGCGGGCGCGCACGAGGACGGCTTCGACATCGCTGCCGGTGAGCGGACGGCCGCCGAGTTTTTCGCGGATGTAGGCGAGGAGAGGTTCGGCCAGCGCGAGTTTCTGGCTGCGTGCGATCACGCTGAAGAGCTCGACGATCTCGTCGGGGTTTTGCGCGGGGAAGAGCGGCACGCAGAGGCCGAAGCGGCCCTGGCGCTTGAGGTCGATGGCCATCAAGTCGGGGCGCGAAGTCATGGCGATCCACAGCTCGCGTCCGCGGAGGGAGGAATCGCCGAGGTGCGCGGCGAAGGCGGCGAACACGCGGCTCGACACGCCGCTGTCTCCATCGGCGCTGCGGTTGCCGAAGACGGCGTCGGCTTCGTCCACGACGACAATCACGGGCCCCAGTGCGCGGATGGTGAGGAGAATGCGTGCCTGCTGGCGCTCGGTTTCGCCGACCCATTTGGAGCGGAACTGGCCGAGCTCGAGGACGGGGAGTCCGCATTCGCTGGCGAAGCAATCGATGAGGTAGGACTTGCCGACGCCGATGCGGCCGGGGACGAGCACGCCGCGTTCGAGCACGGCGTGTTTGCCCTCGCGGATGAGCCAGGCGAGTTCGCGCAGACGGGTTTTGGCGGCGACGTGGGTGGCGACGTCGTCGAGGGAGCGGCCGACCTTGGGGTCTTTGAATTTAACGAGGTCGCCGCAGTAATCTTCAATGAGGGTGCGTTTGCCGGCGCTGACGTAGGAGGCGGTGATGCGCTGGTCGTTGCGCAGGGCGGTGGCGAGGAGTTGCTCGATGCGCAGGAGCGGGAGGCCGGAGGTGCGGCGCGCGAGGTCGTCGGTGGGGAGATCGCTTTGGGCGGCGAGGGTTTTGCCGTCGGTGTGGCGGTCGAGCCAGCCGGAGCCGAGGAAGGCGGCGCGCTCGTCGAGGACAGGCAGATCGATGCGCACGCGGGCGACGTGCGGATTTTGCAGAAGGTCCCCGTGAAGTTCGGAGATCGTCTCGGTGACGAGGATCACGCCGACATCGCCGTGGTGCAGTTCGGGCGAGGCGGCCCAGGAGAGCAAGGTGACGAGGGCGACGCGTTCGTCGTGGGCGGCCTGGTTTTCCTCGGAGGCGGGGACGAGTTTTTCGGCAAAGTTGACGACGAGGGTGACACCGCGGTTCTCGCCGGTTTCCTCGGCCATGCGCAGGAAGAAACGCCGGAGAACCGGTAGCAGGTGAACGAATACACGCGGTGGTCCGTCGCGGTGGAAGGTGGTGTTCTCGACCTCGTCGTAGATTTTAAGCCACTCGAAGAAACGGGTCTGCATCGCGGGCGTGGCGAAGGTGAGGCCGGCGCCGAGATCGTAATGGAGCAGGTGGGCGCGGGTGGGGAAGAGACGCTGCGAGAGATACGGACCGAGGGCGGCGTAGGTGGGTTTGGGCGCGGCGGCGACGGGGAAGAGATCGTGGATGTTGCCGTGGAGTAGAAAAAGACTGTGGGCGCCGCTATTCCAGAGGCGGGCAAGTTCGGTGGCCCAAGTGGGGAGTGCGGCGCGGTGGGAGATCGGGCTGGCGGACATGGTATGGAAAGGGGCGATGAGCTTGGAGCGGGTTGCGGGTGTGTGCTCTTAAAACAATAATGTAGGTCCAGCGGCTTACGGTTTGCTCCTCCAAGTGTGGAGGCACGATTGACAGGATTTTTTAGAACCATGCGTTGATTTCCAAATCATCCAGCCCAAAGCAGGCAGCATCAGCAGTGGCAGCGAGAACAACACGATCCAGACGAACGGTTCGTCCGGGTAGCTGATTTTTCGCGTTCCGCAGCGTGGGCACTGAGACAAAGAGTCGGCGTCGTCAGGATCTTCGAACGCTTCATCGTCGGTCGCATTGAAATCCAAACCGAGGACCCGTTGCGCCTCCTTAAGATCATCGTATTCGACAAAGATAGCATACTTGGAGTCGCTCGCACGATTTCCGTTGGAAAGATACCTCAGCTTGGCTGGCACATTTGCGGCGATCAGAGCTGCCATGCGTTCTTCCGCGGATTCTTGGGTTAATCCCGTAAGCAGATGTGGCATGTGAAGGGCTGGGGATCGGAGCGCGAGCGAGCTCGCGGCCTACGATGAGAGGGGTGGTTCGGGCTGGCGGGTGGCGGTGGCGGACGGAGTGACCATCGCGCCGGCGGGGAGGGCGGGGAGTTGGCCGGTGAGGTCTTTGAATTCGGAGAGCTCGGAGAGCCAGCGGTTGGTTTCGGCGAGGTGTTCGATGCTGATGTCGATACGCGCGCCGAGGGACTCGGCGTTTTTGTGGGCGACGGCGTCGGCTCGGATGAGCTTGGCCTGTTCGACGAGGCGCTCTTGTTCGGACAAAGCGAGATCGAGGTTGGCGCGAGCTTGCGCGATGCGGGCGATGCGCTGGCGGAGGGCGTCGAGACGATCGCGACGCGAGGCGAGGAGCTTGCGACGGGTTTCGAGCGAAGGGCTGGCGGGCGAGGCGGCGATCTCGGCTTCGAGCGCAGAGATTTCGCGGGCGGCGGCTTCCTCGGCTTGAGGGAGTTGTTCGCGGCGTTCGGTTTCGAGGTAAACTTCGAGGGACTGCTCGATGGTTTGCAGGCGCAGGTAAGTCCAGAGGAGTTCGTCGAGTTTGCGCAGGCGGGTATCGAGCGAGAGAGTGAGATCGCCGGAGGAGTTTTCGGCGGATGCGGCGGTGATGTCTTTGCAGACGGCGACGAGCGACTGGTGATGGCGGCGGCGTTCGGCGGAAAGGGAAGCGAGGAGCTGGGTGCGCTGGGCTTCGAACGCGCGTTCGCGTTCGGAGGAGGCGGCGTTGTCGGCAGCGAGGCGTCGGGCGTCGATTTTTTTGCGGAAGCGGGCGGAGTCGGGCAGATAGACGTGACCGAGAGCGTAGAGCACGCCGCCCACCAGCAGGCCGAGGGGCTCGCCGGTGGCGAACCCCAGGCCGAGCGTGAGCACGGCGAGCCAGAGATGGTCGCGGCTCTTCCAGAAGAGCCGGCGGTAGTTGGGCGGAGTGTCGGTCAAGGGCGTTGGCCAAGTTTACTCGACGGTGAACCACTGGACCTCGACGCGGCGATTCTTCTCGGCGTCGGTGCCGGAGGGCTCTTCCCAGCCGCGACCGATGGTTTCGAGGCGGGTGGGGGTGACGGCGAGCTTCTCGATCAACACGCGGCGGATTTCGTTGGCCCGGAGCTTGGAGAGTTCCATCGCCTTGAGAGACATCTGGCGGACGAAAGCGTCGCCGCCCTGCTGGCGGAATTTTTCAACCAAGGCGTTGTCCACGTGACCGCGCAGCAGGATGGTCGAACCGGGGCTGACCTGGAGGAGCCGGCGGATGGAGTCGAGGTTGGCCATGTTCTCCATGTTACCCATTTCGAGATTGGACGAATTGGGCTGGAAGAGGAACCGGATGTCTTTCGTGAGGAGCGGATCGCCCTCGAGCGCGCCGGCGGCGGAGCTGCGGATGGGCGAGATGGAAATCTGCTGGCCGGCGAAGGCGCCGGAGGCCTTGAGAGCAGTCAGGTAGGAGACATCCATGTAGCGCTCGGCATCGGTCGGCTGGTCAATGAGCGAACCGTAGGCGAGGAGGGCGGAGGAGAAGATGCCGCTGAAGCTGCCGGCGGAATCGATGGAGCCGGAGAAGAAGGCGAGATTCTCGGGAAGGTTGGAGAGATGGACTTTGGTTAACTCGTCGCGGGCGTCTTCTTTGCTCCATTTGAAGGCGCGGGCGATAGTGTCGAGGTGGGCGGCGGGTTGGTCGCGCACGAGGCGGTTGCCCTCGAGCGTGCCTTCGACGAGACCGGCGACGATCTTGGGATTGGCTTGGGCGAAGCCTTTGTTGAGGACAAGAATGTCGGCGATAATCAGGAGATTCTTGTTGGTGGTGAGGAGCGTGGCCGCGCCGGCGCTGGCGTCGACGACCTCGGTGGTCTTCGGGGCCCAAGTGATGCAACCGGCGAGAAGTTTACCGCCGTCCTTCAGGTCTTTGAGGAAGAGATCACCGGCGGCGAAGGCGTCTTCGGCGAAGAGCAAGTTGACCTTTTCGGGATCGGGACGATCGGTGGGGGACTTGAGGAGGTTCACGCCGATGCCGGCCTCTTGAGTAAGATAGCGGATGAAGAAATCGGCTTCGGTGAACTGGGCGGTGACGAGGGTCTTGCCCTTGAGGTCGTTGATGCGGCGGATCTCTTTGCGGACGACGAGACCGTCGGCGCCACGGGAGAAACCGATCTGCACGGGAGCAGTGACGGCGAAGTTGCGGCAATGGGCGGTGATCACATCGACGGTGGTGGCGGAGGCGGCGATGCGACCTGTGTTGAGCGCGGGCCAGCTCTCTTCCTCGCTGAGTTTGATGCGCACCTTGAAGCCGTGCTTCTTGAAGAAGAAGGAGTTTTCGGACGGCTCGAGACCGCCGTTGGCAACGATGATGCCGGCGTAGCCCGCGTATTCGCTGAGTTCGAGGTCAACGGTGTTGTCCTTGAGGATGTAGGCGGCGGCGGGAGGGAGAATCGGGCACGTGTCGAGGGCGGCGACAAACTCGGCTTCGTCAATGTTGGTGGCGGCGGCGGGTGAGGCGTTAGCCGCCGCGGACGAAGCGGAGGGGATGAGTTTATCCCACCACTTGTAGGTGCCGAGGCCGGCGATGCAGAGGATGAGGATGGTGAAGACTAGTTTGCCGCGAAGGGTCATGGGAGGGAGAGGCGGAGGAAAAGGAGTAGGGTGAGAATGAGAACGAGGCGGGGGAGCGGCCGCGAAAACGGATCAGTCGCTGGCGCTCCCCGCTACGAAGCGGACGAATCAGGATTCAGCGATTTTCTGGCGGGCGGGGGCTTCTGCTTGCGGTGTGGTGGCCTGGGGCTGGGCCATGCCCATCTTCTGCTGGTATTCTTTGAAGAGAAGGGAGCCGCGGGCGCGTTTCATCTCTTGCTGGCGCTGGATGGAGGAGCCCATTTCCTTGGCGAGGTCGAGGGTGGCGCGCATCTGGCCTTCGCCGCCGGCGGCGGACTGGCGGAGTTGCTGCATGGATTGGCCCATTTCGTCGCCCATCATGCCCTGGAGTTCGCCGATGGAACCCTTCATGAGGCCGGCGAGCTGCTCGAGGTTGCGCCCGACGGCGACCTTGACCTTCACGGTTTCGAACTCGCGCTGGAACTTTTGGATTTCACGCAGGCTGTTGGCGATGATCTGGGTGTTCTGCTGGTAGAGGTCTTCGAGGCTGGTGAGCTGTGATTTGTTTTCTGCGAGATCGTGATCGAGCGCGGCGAGTTCCTCGGCGTAGTGGATGCCGTTGACCTCGTCGTTGGAAGCGGCGGCGGCTTGAAGGAAGCCTTGGGTGTCGGTGCGCTGGCGTTCCTGGCGCTTGATCTGGTCTTTGAGGAGGGCGATCTGGCCGGCGAGTTGTCCGTTGGCGTAGTGGGCCTTGTCGGCTTTGGCCTTGGCATCGCGGATGCCGCGTTCGACAACGGCTTGGTTGATGGCGTCGGTTTCGGTGGCTTTTTCAGCGGCGAGACCGAGCCAGATAAAGAGACGTTTGAAGGCGCGAAACATAGTGGTGTGGTGTTGAGGGCTGGCGGATTAAAGGTGAGGAGAGGCGGCTGAGCTTAGGGCGCTTCGACGAGAATCTGGTTTTCGAGAATAAAATCGAGCTGGCTTTGCAGTTGTTTTTCATCGGCGGCTCCGATGAGGGTGGCGCCGGCTTTCTGAAGTGAGGCAAAAACCTCGGGCGGGATGTCGAGGGCGATGATGTGGACGAAAATCGGCTGATCCTGGCCGTTGGTTTGTTTCTCCAGTGCCTTGAGGGCGGCCAGGGGCGTGGAGCCCGTGGTATTTTCACCATCGGTGATGACGAGGAGATGTTTGCTGGCGGCGGGAGTGACTTGCAGGACCCGGCCCGCGGCCAGCATGGCGTCACCCAGCGGGGTGCCGCTGTCCGGCGCGGGAAGAGCTGCGAGCCAGCTGCGGGCGGCGTCGGCTTGAAATGGACCGAGCGGCAGCGCCATGCGGGTGCGGACGCCGTCGAAGATGACGACGCCGAGATCAAGGCGTTTGGCGGGTTGACCGGCCGAGGGCTGGGTGAAGCGTTCGAGGCGGTCGATCACGAGCCCGAACGCGCGCTTGGCGATGACGTGCTTGGCGGCGAGACGACCGTCCTGTGCCCGAATGGGAGTCTTCATGCTGCCGGAGGTGTCGTAAACAACGGCGAGGGCGACATCGGCGGGCGTAGCTGCCTGGGCGGCAGCCGAAATAAACGCGGTGAAGATTATCAAGAATCGTGCGCCTTGAAGCAGACGGCGCCGACACGGGGAGTTGGAGGTGGACACGGCGGATGTTGTAGCAGCTCCGTGCGTTGCATGAAATTATAATTACAGGCGGGTTTTCGTCCTTCGTGGAAAAAGCGCACAAAGCCCCGCCCGTTTTTGAGGATGTAATCGGGGCGGATGTAGTTGATTATTTGATACGAATTTCCTGGGCGGTTTTGCGGCTGTTGCCATGGTGTTGCCGAAGTCGTCCTGCCAACCAACCAAAAGGATCAAAACGTGGAGTGAAGAGGTGTTTCCCGACGGATGGAGGGGCTATGCACGGGTTTCCCTGTGCGCGGCCGTCTGGGTGGGTTACCTCAGATGGGGTGTTTGCCTTTGACCCTACAGGGTGTTTGGCCGAGTGAATAAGGTGCTGGAGCACCCTCTTTTTGGTCCGGGCACAAGCCCAACACTCACACACATGATTTGGTCCATCGGTAAAAAAATCCTGCTCGGTTATCTGCTCGCCTTGCTGTTGCTGGCGTTGATCGGAGTCGGCGCGTTTCTCGGCGTGCGGGAGTTGTTGTCGGCCGCGGCCATCCGGACTCACACCTATCAGGTCATCGGCCAGATCGAGCAGATCGAACTGGAGATCGTGAATGCCGAGACGAGCCAGCGCGGCTATGTGTTATCCGGACAAGAAACGTATCTGGAGCCTTACAAAGTGGCGGTCGGACAAGTCTCCGCCTCCATCGCGAAACTGGCCGAGCTCACCAAGGATAATCCCGAGCAACAGGCCCGCATCGCCCGCTTGGAAGTGCTCGCGGATGATAAAATGAAGGTGCTCGCCGAATCGATTTCCTTGCGTCGCAACGACGGCATGGACGCGGCCATGGCGCTTTTCCTGAAAGGCACCGGGAAGCAGATCATGGACAAAGTGCGCGCGCTCTCCGCCGAGCTGCGCAACACCGAGCTGGAGTTGCTGGCGGTGCGTTCGCTGCGCGCCGAAGCGGATGCGCGCCGTGTGAATTTAATCATCCTCGCGGGCACGCCGATTGCCGGCGTCATTTTATTGATCGTCGGACTGCTGGTGGCGCGCGGTATCGCCCGTCCTCTGGCCAGGATTACGCATGCCGCCGAGCAGATCGCATCGGGTGATCCGACGGTCGAATTGTCGTCCGCCGCCGGCCGCAGTGACGAGGTCGGTCAGCTCTCGCGCAGCTTTACGCGCATGGGCAAGGTGCTCGCCGAGGTCGCCGCCGTGAACACGCGCATCGCCCAGGGTGATCTCAGCGTGACCGTCACGCCGCAGTCCGCCTCCGATAAATTTGGCAACGCGCACCATCAGATGATCGATAAATTATCCCAGCTGGTCGGCGCCGTGCAGCGCGCCGGTTTGCAGGTCAACACCTCCGCCACGGAGATCGCGGCGACTTCGAAACAGCAGCAGGCCACCGCGACGGAAATCGCCGCGACCACGACCGAGATCGGCGCCACGTCGCGTGAGATTTCCGCCACCTCGAAGGAACTCGTGCGCACCGTCAGCGAGGTCAACCGCGTGGCCGAGGAAACCGCGCAACTGGCCGGCAACGGCCAGAGCGGACTCGGTCGGATGGAAGGAACCATGCGCAACATCATGGACGCCTCGGGCACGATCTCTGGAAAGCTCGCGGTGCTGAATGAGAAAGCCACCAACATCAACGCGGTCGTCACCACGATCACCAAGGTCGCCGACCAGACGAACCTGCTCTCGCTCAACGCCGCGATTGAAGCCGAGAAAGCCGGCGAATACGGCCTGGGCTTCGCGGTAGTTGCCACGGAAATACGCCGTCTCGCCGACCAGACCGCGGTCGCCACCTATGACATCGAACAGATGGTGAAGGAAATGCAGTCGGCGGTTTCGGCCGGCGTGATGGGCATGGATAAATTCTCCGAAGAGGTGCGGCGCGGTGTGGATGAAGTGCGCCAGGTCGGCGCGCAACTCACGCAGATCATCCAGCAGGTGCAGGCCCTGACGCCGCGTTTCGAGGCGGTCAACGAAGGCATGCAATCGCAGTCCACCGGTGCGCAGCAGATCACCGAGGCGCTTTTGCAGCTCAGTGAATCGGCGCAGCAAACGGCGGAATCCCTGCGCAGTTCCAGCATCGCAATCGGGCATCTCAACGAGGCGGCCCGCGACCTCCAAAACGGCGTCGCCCGCTTCAAGCTTCGCGGCTGAACCAGGTTCCCGCCGCAACTTCCCGTGTCGCTTTTCCTTCAATTCGAGATTGGCGGCCACCGCTACTTGCTTGAGGCGAAGTGCGTGGCGGCGGTGCTGCCGATGCCGGAACTCAAGCCGGTGCCGGGCTCGCCGGAAGGCGTCGCCGGAGTGGCTAATTACCAAGGCGCGCCGGTGCCCGTGATCGATCTGTCGGCGCTCGCGACCGGTCGCGCGGCGGCCAATCGTCTGAGCACGCGGCTCGTGCTGGTGCGTTATCCGGCGGCGGATGGTGAAAAGCTGCTCGGGCTCGTCGCGGAACGGGCGACGAGTGTGCTGCACGCCGACGACGCGGCGTTCACATCGGCGGGAGTCGAGGCGGCGCCCTGGCTGGGCGGGGTCACACCGGCGGCGGGTTCGCTGGCGCAACGGATCGAGATCGGGGCGTTGTTGCCGCCTGATTTGCGCGCGGTGCTTTTTCAGGCGGTCGAGGAGGAACGGGTATGAATGAGTCCGACATCGTGCCGCTTGAAAATTACCTGCGCGACACCATCGGGCTGGCGAGCGATTCGATCGGCCGCGGGCTGGTCATGCGCGTGGCGCAACGTTGCATGAGCGCGGCCGGCGCGCACACCGTGGCGGAGTATGTGGTGCGGTTGCGCAATGACAGCCGGCTGCGGCAGGTGTTGATCGAAGAACTGGTGGTTTCGGAGACGTGGTTTTTTCGAGACCGGCAGCCGTTTGAATTACTGGCGCGGCTGGCGTTGGACCGGTCACGTGCACGTCCGCTGCGCGTGCTGAGCATGCCGTGCTCGACCGGTGAAGAACCTTATTCGATCGCGATGAAGTTGCTGGGCGCGGGGCTGGCATCCGATGCATTCCATATCGACGCGGTGGATATCAGCGAAGGCGCGCTGGCGGTGGCGAAGCACGCCAGCTACGGCTCGAATGCGTTCCGCGGTGACGAAGGCCGCGCGCGCGATATGTGGTTCACGCCGGCGGGGGCGCGCTGGTATCTGGATGAACGCGTGTCGTCGCAGGTGAAATTCCATCACGGCAATCTGTTCACCTTCGCGCCCGAGGTGCGTTACGATTTTATTTTCTGCCGCAACCTGCTGATTTATTTTGATGCGCCGATGCAGGGCACGGCGGTCCGGCTTTTGCAGGACCTGTTGGTGGATGATGGGGTTTTGTTCGTGGGGCACGCGGAGGCGGCGGTGCTGTTGCGCGAAGGCCTCGTGTCCTGGCCGGAGTTGCGGTCGTTTGCGTTTACACGACGGGCGGATCGGCCGGTGAAAGCGAAAGCCGTCTCCACGGCGCAGGCGCATTCCCGCGTGCGTGCGCCGTCGTTGCCGAAAGAACGGCTGCCGTTTTCGGATGTGGTGCGGCGAACGGAGCGGACGTTTACGGTTCAGACGGAGGATGCATCGCTGGCGGAGATCCAGTCGATGGCCGACGCCGGACGAGTCGATGAAGCGGCGCTGCTCGCGAAGGCGCATCTGGCGACGCATGAACCCTCGGCGGAAGCGTTTTATCTGCTCGGGATCATCCATGACGCACGCGGCGATGCGGGTGGAGCGGAGGCGGCTTACCGGAAAACACTTTATCTGAATCCGAAGCATGACGGGGCGATCACGCATCTGATCTTGTTGCTGGATAAACGGAGCGATCCCGAGGCGTTGAGACTGAGGCAACGGGCGCGGCGTCCGTCGGGCCGGGGAGGTAACGCATGAGCGAAGAGAGTCCCTCCACGCCGCCGAACGGCGGCGGCATGCGTCGTCGTGTGGTTGATCCTGAAGTTGGTGCGCGGCTGCTGGATCGTGAGCCGCCTCCGGGTTACCGCGCGGAGTGGACGGCGTATCTGTCGAAGCCTCCGAAGAAGGCCGAGGTCACGACGGATTCGGCGCTGGTGTTTCGCGTCGGCGCAGAGTGGCTCGCCCTGCCGGCGAGCTGGGTGGGGGAAGTCGCGCCGGTGCGTGCGGTGCATTCGGTGCCGCACCGGCGCGGACGTGCGTTGGAAGGATTGGTGAACGTGCGCGGCGAATTGCTGCCGTGTTTCTCATTGGACGGATTGCTGGGCATCGATGCCGCGGACGGAGTCACCGGTTCACGACGCCTCGTCGTGGCGGGACAAGGCGCGCGGCGGCTGGTGTTTCGGGCCGACGAAGTCTTTGGCGTGATCCGTTATGACGCGGCGCGCAGTCTGCCATCGCCCGGACGCCTGCGGCATGTGAAGCACCTGCTGGAGTGGAAAGGCCGCACGCCGGGGCTGCTCGATGCGGAGAGCGTATGGAACGCACTCGAAAGGAGTCTCGCATGAGCGACGACTTGAGTAATTTTTCGTTGATCGAGCTCTTCAAGCTCGAAGCCGAAGGGCAGATCGCGCTGCTCACGCGGCATCTGCTGGCGCTCGAGCAAGGTCCGGCCGGGCCTGAAGTGCTGGAGGCGATGATGCGCGCGGCGCATTCGTTGAAAGGTGCGGCGCGTATCGTGGGGCTCACGCCGGCGGTGCAGGTTGCGCACGTGATGGAGGATTGTTTTGTGGCGGCCCAGCAGGATCGTGCGCGACTGGGACGTGCGGAGGTTGACGCGCTGTTGCAAGGCGTGGACTGGCTCGCGCAATTGTCGCGGCTCAACGAGGCCGACGTGGAAAGCTGGACCACGGCGCATGCGGATCAACTCGACGCATATGTGAGGGAATTAGCGGGGTCGAAGACGCCTGTCGTGAACGCGGCGCCGCCCGTGCCGGTGGCGGCCCACGATGTTCCCAAGGCGGCGACGGTGGAGCCCGAGCCGATGGACCGGGTGTTGCGGGTGACCGCGGAAAAACTCAACCGCTTGCTCGGCCTGGCTGGCGAATCGCTGGTGGAGTCGCGCCGCTTGCAACCGTTCAACCGCAGCCTGCTTCGCCTCAAACGCGTGCAACAGGAACTCGGTCGATCGATTGACCGGTTGCGCGAGGTGCTGGGTGATGAGGCGGGTGAACGCGTGGGTGGCTATCTGCGCGAAGTGCAGTCGCGCGCGGCGGAGAGCCGGGAGCTGCTCCAGGTTCGCATGGAAGAGATGGACCGCTTTGACCGCGCGGCGACGCAACTCTCCGGACGACTTTATCGTGAGGCGCAGGCCGTGCGCATGAGGCCGTTTGCCGATGGCGTGGCGGCGTTTCCGCGGATGGTGCGCGATCTCTCACATCAATTGGGCAAGGACGCGCGGCTGACGATTGCGGGTGAACAAACCCAGGTTGATCGTGACGTGCTCGAAAAAATCGAGGCGCCGCTGACGCACCTTTTGCGCAATGCGGTCGATCACGGATTAGAGACGGCTGAGACACGCATCAACACGGGCAAATCCGCGTGCGGTGAACTGCGGCTCGAGGCGCGTCACCGTGCGGGCATGCTGATCGTTACGGTATCCGACGACGGGCGCGGTGTGGATATCGAAGCTGTGCGGGCGGCAGTCGTGCGCAAAAAACTCACGACTGCGGAAGTGGCGTCAAAACTCTCCGCACAGGAAGTGCTCGATTTTCTTTTTCTCCCTGGGTTTTCACTAAAAACCGAAGTCACCGAAATTTCCGGACGAGGCGTGGGACTCGACGTGGTGCAGTCGATGCTCAAGGCGCTGCGCGGCACGGTGCGCATCCACACGCAGTCCGGCCACGGCACGACGTTTGAGCTTCATCTGCCGGTGACGCTTTCGGTGGTGCGGGCGTTGCTCGTGGAAATCGCAGGTGAACCGTATGCGCTGCCGCTGGCCTCGGTCGCGCGGGTGTTGCGCGTGGAACGTGCGCAGATCGAGACGGCGGAGGGACGTCCGCATTTTGCCTTCGACGGCGGGCGGGCGGCGCTGGTGTCTGCGCGCGAAGTGCTGGAGCTCGACGAGGCGGGTGCGGGCGGCGACAGCTGGTGCGTGGTGGTGCTCGGCGACAAAGGCGCGCGGCACGGACTGGTGGTGGATAAATTTCTCGGCGAACGGGAGCTGGTGGTGCAGCCGCTCGATCCGCGTCTGGGCAAGGTCGAGGACATCGCGGCGGCGGCCGTGCTCGAAGACGGTGCACCCGCGCTGATTCTCGATGTGCAAGACCTGCGCCGCTCCATGGGCCGGCTCACCAGTGAAGGCGCGGCCGGACGCTGGTCGCGTGCGAAGGCGGCGAGCGCGGATGTGCGCCGGCAGCGCGTGCTGGTGGTTGATGATTCGCTTACGGTGCGCGAGTTGGAGCGCAAACTTCTCGTCTCGCGCGGCTATGACGTGACGGTGGCGGTTGACGGCATGGAAGGCTGGAATGCGGCTCGCACGGGCGACTTCGACCTGGTGATCACGGATGTCGACATGCCGCGCCTGGACGGCATCGAATTGGTGAAACTCATGAAGGCCGACGATCGTCTGCGGACGCGGCCGGTGATGATTGTTTCTTACAAAGATCGTGAGGAAGACCGGCGTCGTGGCCTTGATGCAGGCGCGGATTATTATCTGACGAAGGGCAGTTTTCACGACGAGAGTTTGCTGGACGCGGTGGTCGATCTGATCGGTCCCGTGGGGGAGGCGGGCGCATGAGAATCGCGATCGTCAACGACATGCCGCTGGCGGTGGAAGCGATGCGTCGCGTGCTGGCGACCGAGAAGCGGCACTCGCTCAGCTGGACGGCACGGGACGGCGCCGAGGCGGTGGAGAAATGCGCGGCCGACACGCCCGATCTCATCCTGATGGATTTGATCATGCCGGTGATGGACGGCGTGGAGGCGACGCGGCGCATCATGTCCGAGACCCCCTGTGCCATCCTCGTGGTGACGGCTACGGTCGAGGGCAACGCCACGCGCGTTTACGAAGCACTCGGCGCCGGGGCGCTCGATGCCGTGGAGACGCCCGCGTTTGGGAAAGGATCCGGATTTCTTCTGGTGAAGCTCGATCTGCTCGAGCGCCAGATCATGGGCCGGCAGTCGACTTCACCTTTGTTTTCGGCGGCGGCGATGGAGAAAAAAGTCGAGACTCCGGCGGATGGTGCGCAAGCGGCGGACTGGCTGGTGGCGATCGGGGCCTCCGCGGGTGGTCCGGCTGCGCTGGCCAAAGTGCTGGCGGGGCTGCCGGCGGATTTTCCCGGGGCGATTGTGATCGTGCAGCATATCGACACAGCGTTTGCGGCGGGGTTGATCTCGTGGCTGGACAGCCAGTGTGCGTTGAAAGTCGTGGCGGCAGGCGACGGTGTGTATCCATTGCCCGGGCACGTGTATGTCGCCAGCGGCGACCGGCATGCGGTGATCAGCCCCTCCGGACTGCTGGTGCAAACCGATGAACCACGAGGATGCATCTATTTGCCGAGCATAGACGTTTTTCTCACCAGCATGGCATCCAACTGGAAAAAAGCAGGAACCGGGCTTCTCCTCACGGGTATGGGTCGTGACGGTGCGGCCGGTTTGCTACGCCTGCGCCAGGCGGGTTTTTTCACGATCACGCAGGATCGGGAGAGCTCCGCCGTGTATGGGATGCCCAAAGCAGCCGCCGAACTGAATGCGGCATCACAGGTGCTTTCTCTGCAGTCCATTTCCGGTCAGTTGCGACAACTCGCGCTTGATAAAACCAAATTGAAGCGCCGCTAAGTTACCCGATTTTTTATGTCCGACATTTCCTACAGGCCGAACGCAGCCTCTTATCATTCGATGGTATTGCTCGTGGACGATCAGGCCATCGTGGCCGAGGCGGTGCGGCGCAGTCTGGCTGGCAACTCCGACATCGATTTCCATTATTGCGCCGATCCGTTGCAGGCACAGGCGGTGGCGGCGCAGATCAAGCCGTCGGTGATCCTGCTGGATCTGGTGATGCCCGGCATGGACGGACTGGAGTTGGTGCGCCGGTTCCGGGCGACGCCGGCGACTGCGGAAATCCCGATCATTGTGCTGTCGGTGAAGGAAGACCCGCAGGTGAAGAGCCAGGCCTTCGAGGCGGGCGCGACCGATTATCTGGTCAAGCTGCCTGACAAGATCGAGCTCGTGGCCCGCGTGCGCGTGCATGCGAAGGCGTGGATCAACCAACAGCAGCGCGACGAGGCCTACCGTGCGTTGCGCGAGAGCCAGCAGCGACTGGTGGACGGCAACACGGCGTTGATCGCGTTGAACCAAAAACTGGCCGAGGCGACGCAGGCGAAGTCGGAATTTCTCGCCAACATGAGCCATGAAATCCGCACGCCGATGAACGGCGTGATCGGCATGACCTCGTTGTTGCGCGAGACGCCGCTTGATCCCGAGCAGCGTGATTATGTGGAGACGATCCGGTCCTCGGGCGACGCCCTGCTGACGATCATCAACGACATCCTGGATTTTTCGAAGATCGAATCGGGCAAGCTGCAACTGGAGCACCGTCCGTTTCTGCTGGAGAAAGTCGTGTCGGATGCGCTTGAGCTGCTGCAACCCAAGGCGGCCGAGAAAAATCTGGATCTGGCGGTGCACATGGATGCGTCGCTGCCCGACCTGGTGATCGGCGATGTCACGCGGCTGCGCCAGATCCTGGTGAATCTCGCGGGCAACTCGCTCAAGTTCACGTCGCACGGCGAAGTGATTATCGACGTGGTTCCGGTGTCCGGACCGCATCCGTCATTCCGCGACAGCTTTGCCGCCGAGGAAGGTGCCTACGTGCAGTTCAACGTGCGCGACACGGGCATCGGTATTCCCGCGGAAAAACAAGACCGGCTGTTCAAGTCGTTCACGCAGGTGGACAGCTCGACGACGCGCCATTACGGCGGCACGGGTCTTGGGCTGGCGATCTGCAAACGGCTCGTGGAGCTGATGGGCGGGCTCATCTGGGTGGAGAGCGAGCCGGGCAAAGGCTCGACCTTCAGCTTCACGCTGTTGTTGCAACCTGCGGTGCTGGCGGAACCGCCGCGTTGGCGCGGACAGCAGCCCGCATTTGAGGGCAAGCGCCTCCTGATCATCGAGGACAATGCGACGTTGCGTTCGCTGTTCACGACGAAGGCGGCGTATTGGAGTATCACATCGACGGGTGTGGCTTCGCTGGCGGAGGCCGATGCGGTGCTGGGCGGCGCGTCGAAGCCTGATGCTGTGTTGCTGGATCGCGAACTGCCGCGGGAGGACGTGCCGGCCTGGATCGCCGCTTTGCGTGCGAAGCCCGAGACGAGCGCGCTGCCGGTGCTGTTGTATTCAAATTTACGGGGACGCACGGGGCAGTTGCCCGAGGCGTTGCGGGCCGGCGTGGAGCAGCTGCAAAAACCGCTGCGCCGCCAGGACCTGTTCGATGCCTTTCACCAAGTCTTCACGGGGAGTGCGCTGCCGGCCGCGCGCACGGTGGCGATGGGGCGTTTTGACGAACGGATGGCCACGCGCCTGCCGTTGCGACTGCTGCTGGCCGATGACAACGCGGTGAATCAGAAGGTGGGCGCGGCATTGCTGCGCAAACTCGGTTACAGCACCGATGTCGTGGCTGATGGCAGCCAGGTGATTGCGGCGCTCGAGAAGACGGATTATGATCTGGTGCTGCTCGATGTGCAGATGCCAGAGATGGACGGTTACGAGGCGGCGAGGGCGATTTGTGCGCGGGCTTCGGAGACCGGCTGGGCGCGTCCGCGGATGGTCGCCATGACCGGCAACGCGATGCAGGGTGACCGGGAAAAGTGCCTTGAGGCGGGCATGGATGATTACATCACCAAGCCGGTGCGTATCGAAGATCTGGTTACAGCTCTGGAGAAATGGGGTCCGGCTCCCGAGGCGAAGTGAGTGCGGATTAAACCGCGGTGCCGAGCTTCAGTTCGACCTGGGTCACCGAAGGCGCGATGCGCGCCTGGTGGCTGAAGTAGTGGTCGCTGAGCACGGGATGCAGTGAATAGAGGCGGTCGAGCAAGTCGGCAAGGGTGTCGCCCAGCTTGGCGGCCTCGGTGTCGTCGAGCAGCGGATCGTCGTTGAAGTGGCGCGCGAGCGGAACCGACGCGATGAAATGAAGGGTGTCCGAAACGGCTTCGATTGTCGGATCATCGCCTTGCTCGCGCACGTCCAGGCGGATGGCGCGCAGACTGGTTTTGATTTGATGCAGATTGTGGAAAATACTGCGCGGGGCGTCGGGTTGTTGGAGAAACAACTCGGCGACATAACGCGGCTGGCTGCGCATCTGGTAGAGGCGGCGGTAGGCGTCCTGCGAGCCGAGCATGCGCAGGAGCGCGGAGAGCTCGGGGTTGTCGCGGTAGGGAACCTTGGCAGCCGCGGCGGCTTCGGCGGCGGAGTCTTTGGTGGTGGCCGCTGAATCCAACGCGCTGAGGATGTGGCGGAGCGCACTGCACGTCATCGTGGCGCGTTCGAGGTGCATGCCCATGTGGAGGAAATGCCAGCCGGCATCCTGCACCATGGTGCGGGCGGCGAGGCCAATCATGGCATTGATCTCGGTGAGCACGGCCTGCACGGCCTGCGTGGGCAGCGACGGACCGGTCTCAGGTCGGGCGACGGGCCGGCGGCCGGGGACGGGGCGGAGTTTATGCAGATCGTCGAGGCGACGGAGCAGCCGGCCGAGCGTGGTCCACACCTCGGGGCTCACGTAGTCGCGGAGTTGGCGGGCGTTTTCCACGGCCCAGCTGACCGAAGAATAGATCGAGCTGGAGTTGGCGGTGTCGAGGGACATGCGCCACATGAGATCCGTGGAAAGCGAAGCGTGGGGATTGGCGCGCGCGGAGATCTTGTGGTCGGTGTGACCGGTGGCTTCGAGCAGACCGCGCCAGATGGGCAACCAGCGACGACGGTCGCGGGCGGAGATTTCTTCGAGGGCCACGTCGTCGAGAATGGACAACATGCGGGCGGTGGCCTCGGCGCGTTCGAGGTAGCGGCCGAGCCAGAAAAGATGTTCGGCGGCGCGGGAACCGAGGGTGTTGGCCTGCACGCCGGCGGCGGAGGCTTCGTGGTCGGCGATGTCGCCGGAGTTGTCCTGCGTGTCGATGAGCACGACGGCGTCGGCGGTGGCGCCGATGCGGGCGGCGGCGGAGTCAATGTCGCCGAGGCGCACGAGTCCGCCGGGGAACACAGAGAAGCGTTTGCCGTTGCAGAGGACGAAGGCGCTGAGGCGGGCGGGCGGGGCGTTGCGCGGACCGGGGCTGACGGGGAGGAGCTGAAGCTTGGGTTGCGCGACGAACGCGTGAGGGTTTTCCAACACGATGCGGGAAAGTCCGCCGGGGCCGAACAGCGCGGGCGACGCGGCGGGGGCCTGCGTGGAATGCCAGTCGCCGTGGCGCGGGTCATGGGCGGGCAGGATGCGCAGGTCGTTGCCGTTCTCGAGAATGTAGTCGAGGTGGTCGGTGTCGCCGCAGATGTAGGTGGGCACGGTGCCCAGCAGGGGTTTCTCGCCCAGGTAAAACCGCATGAGGCGCGGCACGTAGGCGTTGAGCGCGCGGCTCTCGGCGATACCCGTGCCGATGGAGTTGGCGATCACGACGTTGCCCGTGCGGATACACTGGAGGAGTCCGGGGATGCCGGCGTTCTCGCGATCGGTCGAGAAGACGACGGGATCGATGTGCGCTTCGTTCAGCCGGCGGTAGATGACATCCACGCGTTCAAGGCCGGCGATGGTTTTGAAGTAAACGCGGTTGTCGAGAACGAGGAGGTCGTCACCACGGGCCAGCGGAAGACCCATCTTGCGGGCGAGGAAACTGTGTTCGGAGTAAAACGGGTCGTGCGGACCGGCGGTGAGCACGACGATCGACGGAGCGCGGGCATCGTCGGGCGCCAGGGCGCGAAGATGATCGAGCAGCTGTAGTGGAAAATTGATTACGCTGTGGTAGTCGGGCAGCGCGCGGTAGAGGTCGGTGGCCTCCTGGGTCATGAAACGCCGGTTCTGCACTGCATAGCTCAGGCCGATGGGGGTGTTGGCGCGGGTATCGTCGAACAGCCAGCCGCCGGCGGTTTTGACGAGATCGAAACGCAGGAGCGTGGCCGGGCTGGCCCGGTCGGGCTCAAGACCGAGACAAGGCCGCCGGTAGTAAGGATCGGAAAGGACGAGCTCGGGCGGGAGGATTTGTTGATGAAGAGCCTGCTGGCTGCCGTAGAGATCGACGAGCAGCGCGTTGACGAAGTGCGCGCGCTGGCGGAGGGCGGCCTCAAGCAGCGACCACTCGGGCGCGTCGATGACGAGCGGAGTGGGTTCCAATTCCCAGAAAGGCTGGGCGCCCGAGCCGGGATTGAGTCCGAAATCCGTCAAGCCGGCGTCGCGGATGGAGGCACGGAGCCGTCCGCGCAACGGGCGAAGTTGCGCGGGATGGAGCGTGGGATATTGCGGCGACCGGACGGACGACATGAAAACGAAGGTGAATGAAACAGAGGTGCGGGCGACAGGCGCAAGCACGCCGTTTGCCACACACTGGCGGCAGCCCAAATGAATTGAGCCTGAACGATCGGGGACAATTCAGGGACATGACAGGTTTGTAACTTAATAAGTTACAAACCTGCCGGTTTTATTGGCATTGAAGAGGAAGCGCAGGTGGGTTGTGAGGGTATGCGCGCAGGTGTGGCTCGTGGGGTGGAATGGGCGGGACGCAGGCGCGGCGGAGGTGATCACTGTAAACGTTTTCTTTGCGGTGGTTTTGGCGGTTGGCGCGGCGGCGCTGGGTGGTTTGCTCGCGGGCATGATTCCGCTTTGGGACTCGCATCCGCATAAACGCGCACCTGTGGTCACGGTCACGCTGATCTTGGCCAACCTGGTGGTGTTCGGCTACGAGGCGATGTTGATGCTCCAAGGCGGCGGAGCACTGGAGGCGTTTGTGACCCGACATGCGCTGGTGCCGTCGCGGTTGATCGCGGGGTGGTCCGAACAGGAGCAGTGGCTGACGCTGGGCTCGCATATGTTTTTGCATGGCAGCGTGGCGCATGTGCTGGGGAACTGCTGGTTCCTGTGGATTTTTGGCAACAACGTGGAGTGCAAACTGGGGCACGTCCGCTACCTGTTGTTTTATGTGGCGGGCGGGCTTGGAGCGGCGGCGTTGCAGATTGCGGTGGCACCCTCGGCGACGGTTCCGATGATCGGCGCGAGCGGAGCGATTTCGGCGGTGCTGGGCGCGTATTTTATTCTGCTGCCGACGGCTTGGATCGTGACGCTGGTGCCGTGGATCGTGCCGATCCTGCCGGTTCCGGCCTTTCTATTTTTAATCCTGTGGTTCGCCCTGCAAGCCGTGAACGGCTTCGGCGTGCTGTTGGGCGGCACGGCCGGTGCGAGCGGCGTGGCGTGGTGGGCGCACGCGGGCGGTTTTCTGACCGGCGTGTGTCTGACACTCTGGGCGAAGAGCAATCGCTGGGTGAGGAAGTGACTCGTGCCGATTTCGCGATTTAGAGGATTCTGGCGGGCTGGGTGGTTTTGAAGAGCGCGATCAATTGATCGGCGACCCGGTCCACGGTGAAGTGGCGGCGGGCTTTTTCGAGGCCACGGGCGCCAAGGCGGGCGGCGAGCGCGGGGTCGGTGTAGAGGAGCCAGAGGGCGTCGGCCAGTGCTTGTTCATCCCCTTCGGGGACGAGCAGACCGTCTTCGTTGTGAGTGATCAGGTGAGGCATCGAGCCGGCGGCAAAAGCGACGACGGGACGACCATGCGACCAGGCTTCGATGATGGTGCGGCCGAAGGTTTCGGGGCCGCCGTCGCGGCTCACACTGGTCACCACCACGCAACTACAGTGACGCAGTTCGTCGGCGGGATCTTCGGCGTGTTCGAGCAACTCGAAACCTTCGGAGCCCGCGAGGCCGGCCGCGGCGATTTGTTGTTCAAGCGCGTGACGCAGTTGCGGTATGCCGGTGACTCCGCGTGAGCGGATGTGGACGGGGCGGCCTGCGGTGCGCAGGAGGGCGGCGGCGCGGATGAGGTGCGTATGGCCTTTCCACGGGTTGACTGTGGCGAGGTGCAGGACGTAGCCGGAGCGCGCGGTCCGGGCGGTAAGGGACGTGAGATCGGGAAGCGCCACCATGTCAGGGATGATGCTCACGGAGCGCGGGGTGGAGGGTGCGACCCAAGGAGTGAGATAAGCAGGGCGCTCGAGCACGGCCGGACCCGGGATCAGCACTTGGGCTTCGGGGAGACGGGTGAATACTCCGGGGAGATCAAACCAGAGAAAGTCGCGGACATAGATCCAAGTGGGAATGGCGGAGTGGCGGGGCGGGAGTTGCGCGGCGCGGCTGACGATCATCGCCGAGAGTTCGGTATTCGTCAGGATGACATCGGGGCGGAACAGGAGTCGGGCCGCGTGAAAGGCGAGAACGGTGTTGCGGGAGCCGCACCGGTTTTCGTCGAGCGGGAGCGGCCAGAGTGTGATAGGCACGCCAGCGCGGCGGGCGGCGGTGTGGAGATTGCGGCGATGTCGGGTGTTGCCGGTGAGGACGAGCACGTCGGCGCGTTGGGCCAGCTCGGGGGCGAGCAGTTCCAGGCTGCGTTCCGCACCTCCGTAGCCGGTGGCGGTGGAGACAATCAAAATACGAAGCATCTATCAGTGCGCGCCGTCGAGATCGCCCGGCTGGAGAAACTGGGTGAAGGCGGCTTTGTGGGCGGCTTTCATGTAGGCTTCCTTGCCGGAGATGCTGCCCTCTTTCACGCGTTCTAGGAGGCTGTGGTCCATGGTAACCATGCCGTCGGCACCACCGCCCTCGATGATGGCGCGGATGTTGTTGATCTGGCCGCTACGGATCGTATTGGGCAACGCCTCGTGCTGGAGGAGAATCTCGTGCACAGCGCAACGTCCCTTGGGTAGGGCGCGGCAGAGGAGCTGTGAGACGACGCCGGCAAGACAACCCGCGAGCATCACGCGGACCTGGTTCTGCTCGTCGGCGGGGAAGGCGTTGATGATGCGGTCGATGGTCTTCGGGGCGTTGTTGGTATGTAGCGTGCCGAAGACGAGCATGCCCATGCTGGCGCAACTCAGGGCGAGCTTGATGGTTTCCAGTTCGCGCATTTCGCCGACGAGCAGGATGTCGGGATCGTGGCGCATGGCGCCTTTCAGCGCGGCGGCGAAGGAGCCGGTGTGGTCGCCGACCTCGCGATGCACGATCACGGACTTCTTGTTTTTATGAACGAACTCGATCGGGTCCTCGATCGTGATGATGTGGCGCGCCGACGTGTCGTTGATGTAGTCGATCATCGCGGCCAGCGTAGTGGATTTACCACTACCGGTCGGTCCGGTGACGACGACGAGGCCCTCGTTGAGGTGGCAGAGTTTTTTGAGCGCCTCGGGCAGGCGCAGGTCGGCGAAGGAAAGGATCTTCGAGGGAATCTGGCGGAGGACGGCGGCCTGGCCCCAGTGGTTGTAGAGGAAATTGGCGCGGAAGCGGGCGAGACCGGGAATCTCGTGGGCGAGGTCGAGGTCCTTCTTTTCGAGGAACTGCTTCCAGCGGTGGGGCGGGCAGATTTCCTTGAGCAGCGCCTCCATTTTTTCGGCGGTGAAGGGCGTTTCGCTGATGGGCGTGAGCACGCCGGACAGCCGGGCTTTGGGCGGCAGGCCGACGGTCAGGTGGAGGTCGGAACCGCCGCGCTCGAGCATGAAACGGAGAAGAGTGTCGATGGCGGCCATGATCAGGTGATTTTTGCGCGCAACATGCGGTTGCTGATGTTCTGGCGGGCGGTTTCGGCGGAGACGGAGCCTTTTTGGTAAAGCTCGAAGACGACGTTTTCCATGAGGCACATGCCCTCGCGGGTGCCGGTTTCGAGGACGTTGCGCAGACCCTGGGTTTTGCCGTCACGGATGAGGGCGGAGACCGCGGTGTTGGCCACGAGGAGTTCCGTGGCGAGGACGAGGCCGCCGGAGGTGTCGGGCAGGAGACGCTGGCAAAGAATGCCGCGCAGGCTTTCCGAGACGCTGGCGCGGATCTGCGCCTGCTGGGCGGGCGGGAACACGTCGAGCAGCCGGTTGAGCGTGGTGGCCGCGTCACTGGTGTGCATGGTGCCGATCACCAAGTGACCGGTTTCGCTGGCGGTGACGGCCATCTCGATGGTTTCGAGGTCGCGGAGTTCGCCGATGATAATGACGTCGGGATCTTCGCGGAGGGCGCCTTTCAACGCGGTGGCAAACGACTCAGTGTGGGGGCCGATTTCGCGCTGGGTGACGTTGCAACCCTTGGCGGGCTGCACGACCTCGATGGGGTCCTCGACCGTGATAATGTGATCGGTGCGGGACTCGTTGAGCTCGGCCACGAGAGCGGCGAGCGTGGTGGTTTTCCCGGAGCCGACGGGGCCGGTGACGAGGATGAGGCCGTTGTGGTAATTGAGGAGTTTGCGGACGGCCTCGACGTTGCGCAGGCCGAGTTGGTCGAGGCGCGGGATGGTGGCGGGCACCATGCGGTAGCAGCCGGAGACACCGGCTTTGTGCACCATGAGGTTCACTCGAAAACGGCCGGTCGCATCGAGGGCCAAGGGATAATCGAAGTCGCGGGTTTGCTCGAACAGCTCGCGTTGGTGCGGGGTGAGCAGGGCGATGTTGAGGCGGCGTGAATCGTCTTCGGAGAGGATGTGTTCCGAGAGGTTTTTCAACATGCGCTGGGCGCGGATGAACGGCTTGGTCCCTGCGGAAAGGTGCAGGTCGCTCGCGCCGTAGCGGGCGCAGGCGCGTAGCAAGGTGCGCATGGAGGCGGCGACGGCGGAATCGTCCATCGCGGAGATCATGTCGAAGGGGATCGACGGGATCTTGGGCGGGCCCTCGCTGGCGCTGGTCACCATGAAAGGCGGGGCGGTGTCGCCGGTGGCGCGGCGCGCGGGCATCGGTGGCGTGGTGGCGCGCGACGGACCGCCGGCGGTAAACGGATCGTCGGCCGGCGGACCGACTTTGCCTTTGGTGAGGGCGAGGCCGGCGATTTTTTCCAAAATGGCGTGGTCCTCGATGTGGCCGTCGTCGATGAGCTCTTGGGCAAAGTCCATCAGATCGGCGGAGTCGCCGAGCTTGGCACGGACGGTGTTGGCCTGCGTTTGAGTTACGAGGCCTTGGTCGAGGCAGAGACGGACGAGCCAGCGGATCTCGTTTTGCATGAATAGCCGGCGAAGCCGGAATCAGGCCAGTGTGCGATGCGCGAGTGCGGAGCCAAGTCCCAACACCGGCCATATCGAAGGTTGCAAAGCCGGTCGTTTAGCAGACGCTGCGAAGCTTAATCCGTTCATTCATGTTACGAAAGATCATCACGAAGCTGCGCGACACATTCGCCCCTTCGTCCAAGGCCAATCCCGAGCTCAAAGGCGGCCATCCTGTTTACGACGTTAAGCCCAAATCCGGTCCCGCCCGCGGCGGCGATCACTCCCGTCCTCGCGAACAAGGTTCCAAGGGGCCCGGCAAACCGGCTCACCCGCATAATCAGCACAATTCATCTCAATCCCAGCCCCGTCCCGATCGTCCGCCGCGTGAACCCAACGCAGGTGGCGGCGGTGGCGGAGCGGGCGCCGGTCGTCGCAACAACGGTCCGCGCCCCGATCGCGGTCCCGGTCCCCGCAACGATCACGGGCATGGCGGTGGTCCGAAACACGCGGAAAAACGCGAGCGTCCGGCCATCGACCAATCCTTCGACGGTCCGACGCGAGCGCCCATCAAGCCGGTCGCGGCCATTGAAATCCCCAAGCAGGATACGGCCTTCACCAAGATCGGCCTGAGTGATGCGATTGCCTTCGCGGTCGCCGAGATGGGTTACAATGAGCCGACGCCGATTCAGGCGCAGGCGATCCCGGTGATCCTTGAAGGCAAGGACGTGATCGGTTCCGCCCAGACGGGCACGGGCAAGACGGCGGCCTTCGCGCTGCCGCTCATGAACCGCCTCGGCGCGCACCAAAAGAAAACGCGCTGCCTCGTGCTCGAGCCGACGCGCGAACTCGCGTTGCAGGTGGAAGAGGCGTTTCAAAAATACGCCAAATACACCGACCTCACCGTCACCGTGGTGTATGGCGGCGTCGGATACGGCAAACAACGCGACGACCTCGCCCGTGGCGTGGACGTGATTGCCGCCACGCCGGGGCGCCTGCTCGATCATTTGGAGCAAGGCACCGCCAGCCTCGAGGGCGTGGAGATTCTGGTGCTCGACGAAGTCGACCGCATGCTCGACATGGGCTTCCTGCCCGACGTGAAACGCATCATCCAGCGCTGTCCGAAAGTGCGCCAGACGCTGTTCTTCAGCGCGACGATGCCGCCCGAACTGGCGCAACTCTCGTCGTGGGCGCTGAGCAATCCGGTCGAGATCAAGATCGGCCAGCGCCGCTCGGCCGCCGAGACGGTGTCTCATGCGTTTTATCCGGTGGTCGCTCCGCAGAAATTCGACCTGCTGATCGAGCTGCTGCGCCGCACGGAGTTTAAGAGCATCATCATTTTCACGCGCACCAAGATGGGTGCGGACCGCATCGCGCATCGTCTGCTGGCGGAGAAACACACGGTGGGCGTGATCCACTCCGACCGCAGCCAGCGCGAGCGCGTCGAGGCGTTGCAAGGCTTCAAGGACGGCACGTTCGAGGTGCTCGTTGCGACTGACATCGCGGCTCGCGGGTTGGACATCGCGGGTGTTTCCCACGTCATCAATTACGACGTGCCGGAGAACCCCGAGGACTACGTGCACCGCATCGGCCGCACGGGTCGCGCGCAGACGACCGGCGATGCGTTTACGCTCGTGACCGAGGACGACGTGCGCGACGCGCGATCCATCGAGCGTTTCATCGGCGCGGCGATCGAGCGGAAGAAAATCGACAACTTCCCTTACACCTACTCGGCGTTGTTTGACGAGAAGGCGCTGGCCGAGGCAGCTCCGCCGCCCAAGCCGAAGAGCCGTCTGATGCGCGGCTCGCGTTGAGTGACGCGCGGTGGACATGAAAAAGCCGGACGAATTTCGTCCGGCTTTTTTGTGAGCTTTTGATGAGGATGCTCAGTCTTCGACCAGCTGCTTGAAGGCGAAGGCGGCTACCGCGCCGCCGGTGAGATTGGCGGCCAGATAAATGCCGAGCTGGCTGATGGACTCGAAGCCCATGACGACCACGCCCAAACCGACCGCCGGGTTGAACGCGCCACCCGAGATGCCGCCGACCGAGAACGCGCCGGCGACGACCGTGAAACCAATCGCGAGGCCGTAGAAAGAGTTATCGAGCGTGCCCTTGGAGGTGGCGGTGTTAAGCACGACCCAGGCGAGGGCGAAGGTGAAGAGGAACTCGACGACGAGGGAGTTAACCACGTTGTGATCAGCGGGCATCTGGATGCGATTAAGCAGGAGATTCACGAGAAGGCCGGCGACGAGGCCGGCGAGCATCTGGGCAATCCAGTAAGGGATCACGTCCTTCAAGAGGAGTTTGCCGCGCAACCACACGGCAAGCGTGACCGCGGGATTGAAGTGGCCGCCGGAGACATGGCCGCCGGCAAAAATCATGACCATAAGTGACGCACCGATGGCGAGCGGTGCCAGCGGGCTGCCGCTACGGACGGCCATGCCGACCGTGAAGACCAGGAAGAACGTGCCGATGAACTCGACGATGTATTTTTTCATAAAGAAGTGATCGGCTTTGAGATGGAGCCGCCCGAGCCAGAAAGCAACGTCGCTCTCAGTGTGTGACAAATGGGCGGCGGCACGGTTTGGTGCTTGATCTATATTCCGATAAAGGAATGTAGATCATGCCATGAAACTGGTGCAAATCTACCAATGCCTGTGCGATGAGACGCGGCTGCGTCTGTTGCATCTCCTGCTGCAAGGGCCGCTGTGCGTGTGTCATTTTCAAGGTTTGCTGGGCGAGCCTCAGGTAAAGATTTCGAAGCACCTCGGCTACCTGAAGACGCGTGGACTGGTGACGGCGAAGCGCTCGGGCAATTGGATGATTTATGCGTTGCCGGCGGAGAAAACCCGGTCGGTTGAGTTGAAGGCAAACCTGGCGTGCCTGCAGGACTGCGCTGCGGAGAATGCGGTATTTAAACGCGACCTGGCACGGTTGAAGAAACTCGATCTGGAGTGCGCGCCGGCGGCGGTCGCCGAGGCCTGCGGAACGGGCAAGGGCAAGACGTGCTGCTGCTAAAAATTGATTTTATGACGACAACAACGACTAACGCTGAACAGGCGACTTTGCTGATTTCCGAGGTATGTGCGGTGCTGAAGGCGGCGCCCGGCCTGCCGATCACAGTGATCTGGCCGGATGGTGAGCCGATCGAGGCGCATTTTCACGTGACCGAAGTCGGCCGTGTGCAGAAAGACTTTGTCGATTGCGGTGGCACGGTGCGCCGAGTGACGACCTGCCTGCTGCAGACGTGGGTGGGCGACGATGTCGATCACCACATCACGGGTGCGAAGCTGCTGAAGGCGTTTGAATTCGCCGCGCCGGTGCTGAAGGGTGAAGACTTGCCGATGGAGTTGGAATACGAGGCCTGCAATGTTGTGACGCTACGCGTGGTAGCGGTCGAGAATACCGGCGCGGCGCTGATTGTGCGACTGGCGGGCAAGCACACCGATTGTCTCGCGAAGGATTTGTGCATTCCCAATCCGAAGAGCGACGGCACCTGCACGCCTGGATCTGGCTGCTGTTGAAACCTGAAACGATTTTCACCTGATTTTATGAGCACTGAAAAACCCACTGTTTTGATTCTTTGCACGGGCAACTCCTGCCGCAGCCATCTCGCCGAGGGATTGTTGCGGGCGGCGGCTGGTGATTTTTTAAATGTCGTCAGCGCTGGATCGAAGCCGGCCGGCTATGTGCATCCGATCGCGATCGAGGTGATGAACGAGATCGGCGTCGATATCTCCGCGCACACCTCGAAGCACATGAACGAGTTTCTTGAGGGAACGGTTGAGACCGTCATCACGGTGTGTGGCAACGCGGATCAGGCGTGTCCGATTTATCCCGGGCAAGTGAACCGTCACCACTGGCCGTTTGAGGATCCGGCGCATGCGACCGGAACGGATGAGGAAAAGATGGAGATGTTCCGCCGCGTGCGGAATGAGATCCGTCGCACGTTCACGGCGTATGCCGACGGACGTCGCGACCAGTTCAAGAGTGCTGCCAAGAAAGGTGCGGCGTGAGCGGACTCACGAAACAACTGTCGTTTCTCGATCGCTGGCTGACGGCGTGGATTTTTCTGGCGATGGCCGTGGGCGTGGCGCTGGGGCGTTTCGCTCCGGCGCTGGCGGAGACGCTGACGTCGTGGAGCGTGGGGACGACATCCGTGCCGATTGCGGTTGGGTTGATTTTGATGATGTATCCGCCGCTGGCGAAGGTGCGTTACGAGGAGTTGGCGGATGTGTTTCGCGACAAGAAGGTGCTCGGGCTTTCGCTGGTTCAGAACTGGCTGGTCGGGCCGGTGCTGATGTTTGCGCTGGCGGCGATTTTCCTGCGAGACCAGCCGGAGTATTTTGCGGGGCTCGTCTTGGTGGGCATCGCGCGGTGCATCGCAATGGTGATTGTGTGGAACGACCTGGCGGGCGGGAGTCGCGAGTATTGCGCGGGGCTGGTGGCGGCGAATGCGTTGTTTCAGGTGTTCGCGTTTGCACCGCTTGCGTGGCTGTTTCTGAAGGTGCTGCCGCCGCTGGTGGGGGTGGATCTTGGTGTGCTGGATTTGTCGGCGATCACCATCGGGAGCATCGCGTGGAGCGTGTTTGTTTACCTGGGGATTCCGTTCATTGCGGGATGGTTGACGCGCGCAATTTTACGGCGCGGATCGGCGGAACGGGTGGCGTGGTTTGACGATAAATTTCTGCCGGCGATCAGTCCGATCACGCTGGGGGCGTTGTTGTTCACGATTGTCGTGATGTTCAGCTTGCAAGGAGAGCAGGTGCTGGCGCGTCCGCTGGACGTGTTGCACATCGCGGTGCCGCTGGTGGTTTATTTCGCGATCATGTTCACGGTCACGTTTTGGATGAGCGTGAAGGCGGGGGCGGATTACGCGAAGGCAACGACGCTGGGGTTCACGGCGGCGGGTAATAATTTTGAACTGGCGATCGCGGTGGCCGTCGGAGTCTTCGGGCTGACGTCGGGCGCAGCGTTTGCGGCGGTGGTCGGACCCTTGGTGGAAGTGCCGGCGCTGATCGCGCTAGTGGCGGTCGCGCTGTGGTGGAAGCGGCGGGTGGGTGATGCAGTGAAATAAACCACTCTCGCTATGTGACAGAGATGCGGCGCAGGCATTCACGTCGTATGATCTACGTCGCGCATGAACGCGGCGGACATACGGCCGCCGTGGATTTTAATTTTCGCGAAGGCGGTTTCGATCTCCTGAAGATCGGTGGCGGTGAGTTCGACGTGAAGAGCGCCCAAGTTTTCGTTCAAATGCTCTCGGTTTCGCGTGCCGGGGATGGAAACGATCCAAGGTTTTTGCGCCATGAGCCAGGCGAGGGAGATCTGCGCGGGCGTCGCGTTTTTCTCCGCGCCAATGCGATGGAGCAACTCTACCACCGGCCAATTGGCGGCCAGGTTTTCCTGAGAAAAACGATCCATCGCGGCGCGATAATCCGTTTTCGAATCCAGCTTCGCGTGGTCCCTGACTTTGCCCGTAAGGTAGCCCATGCCCACCGGTCCCCAAGGCACGAAACCGATGCCGAGTTCTTCGCACGTCGCCAGCACACCGTTCTTTTCCGGGTCGCGTTCCATCACGGAATATTCCGTCTGCACTGCCGCGACCGGCTGGACCGCGTGGGCCCGGCGGATGGTGCGGGGGCTCGCTTCGGAGAGGCCGAAGTGCAGCACCTTGCCCTCGGCGATCAGCTCTTTGACCGCGCCCGCCACGTCTTCGATCGGCACAGCCGGATCGACGCGGTGTTGGTAGAGCAGCTCAATGCGGTCGGTGCGCAGGCGTTTGAGGGACTGCTCGACGACCTGCTTGATGTGCTCCGGTCGGCTGTTGAGTCCGCCGGCCTGAAGATTGAAACCAAACTTCGTCGCGATGGCGACCTGATCACGGAACGGTTCGAGGGCTCCGCCAACGAGGGTTTCGTTGGTGTAGGGGCCGTAAACTTCGGCGGTATCGAAAAACGTGACGCCGCGTTCGAAGGCTGCGCGGATGACATGGATACTTTCGTCCAATGGAGCAGGCGGGCCGTAATTGCTGCTCATGCTCATGCAGCCGGAGCCGAGGGCGGAGACTTCGAGTTTCCCCAGTTTGCGCGTGGCCGTTTTGGTTTTGGCGGGGGCCGGAGATTGAGCTGGCGTTGCAGCCCAGGAGGCCGGGCCGACTGCGAGGCTGGCTCCGACAAGGGCCGTGCGGGTGAGGAAATCGCGGCGGCTGACGCTATGCAGGTCGCGATTTCGGGTGTGCGATTCCGGGGTGGCTGATTTGTTTGAGTTCATAAAAATCCGCGGTTTGTTTTTTGGGTATGTGATCGGCGCGTTTGGGAACCGTCATCGCCGGGTGGGCTTTTAATTACGTTTAAAGTTTAGCCGATCTGCGCGCATTTGCCATTGGCCTGAGGCGTCAATTGACTGGCAGAGTCCGCCAGAATGCGGACTACAGGCAGTGTGTCTCCAAGTGCCGTTTGTAGTCTTCGAACGAGGCAGGGATGGCTTCGATTTTTTTGAAAATGTCGAACACGTTGAAATCGGGGAGCACGTCGTAACCGCAGAACTTGTAACTCGAGGTGATGTTGAGAAACACGTCTGCCGTTCCTTTGCCGCCGTAAAGGATGCCGTGTGGATTATCGAAGGCTTCGTGCGGGGCATTCCAAGTCGCTGAGACCATAAACCTCTTTCCCTGCATTTTACCGCCCGTGCCGTATTGGCGGGTCGGGTCGGAGCGAGTGCGGCCGTCATCTTCAAGAAGGATCTTGGTGCCAATGCCGCCGGCGTTGAAAACTTCGTCCACGTATTTCTTGTAAATCCACGGTGCGCCAAACCAGTTCACCGGCGTCTGTAGAATGACGAGATCGGTCGTCGCGTGCTTGGCGACTTCGGTGTCGGGATCATAGCCGCGCTCGATCTTGGTTTCGGTGACGGTGTGCCCGCGCTCGATGAAGAAGGTCTTCGCGAGTTCCGCGAGGCTGTTGTTCAGTTTACCCTCGGACCAGCCAGGGTAGGTGAGGTGGGCGTTGATGATGAGGATGTTCATGGCGGTCTATGGTTGAAGTTAAAGCAGTAGCTACCCAACGCGGAGCGCGGGCGGTGAACGGGGGCGTGTCAGTTACGTTTGGCCCGGCGGCTCAGGTGCGCGGCGCGCCACTCGGCCGGCGTCGTGCCTTCCCAGGCGCGGAACGCACGGTAGAACGAGGTCGGGTCTTCATAGCCGACCAGAAAGGCTGCCTCGGTGATCTCGACCGTCGGGTCGCCGAGATAATGGCGAACCAGTTCGTGGCGGGTTTCGTTGAGTAGTTGGCGGAAGGTCGTGCCCTCATCGGTGATGCGGCGCTGCAGGGTGCGATCACTCATGCCCAGCTCCTTCGCGACCATGGGAAGATCGGGGCGGCTGCCGGAGAGCAGGCGCTTCAAAATCCATTTCACTTGGGCGAGCGTGCCCGGTGCGATGCGGCCGGACTGGAGTTGGGTTTCAAACTGGGGCGCGAGCATTTGCAGGAGCTCGTCGTTGTGCGTGGCGAAGGGAAGCGCGAGGTCGGCGGTGCGGAGCACGAGCGCGTCGCGGGTGGCGCGATATTTCACCGGGCAACCAAAGTAGTCGGCGAGGCCGTTGTCGCGTTCGGCGGGTCGCGTGAGTTCGATGCGTTTGGGGGTGAGTTTGGTCTTTGTGCCGCGGCGGCCCAGTTCGGTAACGAGCGCAAACACCGCGTCGATCAACAGCACGGGCGGCTGCACGCCTTCCGCGAAAGGCCACGAGACCTCGACCAGCATCTCGTCGCCCTTCGGCGTGAATCGGAATTCTTCGGCGCTGCAGAGTTGTTTGTAGCGGGCGAGTCGCTCGATGGATTCGCGATAGGTGCGGGCGTGCAAGGCGGCGAGGAGCGTCGGATGATACTGGTCTGTTTCGACCTGGCTCATGAATTTCCAGCCCATCGTCGGGTCGCCCGACAGTTCACGAATCGATCGCCAGATCGCGAAATTCTGAGGGGTGGTGACGAAGGTTTCTCCGCTGTAAACCGTGGGAGGAAGCTCGCTGTGACGGAGGACGACGGTTGGGCTAAGTCCGATGGCTTTCAGGCCCGCCCAGAAAACCCCCGGCAGCTTGATCCGATCCTGCGCATGGCCGCTGACGCGAAAGTGATTCGCGAGGGACTTGGGGCTATCGGTGCCGGTGGAGTTCATCGTGGATCTACTCTATCGCAAAAGACCGAGCCTGTAATTGGCGAAATCCGCCAATCTATTTGCCGAATACGCCATTGATCCGGACATGCCAGACGGCGCTCTTCTAGCGCCGTCTGCATTTTAGTGCGCGGAGGTGGCGGCTCCGGGTTTTTTGTAGATGGCGAGGCGTTCGACGATGGCTTTGCTCTGGTCGTTGAGTCCGGAGACTTCGACCTCGGCGCCTTGCTGGCGGAACTTGAGCACGACCTTGTCGAGGGCGCTGATGGAGGTCGTGTCCCAGAAATGCGCGTGGGTGACATCGATGATCACGGTGCGCGGGGCGGCGTTAAAGTCGAAGGCGTCGGTGAACGTGGTCGTCGATGCGAAGAACAGCTGGCCGCGCACGTGGTAAACCATTTCGTCGGGCGTCTGCCCGGTGTGCGCGGTGACGTCGAGGAGCCTGGCGATACGCGCGGCGAAGCAGAGGGCGCTGAGCAACACGCCGACACCGACGCCGAGGGCGAGGTTGTCGGTGCCGAGCACGACGGCGACCGTGCTGAAGGTGATGAATGTCGCGGTTTTTGGATACACGCGGATGTTTTTTAACGAGGCCCAGCTGAAGGTGCTGAGTGCGACCATGATCATCACGGCTACAAGGGCGGCCATGGGGATTTGCGAGACCCAGCGGCCCAGCAGCACGACGAGAATCAAGAGAAAGGTGCCGGCCCAGAACGTGGAGAGGCGCCCGCGTCCGCCGGTTTTTACGTTGATGACCGTCTGGCCGATCATGGCGCAGCCGCCCATGCCGCCGAAGAGACCTGAGACCAGGTTGGCGATGCCCTGGCCCTTGCATTCGCGATTCTTGTCGGAGGACGTGTTGGTGTAGTCGTCCACGATGGTGGCGGTCATGAGGGATTCGAGCAGGCCGACCACCGCCATCGAAAGCGAATAGGGGAGGATGATGAGGAAGGTTTCCCAAGTGAGCGGGAAGTCGGGCCAGGCGAAGGACGGCAGGGCGGACGGAAGCTGGCCCATGTCGCCGACGGTGCGGAGGAGGTCCGCATCGGCCCAGCCGAACCACATGGAAAGGCCGGTGAGGATGATGATGCAGATGATCGGGGACGGGACGGCTTTGGTGATGAAGGGAAAACCGTAGATGATCGCGAGGCCGCCGGCGACGCAGGCATACATGAGCGGGCCCTGGCCGTTGAACTCGGGGAGCTGCTTGAGAATGTAGATGATCGCGAGGGCGTTGACGAAGCCGATCACGACCGAGCGTGCGACGAACCGCATGAGATTACCCAGCTTCAGAAAGCCGAAGATGATTTGAATGACGCCGGTGAGCAGTGTGGCGGCGAGCAGGTATTGGAGGCCGTGGTCTTTGACGAGATTGACGACGAGGAGGGCGATCGCGCCGGTGGCGGCGGAGATCATGCCGGTGCGGCCACCGACGAAGGCGATGGTGACCGCGATGCAGAAGGAGGCGTAGAGACCGACCTTGGGATCGACGCCGGCGATGATGGAGAACGCGATGGATTCAGGGATGAGCGCGAGCGCGACGACCGTGCCGGCGAGGAGATCGCGGACGGGGTTACCGAACCATTGTTGTTTATATGAAGGCGAAAGAGAGGAGGCGGACATGGCGCTGAGCGGGCGTGCGGTTAAAGTGGCGTGACGTTCGTGGCGAGGGGAGGGATGGCAAGGCCAAGTTTCCGCGGGGCGGGCTTGCGATTCGTCCGCGACGGCGAAGGATTTCGCCCAATCATGCAGCTCGACATTCCCGCAGGTGATTTCGCCGGTTATATCTTCGATCTTGATGGCACGCTCATCAATACGATGCCGCTTCATTACCGTGCCTGGGACTCCGCGATGCGTCAGCACGGGCTTGGCGAAGTGTTGAACGAGGATCTGTTTTATTCGCTGGGTGGAGTGCCCACGGTGCGGGTCGCCGAGCTGATCGGTGCGCATTACGGGCTGGTGGTGGATCCGTTGAAGGTGGAGCACACCAAGGAAGGGTTTTTTCTGACCATGTTGGACGCGGTCGAACACATCGCGCCGGTCGTGGAATTTGCGCGTCGTATGTCGCTGACGCATCCGGTGTCGATTGCGACCGGTGGCATGCCGGAAATCGCCTTGCCCGCGATCAAGGCGGCGGGCTTGGACGATCTCTTCAAAATCGTGGTGACGCCGAAAGATGTGGGGCCGGGGCGCGGGAAGCCGGAGCCGGATATGTTTTTGGAGGCGGCGCGGCAGATGGGTGTGCCGCCGGCGCAATGCCTGGTGTTCGAGGACGCCGAGCCGGGCATTCGCGCGGCCTTGGCGGCGGGCATGCAAGTCGTGCGCGTGCCGAGTCGCGTGGTGTGACAAAAGGCTTTTGCCGGACGGCAGGATCGGCTTGGCTGGACGCTTCATGAAGCTGGAAGCCCTCGTTAATCCCTCTGTCCTCACCCAGCCGGTTTACGAACCGGGCAAGCCCATCGAGGATGTGGCGCGCGAACTCGGTCTCGATCCGGCGACGATCATCAAGCTCGCGTCGAACGAAAACCCGTTTGGTCCGTCTCCGCTGGCGAAAGCCGCGGCGGTGCGGGCGCTCGATCAAGGCGAGTTGTATCCGGATGGTGGATGCGTAGCGCTGCGGGCGAAGCTGGCGAAGGTTTATCAACTGGAGCCTGCGCAGTTCGTGGTCGGCAACGGATCGAATGAAATCATCGAGCTCCTCGGGCATGTTTTCCTACGTCCGGGCGACGAAGTCGTCATGGGCAACCCGTCGTTTGCGGTTTATAAACTAGTGACGTTGCTCTTCGGCGCGAAGCCGGTGGAAGTGCCGCTGGTCAATCACACGCACGATCTCGCCGCACTGGCGGCGGCGATCACGCCGAAGACTAAACTGGTGTTTGTGCCGAGCCCCAACAATCCGATGGGCACGGCCAATACTGAGGCGGAGCTGCTGGCGTTTGCACGCGGGCTGCCGGAGCACGTGGTGTTCGCTTACGATGAGGCGTATGCGGAGTATTTGGATAATCCGCCGGATCTGCGTCCGCTGATTCGTGAAGGGCGCAAGGTCGTCTGTCTGCGCACGTTTTCAAAAATCTACGGACTGGCCTCGTTGCGAGTGGGTTATGGTTACGCGTCGCCGGAGCTGGCGTCGCTGCTGAATCGCGTGCGTCAGCCGTTCAACGTGAATGCCATCGGCCAGGCGGCGGCGATCGCGGCGCTGGATGACGGTGCGTTCACGGCGAAGTGCGCCCGTGAAAACCGGGTGGGGCTCGGGCAGCTTGAAGCTGGCTTCAAGGCTATGGGACTGGAGATCGTGCCGAGCGTGGCAAACTTCCTTCTGGTGAAGGTCGGGGACGGTGCGCGAGTGTTCGTCGAATTGCAGAAACGCGGCGTGATCGTGCGGCCGATGCGGGCTTACGGCATGCCCGAGTGGTTGCGCGTAACGGTCGGAACGCCGGCGCAGAACCAGCGTTTGCTGACCACGCTGGCCGACGTCTTGCGCGGTTGATGGCTTGCGCGCCGGCGTCGCGACAGGCTTCAGGATTTCGACAGCGACACAGTCAGTGCGGCGCGCAGATCCTGAAGCAGGGCGGTGCGGTCGGGCGAGAAGAGGAAGAGATCGCTGCCGAGCTGGCGATAGGCGGAACGGAGGACGGCCTGCGAGGGCTTGCGCATCGCGAGGAGCTTGCGGACGTTGGCGGCCAGCGGAGGCGTGTTGTTCAAGTCCAGATCGAGCTGCACCAGATTGCTGAGGGCGGCTTGATTCAGCGGATCGGCTTGGACGGCTTGATCGAGCACCTGGCGGGCTTGGGCCTTGGCGCCGACGGTCAGCAAGCGCTTCGAGACAGCGATGAGGTTGTCGGCGCGGACATTGTTTTGACCAAGGAAATTGTTGAGGAAAAGCTGGGCGGCTTCGGCGTCGCCCAAGCCATAGTGGGCGATGGCCTGGAGGCCGTTGAAGACGGAATAGTAGCGTTTGTTCCAATCGGGGTTTTCGCTTTGGAGCAGACGGACCATCTCGATGGCGGCCTGGTATTTTTTGGCGACGATGTTGGCCTCGACCGTCATGAGGGCGGCGCCTTCCCAGTTCAGGTTTCGGGCCTTGGCGTGATCATAGATGCGGCGGGCGAGCACGGGGTCGCCGGAATTGGCGGCGAAGTCGGCCAGTGCGAGCAAGGCGTTGGGATCGGAGGAGAAGTCGTTAAAGATCTCCTCGACGTTGGATTTCACGGAAGCCGCATCGCCCTCTTTTTGGTAGGCGTAGAGCTGGTCGATGCGGGCACGGGCGTTGCGGGGATTGGCGAGGGCGCGAACAAAACTCTCGCGACGCGCCTCATCGTCGCGACCCGCTTCGCGGAGGTAGGTCACGGTCTGGGTGTAGAGCTCTTCATCGTTGGGCATCTCCGAGGCGAGTGCACGCAAGCGGTCGATCGCCTGATCACGCGCGCCGGTTTCCCAGTTGATGCGGGCGATGAGCAGGCGTCCATCGCGCGAGCCTTCCAGCTGATAGCGTTGGAGAATGGCCTCCGCTTCATCGTAGTTACCGCGAAAATAGCACGAAGAAGCGGCTGCGAGGGCAACTAATTGGTTGCGAGGGCTGATCGTTGAATCATTGCCCAGCAATTGTTTGTAATAGCTTATGACCTGTTGATCATCCTGCTGTTGGAGCAGGAATGAGAAGAGCGTCTTCAGGTAGTCGGTATCGTTTTTGTGATACGCAAAACCGTCCAGCAGGGTCTGGCGGGTGAGGTCCGGGCGTTTCCAGAGGCCGTAGAATTGGGCCAGCAGGAGACGGCCTTCCTTGTTGGCGGGTGATTTGATCAAACCCAAGCGAAGTCCGTAAAAAGCCTCACGGAACTTTTGCTTCTTCAGGTCCTCCTGAGCGTTCTTAATGAAAAAATCGCCCGCAGAAACCTGATAGGCGTCCCAGCGCAGGAACATGATGTCGGTAAACCGCGCCTCGGTGAACCCGCGCTTGTATTTTACAAAAACATAGGCGGCGGAAGCGCCACCCAGCCATCCCATGATGCCCAAAATTACCAAGGATACGGCCAGCCATTTCCAAAACACCTGAACCTGCCAGCCCTTGGATGTGCGGCGGATCCAAAAAGGAGCAAAACGGCGCAATCCTTTGTGCTGGAGAGGCTGGCGCTGCTCGATGTGTTTTAAGTCGTCCGCGTTGGAAAGAGGCTCGGTCATGGGCGAAATGAAGGGCAGGGGGCTTTGTGGAAAGGGAGCAGCGGCCTTGGGTTCAAAATAGCCTTGCGTTGGGAGGGCGGTTGCATCTTTTTTGCGGCTCTTGTCGGGAGCAGTATTTTCCAACGCAATCTATTCGAGCAACCTTGCTCTCAGTCCTTTTTTAGCAACAAACTTCTGCTGAGATTCAATCCCCTGACAGCCAAGCTAAGAATATCTTGATCGAAACAGTTTTGGATTCCGCCATATAACCGTTCCTAAGTTCGCCACATTTACTCATGAAGAACATCGTCCGTAACCTGACTATCTTGAGCTGCGTGGGCAGTTCTGCGTTTGCCGCTCCGTTCCTCGCCATTGGCGACAACGCCGAGCTTTTTGCCACTGGTGAAGCCAGTGTCGCCTATAACGACAACATCCTGCTGGCCTCCGGCGTCCCCGGCTCTCCTGAGCTGGAAGACACGATCTTCACGTTTGTCCCCGGCTTTGATCTTCAGTTCGGCAAGGATTCCCTGATCAAAGGCAACCTGATCGGCACCGCCACTCTCACGAGCTACGCTGACAACGACAACTTGAACAACCAGCTCCTCGCCATCGGTGGTAACTCCACCTATGATAACGGCAGCCTCAAGTTGGGCGCCAACGCCTCGTTCAAAGAGCTCGATCAACCCACGGTTGATGTCGTTCCTAACGGTAAACTCGTCGAGCGTCATGTCGCCGATGTCGGCGTGAACGGCGAACTCGCCTTCTCAGAGAAGATCAGCGCCGGCGCCGGCATCGCTTACAGCCACGTCGACTACAAAGATCCCGCTTACACTGAAGAGGAGAGCTACACGGTTCCGGTTAACATCTATTACGAACTGACCCCCAAGGTCGACGTCAGCGCGGGTATTCGTTACACCAACACCGAGCTCGATAACGGTGCTGAATATGACGCTTACTACTACAACGTCGGTGCCCGTGGTTCCTTTACCCCCAAGCTCAGCGGTTCGTTCAGCGTGGGTTATAACACCCGCAGCGTGAACATCGGCCCGGATGACGATGATTCGATCGGTGCGGACGCCTCGCTGGCCTACGCCTACTCTGACAAGACCCAGTTCACCCTCGCTGCTTCGCGTAACTTCAGCAACGCGACCGCTGGTGGTGCTTCTTACGAGAACAGTGAAATCACCATCGGTGCTTCCAGTGCCATCACGGTTGATTGGCGCCTGAATGCCGCTCTTACCTACCGCATGCTGGATTACCAGAATGTTTCCCGCACGGATGATTACGTCCAGGCTTCTGTTGGTGCCACCTACCTCATCAACACCCACCTGAGCACCAGCTTGACGTATATCTTCCGCGACAACTCCTCGGACGCTGGCGCTGCAAACGAGTTCTCCAACAACGTCGTTTCCCTGTCGATCTCGGCTCGCTACTAATAGGGCTGGCTTGACCATTCCTTTCGACGGAAGAAGATCATTTGGTCTTCTTCCGTTTTTTTTTCTCCCCTTGCCCGTGCCCATGTCGCCCACGTTTAAAACTTCCGTTCTTTTTTTCTGCTCCCTGGTTTTTTCGTTTTCGCTTTCGGCCGCCGAGCAACGGCCACTTCCTGCCGCCGCGGCGCAGGACTACGTTCTTCAGCCGTCCGACTTGTTGAATATTCAAGTATTCCAGGAGGAAAACCTGAAGCGTGACGTGCGCGTCTCCAAAGAGTATTCCATTACCCTGCCGCTGATCGGCAAAGTGGACGTGAAGGGCAAGTCGCTGCGTCAGGCAGAGGACCTTATTCGCGAGCTCTATGACCGCGATTATCTGGTGAATCCTCAGGTCAACGTCGTGGTGATCGAATATGCCAAGCGCACGGTTAACGTGATCGGCCAAGTCAATCAACCGGGTGCGGTGCTCTTTCCCCAGGAAGAGGGGCTGACGCTCCTTGATGCCATTTCTCGCGCCGGAGGTTTCAGTCGTCTGGCCAATCGCTCGCAGGTCAAGCTGACCCGCACCAACAGCGATGGCAAAAGCGACACTTACATTATCAACGTCGATGATCTCATCAAGGGCAGCTCCAGCAACAGCTGGCCGCTCCTCGTGAACGACATCATCTTTGTGCCGGAACGCATTCTTTAAAAAGTCAGAGGCGCTTATTCATGGATTCGAATTTCAAGCATCAGTCCCCGAATCAAAATCAGGGACAACAACAGGGCTCGGGTGATTATGGCTACGGTGGTGGCTATGCGGGTTATTCTGCGGTCGGCTATGGAGGCGAAACCTCCATGCAGCGCGGATTCCGTGATTACGCGCTGATCCTGCGCGAACGCATCTGGTATATCATCGTGGTGTTCCTCGTCGTGTTCTCCTCGGCGTTGGTTTACACGTTCAGCCAGACGAAAATTTATCAATCGGTCGCCAGCGTGCACATTTTGCGCAGCGGGCCGACGGTGATGACCAAGGTCGAACAGGTCGTTGATGAAACTGTCCGTGGAACCGAAGATCTTAATACGGTCGTCGAAGTTCTGAGCAGTGGTGCGATCATTCAGAAAGTTGCCGAACGTATCACCGGCGAAGACATGCGCCAGTTCATGGCTCCTTACGAAAAGGGCAAAGGCAGCGATCCGGTGACGCCGCTCGAAGTGTTGGGCGAAAACCGCAAGATCGCCCCCAAGCGTCTCAGCTTGGTCATCAATGTGGTTTATCGCCATCCGGACCGTCTGATCGCGGCGAAGGTGGCCAATCTGTTCGTCGATGAGTTCATCGCGTATAGTTCGCGCGTCCGTATCGACGACTCACTGAAGGCGGTTGAGGAGTTGAAAATCCGCGCCGAGCAGCAGGAGCGCACCGTCAACGATCTGGCCAACGAACTCCAGACCTACCGCGAGAAGAACAACATGATCTCGCTGGATCAGCGCAAAGACATCGTTACGGAAAAGCTCAAGGCGCTGAATCTTTATGTGACCCAGACGGACGCCAAGTTGAAGGACTCGGAGATCCGTTGGAAGCAGGTGCAGGAGCGCAAGGCGACCGGCGGCGATCTGACCGAGCTTTCCTTCATCGCGACCCAGCCGCTGATCGACCAGCTGGTGAAAGAAGTTTCCAGCAAGAAGATCATGGTGGCCCAGCTGCGTGATCGTTACCGCGAGAAGCATCCGATCATGATGGAGACGATGAACTCCCTCGCGCAGGCCGAGCAGGAGTTGAAACGAGCCATCGAAAATGCGTCCGCCACCATCGAATCCGAATACCAAAACGCCCGCCGCAACGACGAGCAGGCCCGCGGTTCACTGGTTCAGGCAAGCAAGGAGACGATGGAGCTGGATCGTGCGGCCGTCGAATACGACGAACGCTCCCGCAAGCTGCTGATCAATCAAGAGCTCTTGCAGAACCTCATTTCACGTATGAGGGACACGACCATGATCGCCACCATGGAAACGCAGAGCGCCCGTGTGGTGGATCGCGCTTCGCCCTCGCAAGAGGACAATTACGTGTCGCCGAAAATCCCGCTCTATTTGGGCGTGGGCTTCGGTGGCGGTCTCGCCCTCGGCTTGGCCTTTGCGTTCTTTGTCGCATTCATCGACGACCGCGTGAAGAGCTCGTTCGATATCGAGGCGGTCGTCGGTTTGCCTTTGATCGGCATCATTCCTCAGATCAAAAAGATGGAGCAGCCGGACAAGGCTCAGATCGTCATCAACAATGCCGATCGCCAAGTGTGCGAAGCTTTCCTCACGTTGCACTCCAGCCTTCGTCTTAAGGACGAGAGCAAGAATGCGCAGTGTATCCTGGTGACGAGCACGATTCCCGGTGAGGGTAAGTCCTTCACGACGACGAATCTGGCGCTGACCTTCGCCGCCCATGGCGAGCGTGTGGCAGTTGTCGACTGCGACCTTCGCAAGCCGAACATTCATAAATCGTTCCGTTTGGAGAATCGTAAAGGTGTCATCGATATCTGCGCGGGCACCGCGACGATTGATGATGTCGTGATTCGCGGCGTGCACCCGAATCTTGATGTGATTCCCACCGGCGGCCGTGCGAAGAATCCGACCCAGATTCTTAACGGTAAAAACTTCGAGTCGATGATCGCCGATCTGCGCAAGCGCTACGATCGCGTGTTCTTTGATACGCCTCCGCTCGCGGCGGTGAGCGATGCCCTCATCATCCTTCCCTTGGTCGATGGCTCGGTCTTCACGATTTTCTTCAACAAGGTCCGCCGCAAGGCCGCCCAGTTCAGCGCGAAGAAGCTCTTGGAGGCGAACGTGCCGGTCTTCGGTGCGGTGTTGAACGGTCTCAACCTGGCGGTATCCGGTTATTACTACGCGCAGTATTACGACAAGTCCTACAAGGATTACTACGTCGTGATGTCCAAGGACGATGCGACTCCGGAGCGGTAAGCTTCGTTTATTCTACCACAAAAAAGGCGACCCATAACGGGTCGCCTTTTTTAGCGTTTGGCGGCGGCGCGGCGCAGGCGGTCATTGACCGCCAGCGCCAAGGCATCGGAGCCCGGCGCGAGTTCTGCGTGGATGTGATCCCAGTCGCCGTTGTCCAGTGAGCGCAAACGGTCGAACAGGTTGTGAGCCGCTTGATCAAAAGCGTTGGGTGCCTCGGCGAGCCAGAAGGTGCGGTCACTGATCTGCGCCGGTTTTTGCATGAAGAGCAGCGCGTGCTTGTCGCCCGTTTTTTGGATGAGCGCGGGTGTTAATTTGCGAACCAACGTGAGGGGTGTGCGCGGACTGTAGTGGCGCTCGAGCAACCCGGGAGCGATCGCCGCAGTCGATGCCGGCGTGGCGCGGCGATGAACAGTGACCGTGCGCCCGAGCACGCGGGCCAAGGCTTCGCGCGATACCGCACCCGGACGGAGCAGCACTGGGTGTTTGGGGTCACGCAAATCGAGGATGGTGGACTCAACGCCGATCTTGGCTGAGCCACCGTCGAGGATGTGGCCGATACGTTTACCCAGACCATCGCGCACATGCGCCGCCGTGGTCGGGCTCACATAGCCGAAGGGATTGGCACTCGGTGCGGCGAGCGGGCAGCCGCTGCGACGGATGAGTTCGCGGAAAAGTTGATGGGACGGCAGGCGCACGGCGACGCTCGCCAAGCCGGACGTTACGATGTCGGGGACGCCGTCGCGTTTGGGCAGGACCAAGGTGAGCGGGCCGGGCCAGAAGAGTTTGGCTACCTTGCGCGCGGCATCGTTGAGCACGGCAATCTCATCGGCTTGCTCAATGCTGGCAACGTGGACGATGAGCGGATCATTAGCCGGGCGGCCTTTGGCGCGAAAAATTGCCCGGCAGGCCTTGGCGTTGAGCGCATCTGCGGCCAGACCGTAGACGGTCTCGGTGGGAGCGGCGACCAGACCGCCCTCGGCGAGAATCCGCGCCAGCAGCGCGAGATTTCGCGGAGTCGGGCGGTAAACGCGGGCGGTGGGTGTCGTGCTCATGGCATGAAAAAGGCCGGAGGGATAAGCTCCGGCCTTGGCTGGGAAATCCTGATCTGTCGCTTAGAGGGCGAGCAGGTTGTTACGGGACTGTTTGATGGTCTTCGTAACGGCGCGCTGCTGCTTGGCGGACAGGTGGGTGTATTTGCGCGGAAGGATCTTACCGGTGTCGGTAACGAAGTTGCGCATGGCCTGGGGCGTGGTGAACGGAATGTTCTCCGCGTTGACGGTCTGCTGGGTGGTTTCGGTCGTGCTCATTTGAAAAAGGGGAGAATGAAAGCCTGCGCAGGCAAAGATTGTCAACCTACAATCCAGCCCCCAACTTCGGCCCGATTCGGTCATTTTTGCCGTCCTTGTAGTTCAACGGATAGAACAGTTGTTTCCTAAACAACGGATCCGGGTTCGATTCCCGGCGGGGGCACCAGCTTTCCAATCGCTTTCGCAACATGAGACCGCAACTTTTGTCACCCGTTACCGTCATCCCCTCCAAGCGTATGCATTTCCCCCATCGTAACTCCCTCCGCGCGGCCCGCCGTGCGTTTACCCTGCTCGAAATTCTTGTCGTGCTGGCTATTATCGGCCTGCTGGTCGGCCTGGCCGTGACCAAAGTTGGCGGCATCTTTGGCGCTAAACAAGAAGACATCGCCCGCCTTTTCGTTAATTCCAGCGTCAAGACCCCGCTCACCGCGTATCGTATTGATATGGGCGGCTACCCTTCCACGGCGGAAGGTTTGCAGGCATTGGTCAGCGCGCCGCAAAACAAGGCCGATAACTGGAAGGGGCCATATATCGAAACCCCCGGTGGCAAACTCCCGATGGACCCCTGGCAGGAAGCGTATGTTTATCGTTTTCCCGGCGTGAAGAACAAGGACAGCTACGATCTCTACTCCAAGGGCGCAGACAAGACCGAGGGAACGCCTGACGACATCGGCAACTGGTAAGGCATCGACGCCGTGCCGGCCCGCGTCCCCATGTGTGCTACCGCTTCGAGATCCGCAAGCGGTTCGCATGGGTTCACGCTGCTGGAGGTCTTGATCACGATCGCCCTCATCGCGCTGCTCACCAGTGTGCTGGTGGTCGGCACGAACCGTCTGTTGCGCTCGCGTCCGCTAAGTGCGGATGAATTGTTTTGGGCGGCCGCGGCCGCGACGCGCAAGGACGCGTTGCTCAACAATCGCGACGTGCGTTTGACGCTTGATGCGAAGTCCAACTCCTTCGTCGCCTTGTCGGCGGATGGATTGGAAACGCGGTATCCGTTTGTCGTCAAAGAAACGGCGGAGCTGGATTTTCTCGCACCGAAAGCGCTTGGCCTGTCCTCGTCGGTTTTGCTTGGCGGGCAACTGGTGGAGACCGCCACGATTCCCTTTGTGATGTTTTATGGTGATGGCACGTGCTCACCGTTTCGCGTGCAGTTGAAAACCCGACTTGGCGCGCGTGTGCTGGAAATCGATCCGTGGACATGTGCTCCGATACTGGCCGCCCAAGCTCTGTGATGAAACGCGCGCGCACATCGGGATTCACCATTCTGGAGGTCTTGATCGCCATCGCGATTCTGGCGACGGCGGCCATCGCGATCGGGGTCGGCTATGTGAACGTGCTCAATGGCTATGAAGTCGCGCGTCGGTCCACGGTGAGCGATCCGGAGATGCAGTTTGCGCGTATGCAGCTTCTCTCGCAGCCCGATGTGGAGCTGGCCCGTCAAGGCGGTGAATTCGATGCGACGGACGGCCGGCATGTGCGTTGGTCGGCGGTGATCGAGCCGACCGAAACGGCGGATCTTTTTACGGTTACGTTTGAGGGTGAGATTGCCGGCACGCTGCTGCTCAAGGAGCAAAAAACGCAGCAAGTGTTTCGTGTGCTGCGGCCGACGTGGTCGATCGCGACCGAGCGTGCGACACTGCGGGCGGCATCGAAGGATCGCATACTTAAAATCCTGGAGGGCGTGAACAAATGAAGCGCCGTGGCTTTACGCTGCTGGAGACCTTGGTGGCGCTTGCGCTCACCGGGTTGCTGATGGTCGCGCTCAACACATTTGTGTTTTCGATGGGCGAGTTGTGGGGACGCAACACCGACTTGCGCCTGTTCGATCAACACGTGCGCGCGGTTACCCGTTTCCTTGAACGCGAGCTGCACGCCGCTGCGTTGCCGCCGGCGGGCGTCGCGGAGCAGGCGCCCATCGCGGTGCAGGAAATTCGCACGCAGGGCGGCATGACGGAGACGTTGCTCACGTTTGAGTTGTTCGAGGGCAGCCGGATTTTCAGCTGGCCCGGACAGACGCTGCCCGAGGTGGTCTGCTCGCTGTCGGTGCGTGAAGGCACCGGACTGTTGTTTTTGTGGCACTCGCGACTGGAGAAGGATTTCGCCGATCAACCGCCTCGCGAGACGCTGGTGTCACCGTTGGTCTCGGCGTTGAGCTACGACTATTATGATGCGAGTTTCAAAAACTGGAAAAACGAACCCGCGCCGCGCCGTAACGCCAAAGGTGAATACGAGGCGCCGCAACGCCTGCGCTTGAAGTTCACCTATCGCTCACGCTCGCAAGAAGTGTTTCTGGTGTTGCCCACGGTCACTCAAGGTCTGCCGGTTTTCTAAAATGAACCACATGCCTTCATCCTTTCGTAGTCGCGGTTCGGTTCTGCTCATCGTGCTGGTCACGCTGGTGTTCGCGACTTCGGCGCTGCTGCTCTTCATCGAGAAAGCCACGACGGATCTGCTCGTGCCCATCCGCGAGGCCGACGCGAGCCGGTTGCGGCTGGAAGCTTACTCGGCCCTCGAAACCACGCTGGCGGTGTTGGAGGATTTCCGTGAAGCGGGGGATGGACTGCACAGTCCGGCGGAAGGTTGGGGCGATCCGCTCGGGTTTGCCGGATATGAGCCTACGGAAGGCCGCACGGTCGAGGTGACGATGGAGGACGAGAGTGCGAAACTGCCTCTGCCATCGGTGAAGGCCGAGGTGCTCGTCGCTCTGCTCAAATACTGGCAAGTGCCGCAGACGGATGCGGAGCGCATCGCGGATTCATTACTCGGTTGGATCAAAAAAGATTACACGCCGACGGCGATCGGCGCTCCCACCACGCAAGATTACGAAGCAACCGCGCTGCCCTTCGCGCCGCCGGGACGCTCGCTGCGTTCGTGGGCTGAGCTCTCGGCAATCGAGGGAGTGAGGCAGGCGCTTTTTGACGAGACTACGGGCCTGCCCAATGCGCTTTATCAGCGGCTCACCGAGACGTTTTCACTCTATCGCTATAATTCCCCCAACATTAACGGCAACCGGCTGGAGCCTCTGCTCGCGCAGGAAATAATCGTCGATCACCAGCAGCAACGCGTGGCCGAGTATCTGGCGGGAACGGGTAATTATCTGTCGATGGGGCCGGGGTTCTTCAAAAACACGCGCAGCATCGGGGCGGTGGCGGGCGTGCAGGCGGCGCGGCTCGGTTACGGGGTAACCGTGCAAGCGTTGCGAATCACGGTAACGGTGAGGCAGGGACTCTCGTCATTCCGGTTGTCCGTCGTGGTGGCGCCCGCCCAAGGTGCGAAAGTCGTGCCCGCCAGTAACACCGCCACCAACGATACCGAGGCTGCCGCCGGCTCTGAAACGTCGTCCGGCGCCGTAGCGACCCGCCAGGCTTCCACCACTGCCACGACCAACACCACTTCCTCATCCACCCCTACGACGGCCGTTCCCGAGGTCGTTGATCTTAAATACCCGTTTACGTTTCTCGAAATCCGTGAAAACGATAAGAGGGTCCCGCCGCCCGCCCCGTCCGACGAACCGACCGCATGAGTCTCTCTTCGCTTAAACGCTTTCTCCCCGCTCCGCCTCCCCGCCAGGTTATTTTGGTGTCGGACACGCTCTTCTTTATGCGTTCCGTGCCCGTGACTGAAGGCGCGACTGCGGCCGAAGTGACGGCGCAGGCCGAACTCGCGATCGAGGCGCTCGCGCCTTTCCCGCTGGCGAATCTTTATTACGGCCACCACTGGCTGGCGGGCGCGACGCATGCCCTCGTGTATGCGGCCTACCGGAAGCGATTCACGTCGGACGAGCTCGATTTGTGGCACGACGCCGAGGCGGTCCTGCCCTCGTTTGTCACGGTGCTCGACAAGGACAAGGCTCCGAAACCGGCCACCGCCGTGATCGTGCCCTGTGTGGGCGGACTCACCGGACTTTATTTTTCCGACGCGAGCGGAGTGCCCAGCCAGGTGAGGGTGGAGTCGCTGTCCGCCGATGCGACCGATATCGAGCGCGCCGCCGTGCGCGAGGGATTGCTCGGTTCGTTTCCTGAAAAAATGCACGTGATCGACGCGGGTGCGGACGCGCAGTTCGATCCGGCTTCTCCGCAGGGAGAGTTCATTTTTCGCGCGGGCACGATTGAGACGCATTTCGAGCCGGCGGATATCGCCGCGCTGGATGTGCGCGACAAAGGTGATCTGGCAGCGCGTCGCCGGGCGCATGCGCGGGATGTTATTTTGTGGCGCACTTTTTTGGGCTGCGCGGCGGCGATCGCGCTCTGCGTCTTGCTGGAGCTGGCGCTGGTCGGCTCATCGATCTGGCAAAAACAACGGCTCGCACTCGAGGCGCTGCAGAAACCGGTGGTCGAGGGTATCATCACTTCGGATACGCTCGCGAATCGCATCGAGGAGCTTTCGACGAAGCGCCTGTTACCCTTCGAAATGCTGGCGGTGGTCAACACGGTGCGTCCGCCGGCGATTCAGTTCATGCGCACGGTGACCAGTGGACTTTACACGCTGGAGGTCGAGGCGCAGACCAGTTCCTCGGGTGATATCGATGTGTTTCGCTCCGCGCTCAACAAGCTTCCCGGCTGTGAAAAGGCCGAGGTGCAGGACCCGCGCAGTCGCGATGGTGTTTCGACTTTCCGTCTCGTGGTCACATTTAAGGCCGACGCGTTCAAGAGCGGCATTGAAAACCCCGCGGACGTTCCCGCGTTGGAAGCGTCGAAACCAGCGATACCCGCTGCAGCACCCGCAGTCGTGCCGGTCGAAGTGAAAACCCCAGCAGTGCCGGAGACATCCCAACCATGAAAGCTTTCTTCCTCAGCCGCCTCCTTCGCGAAAAAATCCTGATGCTGGCCTTCGTGCTGATCGGCGCGCTCATCTGGCTGTCGGGGGTGAGTGATCGTGTGGGCGCGCAATGGCGTGCGATCAAGGTCACCTCGACGGATCTCGATGTGCAGCAGCGCTGGCTCTTGCAACGTGCGCGTATTGAAAAAGAGGCGACGGTCGCGATCGAGCATCTCGATCCGTCGCGCACGTTCGACAACGTGCGCCTTCAGAGTGAGCTCAACTCGCTGGCGCGTTCGGCGGGGCTGTCCAACTACGATGTTTCCGACAGCCGCACGACCCGCACGAGCCAGTTCGCTGTGCACTCGGTGCAGTTCTCCGCGCGCAATGCGGACATCAGTGCGCTCATCGCATTTTATCAATCGTTGGGCCAGCGGGCCCCGTATCTAGGACTGGAGCAGTTTGCGCTGGCGAGCAACCGGGCGAACCCTTCGCAGCTCACGGCTTCCTGGCGGGTGACCTCGATCGAGATCGCCCGTTGATCACATCTTAAAGCTGGAGCTGAGCTGGAAGACGGCGCTGACGATCGCGAAAGCGATGAAGCCCACGAAGCTGAACACGCCCAACAGCACCACAGTCGCGATGATCTTGGTGAAGGCGTTGAGCTGATTCGAAATCGCCTTCTGATAAGTGGTGGCGATTTTTTTGAGGCTGGGCACGAGGTTGCCCGTGTTCTCGCCCACGCTCAACTGGTCGAGCACCAGGTCGGGAAAACATTCGGTGCGGGCGAGAGATGCAGAGAGGGCTTCACCTTCGAGAACGCGATCGGTGGCGGCGTCGAAGGCGGCGCGGTGCACGCGGTTGCCGATCTGGCGCTCGGTCATGCGCAACGCTTCCGATGTGGTGATGCCGTTTTCGAGGAGCACGGAGAGCGTCTGGCTGAACGACAGGACGGTTTGTGAAACCGAGAACGGGCCGATGAGCGGGAGCTTGAGCGTCCAGGCGTCGGTTTGCAGGCGGCCGGCTTCGGTGTGGCGCCAGCGCCAGAAAGCGACGGCGGCGAAGGCGAGACCGGCGATGACGAAGATGCCGTATTTGAGACCGAAGTCGGAGAAACCAAGCAGCAGGCGCGTGGACGTGGGCAGCTCGCCGCCGAGGGATTTGAGGAGCGTCTGCAGGCGGGGTAGCAGGAACACCATGAAGAAAATGATCACGCCGCCGGCCATCACCATCATGAAGGCGGGATAGGCGAGGGCGTTGAGGATCTGACGACGCAGTTCCTTTTGCTCCTGCAGATGCGTGATCAGGCGGATGAGCACGTCGTTGAGATTGCCGGTGGCCTCGCCCGATTGGATGAGGTTGATCGTCGAGCTGTCGAAGACGGCGGGGAGCGTGCCCATGGCGCGCGAGAGCTGCGCGCCTTCACTCAACTGCTCCCAAAGCAGGCCGCAGAGCACGCGCAGGCGCGGCTCTTTAATGCGCACGCTGAGCATGCGCACGGATTCGCCCGCGGAGAGTCCGCTGGTGGTAAGATCGACCAGCGATTCGAGAAACGGCAGGCGTTCGCGACGCGTCAGCGAGGATGCGGCGGGTGTTTTTGAGGCGAGGACCGAAGTTGGGGAGTTGAGGGAGCCGGAAGAGGATTTACCTTTGCGTTTTCCGGGCGCGGGGCGGGCGGAAGCCTCGCTGACTTGAACCGGGGTGAGCCCGCGCGCGGCGAGGAGGCGCACGGCGTCCTTGCGGGTGGGCGCATCGAGCACGTCGTTGACGGTCTGGCCGGAGCGGTTGCGGGCGGTGTAGGTGAAGGAGGGCACGGAAACGGATCAGTCGCGGATCACTTTTCGGCGACGGTGATGACGCGGAGAACTTCGTCGAGCGTGGTGTTGCCGGCTTTGACTTTCTCCCAGCCAGACTGGCCGAGCGTGCGCATGCCGTTGGCACGGGCACATTCGGCGAGGGTGCGCGTGCTTTCGCGTTTGAGCACCAAGTCGTGGAGTTCGTCGCTGGGCTTGAGAATTTCGAAGAGGCCGATGCGACCGCGATAACCGGTGCCGCGGCAGCGGTCACACCCGACCGGGCTGTGGAGATGGGTGACGCCGGCGGCTTCGGATTCGGCCAGGCCAAGGATGGCCATGGTGTCCTTGAGCTTCGAGGCGGCAACGGGCTCGGCGCGTGAGCAGTCGTGGCAGAGACGACGGACGAGGCGTTGAGCGATGACGAGCTCGATGGCCGAGGCGACGAGGAAGGGCTCGATGCCCATGTCGATGAGACGGGTGATGGCGCCGGGCGCGTCGTTGGTGTGGAGCGTGGAGAACACCAAGTGACCGGTGAGCGAGGCGCGGATGGCGATATCGGCCGTGTCGCGGTCGCGGATTTCACCGACCATGATGACGTCGGGGTCCTGACGGAGAATGGAGCGAAGGGCGTTCGCGAATGTGAGACCGATCTCGGAGCGGATCTGAATCTGGTTAACACCCGGCACTTCGTATTCGATCGGGTCTTCGACGGTGATGATGCGCAGATCGGTCGAGTTGATCTTGCGAAGAAAGGCGTTGAGGGAGGTCGATTTTCCGGAGCCGGTGGGGCCGGTGACGAGGATGATGCCGTGCGGGTATTCGAGGACGTGGTTGATCTGCGCCTGTTCGTCGGGGCTCATGCCGAGGCGGTCCATCGTGTAGGCTTCCTTCTTCTGATTGAGAAGACGGAGCGAGACGGATTCCGCGTAGATGGTGGGCGCGGTGGCGACGCGGATATCGAGGACGTTGGCACCGGCGCGGAAGTTGATGCGGCCGTCCTGCGGGAGGCGTTTTTCCGAGATGTTGAGCTTCGCCATGATCTTCAGGCGCGAGATGATCGCATCCTGGAAGCGGCGGAGATTTTCGGGGACGGGAACTTGCACCAGCAGGCCGTCAACGCGGTAACGGATGGTGAGCTGATATTCCTGCGGCTCGAAATGAATGTCGGTCGCCTCGTCGGCGACGGCCTGGGAAATCACATCGGTGACGAAGCGGACCACGGCGGCCTCCTCATCGACCTCGGCGTCGGCCTGCTGAATGGTTTCGGGGGCGACGTAGTCCTCATCGCCGCCTTCGAGGCTGCCGGAGCCGACGCCGAAGTGCTGGAGGATGAGGTGGTGGATTTTTTCGGGGACGCCGAGATGCCAGACGAGCGGACGCGCGGTGAACGTGCGTATCCAGTCAGACATTACAGGCTCCGGCGGCCAGGCGGTGGCGAGATGCAGCGGGACGGAGGACGGAGGACGGAGGACGGACGGATCGGAATCTGTGACCTTGGGACCGAACGCGATGGGAACGAGTTGGTAATCGTGGACGAGGCGTGCGGGAAGGAGGCCGAGGGCGTCGTTGTCGGCTTCAAGGTTGCTGGCGACGTCCAGTCCGGCGGCGGTGGCGAGGGCGGCTAGGGTCTGGGGTTCGTCGAGCGTGAGGGCGGAGGCGAGCAGCTTCAGCCGCTGTCCGCGCGGAGTCTCGGCGATCGTCTGTCGGTGAGCGTCGGAGATGCGCTCCGCGAGCGAGGCGGGGAGGTCGGCCATCATGGCTGGGTGGCGGGCAGGGACTCGGAAGGCGTGACCGGGGTGGCGGCGGCGGGCCGGGCTTCGATGACGGCGCGGATGGCTTTGCCTTGGGGATTGGTTTCGAGGCGCTGAAGCACCTCGGCATTGTCACGCACGGTGTTGGTCAGAACGACGGGGCGCAGGAAGAAGATGAGCTCCGTGCGGCTCTTGGTGCGGCTGCGGCGACCGAAGAGATCGCCAAGGAAGGGAATAGGGCCGAGGCGGCTGGTGATCTTGGAATTGGATTCCCGTTGGAGACCGCCGAGGACGATGATGTCGCCGTTGGCGGCGCTCACGAAGGACGTGGTGGTGCGGCGTCCGATGCGGGGTTGCTCGTTGCCGTCGATTGTGACGGTGCCGAGAACGTCTTCGACCTCTTGTTCGATTTCCATCTGCACGGAGCCGTCGGGACCGATCAGCGGGGTGACCTTGAGGCGGATACCGATTTCCTGCTGGGTGACGGTGGAGGAGGTGGTCAGCCCTGTGGTGCCACCGGAGGCGGCGCTGGTGGTGCCGGAGATGACGGGACGGGTTTCACCGACGAAGATTTCGGCCTCTTTGTTGTGCGACGTAACGATGGTCGGGACGGAGAGGATCGTGGTATTGTTTTTGCGCGGCGTGGTGGAGAGGCCGATGGCGGCGGTGAGATTTTGTCCGTAGCCGGAGCTGGTTGCAAAGTCGGTTCCGATGCCGCCGATGCTGGCACCGGGGCCGGCGGCGCTGAAGCCGGTGAGTTTGTTGTTTTCGACGCGGAGGCCGAGGCTGTCTACGCCGGTGGTGGAATCGTCGCTCAAGGTGACCTCGGCGATGACGACCTCGACGCGAACCTGGGCGAGGAGGACGTCGATTTTGGTGACGAGGTCGCGGAGGAGGCGGATGTCGTCAGCGGTGCCGGAGACGACGATGGCGTTGCTGCGTTCGTCGGCGAGGATGGTGAGGAGACTGCTGAAGGTTTCGGCGGAGGCGGCGTTTTGGACGAGGGCGGCGGCGGGTGCGGCTGCATTGCCGGCGGCGGGCGCCGCGGCGTTGGCACGGTTGTTATTATTGCGGGCGTCGGGAGTCTGGCCGGCGGTTTTGGCGGCGGCGGTCTGTCCGGTCACGAGCTGGCTGAGGAGAGTGGCGACATCGACGGCCTTGGCGTTGTTGAGCTTGAGGACGTCGGTGCGGGTGTTGGGGTCGGCCTTTACGTCGAGCTTGGCGATGAGCTCGTCGAAGAACGGATGCTGGCGGGTATCGGCGATGAGAATGGCCTGATTGGTGCGGTCATCGGCGTTGAGCGAAAGTGAATTGGCCACCGACTGCTGGCTCGGGCCCTGGAGGAGCTGCTTGATGCGGGAGACCAAGTCGCTGGCCTTGGCAAAACGGAGAGTGTAGAACTTCGGGGCGAAGTCGGTCGCGGCGGGGCGATCGAGGGAGAGCAGGAGTTGTTCGACCCGCTGGAGGTTGGAAATCGAGTCGGTGACGAGGAAGGAATTGGTGTTGTTGAAAAGCACCGCGCCGCCGAGCTGGACGTTGAGCAGCGTGTTGAGCTGGGGGACGAAATCCTGGGCCTTGAGATTTGTGAGCTCGAAGACCTTCGAGGCGACTTTGCCCGACGGCGGCACGTTCATGAGGGAACCGGTGACCAGTTCGGGTGCCTCGGTGCGGGTCTTGTTGGCGAGCTCGACGATCTTGAGGTATTTGTCGCCCATCTCGACGACGCCGATGTTGTTGAGGGCGAGGACGGAGATAATCGCCTGCACCGCCTCGGACTTCGGGATGGGCTTGGCGATATTGATCGTGATCTGGGTTTGCGGAAGGGCCTGCGGGCGCAAAACGATGCGACCGGTCCACACCTCAAGCCGGTCGATGATCAGATCGAGCGGGGCGTCGCGAAGGCGGAGGGAATCGATGATCTCCTCGGGGGCGCGGACTGCGGGGACGGTGGTGGAGGCGGGAATCTGCGCGATGACGGCTACAGGGGCGAGGCAGAGTCCGGCGATGACGAACGGGCGAGGAAGTCGCATAAAAAGGGATACGAGGCGGCTGGGGCGAAAGCGCCCAGAAGAGGCGAATGCAGAGGGGTTGTAAATGGAGTTATCGGGGCGAACGCGGTGTTTGTCGGGACGCACGGGGATTTTTGAAACTTGCGGGTGACAGGGGTGGCCTCAACCGTGACGCTTCGCATGCCCAATAGTTTCGGACATCTTTTTCGTATTACCACCTGGGGTGAAAGCCACGGCCCCGGCATCGGTGTGGTTATTGATGGTTGCCCGCCGCTTCTGCCGATCACGGCGGAGGAAATCCAGGCGGAGCTCGATCGCCGCCGTCCGGGCCAGAGCGACATCACCACGCCGCGCAAAGAAGCTGACGTCGTGGAGATTTTGTCGGGTGTGTATGAAGGCAAGACCACCGGCACACCGATCGGGCTGTTTGTGCGCAACACCGACCAGCGGTCCAGCGCCTACAATGAGATGAAGGCGGCGTTTCGTCCGTCGCATGCGGATTTTACCTATCAAACTAAGTTCGGCGTGCGTGATCCCAATGGCGGCGGACGCAGCTCGGCCCGCGAGACCATTGGTCGCGTGGCGGCGGGTGCGTTTGCCCGCAAAATCCTCGCGCTGGCCCATGGCATCGAGACGCGGGCGTATGTGACGCGCATTCATGATATTTCCATGCCTGCGGTGACGTCCGCGACGGCGTTTCCCTCGCTGGCCGAGGTCGAGGCGAGCGCGGTGCGTTGTCCCGATCCGGCCACAGCTGCGGCGATGATCGCGCGCATCAAAGACGTGCGCAGCCACGGTGATTCGGTGGGTGGCGTGATCGAGTGCCGGATTCGCAACGTGCCGGTGGGACTTGGCGAACCGGTGTTTGACCGCCTTGAGGCCGATCTGGCCAAGGCGATGCTCTCCTTGCCCGCGACGAAGGGCTTTGAAATCGGCAGCGGTTTCGAGGGCACGCTGCAAAAAGGCTCCGAGCACAACGACCTCTTTGAAACCCGTGACGGACGCGTGCGCACGATCACCAACCGCTCCGGCGGCGTGCAAGGCGGCATCAGCAACGGTGAAGAGATCGTGTTTCGCGTGGGCTTTAAACCCACCGCCACGATCCTCCAGCCGCAGCAGACCGTGGATCTCGAAGGCAACGCGACCGAGCTCATGGGCAAGGGCCGCCACGACCCCTGCGTGGTGCCGCGCGCCGTGGTGATCGTCGAGGCGATGGCCGCGCTCGTCTTGCTCGATCATGCGATGCGCCAGTCGGCCCAAAATCGCACGTTTGAGTTTCCGACCGAATAACAGAAGGTATCACCATGGACCCCGTTCCCTTGCTGGATTCTGATCAACCCACCGCTGCCGAGAAGCCGCTTATCTACATCATTCTGGGTGCGGCCGGCTCGGGCCGCCGTGAAGTGCTGGCCGACATGATCGAAGGCGGACTCGGCGAAGGCGACCGCGCCGCCGTGCTGCTTTCCACCGGTGAAACCGCGGATGCCCACGATGAACGCCTGGCCAACATTTCGCGCTGGGCCTGGCGCGAAGGCGTGATTGCCGCATCGCTGCCCGAGGGCGCGACGCATGTGTTTTTCGTGACCGACGGCCGCCTGAATCCGGTGGACCAGATCGAGGCATTGCAGCCCTGGATCACCGCCGTTTCCGGCGAGATCGGCCGCATCATCACCGTCGTGAACTGCCAGCTCGCCGAGAAAAACCACGCGTTGGTCGCCTGGTATGAGGCGTGTATCCATTTTTCGGATGTGGCGTTGCTCAACAAGCGCGAGGGCGTGGCCAACAAGTGGATGTCGGAATTCCAGACGCGTTTTAAAGAGCTCTGTTATCCGTGCCTGTTTGAAATCGTGAAGAATGGTCGCGTGAAAAATCCGCTGATCGTGCTCGATCCGCAGGCACGCCGCATGTCGCACATTTTCGACATCAACGAGTGGACCGGCATCAACCTTGAAGGCGTCGAGTTCGGCACCGAGGGCGAAGATGAACCCGAGATCGAGGATGAAGCGCCGGCCAAGCCCGACAGTGGAAAAAAGAAAGGCCACCCCAACCAGTCGCCGCTGGATGACGATGATTGGCTGCCCGAGAAAGAGCCTTATTTCGAGATCCAGCCCAACGGTCGGCGGGCCAAGGAAATCCCGGACATCGCCAAGTATCTGGAGTGAACCACAGCGGCATCCGCCCACGAAAAAGGCCCGGCATCACGCCGGGCCTTTTTCGTTTATCGCGCAGGCTGAGCGCGCGAAGCGGGCGTTTACTTGACGCCGGCGGCGGCCGCCGCGGCGACGAAGGCCTTGGCGCGGGCGGTGATGGCGGCCCAGTTCTTTTCCTTGAGCGACTTGGCGTCGACCAGCGAGCTGCCGGCGGCGGTCGCGAAGGCACCGGCCTTGAGGAAGTCACCGAGGTTTTCAGCAGTCACGCCGCCGGTTGGCACGAGCTCGATCTGCGGGAGCGGGGCTTTGATGGACTTGATGTAGTTGGGTCCGAAGAACTCGGCGGGGAAGACCTTGGCGGCGTCGGCACCGGCTTCCCACGCGGCGACGATCTCGGTCGGAGTGAACGCGCCGGAGAAAATCGGAACGCTGTAACGTTTGCACAGCGTGATGACATCGGGGCGGAGCGCGGGGGTGACGATGAACTTCGCGCCGGCGAGGATGCCCATGCGGGCGGTCTCGGCATCAAGGACGGTGCCGAGGCCGAAGACGAAGTCGGGAAGCTCGGCGGTGACTTTTTCCAGCACGCGGATCGCGCCGGGGGTCGTCATGGTGAGCTCGATGGAAGTGAGACCGCCGTCGGCCAGGGCCTTGGCGCAATCAAGCAGGCCGTCCGCTGATTCAGCGCGGATAAGGGCGATGACTTTCTCGGCTTTGAACTTAGAGAGAATGGCGTCTTTTTTCATGGGGAATGGATGCGGATGAGGTTACGTGGTCGGCGGGGCGCGGCGAGAGGTAAAAGGCCGTTGGTTAGCACGGAGGCGACTGGATCTAGCACAGGGGCGCGCAGCGACGCGGTTGCTCAGTGAATTTCGGAAAAGGCATCGCGGGTCACGGTGTAAGCGTGCGTAAGTGCGGCGAGTGGGTCGGCGGCGGGGAGGAATTCGTGGCCGATGTAACCTTGGAAACCGGTGCGGGCGATGGCGCGGAGGATCGCGGGGTAGTTGAGTTCCTGCGTTGCGTTGAGGTCGCCGCGACCCGGATTGCCGGCGGTGTGGTAATGCGCGAACCAGCGGTGATCTCTCGCGATGGTGCGGATGATATCACCCTCCATGATCTGCATGTGATAGACGTCGTAGAGTAATTTCACGGCGGGCGAGTTCACGTGTTCGCAGACACGCACGCCCCAGGCCGTGCGGTCGGCCTGGTAGCCCGGATGATCGACGCGGCTGTTGAGCAACTCGACGGCGAGCGTGACGCCGGCAGCCTCCGCCGCGGGAGCGACACGGGCGAGCGTGTCGGCACATACGGCCAGGCCTTCGTCGTCGGACGCCCCCTGACGATCCCCGCTGAAGCACACGAGCACAGGAATGGAATGAGCGGCGGCTTTGGCGATGTTGGCGCGCAATTCGGCCTCGATGCGGGCGGCGTTTTCCGGGCGGTTGAGGCCGTCGCGCAACGTGCCGTGACCGGCGATGCAGGCGACGCGCAAGCCATGATGGCGGGCGAGCGGCCAGAGCGTTTCATCGAGCAGATCAACCCCAGCGTAGCCGATGCGGGCAGCGTGGGCCAGGAGCGTGTCGGCATCGACGCCGCGATTTGAAAAACACCACCAGGCGAAGGATTGCAGCGGAGCGTTCAATGCAAGGAGAGGGTGGTTGGATGATCAGGCGAAGAAGCGGCGCAGGCGTGATTGGATTTCCAGCTCTTCGCGTGACTGGCCCGGATAGCCGTCGTAGTGGCCGGCTGTGAGCGGATAAAGTTCCTTGGGGCCGCCGAGCGTGTGATAGACGGAATACTGGCCGGCGGGCGGCACGGCGGGATCGAAGGCGGCGGCGGATACGAAGACGGGAATGCGCGTATGTTTCGCGGCTATAGCGGCGTCGAAATACGCGAGCACGTCGCGGATTTCCGGCTGACGTTGTGCGAGCAGACGCACCGTTTCACCACTGCCGCTGCATGGCAGTTCAAGGCGCAGCGGGTGGTTTCCAAAGCTGGGCACGCAGAGGTAAGCCGACTGGATGCGGTTGTCCCACGGCAGGGTGAGGGCGCCCACGCCGCCGCCAAAACTGCCGCCGAGATAATCGGTGCGCGAACGGGACTCGGGCACGGCTTCGTGCAGAACGGAAATCGCGCGCCAGTGATCCATTACGCAGTGGCGATGGACGTAGGTGTCGCGGTGGGCGATGCCGTGAGCCACGTGTTCGCCGCCTTGCGACGGAATGCTGGTGTGCAAGCTGCGCGTGGGCAAGCCGGTGCATACGGGCTGAATCGTGGCGGCGCCGTCAACGGGCGGAGAGAGGTCGGGTGTATCGCGACCGCCGTAGCCGTGGCCGATCAACAGACCGCGCGAGATGGTTTCGTTGCGCGGCTTGGTGAGCCAGCCGCCGATGCGGTTGCCGAGCATGCCGGCGAACTCGATGTCGAAAACCTCATAAGTAGCGTTGCTCGGATGCGCAGACGGTTTGATGGACCAATCCAGCGGAGCAGCCATGGCCTCGTCGAAAGTGGCGCGCCAGAAATCCGAAAAATCGGCCGGCTCATCGATGACAGGTCGCAGCGCGAGCAGTTGAGCGGGCGTGTAACCGCCGGTGGGATCGAAGGGGAAGGCGTGCGGAAGCGACATGGCGGAGAACATAAAAAAGCCGTTATCCGGAAAGGGAATAACGGTTTTTAAAATGGTGCCCGGGAACGGACTCGAACCGTTACACCTTGCGGCACAGGCTTCTGAGACCTGCGTGTCTACCAATTCCACCACCCGGGCAGGGAAGGGAGGGAAACCACACGGATGGCGGACACCCTAGGCAAACACAAAATGCACCGTTTGCTGGCGGGGTGGGTCGGCGCGGTGAACAGCCGGGGCTGATTATTTACCCATGGCGGCGAGGTCGGCGCGCGCACTTTGCATCTCGGCGATGATTTTGTTGGCGTGATCCAGCAGGTGATGGCCGGGATCGGTCAACGTCACGCGACGGCCCAACCGATCAAATAAACGACATTCGAGATCCTGTTCGAGGGACTTGATGGCGTGGCTGATGGCGGACTGGGTAAGGTGAAGCTCATGAGCGGCCAGGGTAAAACTGCCAACTCGTGCAAGTGTTATGAAGGCGAGCAGCTTGCGGCTGTCGAGAATGGTCGTCATGTGAGTGGTGGGCGGCCGGAAGAATTTTTCTAATAGCACGTTCCAAGCCAGCCGGCTGCGATGGGTGGACTTGATGTAAAAAACCCCTCGCGGCGCCGTAGTCTCAATGTCACGTTGCGCCTCTTTTCCTCGTGGCCCGCCCTGCCGACAATTCCCCGCCTGCCTTCCGCATCGACTTCCCCGCCGATCTGCCGATTAGCACGCGCGCGGCTGAGATCGTGGATCTGATCGCGGCCCATCAGGTGATCATTTTAGCGGGCGAAACCGGGTCGGGCAAAACCACGCAGATTCCCAAAATGTGCCTCGCCGCCGGGCGCGGCCAGCGGGGAGCCATCGCGTGCACGCAACCTCGCCGCGTTGCCGCGTTGTCGGTTTCGAAACGCGTGGCCGAGGAGCTCAACGTGGAGTGGGGCGGTCCCGTCGGTTGCAAAATCCGTTTCGACGACCGCACCAGCCGTAACACCGTCATCAAGTTCATGACCGACGGCATGCTCCTCGCCGAGGTGCAGAGCGACCCGATGCTGCGTAATTACGACACGGTCATCCTCGACGAAGCCCACGAGCGTTCACTCAACATCGATTTCCTCCTCGGTCACCTGCGCAACCTCCGCCACCAGCGGCCCGAGCTCAAAATCATCGTCACCTCCGCGACGATCGATACCGAGGCCTTTTCCAAAGCCTTCGATGATGCTCCCGTCGTCCAGGTTTCCGGTCGCACCTATCCGGTCGAGGTCATCTATGCGCCGCTCGACGAATTCGGCAGCGATGCGGCTGAGGGCGACGAACGCTCCGCCAAATCCGAAGCGCTTCACTACATCGACGGCACGGTCGAGGCGGTGCAACGCATCGTGCGTGAGAGCGATTCGGGCGACATCCTCGTGTTCCTGCCGGCCGAGCGCGACATTCGCGAAACCACCGAGCTCCTTGAAGGCCGCCGTCTGCCGAATACCGAGATCGTTCCACTCTTCGGGCGTCTCTCGAACAGCGAGCAGCAGCGCGTCTTCGCCTCCTCGCAGCGCCGCAAACTGATTCTTGCGACCAACATCGCCGAGACGTCGCTCACGATTCCGGGCATTCGTTACGTCGTCGATACCGGCCTCGCGCGCATCAGTCGCTATTCGCCGCAAGCCCGCACGCGCCGTCTGCCCATCGAGGCTGTCGCGCAATCCAGCGCCGATCAACGCAAGGGTCGCGCCGGTCGCGTGTCCGACGGCGTCTGCATCCGCCTGTATTCAGAAAAAGACTTCAACGAGCGCCCGCGTTTCACCCAGCCGGAAATCCAGCGCGCCAACCTCGCCGACGTGATCCTGCGGATGAAGGCGTTCGGCCTCGGCGACATCGAACGCTTTCCGTTCATCAACATGCCGGCGGCGAAATCCATCCGCGCCGGCTACGCGCTCCTCGAGGAAATTGGCGCGCTCGACGCCAACGCCAACGAAGCCGCGCGCCAGCTTACACCGCTCGGTCGCGAACTGGCGCGCCTGCCGGTTGATCCGACCGTGGGCCGCATGATTTTGCAGGCGCGTGCTGAAAAAGCCGTGCGTGAGGTGCTCATCATCGCTTCCGGCCTGAGCATTCAGGACCCGCGCGAGCGGCCGATGGAGGCCCGCGAAAAAGCCGACGCCGCGCACCGCCGTTTCAATCATCCTGATTCCGATTTTCTCGCGCTGCTCAATATCTGGGACGCCTACCACGACCAGTTCGACCGCCTCTCGCAGGCGAAGCTGCGCCGGTTCTGCAAAGATCATTTTCTCAGCTACACGCGCATGCGCGAGTGGCGGGACGTGCATTCGCAGCTTCTCGACGTGATGGAGCAGCGGAAGGATTTTCAGTTCACCTCGGTTTACGACGGACTGCAGCCGGACAAAATCACCGATGACAAAACCGCGTTTGCCTCGCCCGGTTACCGTGCGATCCATCGCAGTATTCTCGCCGGTCTGCTCGGGAATATCGCGACACGCGACGATGAGAACGGCGGTTACAAGGCCACGCACGACCGTCGCGTGACGCTTTTCCCCGGCTCGGTGCTTGCGGTGCGCGACGAGAAAAAATCCCACCCGAAGCGTGGTGACGACGCGCGTGGTAAAAAGGAAAACAAGACGCCGCGTTGGATCATGTCGGCCGAGATCATGGAGACCTCGCGACTCTTTGCTCGCACGTCGGCGCGGCTTGATCCGCTCTGGGCGCTCGATCTGGGCGAGCACGTGGTGAAGGTCGCGCACAGCGAACCATTCTGGAACCAGGACGCCGGCCGCGTGATGGTGAAACAACGCACGCGCCTTTATGGACTCGAACTCGAATCGCGCGCAGTGAGCTACGGGAAAATAAATCCCGTGCACGCGACCGAGCTTTTTATCCGTGAAGGCTTGGTCAACGACGTGATCACGTGGCCCCTCGATTTCATCGCGCACAATCGAGGCGTGCGCGAAGACATTGAGAACCTGCTCACGCGCACGCGTGACAGCGGCTACCTCAATCTCGATGAAGGGATATACCGGTTCTACGCGTCACACCTGCTGCCGCAGACCGCCGACGATCCCGTCGTTTCGTCGGTCGCTGAACTTGTCGATCTGGTGCGCGAGCGCAAAGGCGCCGAGCCGCATTTTCTGGAATTGCAGCCGGACGACCTGCGCGATCCCGAGGAGTTGCAGGCCGACACCGAAGCCTACCCCGAGGCGATGCCCTTGCAGCAAAGCGCGCTGCCGCTCGCCTACGCCTACAAGCCCGGCCAGGCCGACGATGGCGTCACGCTCGACGTGCCCGTGCGCACGGCTGCGGACCTCACGCCGGCCGCGCTCGATTGGGCGGTGCCCGGTCACCTCGCCGCGAAAGTAGAACATTATCTGCGCGCGCTGCCGAAGGAACTGAGACGTGATTTTGTGCCGCTGGGCGATGCGGCGCGTCAGTTGGCGAAGGCGGCGGCGCAACATTCGCGGCTCACTGCGCAACGTGAAACGCTGCCCGAGGCGCTGGCGACGTTGATTGGCGAACGGTTGAAACTGAAACTCGATGCGAGCGTGTTCGCCGAGGATCGTCCGCTGCCCGATCACCTTCGCGTGCGCGTGCGGGTGGTCGATGATGAAGGCCGGGAAATCTGCGCGAGCCGCGAGTTGCCCGAGATTGCGACGGCCATAGCGGCGCATCATCGCGAAGCCAGTGTAAGCGTATCGCGTGAAGATCCCGAGGCCTGGCGACGGGCGCGTGCGAAGCACGAGATGAACGAACAGACTGAATGGAAGTTTGGCGATGTGCCGGCGCGTGTGCACGTCTGCGATCTGTCGGGCGTGGCGGTGTATGCCTTCCCCGGATTAAAGAATGGTCCGGGTGGCGGCGTGTTGTTGCGACTTTTTAAAACGCCCGAGGAAGCCGCGGCTTCAACTGCGCCGGCGCTCGAACGTATGATGGAGTGGCAGCTCACCCATCAACTCGCATGTCTGCACAAAGACCTGAAGCAACTGCGCGAACTGGGTGCGCTCCTCGCGACGCTGGGCACGACTGATACGTTGCGTGAACACGCTTACATCGCGGTGAGCCGCTGGTTGTTGTCGGCGGACCGCGTGAAACATCTCACGGCCTCCGCGTTTGCCGCCGCCGTGATGAAGGCGAAAAACGATCTGCAAGGCCTCGTGCCGCGTCTGGTCGATTTGCTGCGTGAAGTTCTCGCGCTACGGCAGACGCTGCTGGTGCATCCGAATCCGTATCGCGGCCAAGGTCCTGAACTCACCGTGCTGGTGCCGGCAGATTTTCTGAGGGTGACGCCGTATGAACGGCTCGCGCATTTTCCGCGTTATTTGAAGGCGATGAAGATTCGCGCTGATCGTTGGAAGCAAGGTCAGGTCAAGGACAGCGAGCGCATGAAACAGCTCGCGCCGTTTATTAACGTGCCGGAGTTGCGCTGGCAGGTGGAAGAGTTGCGCGTGAGTTTGTTCGCTCAGGAACTCGGCACGGCCGAGCCGGTGTCGGTGCAGAAACTGGAACGCGCCGTCGCTGAATTAAAACAAGGTGGCAAATCGCCGGCCGCCGCACCCGTGGCCGAGACGCCGGTGGCCAAGCCGCGTGAATCCACGCCGTTGCCCGTGACGACGACCAAGCCGAAGTCTCCGCTGAAGAGCTTCGGATCGCTCGACGCGTTGTTCAGGAAGTAAACGAGGCACCGTGCTCGCGCGCCGGCAGGCGCAGATGCAGCCGGTGATCGCGATGGCCGAGGAGCACCGGCGTGCCGAAAATCGTGGAGAGATTTTTTGAGGTGAGCGTGGTGCGGCGCGCTCCGCTCGCGGCGACGCGGCCGGCCTTGAGCAACAACGCGTGCGTGAAAGCCGGAGTGATTTCTTCGACGTGGTGCGTGACGAGCACGAGCGTCGGAGCCTTGGGCTGGCGGGCGAGCGCGTCGATGAAGTGCAAAAATTGTTCACGCGCGACGGGGTCGAGGCCCGAGCATGGCTCGTCGAGGATGAGCAGCTTGGGTTTCGCCATGAGTGCTCGGGCGATGAGGATGCGCTGGCGTTCACCTTGTGAAAGTTGTCCCCAGAGCCGCGTGGCGAGTTTGCCCGCGCCGGTGAAGCGCAACAACCGCATGCCGGCGCGGTGATCGGCCGGAGTGATTTTCATCCACAGGTCGAGCTGCGCGTATTTGCCGCTGATGACGGTCTCGAGCGCGGGTTCGTCGGGCGGCACGCTGGCTTGGAGTGCGCTGGTAACGAGACCGACTTGCAGGCGCAGGTCGCGCCAGTCGCTTTGGCCGTAGTGTTCGCCGAGCAGTTCGATTTCGCCGGAGCTCGGCGTGAGGTAACCGGTAAGCGCTTTGAGCAGCGACGTCTTGCCGCAACCATTGGGGCCTAGGATCGCCCAGTGTTCGCCGCGCTCCACGCGCCAGTCGATGGAGCTGAGCAACGTCGTGCGGTCGCGCAGGATGGAAAGTTTTCGGATGTCCAGAAGAGGTGCCGGCATACGCATGCAGACTGATTCGTCACGCACGCGGGTCAAATCGTGCGGCGTTTTTGCAAAGATCAGGAAACAACGGCCTTTCCTTTTGCGTCAGAGAGTTGGTCTGAAAAAAGCTCACAGGACACTCATTCGTATGCGTAAAATTTTTCTTCTGCTCGCCGTGGCCGTTTCCGTGCCGGCTTCCTGGGCGCGTCCTTTCTCGCTGGTCGTTTATAACGTCGAGAATCTTTTCGATGCCGATGGCGTCGCGGTTTACGACGACTACCAGCCGTCCAAATACACGCCCGCGCACCTCACCACGAAGCTCACCAATATCACGCAGGTGCTCTCCAAGGTCGATAAAGGCGTCGGTCCCGACATCATTCTGTTTAACGAAATCGAGGCCGACCAGACGCCCAACAGCACCGTGAGTGACGTGCCCAAGTGGCTCGAAAAATACGACAAGCAAAAGTTCTCCGAGCTGCTCGCCCAATCTCCGTTGCCCGCCGAACTCGCAGGCGTGCCGTCCGAAGTGTGGCTGCAAAAGGCGCTCTACGATGGCGGCCTGCGCGGCTACAATGTCGTCAGTGGTGACGACAAGTCCGGCTCGATCGCGATCAAGTGCGTGATCTTTTCCCGCTTCCCCGTGAAGCGTATGCGGCTGCATCCGACGCAAAGCGCGCGCCCGATCGTGGAGGCCGAACTCGATGTCGAAGGTTACCCGCTCTATGTGTTCAACAACCATTGGAAATCCGGCGCGGGCGATCCGAAGACCGAGACCGACCGTCGCGCCAATGCGAAGACTCTGCGCACGCGACTCGATGAGATTCTCGCGACCGACCCGAATGCCGACATCATCATCGGTGGAGATCTGAACTCCCAATACAACCAGAAGAAGCGTTACCGCGATATGAAGGAGACGGGCATCAACGATATCCTGGGCTCGCAGGGCAACGAACTCGCCATCCGCGGCAAGGACCGTGATCTCTACAACCTCTGGTTCGAGCTTCCGTCCGATGCACGCGGCAGCGACGTGTTCAAGGGCGAGTGGGGCACGCTCGTTCACATCATTCTTTCGCGCGGCCTCTACGACATGCGCGGCGTGCAATACGAGGATGGCAGCTTCGCGGTGATGAAGATCGCCGGCCTGAATGCCGATTCACTCGGACTGCCCAATCGCTGGAAACCGTTTTCCGCAACGGGCAGCGGCTTCTCCGATCACTTCCCGCTTTATGCGCGGTTCCGAACGGTGCCCGACAACCGCACCGACCGCTGGATGCCGCTCACCAAGCCCAGCACGGATGAAGTCAGCAACACGGTCGCGGTGGATTACGCGCGCGTAGATCTCTTCAAAACCGCGCTCAAGCCCGCCGAGTTGCCCAAGGATGCCGACATGCGCGATGGCACTTACACGGGGAAGATTTTCTATATCTCCGCCAAGAGCTACACCAACGACAAAGGACACGTGAAGGTGAAGGTGAACGGCCAGGAATACGACGTCTTCAGCCATACGAAAGAGATTCGCGATGATCTCCGCGAGCAGGCGCGTGAGGGGAAGACACTGCAATTCTACGGTGAACTCGGCACGTTTAAGGGTGCTTGGCAGTTCGTCGTGCAGGGCAAAGAGTGGGTGAAATGAGCGGACCGCTGACCGTCTACACCTACGCCAACTGTGATACCTGCCGCCGCGCCGTGAAGTGGCTGCGCGCCCAGAAAATCGACTTCACCGAGAAACCCATTCGCGAGACGCCGCCCACGAAAGCCGAGTTGCACACGATGCTCGCGCGTCTCGGTGGTGCGGGGTCGTTGCGAAAGTTGTTCAACACATCCGGCGTCGATTATCGTGCGCAGAAACTCGGCGAAAAACTTCCCGCGATGACCGAGGCCGATGCGATCGCGTTGCTCGCAGGCAACGGCAACCTCGTGAAGCGCCCGTTCGCGCTGGGTGCCGGCACGGGTGCGAGTGGCGTGGGGTTGGTCGGTTTCGATGAAGCGACGTGGTCGGCCGCGTTGAGCTGAAGTGTGTCGTGGAGGGGCGGACTGGAGGCTTTAGCTTTTCGTTTTCCGTTCGTTGACTCCCGGCGGGTTTTTCCTGCACATTCCCTCGCGTGACTGCTCCCGTATCCACACCGCTGCAAAAAACCGTCCGTTGGCTCGCTACTTATGCGAACTTTCCGGGGACGCGTCTGGCTAACCGCGCGGAACTGCTGCTGCTGATCACCACCGCCGCCGAGCAGGAGCAAGTGGCCCTGCAACGCTCCCCGCGCTTTCTCGTGGAGAGCAACAACATCGCTGCGGATGCATCGCTCCGGGCTTACAACATGAACCGTTCGCTTGCTCATTATGTGAGCAACAACGCGCAGAAAACCTGAGGTCACGGCTTCGCCGCTGGATCGAAGGATTAGAAACTGGGCTTGTTTACTAGGGTAAAAACCCTAGTTCATAGAAATGCCTCGGGCCCTTTCATACGTATTTGCGATTAGTTGTGCCCTGCTCTCGGTTCCGGTTTTCGCGCTGGTGGAACGCCGTGTTGAGCGTCGTTTTGACGTTCCGGCGTCCAACGTGGCGCTAAAAATCGATACGTTTAGCGGCTCAGTGCGGATCGAAGCGTCGGATGGCAACACGATCGAAGTCGTGGTGGTGCAGTCGGCCGACGTGACGACCGAAGCAGCCATGGACGACCGCCTCGCCGCGCTGGATCTCGTGATGACCCAGCAGGACGGCACGGTGATGTTGACCGCCGATTATCGGAAATACGCGGTGTTCTCCTGGAAAAGTTGGCCGCCGGTGGCGTTGAGTTACGAAATCAAAGTGCCGCGTCGCTGTGACGTGCAGGTGTTCGCACGCGAAGGCAGTATTGTGGTCGGATCCCTTCAAGGCCGTGTCGTGCTGGGCAACGAAGCCGGCGGTATTTTTACCCGTGATATTGATGGTCCGGTGACCGCGCGCAGCAAAAGCGGTGAAATCGCCATCACGGCGGCGACCGGCGCGATCGATGCGAGCACTGCCTCTGGAAACATCACGGTGGGGCGGGCCGGTTCGTCGACGCGGCTCTCCAGTGATGGCGGTTATATCGAACTTCAACAGGCCTCCGGCGAAGTGAAGATCAGCGGCAACGGCTCTGATGCCAAGGTGGGCTTTACCACACCGATCGCGTATCCGGTCGACATCGCGGTTTCGGGAGGCTCGATCATGCTGGTCGTGGAATCGGGTGGTGCGGCCACGTTTGATCTGCGCTCCTCGATGTTTGGCAAAGTCTCGGTCCGCGGCGCGATTCCGCTCAAAGTCACTGCCGGCAAACCCGGTCGCTCGAAATTACAAGCGACGTTGAATGGCGGCGGGCCGGTCATCATGGCGCGGGCCAGCGGCGGCAGCGTGGTGCTGCGAGGAGTGGAGCCGCTTCCCGAAGCGCGCGCGGAAAATCCCAACGGCTCCGTCGGACCGTGAAGTCGTGCATTGAGGTCGGGCGGGTGTGCGGTGCGTGATTCTTCGTCGCGTGGGTTGACCGGTGCGCTTGCATGGAAAATCTTCCTGCATGCCCGCCGATTCCTACGAGCGTCTCGTCACTCACCTTAAGCGCGCCCATACGCTGGGCACGGTTGCCGGTCTCTTGGGATGGGACGAGCAGGTCAACCTACCTGCCGACAGCGCCGACCAGCGCGCCGAGCAATCCGCGCTCCTCGCCGAACTCCAGCACGCCGCCGCAACCGCCCCTGAAATCGGCGATCTTTTAAACCAACTTGAACAGCCGGTTTGTAACTTATTAAGTTACAAACCGGCTGGGGGCTCGGCTGAAAATGCGGATACTGCTGATCGCGCGGTGGTGATTCGTGAGGCGCGGAAAGACTATGATCGTGTGGTGAAACTCCCGGCGGACTTCGTGGCCGAGAAGGCCCGGCTCTCCAGCGCGGCTTATCACGGGTGGGCCGCGGCTAAGACGCGGTCGGACTTTTCGGCGTTTGCTCCCTTTCTCGAAAAACACCTCGCACTCGCAAAACAGGAAGCTGCCTATCTCGGCTGGGGTGATCGGGCCTATGACTACGCGATCGACAAACACGATCCGGGCATGACGGCGGAAAAACTCACCGCATTGTTCACGGAGTTGAAGGCCGGTCTCGTCCCTCTGGTGCGTGCCATCGCCGCGTCTCCCGTGCGCGCCCGCACGGATATTTTCAAAGGCTTCCCGATCGCGGAGCAGCGGGAATTCCTGCGCGATGTCACCGAACGACTCGGCTTTAACTACCGCCGCGGACGCATCGATGTGTCCCTCCATCCCTTCTGCGAAGGCTCGGGGGCGGACATCCGCATGACCACGCGCTTCGATGCGGATAACCCGCTCGATTCACTCTTCTCGTCGATCCACGAAACCGGGCACGGACTCTATGAACAAGGTCTGCCGCTCGCCGCGCAAGGCACTCCGCTCGGTCAAAACGCCGGCATGGGCGTGCACGAATCGCAAAGTCGCTTGTGGGAAAACCAAGTGTCGCGCAGCCGTGCATTCTGGGCGTTTTTCGAGCCGCGCTTTCGCGAAAAATTCCCCGCGCAACTCGCCGCCGTGTCGTCCGAAGAACTGTATCTCGCGGTCAACGAAGTCGCGCCCACGCTCATCCGTGTCGATAGCGACGAGGTGCACTACAACCTGCACATCCTGCTGCGCTTCGAGCTCGAGCGCCGGCTGTTTGCGGGCGAACTCACGGTGGGCGAACTGCCGGCCGCATGGAATGCGTTGTCGCAGGAATTGCTGGGGCTCACGCCGACGAGCGACAAGGTTGGCGTGCTCCAAGACGTGCATTGGTCCGGCGGGGCGTTCGGATATTTCCCGAGTTACTGCCTAGGCAACATGATTGCCGCGCAATTGTGGTTCACGGTGCGGGCGAAATTTCCGGAGCTGGATGCGGACTTTGAGCAGGGTGATTTCTCGCGCCTGTTGGGCTGGTTGCGCACAAACATCCACGAGCAGGGGCGCCGCTACGAAACCCTCGAACTGGTGCGCCGTGTAACCGGCGAGGAGCTCACGCCGAAATACCTGCTGCGCTATTTGCAAGAACGGTATGCACCGCTGTATTTGAAATAATATGACACTGATCGATACGCACACTCACTTGGATGGCTTTGCGCGGGCGGGCACGCTGGATGCGGTGCTGGCGCGGGCGCGCGAGGCGGGCGTAACCGAGATGATTTCGATCGGCACGGAGAGCGATGATTGGGCGCTCATTCGCGATCTGGCGGTTGAGTATGCGGGCACGGTGCATTTTTCGGTCGGGCTGCATCCGTGTTGTGTGCGCGAGAACTGGGCCGATGAGGTGGCGCAGATCGAGATGTTTTGGAGCGGGGCAAAACTTCCGGTCGCGCTCGGTGAGTGCGGGCTGGATCGGTTCCATCTGCCTAAAGATGACGCGGCCAAGGCGGAGCAGGTGTTCGCCTGGCAGCAGGCGGCGTTTGCCGCGCAGCTGGACATCGCAAAGCGGTTGGGGTGTCCGCTGGTGGTGCATTCTCGCGGGGCATTTGCGGAGTCGGTCGCGATGATCGATGCTAGCGGCGTCGACTGGACGCGCGTGGTGTTTCACTGCTTCAGCGAAGGTCCGGCGGAAATGAGCGAGCTCATCAAACGAGGAGCCTACGGATCGATCACCGGCGTGCTCACTTACAAGAACGCGGAGAACGTGCGCGAGGCGGCGAAGGTGCAGGGACTGGCGCGCCTGATGTTGGAGACGGATGCGCCGTATCTCACGCCAGTGCCCAATCGTGGTAAGCCCAACGAGCCGGCTTTCATGCGGCACACGGCGGAGTATGCGGCGGAGATGTTTGGCGTGCGTTTGGACGAGCTGGCGGCGACGAGCACGAAAACGGCGCGGGCTTTCTTCGGGCTTTAGGCGCAAAAAAAGCGACCCGGATCGGGTCGCTTCAAGTGTGTCGGTTGGACGGTCGGCTCAGGCCTCGTCGAACTTGCGGGTGAAGAGCTGCTCAAGCTCGGTGAGCATCTGCGGGGCGTCTTCGCCGGTGGCGAGGAACTTGACCTTCGAGCCTTTGCCTGCGGCGAGCATCATCAGGCCCATGATGGATTTACCATTCACCTGCTCCTCGTCTTTTTCGACGAAGACGTCGGCTTTAAATTTGTTGGTGATGCGCACGATCATCGCGGCGGGACGCGCGTGGATGCCCATTTTGTTTTGAACAACCAGCTCTTTTACCTGCTGACCGGCCGCAGTCGTATCGTTCTTTTCCATTTCGTTTAGCGGAGGAAAGTCCGGTTTGAGGGGACGGCTTGCAACCCAAAAACCGGACGCACAGGTTTTGCGGCATCATGCCCAAGACTGCGATCATCGTCCCATGCCGTCTCGAATCGACGCGTTTTCCGCGCAAGTTGCTGCACGTCATCAAGGGAAAGCCCCTGCTGCTGTGGGTGGCGGAGCGCATCAAACAGGAGGCGCCGGAGTTCCCGCTATTTTTCGCGGTGGATGATGAATTGCTGGCCGCACCGCTGCGGGCGGCGGGGTTTCAGGCGATTTTGACGGGTGTGCAACACCAGAGCGGCACGGATCGAATCGCCGAGGCCAACCGCACGGTGAAGGCCGACCATGTGATCAACGTGCAGGCCGACGAGCCGTTGGTGACGCGGGCGCAGATCCTGACTCTGGCGGAATTGATCAGCGGCACGGCGGCGATGGCGACGCTCGGCACACCCTTCACGACCGCGGCGGATTTTAATAATCCGAATCAGGTCAAAGTTGTTTTCGCGCCGGGTGGAGCGCGTGCGTTGTATTTTTCACGGGCGGCGATCCCGTATGCGCGTGATCGCGCGGGTCAGGTGGATGATGCGTGGGTGCAGGCGAACCCGTGCTTCAAGCATCTCGGGCTCTACGCCTACAAAGCGGAGTTAATCGAGAGTTTCGCCAAGCTGCCGCCGGGGCGTTACGAGCAAATCGAAAAATTGGAGCAATTGCGGGTGATCGAAAACGGTTTCGAAATCCTGTGCGGGGTGACCAATGATCCGACCATTGGCGTCGATACGCCGGAGGATGCGGTGAAGTTTGGAGAGTGGCTCGGCTGAGGCGTGCCTCAACGCGGCGCGCGCGTGGTGGACAGCTCCGTGATCCACATCACTTCGCAGGCGCCGCCGCGGGTGTCCGAGCGGCTGAGCGACGAACGCCAGCGCTCGCCTTGGGGGCCGGTCACTTCGATGAGGTAACCTTTGAGCGTGACGACGTCGTGACGTTTGACGGCAAGAAGTTGTTTACGGATGGCTGGAGTGGCGGGAAGGCAATGGGTGTTGGCGGAGTGTTCGGCGATGGCTTGCGGCTCGAGCGGCGGATCGCCGGCCCAGGTGTATTCATACCAGCGGCCTGATTGGGAGATGTTGAGTTCGTTGATGACACCGGCGGCGGACATCGGGCCCCAGCCGAGGGCGAGGTCGACGGGGCCGATCTTGGCGGGCTTGTCGTAGCGGTAGCGTTTACGGGAAAGAACGACGGCTTTGATTTCGTAGCGGGCGAGTGGAGTGACGGTGTTGTCGTCGAGTGTGAAAGGTGGCGGCAGACCGGTGGTGATCTGGATCGGATCAGACGAGGCGGGCAACCCGCGCCAGTCGGCGGCGGGTTCGTGCCACCAATACCAGCAACCTGCGCCGAGCAGAATGAGGACGAGCCACTTTTTCATGGAAGGGCCAAGGTAACGATGATCGGAAAATGATCGGAGCCGATGTCGGGACCGACGTGGTGGTTGACCACAGAAAGGGTGCGGGTGGTCAGGCAGTGATCGAGCGGGATGCGGAGATACCAGGGTGTAACCGGCCACGTGGGGGCGAGACCGTAGCCGGTGTCGATGAGCTCACCGTCAGCGAGTAAGCTGCGAAATGCGGGAGACCACGGCGTGCAGTTGAGGTCGCCGAGCACGATTGCGGGATGCGCGGCGGTGGCGGACCAGCTGGCGATTTTGGACAGTTGTTTGTCGCGCAAATACTGTCCTTCGGCGCCGCCGGGTGGGAGAGGGTGGGTGGCGAGCAGCAAAATGGATTTGCCGCTGGCAAGAGTGAGCGTTGCGCGGATGGACGGGACTTCGGCCGGTGAGAAGTAGAGTGTTTGGGTATCGCTCAGCGGAAGGCGGCTAAATACGGCGATCCCGAAATTGTCGGAGCGAGCAACCCGGACGATGTGCGGATAACTCTCAGCCAGCGGGGCCATGGCGGTCAGCCAAGTGGCGTTTACTTCCAGAAGCGCCACGACATCGGGCTGCTCGCGGGCGATCAGTTCAAGCACGGCGGCATGGTGGGTGTTTCCACTCTGAACATTCGCGAGCAATAGTTTGAGCTGCGTGGCGTTGGCGGGCGCACGGTCATGCGGGATAAAACGAGGCGCGAGGACGATGAAATTGAGCGCGGCGAACAGGGCAAATACACCGGCCCAGCGGAACCGGCGCGCGAAAGCGTAGGTGGCGGCGCAGATGAGCAGCAAGATGCCGTAGTGCGGACGGAAGTGAGTGGTGATTTCCAGCAACCAGTGAAGCTGGCCGGCAAAGGCGATTGTCGTGAGCAAGCAAAGGCCCAGCGCTCCGAGCAGGCCGACTGCTAGCGCGGCGTCAGTGAACCCGCGTAAGGTCCAACGAGGGGCGTGGGGTGATGCGGGCATATTAAAAAAGCCACCCGGGTGGAGTGGCTTTTGAGGGAGGTTGTCGTGAGTGCAGGCGACTTAGATTTTGCCGGCTTTGCGCTTGGCGATCAGATTGTAGAAATCGAGGAAGAGCGGGTCGGCGTCGTTCGGGCCGGGAGCGGCTTCGGGGTGATATTGCACCGAGAAGATCGGGAGCTCTTTGTGGCGCAGGCCTTCGACGGTGTTGTCGTTGAGGTTGATCTCGGTGACGATGGCGCCGCCTTTTTCGAGGGACTTCGGGTCGGTGGCGAAACCGTGGTTTTGCGCGGTGATGGAGACTTTGCCTGTCTCGAGGTTTTTCACGGGCTGGTTGCCGCCGCGGTGGCCGAACTTGAGCTTGAACGTATCGCCACCCATGGCGTGCGTGAGCATTTGATGACCGAGGCAGATGCCGAAGATCGGATAGTGCGGGACGAGACCGGTGACCGTCTTGTGGATGTAGGCGAGGGCGGCCGGATCGCCGGGACCGTTGGAGAGGAAAACGCCATCGGGCGCGTGCTCCTTGACCTGCTCGGCGGTGGCGGTGGCGGGGAATACTTTTACGTCGAAGCCGTGGTTGATCAGCTTGCGGAAGATCGAGTGCTTCGCGCCGAAATCGAAGGCGGCGACGGTGAAGCGTTTCGTCGGGGTGTTCGGAAGGCCGAAGGTGGTGCCGGCGGGAACGTAGACGGCGTTGTGGTTGGCGGCGTCATCACCGCGCCAGATGTAAGGCTCTTTGCAAGTCGTGTCCTTGACGTAGTCGCTGCCGGCCATGTCGTGCCAGGCTTTGGCCTTGGCGATGGCTTCGGCATCGGTGAGCGGGAGCGTGGAGAGACAGCACTTCAACGCGCCATCGACGCGGAGTTTTTTGGTGAGGGCGCGCGTGTCGACTTCGCTGATGCCGGGGATGCCGTATTTGCGCAGGTAGTCGTGGAGGGAGGACTGGCTGCGCCAGTTGCTCACGATGGGGGAGAGTTCGCGCACGACCAGACCGCTGGCGCGGGGCAGGGAGGCCTCGGTGTCCTCATCGTTCACGCCGTAGTTGCCGATCATCGGCGCGGTCATCGTGACGATCTGTCCGAAGTAAGACGGGTCGGTGATGATCTCCTGGTAGCCGGTCATCGACGTGTTGAATACGCATTCACCGGAGATCGTGGCATCGGCGCCAAAGGCGCGGCCGCGAAATACGGAACCATCTTCGAGTGCAAGGACTGCGGGCTTGAACGTGGACATTAAAGCCCAACGAAAAGCCCTCCCCCCATGCCTGCCAAGGGTTTTGTGGGGCAACCTTGTAAAACCTGTGCGACGCATGGGGCGTTTCCCGTAATTTGCACCACCATTTGACAGCCGAAAGGGTTGAATTTAGCTCCTTCAACACCCGCCCATGCCCTACACTGAAGATCGTTCCACCTGGTTTGAAGGCCAGGGACTTTGGCAGCACGTTCCTGAAAGTGACTGGAAAGACTGGACCTGGCAGCTGAAGAACCGTCTCACAAAGCTCGAGGATCTCGAGCGTTACATGACGCTCACACCCGATGAACGCGCGGGGGTTCTTTTTGCGGGCCACAAGCTGGCGATGGCGATCACACCTTACTTTTTTAACCTGATCGATCGCAACAACCCCAATTGCCCGATCCGCCTGCAAATGATCCCCCGCGCCGGCGAAGGTCAGCTGCACGCCGAGGAAATGCTGGATTCGCTGGGTGAAGACGAACATTCGCCGGTGCCGGGTCTGGTGCATCGTTATCCGGATCGAGTGCTGTTCTTGGTGACGGATCGCTGTGCTTCGTATTGCCGCTATTGCACGCGCAGCCGGTTGGTTTCCAACGCGCAGGACTACAATTTCCACCCCGAATACGAACAGGGACTCCGCTACATCGAGTCGCATCCGGAGATCCGTGATGTGCTGCTTTCAGGTGGCGACCCGCTGCTGTTGTCCGATCGTAAGCTCGACCATCTCCTTGGGCGCCTCCGCGCGATCAAACACCTTGAGTTCATCCGCATCGGCTCGCGCATTCCGGTTTTCCTGCCGCAGCGCATTACTCCGGAGCTGTGCGAAATCCTTAAGAAGCACGGTCCGATCTGGATGAGCATTCATGTGAATCATCCGAAGGAGGCGACCGCCGAACTGCGTGATGCCTGCGAACGCCTGTCGTTTGCCGGTGTGCCGTTGGGTAACCAAAGCGTGCTCCTCAAGGGCGTGAACGACGACGCCGACGTCATGAAGGCGCTCGTCCACCGTCTGTTGCGGATGCGCGTGCGTCCTTATTACCTTTACCAGATGGATTTGATTACGGGCGGCGCGCATTTCAAAGTCGATGTGCGTAAGGGCCTTGAGATCATCCAGGCGTTGCGCGGCCACACGACGGGCTACGCGATTCCCCAATACGTGATTGATGCTCCCGGTGGCGGCGGCAAGGTGCCGGTCAACCCGAACTACATCGAGAAAATCACCGACGAGGAAGTGGTCTTCAAAAACTACGAAGGCCGCACTTTCCGGTATCCGCTTACAGCGACTCCGGTCGTCGAGGGTGAGACGGTTGAAAAGCCCGTGAAGCTCCATGAAGAGCTGCACGGGTGAGGGTGTGATCGCGGGTGCGAGTGCGGATTTAGCGTAGAGAGAAAGTCGCGGTCACCGTCGTGGTGATGGTTTTCTCCAGCGACGACGTATCGTTGTTACCCTCCCAACTCGTGGCGGTGGAGTAGAGGGGATTGATCTGAACGACGCCCATGCGGGCGTTGCGCAATTCCTTCAAAACACGGCCGCCTTGAGTCGCGATCTGCTCGGCACGCGTGCGGGCATCCTTGGCGGCTTCGCCCATCATCTCGATCTTCGCCTCGCCGGCCTTGGTGTAGATGAAGTCCATGCCTTCGGAGGCGAGCGTGACGCCGTTTTCCATCAAGCGGGCGGCATCGCTGGCGAGTTTGGGCAGAGCGTCCACATCGCCCGAACGCACTTCGAGGTTTTGGCGGATGCGATAGCCGGCGCGGCGGGAGACCTCGCCCTCCTCTGTCTTGGTGCGCGTAAACAGCTCGGTCACCTGCACGGGTTTGAGCACGTAATCACTTTGATCGGCGGCCTTTAAAAATGCTTCGACTTGGGCGAGATCGGCTTTGGAGCGCTGGTGGGCTTCAGTCAGCGTGTCGGCATCCGAGGTGAAACTGGCGCGCCAGATGGCGAGATCGGAACGCACTTCTTTGCGCGCGGAACCGGTGACATTGATGACCTGGTCTTCGCTGATGCGAGTCCAGGCGCGGGTGAAGGTGATCGAGGCAAAGCAAAGGCCGGCGGAGAGCGCCAAACCTGCGAGTAAACCGAAGAGATGAGGGCGTGAAGTGGTCATGAAAGAACGTGCGAGATCACTCATGCGCACGCGCAGCCATTGTCACTTGGAAGAAATTCACAATTTGTTAGATGATTGAATTCAATGAGTTGTGGGTTTTATAAACTTTTCCAAAAATCCTTCATTTATTTTTGAGCGTTTCGAGTCCGGCTGCGTCTATCCCCATGTAGTCAGTTTTTTAGTTCTTAAGGTTTGTTTGGTGTTCAAGGTCACAAAGGCCGCCTCTCATGAGAGGCGGCCTTTGTATTTTCAGGGATTGGAGCGGCGGAGAAATATGATCGAGTCCACTCCACGCAGGATCAAGGGGTTGGGTGATTTGCGGGAAACGCGTGCAAACATTCACCGCTGGCTGACGTCTCAGGTGATGTTATGAAAAAGACATTACTGGCTTTGGGAGTGGTCGCCTTGATAGCGATTCCTGCGCAGGCACAGGCTATCCGCCCTGCCGTGGTGCAGGGCGCGGTTCTCGGCGGCGTGGCGGGCGCGGTCATCGGACATAATTCCGGCCGCCATACCGGCGAAGGTGCGGTGATCGGCGCGTTGGCCGGTGCCTTGATCGGCACCGCGGTCGACCGCAGCAACCAGACGACGGTGGTTTACGCACCCGCACCGCAACCGGTGTATTGCCCGCCGCCACCGGTCACCACGCAGGTCGTCTACGTGCAGTCGGCCCCGGTGGTTTATAGCACGGGCTATTACGCGCCGTCACCGGCGCCCACGGTGGTGATCTACCGGTCCGCGCCGCCGCCTGTGGTCGTGTATCAGAATTATGGTTACGCGAGTTATCCGCAGCCGGTTTACCATCAAGGGCCGCGCGGTGGTTATCCGGGCCGCGGCTGGAGGCGTTAAGCGCCGGAGGAAAGATTCAGGCCGTGCGCTCGCCGCGCACGGCTTTTTTGTCGCTTGGCCCGGAGCGCTTGTTTGTGTGGCTGGATGATTTCGCTGCATGAAGGCCGGGGTTCCCGTGCGAAAAAACCACCGGCGCAAGCCATGGTGCTCGGGTTGTCCGTGGCCGGCTGTGAGCCGCGCATCTGGCGTCAACTGGTGGTGAAGGAGACGATGTGGCTGGCGCGCTTGCACGATTCGATCCAGGTGGCGTTCGACTGGTTTGATTATCAGACGCACACCTTTACGCTCGAAGACTTGCGATTGGGAAACCCGGCAAAGAAGGACGGGGTGATCGTGGAAGATGATCGTGACCTCACGCTGGCCGAGCTCGATCTGGCGAAGCGCGGCGGGATGGTTTACGATTATCACTTCGGCGACGGCTGGCGCGTGGATATTCGTGTGGAGAAGGTGATTCCAGTGGCGAAGGGCGAAGTGTATCCGCGGTGCGTGGGCGGAGGCCGTGCGGGCCCGCCGGAGGATTGCGGCGGGCTGGAGGCTTATCACGACATGCTGGCGTGTATCGCGGAGCCGACCACGGAACTCGGGCGTGAGTGGATGGAGTGGCTCGGCCCGCAGCATGATGTGGAACGGTGCGATCTGGTCGCGATCAACAAGGCGTTGAGAAAGTTCGGCAAATGAGCGCGCGTGCACGAAAGGGCGCCCGGCGCGGCGGGAAGATCAAGGCGGTCTTCTGGTTCAATGTGGTGCTGCTCGCGGTGATGGGCGGCTGGTTTGTGATGCAGCCGGAGCCGCGGCGCGCGGAGGTGAGCAAGCTCGTTGAAAACTATTTCGAGAAGAGCAAACGCATCGAACTGCTCGATGTGGCGCAGGATATCTACCGCCTTTACTACAGCGGGGATTTTGTCACCGCGACGGCGGCGGGAGATCGCACGCATATCTACGGCGGCCTGCCGGCGACGGGAAAATTTCCCCATGCGATCCGTGTGCTGGTGAACAAGGGCTACATCGCGGGGTATTGCGACGCGTTGGAGAATCCCGCGTGGGTCGCGTATCGGGTCGGCGATGTGGCGAAAGTGGAGACACCTGCTCCGCGGCCCGATAACTTCGAGACGGATCTGCGCACGGCGGCGCGGGTGCCGTCATCCGCGTATACGAATAGTGGATACGATCGCGGCCACATGGCGCCGAACTATGCGGTGGCGACGCGTTACGGTGAGGCGGCGCAGCGTGAGACGTTTCTCATGTCCAATATCGCGCCGCAGCGGCACGCGCTGAATGCCGGCGTATGGAAGGAAATGGAGATGAAGGTGGCGACGAGCTATCCGGGCCGTTTTGGCGAAGTGTGGGTGTTGGCGGGACCGGTTTTTGGAGTGCGACCGGCAAAGCTGCCGAATGGCACGGCGGTGCCGGAGGCGTTTTTTATGATCGTGATCGACGAAAGCGACGGGCGTATCCGGGCGCAGGCGTTGATATTTCCGCAAGAGGCGCCGGCCGGGGCCGATGCGAGGCGGTTTGTCGTGTCGATCGACGAAGTGGAGCGGCGCACGGGATTGGATTTTCTGACCGAGCTTGATGCTGTGGCGGAGGATTCGCTCGAATCGAAACACGTTGACCGGGTGTGGTGAACACCGGCGCCGCATCCAGCGGAAATCGTTTTCTTGGTGCTGGTTGAGAATGGAGATGTGATGCGCGGGTTGACGTTCGCGGCATGAAATGCTTTGATAGGGACGTTCTTTGGAAGGTGCGTGGTCAGTCGGGAGGAGTCGGGCAATGAATGTCCGGTGTCTCCATCTGACCATGAACAAGACAAGTAACCTGTCTCCGATCAGCGCTTTCAGCGCGTTTGCCCGCTCGGGTTTCTTTAAAAAGAACCTGTCCGGAAAAAGCGCATCAGCTGAAATCGTTCGTCCGAGATATTATGAAGCCGCGACGGCGGCCCAGGCTGCGCGCCTCACTGAGGTGCTCGGTCGTGGTATGTCGTCGCACCTGCGGTTCTAAGGAGATCGCAGTTAAAACCAGTAAACAACGCCGCCCGGGAGCTTACGCTTCCGGGCGGTTCTTTTTTGGGGGGAATCAGTGAGCCCTTTAGAAGCTCATGCTGAGAGTCGCTCCCGCGCCCAGGTTGGCGGACTTGTAGGAGTAATCGACGATTTCGTCACCTTGCGGGGTGCGCCAGTCGTAGCTGCTGTAGATGCGGGCACTGGCCCAGGGAGTGATGCTGTAGCTGACACTCACGCCGATCGAGCCGGTGAGGTCGCTGCGGCTGACATCGGTGAACGCGCCTTCTTGGAAGTGAAGGTAGTCCGAGTAGGTCAGGCGGGCGTAAGGTCCGACGACCCAGCGGTCCTTCAGGTAATAATAACCGGCATCAACGGTGTAATCGATTTTGTCGTTACGATCGGCGTTGAAACCGAGGGGGCCGGCGGGGGCTTCGGCGTCGGTGATGAAGTAGGTGACGCCGGCGCCAAACGACAGGATGTGGTCACGGCCCAAGGAAACCAGCTTGCGGGCCGTCAGTGCGGTCGAGATCGATTTGTAGGTGAGGTTGTAGTCGGGCGGGCCCTCGAGGCTGTAAACCGCGGTGCCGGTGATACCGAAGCCGAACTCCCAGTTGTTGCCGCAACGATAGCGCAGCTGGAACGGGATGCTGTAGGCATCGAAATCCAGATTCTGGCGGGCCTGGTCGCCGCCGAACAAATCGTGGTTGTAGCGCTGGTAAACGAGGCTCAGCGAGGGGAGGAGCAGGCCTTGACCGACGGCGATGCTGTTGCCTTCGGCGCGGGCGACGAGGGTGTTGGCGATCACCACGGTTTCGACTTCGTTATTCGGCTGAAGGAAGACGTTGTCGGTGTAGAAAACCTGCAGATCGTAGGCGAGGGAGAGCTTGAACGGCAGCTTGCGCGTTTCGGCCATGCGCTGGGTGCCGCCGTCGAGATCACCTTTTTCATCGGTGCCGGCTTTGCTGGCCGGCGAGGCGGGGGTGGGCGGCGTGGTGGGTTGCTGGGCGCGGTCGATGATGACATCGTTGGCGGACTGGGCGAGGAGCCCGCTGGTGGCTGCGGTGCCGACAAGAGCGGCAAGGATGAAGCGTTTCATGCGATTTCGGTGAAGCGGAAGAGGGATGGATTACTGGGGATTGCCGGGCTGACCACTGGGCAGTTTGTCGATATAGATATTCTCACCGTGAGCGTCGAAATTACCGACGCTATTTACTGAATTACCGCCATAGGTAACGCCGGAGATGAAGTTGACCCGGCCGACTTTGGAGGAGCCGAAGTGCGGATAATAGCCGGTGCCATCGACGCCGTTGGCCGTGCCACCGTCGCGTGAGTAAAGATACACGAAGGAGTTGGCGGGCAGGTCGACATTCTTCAGATTGATGGTGGCGGCCTCCATGATGATGTTGGCCATGCCACTGCTGAAGCGGGTGTTGTTCAGATCGATCAAGTCGGAGGCGATCAGTCGGACCGAGCCGCCGCTTTCGGTGATAAAGGTGTCGGGAATATAGCCGGTGTTATCGATGATCAGATTTCGGGTCGCTCCCACGGTCATGTTCGCGCCGGCTTCGCTGGCGTCGAAGCTGACATTATAGAGAGTGTAACCACTACGGCCGGATTGTCCGGAGAAGAAGAAGTTGTCGCCCAGAGCGGGAGCTCCGTTGCCGGCGTGATAGGTGTTTTCGTCGAGCGCGATGGGGGTTTCAGTGAGATACTGATACGCTTTGATCAAGTTACGCAGGCCTTCGATGTCGGCACCGACGGCAGTCGTGTTGTCGCCGCCCAGGATGCCGAGTTGTTGAAGGCGATTGGTGGGAGGCTGCTCTCCGTTGGTGAAGCCGAGTTCGATGTAGAGATCGACCACCTTGACCAGATCGGCGGCAAATTGGCCGTCTTGCAGGCGGGTTTCGAGGGCGGCCTGATTATCGAAACCGCGCTCGATAATGTCGCCGATGGCGAACTGTTGGGATTCGTTCAACGAGCCCAGGAATGCGGTGAACGAGGCAAAGCCGGTCACGGCGGTCTCACCTTGAATCTCGGTGTTGGCCTCGATGATGGTTTTGATGTCCGTGGTCGGCGTCTTCTCGGTGGCCGTGACTTTTTCGATGAGGGACAGGACGCGGTCAACGAGCGCCTGGGTTTCAGGCGAGAGGGTTACGCCGAGGCCGGTGGCTGCGTCGAGCGCGAGCTGGAGGGCTTCAGGCGAGAGCTCGCCGGATTCCACGGCGGCGGCGATGGCGGCGACGGTGGTTTCGGCCCAGTTTTGAGCGATGGCCTGATCGGAGGCGGGAAGCTCTTTGATGCTGTTCACGCTTTGGGTGGAGCCGCCGGTCTGGGTGATCGAAATCTGGCCGGGGGTGATGGAGACCTGGCGGCCATCCGCGAGGGAGAGGGCGATGTTACCGTGGGTCACGACGACAGTCTGGATACCGGCGGCGTTGATGCCGACCGTGTAGTTGGTGCCGCGCGCGCCGGCGATGCCGCGGACGGTGCGGATGTTGTAGTCGTAGGCGACGCCTTCGCTTTTTTGCAGGTCTGAAACGACGGCACCTTTTTTAAGGTCGAGGACGGCGGAGTGGGTGACCTCGGTGGGCGAGGTCTGCTTCTCGGAGATGCTTTCGAGAACGAGGGTGGTGTTGGGCGTGATGATGGATTTCACGCCGGGCATCGGGGTGAGCACCACGCGACCATCGGCACCGGTGACGATGCGGGTGCCGATGACGACGGTCTCGCCTTTGACGACGGCGCGCAGGGCGGAGTCTTCAGGGCGCTGAAGCTCGGCCTGGCCGCTGACAAAAACAACACGCACGGTTTGAGCCGAAAGCCCCAGCGCGGACGCCAGAGCGAGAACGAGAGAGGCGAACAAGATGTTTACTCGCATAAAATATGCAGGATTGAATCTTGGAATTAGGGCCGTGATACAAGGGTTTTCCCTAGGTGAAATTGCCCTTCTTCTCTCTATTGCACAAAATTCCCCCGACTTGGCGGGCTCGGCTGGGGGTTACATTGGTGCTGGCGGGAGGGCTTGGTTTCGCGGCGAATGCTTTGCCATTGAAAAGCTTGGAGTGGATGACCGAAGGGCTGCGATTGCAGTTGAGGGCCAAGGTGGAGGGTGTGCCGCCGACAGGTGAAGTTGTTTTGATCGGAGTGGATGTCCGGAGCGTGCACGAGCTCGGGCGCTGGCCGTTTCCGCGTTCTTATCACGGGCAATTGATGGATTGGCTCGGGCGTGGTGAGAAGACGCGACCCTCGGTGCTGGGCTGGGATATTCTATTTACCGAAGAGGATTTGAATCCTGGGATGGACAGCCTCCTGGTCGAGCCAACGGTGCGGAAAGACTATCCGGTGGTCATGGGCGCACAGTTCGATGAGGCGGCGGCGGGATTAATGGTGGTGACCGGAGGGCGGCCCGCACTGGTTCCGCCACGGCTGACGGCACCGCTGGCCAAAGCAGAAGGTGCGTTGAAGAGGCTGCCGGATCGCGTGGGCGGGCAGTTGCCCATTCCGCTCTTACTGGAATCGACATCGTTTGCTTTTCTTAATGCCGATGCCGACTCCGACGGGGTGGTCCGCCGGTTCCCTCTCGTCGTGAGAGTGGGTGATAATGTCTATCCGAGTCTGGTGTTGGATCTGATGATGAAGCACCTTCACGTGGGCGCGGCGCAGGTGGAAATCATCCCGGGCGTGGCGGTGGTCATTCACGAAAACGGTGGTGGAGAACGACGCATCCCTGTGGATAAGGCGGGGTATTTTACGCTTAACTATCGTTACGAACTGCGATCGGAAAAATTCCCCAACGGCATCGATGAGATCTCCTATGTCGTCCTGCACGAAACGCTCTTGAAGCAGGTCGAGTTTGGCGAAAAGGGCGAGGCGCCTGCAACCGGCGGCAAAATCGCGATCGTGGGTCAGACGGCGGTGGGCTTGAGCGATATCGGGCCCAGTCCGCTCAACGGGCAAAGCGCCAAGGTGCTCGTGCATATCAATGCATTGGAAAACATCCTGCGCGGCGATTATCTGCGACCGGTTTCACGCTGGCCGGGATTGGTGGTGATATTGTTGCTGGGCCTGGGCGCGGCTTGGGTTCTGGAGGTGCGACGCTCGATTTATGTGATCCTGATTCCCGTGCTGGCGGTGGCATTCGCCGCTGTTGCGTGGCTGCTGCTGGTGTGGGGCAACTGGATGGTGCCGCTGGCGGTGCCGCTGGTGGCGTTTGCCGTGCAACAGGCGGCGGTGACGATGTTGAAGATCCGTGAGGAGCAGGCGCAACGTGACCGCATCCGCCGTATGTTTGGCTCCTATGTGTCGCCGGAGCTGGTGCGGCGCATGGTGGATGCGCGGGTCGAGCCGCAGCTGGGCGGACACGAGGATGAGATCAGTGCGTTCTTCAGCGACATCCAGGGATTTTCGGCGTTTTCCGAAGTGCTGTCGCCGGCGGACCTCGTTGTATTGCTTAATGAATACCTCGGGGCGATGACCGACATCCTGCAGGACAGCGGCGGGGCGCTCGATAAATACATCGGCGATGCGATCGTGGCGATGTTCGGCGGGCTCGTGCCGCTGCCCGATCATGCGCGGCGCGCCTGCGAAGCCACGGCGAAGATGCAACTGAGGCAGGCCGAGCTGCGTGCCAAATGGACCGCGCAAGGCGATCGCTGGCCGCCACTCGTGCATGCGATGCGCACGCGCATTGGCATCAACTCGGGGAGTGTGGTGGTGGGCAACATGGGTTCGAGCCACCGGTTCAACTACACGATGATGGGAGACACGGTGAATCTCGCGGCGCGTTGCGAAAGCGGTGCGAAGTCCTTCGGCGCTTATGCAGTGGCCACGGGTGCGACGGTGACGGCGGCCAAGGCGGCGGGCTGTGAGTGCGTGTTTCGTTTGCTGGACCGCATCGTGGTCAAAGGCCGCACGGAGCCGGTGGAGATTTTTGAAATCGTGGCGTTGTCGCCCGCGCATTTACCCGAGGGTGCGGTGCGTTGTCTCGAGCTGTTTGAGAAAGGCCGGATGCATTATCTGCAACAGGAATGGGATGCGGCGACGCAGTGTTTTGAGGAGGCGATTCCTCTTGAACCGTTACAAGTGGAACGTGACGCGGGCGTGGAGGCCAATCCTTCGCTGCTCATGCGCGCGCGTTGTATCGGATTGAAGGCGCATCCGCCCGGTGCGGCTTGGGATGGTGTTTACCGGATGACGAGCAAATGAGTTTCCGCGTGCCCAGTCTTTTGCTGTTGGTGTTCGGTCCGATCGCCTTGCTGCTGGCTGAACCGGCGGTCGAACTCGGGCATGTGGAAGGGCGGGTCTTGTCACGCGTTGAAGGAAAGAAACTGGAACGGGTGGGCGCCGCGCATGTGCTGGTGGCAGGCGAGGCGTTGATCACCGGAGATGCCTCGCGGTTTGAGATAAAAACATCCGGCGGAATTTGGCGGGTCGGTCGGCGCGCGGTGTTTGTTCTCTCTGATAACAACGCGCGATTGCTCGCGGGCACGGCGCTGCTCCAGGTTCCATCCGATCAGGTCTGGTCGGTGACGAGTCGTCGCAGCGTGCTTGGCGTTCCCGCCGGCACGTGGCTGGTGCAGGCCGTGGATAATGGCGGGTTCAAGATCGTCTGTATCGATTCCGACCAGCCGATTCAGGCGAAGGGCGAAACGTCCAAACCACTCGATCCCGCGGTGCAGCTTAAGCTGCGTCCGGGCGAGCTGGTGTTTCTGCAACCGGGCGGAGCCACGTTCAGTCCGATCGTCACGATTTTTCTCGAAGAGTTGCTGGCCACGAGTCGCTTGGTCGGAGGCTTTCCCGATGAGCTGCCGGGGTTGCGGCGCATTGTGAATCAAGCGGTGGCCCAACGTGATCGCCTGAAAACGCTTTCCAATGCCGTGGTCGTCGGCGCGACGGAGGCGGGGAGCTTTCAAATCGCGGTGCCGAATCCTGCGGAGAAAAAAGCCGAGGCGGCAAAACCGTCTGAAGCCAAACCGTGACTTGAGCTTCCGCCGCGGGGCGGGTTGACGCGTAATTCCGGACATGGCTTCGCAGTTCAAAACCATCGCCGTTGTCGGGGCGGGCGCACTGGGACTTTATTATGGCGGCCGTCTGGCGCGTGCGGGTAACGATGTGACGTTTCTGGCGCGCAGTGATCGCGCGTTGCTGCGTGCGCAGGGCCTGACGGTGAAGGCGCCCGATGGTGAGTTCATGGTGCTGCCCGACGCGATTCGTGTGGAAGCAACGCCGCAGGAAATCGGTCCGGTTGATCTGGTGATCGTGACGCTGAAGGCGACGGCGAACGGGGAGTTGGTGAAGTTGCTGCCGCCATTGCTGCACGAGCGGACGGTGGTGATGAATTTTCAAAACGGACTGGGCGTGGATGAGCAAGTCGCGGCGGTGGTGGGCGTGGAGCGGACGATCGGCGGCTTGTGTTTTGTTTGCGTGAATCGCACCGCACCCGGCGTGGCCGAGTGCACGATGGCGGGGCACATCGTGGCGGGTGAATTCGCGGGGGCCTCGCAGGAGCGCACCCGGGCATTGAAGGAATTGTTTGTGAAGGCCGGCGTGAAGATGAGCGTTAGCGAGAATCTGCTCGAAGTGCGTTGGCGGAAGCTGGTGTGGAATGTGCCGTTCAACGGACTCGCGGTGACGGGCGGCGGCATCACGACGGATATGATTTTGCAGTCGGCGAAGATGGAGGCCGAGGTGTGGGCATTGATGAGGGAAGTGCAGGCGGCGGCCGCGGCGTATGGCGTGGTGATTCCCGAGGATTTCGTGGTCGATCAGGTGGAGCGGACGCGGCCGATGGGGGCGTATAAGCCGTCCACGATGATTGATTTTGTCGCGGGGAAACCGCTTGAGGTGGAGCCGATCTGGGGCGAGCCGTTGCGGCGGGCGAAGGCGAAGAGCGTGAGCACGCCGCGGTTAAAGGCGTTGTATGCGCGTTTGAAGGAACTGTCGCCGTGAGCTGAGGATTTTATTTCAACACTTCGCACTTCGATGCTTCCCCGATTAAAGATCAGCGACAACCGGCGGTTTTTTACCACGGTCTCCGGCGAGCCTTTTTTCTGGTTGGGCGACACGGCGTGGGAATTGTTTCACCGGTTGGATCGTGAGGAGACGCTGGTGTATTTGAGAGATCGTGCGGCGAAGGGATTTAATGTGATCCAAGCGGTGGCGCTGGCTGAGCTCGATGGGTTGCGCACGCCGAATGCGCAGGGCGAATTACCGCTGATTGATCTCGATCCGACGCGGCCCAACGAGGCGTATTTTGCGCATGTGGATGGGGTGATCGAACAGGCGAATGCGTTGGGGATGTATGTGGCGTTGCTGCCGACATGGGGTGACAAATGGAACCAACGTTGGGGCGTCGGCCCCGAGGTGTTCACGCCGGAGAATGCCGCTGTATTTAGCGAGTGGTTGGGGCGACGTTATCGCGACGCGGGCATTGTGTGGGTGGTGGGCGGAGATCGCGGACCGGATCACGAGGTGCATGTGGCGGTGGTGCGCGAGATGGCGCTTGGGCTGAGGCGCGGCGATGGCGGTGCGCATTTGATTACAATGCATCCGTGGGGCGGACATGGGAGTGCACATTGGTTTCACGGGGTGGACTGGCTGGATTTTAACGTCCGTCAAAATGGGCATGAGGCGAATTGGAATCGTTACGCGCAGATCAAGGCCGACTACGATCTCGTGCCGGCGCGGCCGGTCTTCGACATGGAGCCGCTTTACGAGGACCATCCGATCAACGCGGCGGCGGACACGCATGGGTATTCGACGGCGGCGGATGTGCGGCGGACGTTTTATTGGTCGGTGTTTTATGGCGGCTGTGGTTACACCTACGGGCATCATTCGATTTGGCAGTTTTGGGCGGCGGGGCGGGAACCGATCAACAAGCCGGTGATGTTTTGGCGCGAGGCGCTGGATGCGGCCGGTGCAGCGCAGATGATACACGGACGGAGATTAATGGAGTCGCGACCGATGCTCACGCGTGTCCCGGATGACGACTTGATCGTGCCGGCGGTGAGTCAGTCGTTCGTGCCGGGGGCGGGGTTATATCGCTTCAACGCGACGCGCGATGCCGAGGGGCGTTATGCGATGATTTACGCGCCGGTAGGGCGGGCGTTTGTCGTGCGGATGGACAAGCTCGCGGGGCCGCTGGTGACGGCGTGGTGGTTTGATCCGCGCACGGGTGCGGCCACCGCAGCGGGCGAGTTTTCTAACGAAGGCGAGCGTGAGTTTATTTCGCCCGCGCCCGGCGAGGTGCTCGATTGGGTCCTGGTGCTTGACCAGAGCTCGCAAGGCTACGGCGCGCCGGGGAAGTGATTACTTCTTCGCCGGCTTGTAGATCGTCTGCTTGAGGGTCGGGCCGAAGAGGGCGCGGAAAGCGGCGATGGAGCGGACGGCGCGGAGGGAGACCAGTTGGTTGGCGAGGTTGCCGACGGCGGTGCCTTCGAGGGCGAAGGAGATGACGGGGACGCCGCAAGCGTCGGCGGTGGCCTGGCATAGGAGACGGTTTTTGGAACCGCCTCCGACCATGAGGATGCGCTTGAAGGTGCGGCCGCTCATGCGTTCGAAGGCGGCCTTGGCGTCGGCGTGTCCGCGGCCGAGGGAGTCGCAGATGAGGCGGGTGTAGCCGGCGAGGTTTTTGGGCGCGGGGATGCGGCGCTTTTTGAGTTGGGCGTCGATGGCGGCCTTCATCGATTTCGGATTGGTCAGCGCGGCGTCGGTGACGTCGAGGAGCGCGGCGGGGGCGGGGAGTTTTTCGGCGGCGGTGATGAGTTTCGCCCAGTCGGCGTCGGACTTCGGGCGAGAGGCGAAGTCTTTCAGGGTGCCTTCGAGGAGCCAGAGGCCGATGACGTTGGTGAGGGGGCGGTAGCGGCCGTCGCCGATGCGTTCGTTGGCGACGCGCGCGGCGAGGGCGTCGGTGCCGGTGAGAGGCGTGTCACTTTCGAAGCCGACGAGGGACCAGGTGCCTGAGCTGAGGAAGAGGTCGGTGCCGTCGGGGGAGGCGGGCATGGCGTCGTAGGCGCAGGCGGTGTCGTGGCCGGGGACGGCGATGACTTGCGTGGTGGCGAGCGCGGGGTGTGGAGGGAGGGCGCGGACTTTGCCGAGTTTGGTGCCGGCGAGGACGGGTTTGGAGAACCACTGCGCGGGGACGCGGAAGTGATCGAGGGCGGCGCGGGACCAGTCGGTGGAGTGGACGTCGAGGAGTTGGGTGGTGCTGGCGATGGTCAGCTCGTTGGCCATCTTGCCCGAGAGGAGAAAATTGAAGTAGTCGGGGAGGAAGAGGCAGCGCGTGGCGAGGTCGGTGATCGCGGGGTGGGTGGCGACGGTTTCCTCGAGTTGGAGCGATGCGTTGTAGAAAACATTGGGGATGCCGGTGGCGGCGTAGATGCGTTTGAGGGCGGCGCGGGTGTTGGCTAGGCGTTTGAGGCCTGCCTGCGTGCGGTCGTCGCGGTATGCGTGGACTGGATACACGAGGCGGCCGGTGTCGTTGACGAGGGCGTAGTCAACGCCCCAGGTGTCAACGCCGACGGAGGCGAGGGTGGCGCCTTTCGGGAGCGCGGCGACGGCAGCGCGGAGTCCGGTGAGGATTTCGGACCAGAGGCCGGCGATGTTCCAGTAGTCGTGTCCGCCGAGGGACTGGAAGCTGTTGGGGAAGCGGTGCACTTCCTTGAGGGTCAGGCGGGAGTTTTTCCAAGTGCCGAGGATGACGCGGCCGGAGGTGGCGCCGAGATCGATGGCGGCGAGGTGGAGGGGTTTCATGAGAAGTAGTGGGTAGCGAGTAGCGGGTAGTGAGTAGGTAGGAGTGGAGTTCGGAGGGTTTGGAATGCTCGCTACTCACTGCCCGCTACTCGCTACTTTTTGATCAGGCCAGCTGCAGGAGTTCGGAAGCGCGTTGGGCTTGGGTGCGGTAGAAGTCGGCGTTTTCGGGTTTCTTGATGTCCACGTCGTAGGTGGGGATCATGGCTTTCATGCGGGCTTTGCCTTCCGGCGAGGCGAGGAGTTGTGGGAAGCATTTCTGAATGACTTCGAGCACGATGTGCACCGACACGGAAGCGCCGGGCGAGGCGCCGAGGAGCGCGGAAATGGTGCGGTCCTGGTCGGTGATGACCTCGGTGCCGTAGTGGACGATACCGGCCTGGCCGTCGGTTTTTTTGATGGCCTGCACGCGGATGCCGGCGTCGATGAGTTTCCAGTCTTCCTTCTTCGCGGCGGGGTAGAAAACGTGGAGGACGTCCATGCGATCGTTCATGGACTGCGTGCCCTGTTGGACGAGGTATTTGACGAGGTCGAGGTTGCTCGCGCCGATCTTGAGGAGCGTGGCGAGGTTGTGGGGCTTGACCGAGCCGGGCAGGTCGAGGACGGAGCCTTTTTTGTGAAGGAACTTGGTGGTCCAGGCGGCGAAGGGGCCGAAGAGGAGCGTCTTTTTTCCGTCGAGGATGCGGGTGTCGAGGTGCGGCACGGCCATGGTGGGCGCGGCGTCGAGGGGCTGACCGTAAACCTTGGCCTGATGTTGGGCGACGATGGCGGGGTTGTCGCAGACGAGCCACTGTCCGCCGATGGGGAAACCGCCGAGGCCTTTGCTTTCGGGGATGCCGGATTTTTGGAGGAGGTGGAGGCTGCCGCCGCCGGCGCCGACGAAGACGAATTTCGCGGTGTTGCGGCGGGTCTGGCCGGTGGCGAGGTCGCGGATGGTGACGTTCCAGCCGGCGGAGGTTTTATCGAGGTCGGTGACGCGGTGGTTGGAGGCGATGCCGCAGCCGGGCTGGGCGCCGAGCCAGTGGAGGAGTTTGCGGGAAATCTCGCCGAAGTTCACGTCGGTGCCGGAGTCCATCTTGGTGGCGGCGATGGGGGCGGCGGGGCGTTCGGCGGTGAGCAGCGGGGCCCAGGAGCCGATGGTGCCGCGATCGGTCGAGAAGACCATGTCGGCGAAAAAATGGTGCGCGGCCATGCCTGCGTGGCGGGCGCGGAGGTAGTCGACCCACTTGGCGCCGTGCACGAAGCTGAGGTGCTGCACGGGGTTGATGAAGTCCTTGGGGTTGCTGACCATACCCTCGGCGATGGCGTAGGCCCAGAATTGGCGGGAGCGTTCGAACTGCTCGAAAATCTTGATGGCGTTGGACACGTCCACGGTGCCGTCGGCGGCTTGGGTGGGCGTGTAGCTGAGTTCGCAAATGCCGGCGTGGCCGGTGCCGGCGTTGTTCCAACCGTGGGAGCTTTCCTGCGCGAGCTCCTCGGTGACCTCGTAAACCTGGATCGAGAGCGCGGGGTCGAGACGTTTGAGGAGCGCGCCCAGATTGGCGGACATGACGCCGGAGCCGATGAGGATGACGTCGGGGTTCTCGACGTGGGTAGGGGTCTTCATGAGAGAAAGGCAGTTATGGGGAGTGAGGGGCTGGCTGGCTATCAATTCTTCCATAATCTACCAGAAGCTACCAATAAATTTCACGAAGCCGGGATTATGGGTGATCTTAACACTTTTTGGGGCAAGGAGTAATGCAGGTTTGTAACTTATTAAGTGACAAATTGGATTTGGAGTTGGGTTGGGTAGGGTGAGGTGTTCGGCGGGTGGAATCATTCTTCGCCGTCGAAGTAGCTGACTTCGTTAACTTTGTCAGATGACGGGGTTGGTGAGCGTGCCGATGCCTTCGATTTCGATGGCGATGGTGTCGCCGGACTGGAGCCAGACTGGGGGCTTGCGGGCGAAGCCGACGCCTTCGGGGGTGCCGGTGAGGATGATCGTGCCGGCGGGGAGGGTTTTGTCGGCGCTGAGGAAGGCGATGATCGTGGGGACGTCGAAGATCATGTCGGCGGTCGTGGAGTCTTGCATGACGGTGCCGTTGAGGAGCGAGCGGATGCGGAGGGCGTTGGGATTCGGCAGTTCGTCGGGGGTGACGAGCACAGGGCCGAGGGGGCAGAAGGTATCAAAGCTTTTGGCGTGGCAAAATTGTCCGCCACCAAAGTCACGTTGCCAGTCGCGGGCGGAGACGTCGTTGGCGCAGGTGTATCCAAGAACGTAGGACAAGGCGTTTTCCTTCGTGGCGTTGATGCAGTCGCGTCCGAGGACGATGACGAGCTCGGCTTCGTAGTCGGCGCGGGTCGTGGGTTGGTTGCGCGGGAGGGTGATCGGCGAGTCGGGGTGTTGGAGTGCGCCGGGGAGTTTCACGAACCACATGGGGCGGTCGGGCGGGGCCTTGCCGCCCTCGGCGGCGTGTTTGGCGTAGTTGAGGCCGATGCCGATGATGAGCGGCGAGCCGGCGATGGGCGCGAGGCGTTTGCCGGGCGTGATGGTGCGGTCGGTGATGCGGTGCGTGCCGGCGAGGGAATCGCCGGTGACTTCGAGGGCGGTGCCGTCGGGTTGGAGGGCGGCGTAAGCGGGGCCGGCGGGGGTGAGGTGGCGGATCAGGCGCATGGGTGGCATTACAGAGGGCTTTGGGCGCAAGGAAAGGCGTGAAATCGACTGAAATAGCCGCTCCGAGTTTAGTTGATGAGGCTGCAGGCTGAAGTTGTCGGGCGGTGTGACGAAGAGATGGTGTTATTACTACAACATCGCACACCCGCAGGAATAAATTGTCCGCTGCCCTTTTGGGACGAGTAGGAGCCTGGTGTGTTTTCGGACTATGGAGTGTGAGCACTCTGGGAGTGGTGGTGGCGATGAGTCGGGCAGGGTGCGAAACGGGCGGTCGCGAACAGGCGGGGGTGGTGCAAACCTGGTCGGCGGGGTGGCGGCTGCGCTACCAGTTGCCGGCGGAGCACGCGTTGACTCCGTGGATCGTGGCGCAGCTTGTGAACCGTAGAGCTTTGCCAGGCACGAAGGAGGAAATCGATCTCCCCGGGCCTGCGAGCGCGTGGGAAGCGGATTTACGCCGGGCGGGGTTTACCGTGCTGTCATCGGGATTGGCCGTGGACGCGGAGCCGCGGTTGGAAATTTATGGAATAGACGGAGGGTTGCTATGGAGCGGCCAGTTTCGCGGAGCGGATCCGGAGGAGGAGGGCGCGATGCTGCTGGATACCGTTTTATTGAAACGGGTGGCCCGTGGCGAGGCGGTTGCGCCGTATGTGCCGGTGGGATGCGTGAGCGTCTTGCCGCCGGGCGGCAGGACGAAGGGTCTTTTTACCTTATGAGCTACGAGCAAAAACATATCGCCAGCGTGAGCCGCTGGTTCCTTCTCGCCTACTGGGCTCATGTGCCGGTCTTCGCGACCATCGCCTATTATCGCGGGACGAGCATCCTGTCGGCCGTGCTGATCGGCGCTCTCGTGGTCAGCGGGCCGACCTTGCTTCATCTCTTGCGGCGCGGGAGCCTGATGACGGCGATGGCGATGGGGGTGGGTGGTCTGGCGCTGAGCGCTCAGCTGATCCACCTCGGCGGCGGCATGATCGAGATGCATTTCCACGTGTTCGTGCTGTTGCCGTTGCTAGCGGTCTTCGGACGCGTGCCGGTGGTGCTGGCGGGCGCGGTGACCATTGCGGTGCACCATGTGGCGTTTTTCTTTTTTCTGCCGAGCAGCCTTTTCAACTACAATGCGACCCTCTGGATCGTGGTTCTGCACGCGCTGTTTGTGGTGCTCGCGGCAGGGCCGGGTTGTCTGATCGCGCGGATGTTTGGCAACTATGTTGTCGGTGCGGGCCAGGTAATGGGCGATCTCGGTGGGGCCGGCGCCGCCCTGACCACGTCGTCGGACGAACTCAGTTCGGCGAGCATGTCGGCTTCCGAAGACGCCAATGTGCAGGCGGCGGCGGTGGAGGAGATCAGCGCGACGTTGGTGGAATTCTCCACCCAGGCGCGGCTCAGCAAAGACCGTCTGACCACGGTGAAGATAAAACAACTTGCGCAGATGCGCACGGCGCTCGGCGAGATCGAAACTTCCGGCGCCAAGTTGAACACGACGATGAACGGGGTCCGCGAGTCGAGCCAGGCGATCACAAAGATCGTGAAAACGATCGAGGAAATCGCGTTTCAGACGAATATTCTAGCGCTCAACGCCGCGGTCGAGGCGGCGCGGGCTGGCGAGGTGGGCGCGGGTTTTGCCGTGGTGGCGGGCGAGGTGCGCATGCTCGCGGGCCGGGCGGCGCAGGCTGCGCAGGAAACCGCCGGACTGGTGACCTTGGCGGCGGAGCGCGGTGCCGAGGGCGTGCGCGTCAACCTGGAGGTCTCAAGCCGGCTGTCGTTGGTGCAGGGGGCGTTCAGGGAGTTGGACTCGCTGGTCGGTGACGTGGCTCAGACGCTCGACCAACAGGTCGCGGGTGTTGACCAGATCACGGCGGCGATGGGGAGCATCGACAATAACGCGCAGGCGGGCAGCGCGCGCTCGGAGGAACTTTCAGCCACGGCGATTGCGTTGCGCGAGCAGGCTGGATTGGTGTCGGGCGCGATCGGCGAGCTTGAGCGCTTGACCGGACGGCAAAGGCGCGAGAGCGACGGCAAGTCGAAGCTCGGACTGGCGGCGTAAGGGGCCCAAAAAAGCGCCGTCCCTTTGACGGCGCTTATGGTGGCTGCGGTTCCAGGCTTAGGCTAAGCTTTCGCGTCGGCGTAGGCTTCCATGCCGACGCAGCTGCAGATGAGGTTGCGGTCGCCGTAGACGTTGTCCACGCGGCCTACTGCCGGCCAGAACTTGGACTGGCGCACGAACTCGCTCGGGAAGGCGGCGGTCTGGCGCGAGTAGGGGCGCGTCCATTCGTCGGCGGTCACAACCTTTGCGGTGTGCGGGGCGTGTTTGAGCGGGTTGTTGGCTTTGTCCGATTCGCCGGTGACGACAGCCTGCATCTCGCCGTGGATGGAGATCATCGCGTCGCAGAAGCGGTCGAGTTCGGTGAGGGTTTCGCTCTCGGTGGGCTCGATCATGAACGTGCCGGGGACGGGGAACGAGAGGGTCGGCGCATGGTAGCCGTAATCCATGAGGCGCTTGGCGGCGTCTTCGGCTTCGATGCCGTGTTTCTTCCAGCCGCGCAGATCGACGATGCACTCGTGGGCGACGAGTCCGGTGGCGCCGCGGTAGAGAACGGGGAAATATTTCTCGAGGCGGGCGGCGACGTAGTTGGCGTTGAGGATGGCGATCTTCGTCGCGGCGGTGAGTCCGTCGGGGCCCATCATGCGGATATACATCCACGAGATGACGAGGATCGAGGCGCTGCCCCACGGAGCGGCGGAGACGGCGCCGAGGTGTTTGCGGCCTTTGTCGTGGACGGGGGACACGATGACGTGGCCGGGGAGGAAGGGAGCGAGGTGCGCGGCGACGCCGATGGGGCCCATGCCGGGGCCGCCGCCGCCGTGGGGAATGCAGAAGGTTTTGTGAAGGTTGAGATGGCAGACGTCGGCGCCGATGTGGCCGGGGGACGTGAGGCCGACTTGGGCGTTCATGTTGGCGCCGTCCATGTAAACTTGGCCGCCGTGGGAGTGGATGTGGGCGCAGAGGTCTTTGATGGAGGCTTCGAACACGCCGTGCGTGGACGGGTAGGTGATCATCACGCACGCGAGGTTTTTGGCGTGGGCGTCGGCCTTGGCTTTGAGGTCGGCGCCGTCGATGTTGCCGTTGGCGTCGCAGGCGACGGGGACGATTTGGTAACCGCACATGGCGGCGCTGGCGGGGTTGGTGCCGTGCGCGCTGGTAGGGATGAGGCAGATGTTGCGATGTCCTTCGCCGCGCGACTCGTGGAAGGAACGGATGACGAGGAGGCCGGCGTATTCGCCTTGGGAGCCGGCGTTGGGCTGCAGGGAGACGGCGGCGAAACCGGTGATCTCTGTGAGCCAGGTTTCGAGGTCGGTGAAGAGTTGCGCGTAACCCTTGGTTTGGTCGGAAGGCGCGAAGGGGTGGAGTTGTCCGAACTCGGGCCAGGAGACGGGGAACATCTCGGACGTGGCGTTGAGCTTCATCGTGCACGAGCCGAGCGAGATCATCGAGTGGACGAGGGAAAGGTCCTTGGCCTCGAGGCGCTTGATGTAGCGGAGCATTTCGTGCTCGGTGTGGTAGCGGTTGAAGGACGGCGCGGTGAGGAACGCCGAGGTGCGGGCGAGCGGGGCGGAGAAGCCGGCGCGTTCGACGTCGGAGGTGAGGGCAGGGCGCGTCGAGCCGAAGAAGGAGATGAGCTGTTCGACTTGGGCGAGGGTGGTGGTTTCGTCGAGCGAGATGCCGACGGTGGCGTCGTCGATGACGCGGAGGTTGATCTTTTGGGCGAGGGCGTCGGCGTGGATCTTCGTGGCGAAAATATTGCCGACGGTGAGCGTGTCGAAGACGGGCTCGGCGTTGACCGAGGCGCCGGCGGAGCGGAGGCCTTGCGCGAGGAGGGAGGTCAGCGCGTGGACGCGGCGGGCGATTTTTTTGAGGCCCTCGGGTCCGTGATAGACGGCATACATCGAGGCCATGACGGCGAGGAGGACTTGGGCGGTGCAGATGTTGGACGTGGCCTTGTCGCGGCGGATGTGTTGCTCGCGGGTGCCGAGGGCGAGGCGCATGGCGGGGTCGCCGTTGGCGTCTTTGGACACGCCGACGAGACGGCCGGGCATCTGGCGCTTGAAGGCGTCTTTGGTGGCGAGGAAGGCGGCGTGGGGTCCGCCGAAGCCCATGGGAACGCCGAAGCGTTGGGCGGAGCCGACGGCGACATCGGCGCCGAATTCGCCGGGGGCGCGGAGGAGGGTGAGCGCGAGGAGGTCGGTGGCGACGATGGTGAACGCGCCGACGGCGTGGGCGGCGGCGAAGAATGTAGCGAAATCGTGGATACTGCCCGTGGTGTCGGGGTATTGCACGAGGACGCCGAAGGTGCCGGCGGTGGGGGTGAAGGTTTTGTGGTCGCCGATGATGACCTCGATGCCGAGTGGGACGGCGCGGGTTTTGACGATGTCGATTGTCTGCGGGTGGCACTTTTCGGAGACGAAGAATGCGCGGTGGGCGGAGGCGTCGCCTTCCTTGAGCCGGTGGCACATCATCATGGCCTCGGCGGCGGCGGTGCCCTCGTCCAGCATGGAGGCGTTGGCGATTTCGAGACCGGTGAGATCGGTGACGAGCGTCTGGAAATTGAGGAGGGCTTCGAGGCGGCCTTGGGCGATCTCGGCCTGGTAGGGCGTGTAGGCGGTATACCAGCCCGGGTTTTCGAGGATGGTGCGCTGGATGACGCCGGGCGTGTGGGTGTTGTAGTAACCCATGCCGATGTGGCTGCGGAAAATCTGGTTCTGCGAGGCGAGGCCGCGGAGTTCAGCGAGGGCGGCGGATTCACCGAGGGCGGCAGGGAGGTCGAGGGCGTCGCGGCGGATGTGGGGCGGGACGGTGGCGTCAACGAGCGCGTCGAGGGACGGCTGGTTGAGGGCTTTGAGCATGGCGGCCTGTTCGGCGGCGTCGGGGCCGTTGTGGCGGCGCGCGAAAGAGTCGGTCGGGGCGAGCAACTCGGAGAGGGACGGCGTGGCGTTGGCGGCGTTCGCGGAAGCGGGCATAAAAAAAGGACGGTAGGCGAGGCCTACCGTCCGGCAAATGGTTTTTAGGGAATGCTGTGGGTATTAGGGCGAGACAGAGGACGAGAACGGAAAACAGAGGACTGAGGACGGAGGATGGACTACGGACGGACTGAGGACTGACGGATGAGCGCTGGGGACGGAGAACAGACGACGGAGTGACAGAATACAGAGAGCGGAAAACCGCATCCGCAGGATGGAAGCCTGTGGGTATTACTTGGCGGCAGGGAGTTCGCCGCGGGCTTCGCGTTGGGTATCCTCAATCGTGGCTTCCAAGGCGGCCGCTAGGGCCTCCCAAGTCTGTGCACGCCGCAAGGTTTCGATGGTAAGCGGATCGGTTTTCAGGAGGGCGGCGCGGCGGGCTTCGGCTTGGACCTTGGTTGCTTGGAGCCGGTCGATCATCTCCTTAAGCGGGCTGGGCGCGGTGCGCTCGGCGGCGATGGTCCCTAGAATGGTTGTGCGGATGTCGGGCAGCTCGGAGAGGGTCTGAATCACGCGAGATTTCAGTTCATGGGACGACATGAGCTCATCCCGGCGATTGAGGACGCTGCCGGGCACGATTTCGGCCTCGGGATAAGTGACTTGGAAAAGGGCGATGAAGCGCAGGCGGTGATTCAGGACGGAGGCCGAGCTAACGCCAAACTGATAGGCGTTCATTTGCTCCTCAGTGGCCTCGGGCGGAAACAGGCGTATGCCTATGGCCGGTTGCGGCGCCGAGGTGGCGGGAAACGTGATGATCCAAGCCTCGGGATTGCTGGTGGCTTTGAGGATGTAGCCGGCCTGACTCAGGGCCTTGATGATTTCGGCGTAACGCGTGGCCCCGGTGGTCGTGGCCCGGGTGGTCGCGCCGTTGAACACTTGGCGGGTTTCGGCGTCGTCCCACTGGGGGACCAGCGGTTTGGCGTCGGAGCCCTTCTGGGCCAGCGAGGCAACGGGCAATGCAGCGCCCAGTGCAAGGGAGGCTAAAACGATGCGGAGAACGGGAGATTGCATGAGGGGCGCAGGGACGGTGATCGAATCGAGGCATGGCCACCAAGGCATAGAACACCGGGCCAGACCAATTTTTATCCGTCGCGGGACGGCGGGGCGAAAGTTTTAGCGCGGATTTTGAGGGATGTGCGCGTTTTTTTACAAAATCGGTGGTCGTGTCTGCCGATTTGTAAAAAATGCCGTGGAGGGGCCTGGGCCTAGCTAGAATACACTATCTATTGTGGATGGATGGGTTACGCGTGGTTCTGAATAGAGAGAGCGGCCAATGCATGAAAATGAAAGCTATAAACAATAGAGGTATGAAAAAATCTCACTCGATGAGTAATTATAATCCGAAGATGACTGCGTATTAATCACCACTCTGAACAGATCGCATAGTAGCAATTGGTTACGGATATCGCAATCGTTAAGCGTCGATAAGTCGCGGGCTTTTTCAGCCGATTTCAATTCACCAAATCGTCACCCCAGCGGTTTGACGGAGGGGTGAGGCATGGTGACTGCTAATGATGTTATAGATTAAATCAGTTATTGGTCGGAATTCTAGTTCGACGCGGTTGGACGATGCTAAAATTTAAAAAATAAAGAATATGATATATAAAATGAAGTTACTTGTCGTGATGCTTGGGGCGGTTTTCACCGCACATTTGAATGCGGCGACTTTGGCAGGTTGGGATTTTAACGGTCAGGTTGGAGCTAGTAACGTATGGGGCCCTAGCCCATTTGCAGCTACTTCGTTAAGCGCGGGTGTTGTAAGTGCCAGCCTTGGGTTGGGTTTTACTACAAGTCAGTCTGGGACTAGTGCAAGTAAAGCATGGGGGACCAACGGCTGGTCTTCGACTGCGACGACTGCAAGTGCCGCTCTTGCTGCTAATAATTGGATTACGATTACTCTTAATGCAGATGCAGGCTACACAATGTCTTTAGCTTCGATTGATGCCTTTAATGTCCGTCGATCTGCAAGTGGACCGATAACTGGTCTTTTACAGTATTCAGTAGATAGTGGAACGAGCTTTAACGATATTGGTTCGGCCATTACATGGGGTAATGTCACGACTTCATCAGGTAATGCGGTGGCATCTATTGATTTATCCGGAATTGTGGATCTTCAAAATGTTGCATCCGTAACATTTAGAATATTGAATTATGGTGCGACGGGTGCCAGTGGAACTTGGTATTTGAACGAGCCTACTGCTACTGCTGGAGTGAGTGATTTTACTCTTTCGGGCACCACGGCATTATCCCAAGTTCCTGAGCCTTCTACCTACGCTATGGTTTTGGGCGGGCTGGTTTTGACAATTGTTGTCGCTCAGCGTCGCCGTCAGTCGACTGCCAAGCGCAGCTAATATTAATTAGTCGAGGCTTGATATTAATAGGCGGCGACGGCTTCGGCTGTCGCCGTTTTGCGTTTACGGGCTAATGCTGACCGAGATTGATCAAGTATGTGCACAGTGGGAAAACATGATGGCATGTCGGATTTTCTATCCATTTATAGTTAATGTGTTAGGAAGTGATTCGGATGTCTACGTATATTGTCGCACTGGCGTTGGCATGGCCGATGCAATGTTACGACTCATACAATTTAATGGCTGCTGGTCTTCACTCAAACGTCACGCTCGCGGGTTGCCGGTTGAGCAGATCTTAACAGGATTATCCTGACGGTCCGAACCAGTCTGGTTCGTGCTTATTCTGCTACAGTGTCTTCGTCCTTTTCATTCAAGTTTCATTCTGCCGGTCGGCACCTTTCGGTTAAAAAGAACCGTGGGTTTGCGCTTCTCATCACTGTTACGTTATTGGCGTTTTTAGTGCTCCTGCTGGTTTCGTTGGCGGCCCTGACGCGCGTAGAAACGCAGGTTGCTGCCAATAGTCAGATGCTCGCGCAGGCTCGCCAAAATGCGATGATGGCTATGAATATAGCTATTGGCCAATTGCAGAAATATGCAGGGCCAGATGCGCGGGTGACTGCGCAGGCTAATATTACCGGTTCAACCGTGACTAACCCTTGGTTCACTGGGGTATGGGACTCGGATAGTAATTCCAAGACGCCTTTAACATGGCTGGTGAGCGGAAATGAAACTTCAGCTTTGAGCGTAAATGCTGCCACTAATCTTAACCGCACGTCGGCTAGTCCTGATACTGCTTTGACGGCTAGTGATGCAGGTCGCGTAAGGCTTTTAGGGCCTGCCACGGCTCGTATGAGCGATCTCAGTGTTAATAATATTACAAATGGGGCTGTGGTAGTTCCGGCGGTGGCCATTAAGGCGAGCCCTCCGGGGTTTGCGGCTGGTTCTGAGGTAACGATTGGTCGTTACGCTTATTGGGTGGGCGACGAAGGCGTAAAAGCCTCTCTTGGTCTGCCTGATCGTTCGACTGAAGTCACTTATGCTCCTTGGGATACGCTTACTCAGCGTCAGCGTATCCGTCAGCAAATAGGCTCAAGTCCCAGCTATTTCCGGACCACGGCAGCGACTTCTAATTTGCCCGCAGTGCGGCTTGAGGGCTTTGATCCTCAGTCAACCAGCTTTCAGCGGAATATTTTGTCCCAGCCGCAATTTGCGCTGGTAGCGAAGTCAGGGTCGATCGAGATGCCTGACTTTATGAAAGACCGTTACCACGATTTTACGGGTAGCGCGTTTTCGGTTCTTGCGAACACATTTCCTGCTAGCAGCGCGTATCGCGGGCTTATGCATGACCTTTCGCTCAAACCGGATGATCTGGGGACGGCATTCAAAGCCTATGCGAATCACGACGGCCGGTATGATCCTACAACCAAGTATATGGAGACGCCCGGTGGCACGTCTATAGCGGGGTCAACGGCACCTTTACTGGCGATAACCAGCGTCGATTCTCCGCGCCGCCGTTATAAGATGATGGCTGTTCCAAGTAATGCGGCACCGGGGCTTCCGGAAATCGGCTTTAGTGTGGCACCTGTGCTTGCAAATTTTTATTTGCAGTTTTCGGTGGCCAGAAGCGGGACGGGCAACCCGGCTTCGTCCACGAATCTTGCCGTTCAATCACGCATTTACGTGACACTCTGGAATCCGTATTCGACGGCATTTGCGCCCTCTACAAGTGATGTTTTGAGCCTTGATGTTGATCTGCCAACGATCACTGCCGACGGAGTTCCTGTTAACTTAAACCAATCCAGGGTTTCGGCAAGTTCAGGTGGGGTGACTTTTCCTTTCAGTGATACCGCTCGTTACAACGGCAGTTATGGATCGCTGGGCGAACTGGCGACTTGGTTTCCGGGCCGAGTTTATTCTTGGGTGACTCCTTCAGGCGGAACGAGCTCGGTTCTAGGTTTTTACAATAATACTCTGACCAGTAATTGGAACGATCAGACGGTCCCCGCGCCGGTAACGGGAAACCAATATCCGAGTATAACAATCCCCGAGTCTACTATCACGGTCCGGCTAAAATTGAACGGAACGGTTGTTTCAACTTATAAAGCAGTTTACGACGAACAGGTATCATCTGCACCGCCGAACGATCCAGCTACTCCGCCAACGGGATACCAGAAGCCTGTCTGGCGCTTTGGGTTTACCTTCCGGATAAATCAACCCCGTGGCTACTCTTCCGCCCGTGAATGGCTTAAGGAGTATGATCCACGTGCCGAGCTGATCGATCAGGCAGAGATCGTGGCGAGTGATTCGCCTCTGCTGATTCCTTTTGGAACGGATTCCGAGACGTCATCGGCTCCGCTCATCTATTCGGCCCAAAGTCCAGTCACGACATCGATTTCCAACGGCACCGTCCTTGTCTCGAATCTTCTCTACCGTGTTCAGGGCACGGCGGCCACGGGCATGAGCACTTACAACGATGTGTCGCTCTTCGAATTGCCGCGCTTACCCATTCTTTCGGCGGGAGAATTACAGCATCTGAAGGTTAAAGATAAGCGCCCCTACGCGATTGGTAATTCGTGGGGTGGCACGGCGACCAATGTAATTTTTGATCGGTTTTTCTTCTCAGGAATTCCTTTAACCGGAAATAGGCCCACGCTGGGAGTCGAGCCTCTACCTAACTGGAATTTAACTCCAGTAAATGCGCCTGATGTGGCGACGCTGCGCTCGGATGCAGATGCCACGAAGACCGCGCTTTCTTCGCGCTATTTGCTGCAGGCTGGCGGGTTCAACATCAACTCCACGAGCATCGCTGCGTGGAGAGCGGTGCTTTCAAGTGTCAGGTTCTCCACGGCCGCCCCGTTTACTGCGGTCTCAATTGATAACACGGCATCGGCGAGCTCTAACAATGCAGGGACGCAGAATGGTAATGCAGTCCAGAGCCAGACTTTCAGCGTGGATACGAGTTTGGGGGCGGTGCCGTCACCGGTCTTCTTCCGACTGCCGCAAAGTGCGCAGGAAGTTTTCCAGTGGCAGACGGTATCTTCATCCAACACCAACCGACGCCAGTTCACGCAGACATCGGCTTTCAGGGTGGGCGTGCGTGGATTCAATGACTCAGCAACGAGCAATGGATTTTCCGGTGAAACGGGCATATTTACTACATCGGGCAAGCACGGCACCAATCGCCAGCACCTGACGGTGGATCAAATCGAACTGCTGGCCGAAGGGATTGTCGGCCGTATTAGAGCTCGTTTTGATTCAAAGGGGCCCTTTGTCAATTTGCAGGACTTCCTCTCCGAACCAGATCTAACCGACCCGGCGGATGGTAGTTTGCTGGAAGCGGCGATCAAAAAGGCGGGGATGAATGCGACTGAAGTTACGGTGGATGCAAATTGGAAGGCGTTTAACAATGCACAGCCCGGGTTTAGCACGCTAACTCTGACGCAGGCGGATGTGATCACTGCGCTGGCTCCTTACATGAAAGCACGTTCAGACACGTTTTTGGTGAGGACCTACGGGGAGGTCATCAACCCTATTACTGGCACCGTAGATGCTACTGCTTGGGGTGAGGCTACGGTGCAGCGATTTCCCGAGACAGTTGATTCGGGCGACGATATTTCTCAGCCAAACCAACCTTTTGGACGACGTTTTAAAATCATATCATTCCGATGGCTATCATCAGCAGACATTTAATTTCCTTGGTTGTTTTAATGGGTTTGGGCGTGTCCGTTCTGCGGGCAGAGACCAAATCTTCCATCCCCGTGCCAGCACAGGTTGAATTGAAATTTACGGTCTTTGGCACGCGCACCTTTAAGGGACTAGCTTATCGGGTGGGTAACTCCTCCAAGGTTACGCCGTTAAAGTTTTACAGCGTAACTCTTTCCGATGTTAATGCCTATAAGGGCGATCAGCAGATCAAATTTTATGATGAGGTGCAGCTGACTAAGGAACTGGAGTTAATTGCCGCAGCGAAGCGCCTTAATCCCTCTGCTCCTGAGCCACAGCTTGGAATCAAACCAGTGGCTATATGCTCGATACCGAACGGAATGAAGAACGCTGTATTGTTGTTCTTTCCCCGCTCGGCCCCCGCTGCTGATGGGATTCAGTGTGAAGTCTTCCCCATGGATATGTCTGTAACCAAGGTTCCGGCCGGCTCCATGGTCATAGTTAATGCTTCGGGGCGTGAATTTGTGGGGCAGGTTAATTCAGCAACGGTTAAAATCACTCGAGGTGTGAGCGAACCCTACAAAGCGGAAAATGGGAGAATTGCGGTCAAGATTGCGCGGGTTGAGCCTGAGTTTCAGAATGTGGTAAGTGGTGACAGATGGGTTTTGGGTGAAACTCAGCGGCGGATTTGGGTTTTATTTCCGTATTCCAATACCAGCGATGCACTACCTGATGCTCGATGCTTGGTGGATCGATTGCCGGTGGAAGAGAAGGGCCTGCGCACTGCACTGCTTAGTCCTTGAACGGGTTCTGACAGTGGGGGATTAACTCCCTTCAAAGCTCAATGAGGGTGCCTTTTGAGTGCGGGTTTGGTGCTCACATGAAAGCGTTATGAGCAGATGAATGGGTGTAAACTTAGCCTAATCTTAACGTAGCAGCCGTTGGTGGTTGGCTTGCCCAATGCTATTATGTGGCTGTAATGAAAAAGCACTACACGGGGCATTGTTCGGATTGCGCACGGCGTAATTCTGCTGGGGCGTTTACGTTGATCGAGTTGCTTACGGTGATCGCGATCATCGGCATTCTGGCGGCGATTTTGTTTCCGGTGATCGGAAGTGTGCGGAAGGCCGCCAAGTATTCCACGAATGTGAGCAATGTGCGGCAATGGACCGTGGCTAACATGCTGCATATGCAGGACCACAAGGGTTACATCCCTTGGCGCGGGCCAGCATTGGCCGGTGGTGAGTCGATTGTGGATTCGATGGAGGTGTTTTCCGCAGATATCCCCGTGTTGCCGTGGTGGAACGCACTGCCGCCCTATATCGGGCAGAAGACGTTGGCTGAGCTGCATGCCACGGGTGCACTGCCCAAGCTCGGTGATAACTCCATCTGGGTGTCTCCTCTGGCCGAAGATACCGTCGCGGCGAACCGCTGGGCGGCGTTTACCTGTTATGCCCCGCCGCGTTCATCTAATCGAGGGAGTGGCACCACTTACTTCGTGGCTAATTCACGCACATTGGCGGAGCCCTCGCGCACTGTGATGTTTGCGGAAACGCCGCATTTTAGCCAAGCTCTGCAAAGCGGTGTGCCTTATGGTCATATCAATGAGATATCCAGCCCCGCCTCAACGGGACCTTACAACCGCAATGGAACCAGTGCTGAGCGAGGCGGCGAAAAGGGAAAAGCAGCCATCGGTTTTTTTGATGGCAGCGTGCGGACGTTAACGGGTGCGCAGATTGTGACACACGGCGGGACGGCTGCGGAAAAAGGAGCCAATCCGGATCGGATCGTCTGGCGTCAGGATCTTTGATCCGCGCCCGGATATGCCGCGCGTGTTTTAGGGCCAAGAGGTTTGAAATGAGGTCGCACCGCATACAGGTGTGGATGCAATCTTGGGTATCGCGATGGCCTTAACCTCTTCAGTTTTTTCTACTCCGATCTTGCGGGCGGCTTACGTGGATCGGCGTCTTGCGGCGCTTTATCCGGAGACGCCGATTCCGCTGGATCATAGCAGTCCTTACACGCTGTTGATCGCGGTGCTGCTGTCGGCGCAGTGCACCGACAAGCGTGTGAATTTGCAGACGCCGGGGCTTTTCGCGAAGGCGGATAATCCGCGCGACATGGTGAAGTTGTCGGTTGCCGAGATCGACACGCATGTGCGGCCGTGCGGACTGGCTCCGCGGAAAGCGCAGGCCATCCGGCGGCTGTCGGAGTTGTTGCTCGAGAACCACGGCGGAGAAGTGCCGCACACGTTTGCGGAGTTGGAGGCGTTGCCGGGCGTGGGACACAAGACGGCTTCGGTGGTGATGTCGCAGGCGTTCGGAGTGCCGGCATTTCCGGTCGACACGCACATCCACCGGTTGGCTCAGCGGTGGAAACTTTCGAGCGGAAAAAATGTGGAGCAGACCGAGCGTGATTTGAAAAAGCTCTTCCCCGAGGGCCATTGGAACGCGCTTCATCTGCGAATCATTTACTATGGTCGCGAGCATTGCACGGCGCGCGGATGTGACGGCACGGTGTGTATGATTTGCAGGGAATTATTTCCGGAACGTCGCCGTGCGGTGCGCGTGAAGAAAACTTAAACAAACGCAGTTTAAAGGCGGCTGATTTGCGGTTTTTCGCGGTGTAAATGCCGCGTCCTTGCAGTGGATTTTGTAGGTTGCTGGCATTTTATAAAAGATACGCGGCGAGCGTTTCTTTTTTGTCGGCTGCGCGTCGTAGGTCACCCTGATGAGAGGTTACCTCCGATGGTGGATAATGGTCGCGCGGCGCGGGCCGGTAGAGTGCTTTGCGTTGTCCGGCCGGTGGCCGCACATGAAGGGCTTCGCGTGCGCTGCAATCGTTTGGATTGTGTCGATGGCCAGTGTTTCCGCGGAGACGCGGATGGTGCATTCGCAGCCGGGCGCGGCGGACAAGTGGACGGCGTTGCAGTGGACAGCCGATGAAGTGAATCGGTTTGGCGGCATGCCGGAGCTGCGTCTTCCGGCGGGGCGCACGCTGGTGCTGGCGCGTTATTTGTATTATGTTTCCAACTACGATGTGGCGAGGCGTTATCCGGTGTGGGTGGCGCATGTTGATCGCGCGGATTCGGTCTTGAAATATCGGGGCCGCAAACGGGGTGACTGGAGCCGGGCGAATGACGAGTTCATGCCGGATGCGCAGGTGGCCGGGCAGTCGTTGAAACGCAAATGGCAGTTCGCGACCAACGAAAGTTTCACCCAGGCGAATCCGCCGGAAATTCCGGTGGGTGAAAAGGGGGCGGAGAAAATCACGCGCGGTCATCTTGCGTCGAACGCCGAGATGAAATCGCTGGGCGAGCCGGAGCAGGGGCTGCAGTCGCAGGCGGAGTCGTTTTCGTTGGCCAACGTGGTCCCGCAGATGCAGCGCAACAACGCGCCGATCTGGGCGAAGCTGGAGGACAACTGCATCGAGTGGGCGGCGCGAATGGGCGGGGTTTCGGTGATCAGCGGACCGGTTTATAATTTGGACCCGAAAGGGCCGGTGCCGATGAACCGGTTGCTGTATACGACGGGTCGGGACGGCGTCGGGCTGCCGATACCGACGCACTTTTTCAAGGTGGTGATCGCCAGGCGGGAGGGGCGCCTGGTGGCAGTGGGGTTTCTCGTGCCGCATCGCACGGATCTGACGCCGGCGGATCTGGACGCGTTCGTGGTGCCCATCCGCAAGATCGAGGAGATCACGGGGCTTAATTTCATGCCGAAACTGGGCGGGAATGACGCGTTGGAGCTGCGGGCCGACGAACGGTGGCTGGGATGGCTGACCGAGACGGCGGGGCCGTGAATATGCGGTCTTCAGAAAACGATGTTGATTTGCCGGGGGGCGTTCCCCAACGTGCCCAACCTTTGGGACTCATAGCTCAGTTGGTTAGAGCACCTGCTTCACACGCAGGGGGTCACTGGTTCGAGTCCAGTTGAGTCCACCATTCTTTATTAAGGCCACCTCTGCGGAGGTGGTTTTTTTGTAAACGGTGATCGGCGACTTGTGGTCGAGGTGGGGCTGTGGTTCATCGAAGTATAACCAAGATGTTTGCACGTGCTTCACGTCCCTGGGTGTTTTCGTCCCTGCTCCATGCATCCGTGGCGGGCGTGGTGTTGCTGTGGATCTGGTGGGCGCAGCGCGATGCAGAGCCGGAGCCGCTCGTGATTTTTCAAGTGCCGCCGTCGACATCGGTTTCGGATTCTACGGCGATGCCCAATGGGGCGCCGACTACGTTGGGGGTAAGCTTTACGCCGGTGCCGGTGGTGGTGCGGCCTGCGCCGCCGCCGTCGGTTCCGGATGTGGCTGAAACGAGCGTGACGCCTTCACGTCCCGAGGTCCGCACTCACGCGACACCGGCACGACCGCAAAATCGCCCGACGACGCTCACCGAGCACATGCGTCAGCATCCGCGATCTGCGGTTGTCGCGCGGCCAGCACCGGTGGCTCCATCGTCCGCCCGAATCAATCTGGATGAAGTCCTGGCGACGGATGCTGCGAGTCGGAGTGCACCGCCGGCGGTCGATGCGGCGCAGGTGGATTCCTATCTCCAGCGGCTGCTCGGCAAGTTGCGCACGGCGCATGAGAAACCGGCGGGGTTGGGCGAGGGTTTACAGGTGCGCGTGGAGTTTATGCTCAAGGCCGATGGCGCGATTGGTGATGTGCGGATTCTTAAAACCTCGGGCAACCCCGAGTTTGATGCCTCGGTGCTAGCGGCGTTTCGCCGGTTGCGTGATCTCGGTGTTCCCCCGGCGGGCTCGGCGGGCATCAATCAAGTGACGTTTCGCACGCAGGTGGATTGAATGAGTCGCAGCAAGGTTGTTGATGCGGGAGGGCCTTTTTTACGTAGCGACGAACAAAAGCAGCCGCTTCGTTTCAAAAAGAGTGCCCGGTGGGTAGCTAAAACGACTCAAGCGCAGTATTTATTGCCTTCTCAGAAACCGAACTCGTCCACACGCATCGATCTATGTCCTCCAAGCCCGCATCTTATTCCGCCAAAGCTTACTCCGTTTCCAGCGCGACCGCGCCGTTCAAGCCCGACACCATCCAACGCCGCGAGCCCGGCGACCTCGATGTGCAGATCGAGATTCTCTTCTGCGGCGTCTGCCACTCCGACCTTCATTTCTCGCGCAACGAATGGAGTAGCGCCATGCCCGCGTCGTATCCGTGCGTGCCCGGCCACGAGATCGTCGGCCGCGTGACCAAGGTCGGCCCCAAGGTCACCAAGATGAAAGCCGGCGACCTCGCGGGCGTGGGTTGCATGGTGGGCGCGGATCTCGCCAACTGTCCGTTCTGCAAAGCGGGCAAAGAGCAGTATTCGCCCACGCAGATCGGCACCTACGGCGGCACCGAGCCGGTGCTCGGCACACCCACGCAGGGCGGCTACTCGGAGAGCATCGTGGTCAATGAACACTTCGCGTTGCGCGTTCCGACCAACCTCCCGCTGGCGGCAGTCGCACCGCTGCTCTGCGCCGGCATCACGACCTATTCACCGCTGCGCTATTGGAAAGTCGGCCCGGGCAAAAAGGTCGGCATCGTGGGCATCGGCGGACTCGGTCACATGGGTGTGAAATTCGCCCGCGCGCTGGGAGCGCATGTCGTGGTGTTCACCACCTCGAACGGCAAAAAAGACGACGCCATCCGTCTCGGTGCGCACGAAGTCGTGATCTCCAAGAATGCCGACGAGATGAAGGCCCACGCCGGCTCCTTCGACTTCATCCTCGATTGCGTCTCCGCCGATCACGACATCAACGCCTACCTCGCGCTGCTCGCGCCCGAGGGAAATCTCACGCTCGTCGGCGCGCCCGAAAAACCACTGGCGGTGGCCGCATTCTCGTTGTTGATGGGACGCAAGAGCCTTTCGGGTTCGCCGATTGGCAGCATCGCGGAAACGCAGGAGATGCTCGATTTCTGCGGCGAGCACAACATCACCGCCGACGTCGAAATCATCCCGATCCAGAAGATCAACGAAGCCTACGACCGCCTGCTCAAAGGCGATGTGAAATACCGCTTCTCGATCGACATGGCGTCCCTCAAAAACGAGAGCTGATCGGCTTACCTCCTGCCTTCTGACCGCTTTGCCTCTGGCGAGGATCAGGATGCGCCGCGCGCCAACGCAGATTGCGCCAGTTGCAGGCGCATCTGCTCGACGCGCCGGTGCTGCTGATGAGCCCGGCGGATGAGTGTGGGGTAATGCAGACCGCCGAGCCGCGGGTCATTTACGGAAGCCAGCGCCGTCCACAGCGCGGCTTTTCCGAAAATGCCAAGACAGAGCGCCTCCAGCGTTTCAAACGCGCCGAGGTCGTTGGATTTTCTGCTGCGAAGTTTCAGGCGGCTTAATTTTTCCATCACTCGCGCCGTCCACTTTTTGAAGCCGGCCGAGCGAGTCTCCACCCGTGACGCCAGTTGCTTCAGTTGTTGGTGATCCTCCTCGATCTCCACGAGGAGCTCGGCCGCAAATTCACCGAGAGGATCATGCCGCCGGGCATCGCTAAATCTCTTTAGCATATCGATGGCGAGCGCCGCGCCCGCAAGATGATCGTGCAAGTAGATTTGGAGAGAGTCTTTCTTCACAACATGCTGAGATTTGTCTGTTGATTGTAGACATTTTCCGCCCGTCCGTAATCGGGTCGACCCACGCATGCGGCATAGGGAAAAACTTTCAGCGGCCGGTAAAAACGCCGATGGGCTGAAGCGGGTTCCTTTCCCTTTTTTCGCCTGTCTGGGTATTCATGGCGTCGCCCAAACCTGTTGAATCTCACATCGGCTGCTCGGGTTGGTATTACTGGCATTGGAAAAAGACGTTTTATCCCGAGGAGCTTCCGACCCACCGGTGGTTCAAGCATTACACCGGTGTTTTCAAGACGGTGGAACTCAACGCTCCGTTTTATCGCTGGCCCAAGCCGGCCACGGTCAAGAATTGGCGGCGCAACGCGTCTCCGGATTTTCGCTATGCGATAAAGGTCAACCAGACGATCACCCACGAGAAGCGGATGATCGGGACCAAGAAACTCGTGCGGGAATTCTACACCATCGCAGAGACCTTGGGGAAAAAGATGGGCTGTTTCCTTTTTCAGTTTCCACCCAGTTACCGTTACACGCCGTCGCGTTTGAAGACCTTGGTGACGCAGCTGGATTCGGCCTTTCGCAACGCCATCGAATTCCGACACAAAAGCTGGTGGCGAAAATCGGTGTATCGCGCCTTTGAGAAAGCCGGCCTGATTTTTTGTTCGGTCAGCGGACCACGTCTGCCGGAGGAATTGGTAAAGACTTCGGATATCCTTTATATCCGGTTTCACGGAAGGCCGAAATGGTATCGTCACGATTACTCTGACGCGGAGCTGTCGAAGTGGGCCGACAAGATCCGGGGCAGCGGAGCGCGCGAGGTGTGGATTTTCTTCAACAACGACCGTGATGGCTATGCCATCAAGAATGCGTTGAGGATGGAAAAGCTTTTGCTGCGTAAACGAGGCAGAGTTTGAAGGCGTCGGGAAGTGCGTTGAGTCAAGTTGTGTCGTTGGTGGCACACCCGCTGGCGCTTATGGCCCAGCGTGGCCGCGGCTTGTATCGTTTGCCCTAGGTAAACACCCCGTTGTGAAGTGGTCCGGTGTGTGCGAAGATGAATTATATGGATTCTAATCAACTCACCCAGATGTCCCGCCAGGCCGTGACCGACGCCCAAGCCGAGGCGCGTCGTCGCAGTCACAATGAGGTGGAGACCTGGCATCTGCTCCACGCCTTGCTCGCGCAGGAGAACGGCATCGTGCCCGCGCTCGTCGAGAAGCTCGGGCTTACCACCAGCGCCCTGCAACTCGCCGCCGAGCGCGAACTCGACCGCCTGCCCAAAGTCTCCGGCAGCGTGGACACATCGAAAGTTTACGTCACCCAGTCGGTCAACGAAGTCCTCACCCGCGCCGAGGCCGAAGCCAAATCGCTCAAAGATGATTTCGTTTCCGTCGAACATCTTTTCCTCGGTCTGCTCGACGTCGCGAAACCCGACGCGCTTAAAAACTATTTCAAATCCTTCGGCATCGAGCGCACGAAAGTCCTCAAGTCCCTCAAAGATCTCCGCGGCGCACAACGCGTCACCACCGACAATCCCGAGACGACCTACGCCGCGCTGACCAAATACGGCATCGACCTCGTCGAGCTCGCGAAGAAGGGCAAAATGGATCCCGTCATCGGCCGCGACGACGAGATCCGCCGCACCGTGCGCATCCTTTCGCGCAAAACCAAAAACAACCCCGTCCTCATCGGCGAACCCGGCGTCGGCAAGACCGCCATCGTCGAGGGTCTCGCGCAGCGCATCGTGCGCGGCGACGTGCCCGAGGGCCTCAAGGACAAGACGATCTTCTCCCTCGACATGGGCGCGCTCGTCGCCGGCGCGAAATACCGCGGCGAATTCGAAGAGCGCCTCAAGGCCGTGCTCAACGAAGTGAAGCAGGCCGATGGCCGCATCATTCTCTTTATCGACGAACTCCACACCATCGTCGGCGCCGGCAAGAGCGACGGCGCGATGGACGCCGGCAATCTCCTCAAGCCCATGCTCGCGCGCGGCGAACTCCACTGTATCGGCGCGACCACGCTCGACGAATACCGCCAGCACATCGAGAAAGACGCCGCGCTCGAGCGCCGTTTCCAGCCCGTCATGGTTGAGCCGCCGTCCGTTGAAGACGCGATCTCCATCCTGCGCGGCATCCGTGAACGTTTCGAACTTCACCACGGTGTGCGCATCCAAGACAACGCGCTTGTCGCCGCCGTGACGCTATCCAACCGCTACATCAGCGACCGATTCCTGCCCGACAAGGCAATCGACCTCATGGACGAAGCCTGCGCGATGATCCGCACCGAGATGGACTCGGCTCCGCAGGAACTCGACGCGCTCCAGCGCCGCGTGCTCCAACTCGAAATCGAGGAAGCCGCGCTCAAGCTCGAGAAAGACGACGCCTCCAAGCATCGCCTCGAATCCTTGCGCAAAGAACTCGCTGACGCCCGTTCGCAAGCCGCCGGCCTGAAGGCGAAGTGGGACAAAGAAAAAGACTCCGTCAACGCCGTGCGCGCCGTGCGCGAGCAACTCGACGCCGCGCGTATCGAGTTGGAAAAAGCCGAGCGCAACTACGACCTCAACAAGCTGGCCGAACTCCGCCACGGCAAGATCCCGCAGCTCGAAGCCGAGCTGAAGAAATCCGAGACCACCGCTGCAAAGACTGAACTCTTCAAGGAAGAGGTGTCCGCGGAAGAGATTGCCGAAATCGTTTCCAAATGGAGCGGCGTGCCGGTGACGCGTTTTGTCGAAGGCGAAAAGGAAAAACTCCTTCGCCTTGGCGAGGTGCTGCATGAGCGCGTGATCGGCCAGGACGAAGCGGTGACGCTTGCGACCGACGCCATCCTGCGCGCCCGCGCCGGTATCAAAGACCCGCGCCGCCCCGTCGGCAGTTTCCTGTTCCTCGGCCCGACGGGTGTCGGCAAAACCGAACTCGCGAAGACGCTGGCCGAGACGCTCTTCGACAGCGAAGCCGCGCTCGTGCGCATCGACATGTCCGAATACATGGAGAAGCACAGCGTCTCTCGTCTGGTCGGCGCGCCTCCCGGCTACATTGGTTACGACGAAGGCGGCCAGCTCACCGAAGCTGTGCGTCGCAAGCCCTACGCCGTGATCCTGTTCGACGAAATCGAGAAGGCGCATCCGGATGTGTTCAACATCCTGCTGCAAGTGCTCGACGACGGACGCATCACCGATTCGCAGGGCCGCACCATCGATTTCAAAAACACGGTGATCATCCTCACGTCGAACCTCGGTTCGCGTTACCTGATCGAAGGTGTCACCACCGACGTGATTCCGGAAAGCGTGCGCGAGTCGGTCATGGCCGAAGTGCGCAAGGCGTTCCGCCCGGAGTTCCTCAACCGCATCGACGAGACGATCCTCTTCAAGCCGCTCACGCTCGAAGAAATCACCCGCATCGTGGATCTGTTGCTGGCCGATTTGAACAAGCGCCTGCTCGATCGCCGCGTCACCGTGATGCTCGACAAAACGGCCAAGGCTTGGGTCGGCGAGAAAGGCTACGATCCGGTTTACGGAGCGCGTCCGCTCAAGCGTTTCCTACAACGCCAGATCGAGACGAAGCTCGCCCGCGCCCTCATCGGCGGCGAAGTGAAGGACGGCGCCGAAGTCACCTTCAAGGTGCAGGGCGACGAGCTGGTTATCGCGTAATAACGTTCGTGCCTGAGTGAACCGAGACGGATTGCTCAGGCACGCTTGCGGCGCGTGCACAGAGCGAGGCCGAGCACTCCAGCACCGCCGATCAACGCGTAGGTGGAGGGCTCGGGAATGGCAGTCACGGAAAAGTTATCCATGCGCACGGTTTCTTGCGAATTTACGCCCATGCGGAAGCCTACGATGGTGTTGGAGACGCTTAAAGGAGTGGTCTCGGTGTAGGTGCCGAAGGTGCCGAGAACAGTGCCGCCCGTGGTGAGAATCGATCCGGTAAATGAAATGGACGAGCCTGTGTTGAGCACGTCCAGATTGAGCGTGTAATACGTGGTGTTGGACCAAGTCGCGGGTCCTCCAAGGGTGAACGTCTGGAGGGAGTTTACCTGGGTGCCGATGGCACCGGTGGTGGCGCTGGTGCCTTCGAAGACACGGAAGTCGGCGGTGTTGGCACCGGTGAAGCGGAAGACCGCCGTGTAGCCATTGTTCGTCCCGATATTGGTTAAAAATCCAAAACTCGAAGAGGTGGCCGTAAATGCCCCGTTGAAGGCGACATCCGCCTTGAGGGTGTAGCTGGTGCCGGCCGCCGCTGAGTTCAAAATTGAATACCCTGAGTTGGTAGCGGCGTCGAATTTTGCCACGTGGTTACCGTAGGGACTCGTGTTGCTCCATGCTATCGATGTGCCCGGAGTGAAACCAGCGGTGAAGTTGCTGGTGTAATCAGCGGCTGTATCGAACGTGTAGGTCGCAGCCGTGAGCGAGGAGGTGACGACACTGGCAAGGGCGAGCAGGAGGCAGGAGTAGAGTTTCATGGGGGGAGTAAACCTTGGTTAAACCGACGCAACGGGGCTTCACGCTCGACCTCAACGAACGCGATTGTTTAACTGTTGAACGATGCCTCGGCCCACCATGCGTCAACTCGCGCGCGAACTTGGAATTTCCGCGGCGACCGTGTCGCTCGCGCTGCGTTCCGACTCCCGCATCACGCCCGAAACCACCGCACGGGTGAAGTCGCTGGCGGCGAGCCGCGGTTATCACGCCGACCCGGTGGTCGCCGAGGGCATGTCGCGGGCGCGCCGGCATGATTTTTATCGGGAGACCATCGGATGGTTCCTGGATGTATCGCCGCAAGCGCAGCCGTGGTTGGGAGACTTGTTTTCATCCGCGGGCGAACGCGGGCGGATGTTGGGATACCAGATCGAGTTTTTCACGGTGGATTTTGAGGACAAGGCGGCGTTGAGGAGGACTGCGCGGATGTGCCGGGCGCGTGGTATTCGCGGCCTGCTGTTGGGACCGCTGGAGCATGCGCTGGTTGATCCCGTGCTGCCATGGGGCGACTTCAGTTGGGTGACGATTGGGCAAAGCCTGGTCTCGCCGGCGTTGCATCGGGTGGGGCGTGATTACGACAAAGACATCAGCTTTGCCTTGTCGCGGCTGCGGGCGCAGGGCTGGTGTCGGCCGGGATTTGTGGATGACAACACCATGCACCATCTGATGGGACTGCCGTTGTTGCGGGCGGCACTGGTTCACTATCACCGCGCTGAGGATAAGATGTCGGACGCTTATTATACGGCGAAACTGGATCGGCCCGCGGATTTCGCGCGTTGGTTGAAACGCAACCGGCCGGATTCACTGGTGTTGGGCAAATCGTTTGAAGAACGCGCGGTGGAATTGCACCGGTTGGTCGCGCACCTGCCTCAAGTGGAGTTATCGCCGCCCGACGGAACGGTGTGCACCCAGGCGCGATTCGTTCGTGATTATGCGAGCATGGGGCATTCGGCGATGACGCTGCTGCACCGTTTGCTGGCCGATGGAGAAAAGGGAATACCGCGCAACGAGCAGACGATCGTGGTGAGCTCGGCCTGGCAGGAGCCTGGGCCTGCGGAGCTGCCGGGCTAAAAACGGTAAAACATTGTAAAAGCCTGACGAGGTTCGGTTTTTGGGGTTGCAGGATAAGACGTTGAGGAGTGCCCTTTGCTTTGTCTCGCTTTCGCACCCCGCCGGTTAACAACCCCTTACCTCGTGTCGGCTAAACTCCTACTACTCAGGACAGGCTCCGCCGTCTTCAATGCCCAAGCATTGATTGCGACTGCCAGCGGACTCTATGACCGCACGTTTGCGACGGAACCCGAGGTGGAAGCAGCGCTTAAGGGCGAAAAATTTGATTTGATCCTGTGCGACGGGCGCACGCGGGATGCTGAAGTTCTCGAGCTGGTCGAGCGCATGCGCGGCCTGCAGCCCGATGCGGCGATCTTGTTGCTGTGCGCAAAACCGCAGCTCGATTTCATCGTGAAGGCCATCCGCTTCGGCGTGCGTGATCTCTTCCATCCGCCGATTAATCTCGGTGCAATGATTGCGCGGGCGGACGAACTGCTGAAACCCGTCTACGCGAAGGACGAGGAGGGAGCCTTTATGCTCCATTGCCGTTCGTCGCTGACACTTTTTTTGGCGGATGAAAGCGGCAGTGCGCGAGCCACCGCCGCATCGTCCGCGACTGATGGCCGTGAATTAAAAACCCTGCGCGCGGAGTGTGATCGTCTGGGCCGCGAGCTGCAGGAAGCGCTCGATAAACAACATCTCGCCAACGCCACCAGCGTGTCGCGCGCTAAAGACATCGAGGAGCGCGAGCAGGCCCTGGCCGAGATGGAAGCATCGTTTAGCATCGAGCAAAAGCGGCATGCGGCCGAGGAGGCGGCCATCCGTGTCGCCCGTGAAAAACTCGAAGCCTTGCAAGCAGCGTCCGTGCTCTCCGTCGCGGCCCAGGCTGCGCGCGAGAAGCAACTGGTTGAAGCAGAGGCGCGTCATGCCGCCGAAGTGAACGCGCATGAAGAAGCCCGGGCCGAGGTGGAAGTGGCGGAGCAATTACTCTCCGGTCGCGAGAAACAACTGGCCGCGGCGCGCGCGGCGTTTGACGTGGCGCAAAAAGATCTGCCCCTCGCGCAAGCACGCCTCACCGAGGAACGCGCCGGTCTGGCCAGTCTTCGTGAAACCCTCGGGCAAGAGGCCGCGGCCCACACGCAGGCGCAAGTCGCGCTCGCCGCCAAACAAAAGGAAGTCGCCCGCGAAGCTGCGCGCATCGAAGCCGAAGCCGCGGCCTTGGAATCTGCCGAGGCGGCTGCGGCGAAACAATCGGGTGATCTGGCTCTCCGTGAAAAAGCGGCGGCCGCGCAGCTCATCAAGTTGGTCGAGCGCGAGCAGGCCGTGATGGTGAACGCCGAGCGGTTATCCAATCTTGAGGCCGAACTGCTGGGTGAAAAATCCCGGCTCGCCAAGGAAGCCAAGGCGCTGGAGCCCATGCGTGCGGAAACCGCCGCAGCGCTCGCGCAAGCCAAGGAAGCTGGTGAGTCGATCAAGGTTACTCAGTCCAAACTGGCCACCGAGACCGCCCGCATTGAAGCGGAAGCGGCCGCTTTGGAAGCTGCCGAAGCGGATGCGAAGAAGCAGGTCGCCGATCTGAAGGTCCGTGAAAAAGCGTTGGCCGCGCAACTCGTCAAATTGGCCGAGCGCGAACAGGCCGCGGTGATCAGCGCGGAGCATTTATCCAATCTTGAAGCCGAGCTGCTGGGCGAAAAATCCCGGCTGGCCAAGGAAGCGAAGGCGCTGGAGCCCATGCGTGCGGAAACCGCCGCGGCGCTCGCGCAAGCCAAGGAAGCGGGTGAGTCGGCCAAAGTCACTCAGGCCAAACTCGCTGCCGAGACTGCGCGGATCGAAGCCGATGCGGCGGGACTTGAAGAAGCCCAGGCCGAAGCCGAGGTGCGCGCCAAAGAGCTGGCGGCGCAGGCGAAGAAGATTGCCGCGCAAGAGAAGCAGCTCACCGCACGCGAAACCACGGCGGCCGAAATCGAAGCCCGCGCGGCGGCAGCCGAGGAAAAGGCGTTGCATGCCGTGGCCACACGCACGGCCGAAATCGAGGAGCGCGCCGCCGCGTTGAAAACGCGCGAGCAGACGCTGGCGACCCGTGAAAAGGAAGTCGCTTCATTGCGTGCCCGCATGGAAGCCGACAGTGCCGCGGCCGAAGAGGAACAAGCCTCGCTGGACGCGGCCAAAAAAGCCTTCGAGCAAAAGGCGTCCGAACTCACACGTCGCGAAACGCAGTTCGCCGAGGTCGAAAAGCAGCAGGCCGGGCAGGCGGCCCAGTTGAAAAAAGATCTCGCCGCACTGGCCAATGCCCGCGCGTTGCTTGACGCGGATCGCCAGGCGTTGGACGCCGAATACACCGCGCACACCGAAAAAGAGCAGGCCTTCGAGGCCAAACGAAAACGCATCATCCAAGACATGATGAGTGCCACCTGATTCTCAGCTTCAGTTTAATATCACACGTTCATGGCATCACAATCCGTTCCCCGTCTTCTCGTAGAACTCGCTCCACATTCCGTGCAGCTCGCAGTGATCAATGCCGCCGGCCGTCTGGAAGGTTTTAAGGAATGCGCCCTCGAGGCCGCTGCCGTCACGACGGTGCTCGCAGAAATCGCACCGGGATTGGCGACGGCCAATGCGCAGGTGCTGCTGGTGCCTGCTTCGGGTTTCGTGCTGCGTTCGTCCGCGGAGGAAGCGGCTTCGATGCGCACGACGAAGAGCTTGCTCGCGCGTGCAGAATCCGCGCCCCACGGACTGGGTTCGCCGTTGAGCGTGGTGGCGTTTGATGCGACGAACGGTTCCCGCGTGGATACCGTCGGGGCGTCGCCGTGGGTGGTCACGGGTGCCGCCACCGAACAGGTGGATGCGGCGAAAGCGCAGCTCGCGTCACTGGGTTTCTCCGCCGCGAATGTGCGGCTGGCGTTGCCGGTGCGTATTGGTGCCGTGGTGACAGCGTTGCAGGACATGCCGGAATCGACGCGCGTGCTGGTGTGGCAGGTGGGCGAGACCGACGCGCAGCTGGCGTGTGTTTCCGCGGCGGGCTGCGAGGCGGCCGGACTCGCGGCGATCGGCTTCACGCAGATTTTCGAAGCGGTGCAGGCCGGGCTGGGCCTGAAGTTTCGCGCGGCGGCGGCGAAGCTGTTTTTTAATAACGATTACGATTTCTCGGAGACGGCGGGTCCGGTGGCAGAGCGGCTGGCTGCAGTGCTGCGGCCGGCGATCACGGCACTGGGCTGCGCGCCGACGGCGTTGCATGTGGCCGGTTTGCCGGCGGGTCAGGCCTGGCTGGCGAAGGCGGTGGCCTCCGCGCTGGAGCTCGCGCCGCTGGCTCCAGACATGGCGGCATTCTGCGCGCAACGCGGGCTGGGTGGCAGCGCCGTCGCCGCCACGCTGCCGGTATCGGCGCTCGGCGTGTTGTTCCAGGCGTCCTCGACCGGCGGCGGAGAGCAAGCGTGGCAGCCGGGTTGGTTGGATGTGAATGCACCTGTGTCGGTTGCACCCGCGCCAGCATCCGCACCGGTCGCACCCAAGCCGGTGGCTCCGGTGATCAAGGCACCGGCTCCCGTGGTGGCACCTGCTCCCGCCAAGCCTGCACCGGTTCCGGTCATGGCTTCGGCCGCCGCCGCCGCGCCCAAGGCTGCGCCCGTGATCATGAAGCCGGTGCCCGCGTCCGCGGCTGCGGCGCCCGTGGCTCCCAAGCCGATGACAGCGGCTCCGATCATGAAACCGGTGGCGCCGACACCCAAACCCGCGCCTCTGCCTGCGCCCGCGCCCGTCGCGGTGGTGGCTCCGGTGGTGCCTGCCGCTCCTGTGCCGATACTTTTTTTACCGGATGATCCGGTGGTGGAGGCGGCGCCTGAGCCAGAAATCATTCAGGTTGCCCCCAAGAAAAAACCGGTGGCTTTGTTCGCCGCCATCGCGGCCGTAGTGGTGTTGGGCGGAGCGGGGGCTTTTTTTATGACGAAGGGCAAGAGCGCCAGCCCGGAGGTCGTCGCGGCGGTTCCACAGTTGTCCGCCGAGGAGCTGCGCTTGCGCGAAGAAGAAAACGCGCGCATGCTGGTCGAGGAAATGAAATCGCCGCGCAGCTTCCGCAACGAGCGCTACAGTTTCGAAGTCTCTGACCGTGGTCTTCTGCGCAAGATGGTGGGCGTGGGAAACAAAACGATCATCGACGAGTTCGGCTGGTTGGAGTTGCAGGGTATGTTCACCGGGACCGCCAAGACGTTTTATGCGGGCGCGATGGGTGACACGGATTACAAACCGGCCATCAACAAGACCGTGCGCGACGGCAAGGTGGTGTTTGAAATCACCGGCGTGCATTCGCGCTTTTCGGTGGAGACGCTGGTCACGTGCCTTCCGTCGTCGTTGAAGATCGAGACGGTGTTCAAGCCGATCAACATGGATGATCCGCGCGGCCCGATCTCCGGAGTTTACACGGTTAAGATGAACCGCGCGTCGTTGTCACTCGGCCAGAAGGCCGTGGTGGCTCCCGGCTCGGTGACCTACTCGACCCAATCCGGACCGGCCGTGATCAAGTTCAACGGCGATGCGTGGGGTCAGGCGGGCGAGGAAGGCAAGGAGACGCTCATGGCCAGCAGCAGCTTTGTGGTTTTCTATTTTTCGGGCGGTCCCGAAGCCAAGGAAGGCAAGCTCGTGATCGAACTTACGCTCCCCTGAACCAACTGCTGAACCGATTCAGGGCTGGTCGACCAGTCGCGCGGTTACACTAAGCGTGTGCTCCGGCTTCGTAACGGTGAACACCACGCCGATACGACGAAGGCCTGGCTGGGGCGCGTCGTAGTCCGCGGGTGGATGCGAGGCGTCTTCATCGAAGACCTTGAACGCGGCGTCGCTGGAGAAAACGAGGCGCAGCGTTTTACCGTTCATGCGCAGAGTCGCGCCGGTGGGATTGGTTTCGACCGAAGCCTTGGTCATCCAGGAAAACCGATAATGCGCACCGGTGGTCGCGCCGGTCAACCGGTCGCGAATTATTACGGTATCCGCTGAATCGATACGCAGTTCGCGGGTGAGTTTCTTGGCTTGGGAGGCGTAGAGCGGGGTGAGGTTGATGAGCGCGGATTGTTCGCCGGCGGAGAATGCTTGCAGGGTGGCGGTTGCGTTTTCGTCGGGATCCAGATCGTCGATCAACGGAACGGAGTGGCTGCTGGCGTTGAGGGCGAAAACCTTCCAGCGGTCCTTACCGAACAGTGAAATGCCGGCCTGCTCGACGGTGTTGTAGCTGGGCATGCCGAGATCGGTCGTCCAGCGGACGCCACCGAGTTCCAGAATGAAGCTGCCGGCATCCTGGTGCCCGTGGCTGATACGCGCGCGTCCGCCCTTGATGCCGGCATAGAGTGAATTGCGACCATCGCCTCGGCGGAAAATCGCCATGGGGTTGGCACCTTCAGTCTTCCAGCTTTCAGGCGTCGCGACTGGAGTGGCGGCCGGGCCGGCGGGCATCCACAGGAGTGAGAGCGCGAAAAAACGACTCGTGAGCGGAGCCTTTTCCGGATGCGCGCTGTAATCCACGCCGGGTTTCCCGATCTTCAAATGCTCGCGAGCTGCAATGCCCGGACTGCGGGTTTCGCGGGCGAACCAATACATGACTGGCAGATAACTGCGGCGAAGTATGCAGTCGCCGTAGTTAAAGAAGTCACCGGAGGGACCGGTGAGGATATTGACGACGGAGGCGCTTTGGAGGAACGCGGGGTCGCTGCCGAGCACTGCAGACGAACCGGTGGCGGTGCGCAGGGCCTCGATGAGCAACACATGAAACGTGGAGCCATATTCCCAATACATGGGGCCTTCGACGTAGGCGCCGTCGGGTGCGTAGGTTTCGAAAATAGGCGGAACATTGCGACGGGCACGAGCGATGGTGCGCGCGGCGAGTTCCGGCTCTTCCTCGGCAACGGCCAGCGCGGCGAGCGTGAGGCCGGCTTCGCACACCTGGCGCCAGTTATTAAGACCCTTGCGCCACCCGAGCTGGTCGGAGTCGCCGGGCTTGAGCGCTTGCTCGACCAGGGCATGCCTAAGCACCGTGCGCGATTCGGGGGACAACACATCGTAGAGCCAGTCGTAACCGATGGCCACGGCGGTGGCGGCTTCAGCGGTGTCGAGAAAATGGGATGGGTTCCAGTCACTGAAGGCGGCGACGGAAAGCATCTCTTGTTCAGCGCGAGCCGCCCATTTTTTATCGCCGGTGATGCGGTAAAGCAGGGCGCCATTGAGGATGCGACGGACGGCGTTGCGGCTGGTGTCGAGCATGCGACGGCCGATGAGCTGCCTCGTAAGAAGCGGGGCGTAGTATTCCCGCTCGACCGTTTCGCTCAGAATCACGAACGCATCTTTGAGCGGACCGTCATGCGTAACCGATTCGCGAATACGGTCGAAGTCTGCGGAGGTGGCGAGCAGCCGGGGATGAGGTGGCAACGCCGGTGATTCGGCGGCTCTGGAAACGGTGAATGCTGCGATCAGTCCTAGGCAGGCGATGAAGATACTACGCATGGGGTGCCGGCAGTATGAGCGGGCAGACCGAGCGCGTGCAACAGCTCGATGTCGGGAACGCGGAGGCCGTCCTTTGAGGAGACGACCGAGAAATCCCCGGCGTAATCCCACATGGTCCAACCAATGCCGTTTGCAGAAAGTGCAGCGGAGACATCGTGCACCCAAGCCAGGCGCGAGGCACGTGGTGCGAATTTTTTATACACGCCGAATTCATTGCACGTGAGAACCAGGCCGTGCTCGCGGGCCCAGGTGACGGCGGGCTGGATGAAGTCGTGATAGACCTGCGCATTCCAGTTCATCACCACATATTCGGCAAGCTGGCGGCGGGCATCGTGATCGGTGACCCTCTTGAGGAATTCGGCGATGAACGTGGGGTCGGCGGGATAGGTGAGGCCTTTGGTGAACATCGCCCAGGGCGACACCCAGCCCGCTCCCTGATGCGTGAAGACGTGGGGATCGTAGAGATGGAAATTGGCGATGATGTTGCGGTCGGCCGGCGGCGTTACTTGCAGGAGATCGGGCAGCAACGACCACTGATCGCCCGTGATGATGATCGTATGATGCGGTGCGACGCGGCGGATGGCCTCGACGAGCGTGTTTTGGATTTTATTCCAACGAAGCGGGTCGTGGACGCAGGGCTCGTTGAGCACTTCAAAAAACGTGCGCTCGGGGTCGAAGCGCACGAGGGCGGCGGCGAATTGCTCCCAGAAATTAACGAACGTCGCGAGGGCGGCGGGTTGAGTGGCGAGGTGTTTTTTGAACGCATCCTCGGGGTGGATGTCGACGATGACGGCGAGCCCGTGGTCGAGGATCACATCTATCCGGTTCTGAATACGCGCGAGGTAGTCGGCGGGCAACGTGCCATCGGCAGCTGCCGCGGCGAGGATCGGTTCGCAGTTGATCGGAAAGCGAACGTGGTCGAAGCCCAGGTCGCGGATGAGCGCGATGTCGGCTACGCGGATGTAGGAATCGAAGTGGGCGGGGACATATCCCGGAGCGACATAGATCTGGGAGAACCAGTGGCTGAGATTAATGCCACGGCGCAGACGTTGGGCGCGGGTGGCGGTGAGTGGCAGCGGGCTCATGGTGTCATGACGGGTGAATTGGGCAGCGGAGCGGGCGGGACGAAATTGTCTTTTCCGCCGAGCTTTTTCCATTCGCGGTAGAGCAACCACGTGAAGAAGAGCGAGCCGGCCTGAAAGGTGAAGTTCCACACGGGAAGGAACCGGTAGGCGTAAACCGGATTGGGATTCAGCTTGGACGTAAGATCGAAAAACACGCCGCAAGCGACGCCGCCGAAGATGAGCGCGGTGGAACGCACGAGAGCGTTGGCCGACGAGAACTGGCCGTAACGATCCATCGGGAAGACTTTCATGAGCGTGGGAATCTCGGCGGCGCTATAAAGAATGTAGAGCGGCAGGCCGATGACACTCAACGTGACATAGATCCAAGGAAGGATGTTGGGTGAAATGCCCGGGCTCATCATCGCAAACGTGATGGAGAACGGCCCTATGAACACCTGAAGGCTCATGGCGATCAGCAGCACGCGCAACGGATGGGCGCGGTCGGCGAGGATGCCGGCGGGGTAGAGTAAAATGACGCCGACGATGCCGCAGATACCGCCGACCTTGCCGATGAAATCGAAGGAGAGACCGAGGTATTTGGTCTGGTAGAGAAGCGTGTAGGAACCGGAGGCCCAGGTCATGGCGATGCACGCGTTGGCGAGAAAGATATACCAGTAAAAGCGGTGGGTAAAACACTCGGTGGCATAAGTGCGGATGGCGGCGCGGAAGCCTTTTTTCTCGCCGATGTATTCAGGTGGAGGCGGATAATCACCCTCGCGGACCTTCCAGCACATCATCACGAAGGCGATGAGGTAGAGCACGCCGGCGACGATAAAGATGAGCTGCATGTGCGACTCGGCGTATTTCAACACGAAGAAATTATAGCCGGCGCCGGCAAGTGAACCCACGACGCGGAAGAGCGCCATGAAGCGGGCGAGGAAGGCGTGGGGAACGACGTCGTTGAACAGGTAGTAATAGACCGACGTGATGAAGAGGTTGAAGAACTGGAAGCAGATCATCAGCACGCCGATCACGACGAGCATGACGGACATCTCGGAGAAACGACCGTGCAGGCCGATGTCGTGCAACCAGCGGCCGATGGGAGCGGCGTAGCCGAGCAGAATGAGGAAAATAACGAGGAACGGCGTGGCACCGATGAGGAACGGGATGCGTCGTCCCCATTTGCTGCGGAAGCGGTCGCTGCGGAAGCTGATGATCGGGTTGATCGCCGCCGCCATCATGTTGGGGATGGTGGTGACGATGAGGCCGAGAGCCCAGTTGGGCGCACCGATGGAGTTGAGCTTCAGTGGTAGAATGCTCGGCACCACCGTCTCCATGAGCGTGAAGCAGAAGTCACCCCAGAGCAGGAAGAGGAAGAGCGTGATGAGACTCGCCCGGGTGTAGGTGAGCGTGCCGACCTTGAGCCGATTGGGATCGTTGGCGGCGGGTTGCGAAGACGAAGAAGAAGCAGGTGCCGGGATCGCGGACATGGAGCTGGTTCGGAGGGCGATCAGCGAACGTGCTGAACACCCTTTTCGTCGGTCGTAATGGACTCCCGGATACGGCGGGCCACGATTCCCTTGGGATTGGGGTCCATCGGCGACGGGGCAATATCCACCAGGAAGATGCTGGTGCGGGAATCGGCGCCGACAGGATGGGCGCTGCTGCTTACGAGGAGCCAGCCATCAGCTTTTTCATCCGCGGCTACTTGAAGCCAAGCTTTGCGTGAGGTCGGATAGGGGGCGGTCTGATACTGGCCGGTCGGCAGCACCATCTTCGTGTCGGCGATATTTACAGCCAGACGGCGCTTGGAGAAATTGAACACGCGATAATTGTTGGCTGGGTGGGCTTCGAGAGATTGGTCGATGACGAGGGTGTTGTAGGCGAGTTCGGCTTCGGGCGGATTCTTGGCGATGAGTATGAGAAAGGGGCCGATTTTTTGAGCAGGCAGCTGAGCCTTGGCGACCGGCGTTTTGACCGGGGGCAGTTTGGGGTCTGCGTTGGGCACCTCGCGGTAGAAGACGACGTCCCGGTTTTTTGGTGCGGGGTAGAGCTGGGAGAATGAGCCGGCGGCGGCGTTCAGTGATTCTTTCTTTTTTTCGACGTCGAAAAAGAAGGTTTCCACGCCGGCGATCGAGACGACGCGAAACTGCGGGGCGGGTGCTTCGGGCGCAGGCGAAGTTTGCGAGCGCAAGATTGCGGGCGCGACCAGTAGAAAAACGCAGGCGAGGACGCGGATCAGATGTCGTTGGGCGAGAGCCATCGGAAAGAAATGATTTTGAATTTGCGGCCGAAGGTTTGGCTGACGCTGCCGTTGCCCGGGCTGTCCCAAGCGTTCACGGAGCTCTCGACATATTCGGGGAGGCGCTGGACAACGGCTTCGCACCACGCGCGGCCGGTGATGTAATTGGGATCGGTGTCGGGCAGGACGGGATTCACGGTTTCGCCATAGGTGCGAATCGTAAAGGTGTCGGAGCGACCGGAGAGGCCTGCACCGATCTTGGAAAGGATGTCGGCCTGCGTGATGTATTTGGGAGCGAAGGAAGAACGGCCGCCGTAAGGCCGTTCTGCGGTGGTCGAGGTGTTGCGGCGCCCTTCGACGAGCGGGCGGCCGTAGTAGCCCATGGTGTATTGGCTTTCCTGGTTAACCCGGGTTCCGCTCGAGGTGATGAGCTGGTCCTGCGCCCAGAAGGTGTCGCCGGCGTCGTTGGTCGGAAAGCGGGTGGACGAGGACGTGGTGGTGGCGTCGATGGCGGCTTGAATGGTGCCGCGATAGCTCTCGTCCTCGCCGGGGGTCCCGGAGTTATCCACGAGGCGGCGGTTCACGAAATCACCCAGAGAAACGAAGGGGCCGCGATTGCGGATCTCGGTGACGATGTCGCGGGCGAGCTGGGCGATTTCGTTTTCGTCGAGTGAGCGGTAGCCTTTCCAGGCATCATTGGGATTATCGTCGCCGTTGGGACGGATGAAACGGGAGAAGGTTGTCTTGAGCGTATTGGTTGAGGGGGAACCCGGGTTTTCCGGATTGAACCTGAGCTGATTGCCACCACCCAGAATCGCCCGCCAAGCCTGTTCGGAGGTGGAGTTGATATTGAACGCGCCGGCAACCATCAGGCCGGCTGCAGAGCGGTCGGGGTTTTGAACATCGATCGCGGGGTTGTAGCGCAGATGGCGGGTGTTGGGAAAAGTCTGGGTCGCGGAGATGGCACCGGTGGCGGGGACGGTGGAGAAGTAGTAGCGGTCCCACAGGTTGCGGTTAAGCAGGTAGGAAATGTCGTAATAGCCGCGCATGTCGGAACCGAGTTTTCCGATGCCTTGGGCGCCGGTGCCGGAATCGACGCGGGCGATTTGCCAGCCGGGGGGCGTGGTCGAGAAACTGGCGCCGCCGGAAACGAGACGGAAATCGGCCAGGCTGTTGCCGACGGGGTAGGCTGGGTAGGCGCCAACGAGAGAAAGGTTCGCGTGTTGAAGCTGTCCGATGGATTGGAGCGGTTGGTTTTCGTAGGGGAATTCAAAAAGACCGACATCGACGGGAGCGCCGCCCAACCAGTCGTGACCTTGGCCGGCTGAAGTGCGGTCGCTATCCGGACCGGGACCGTTGATGAATTTCTGCCAAGGGAACGTGTAGAGTGGCTGACCGGCGGTGGCGGTGAAGAGGACGTTGTAGTTGTTGTCGCGGCGGGTGCGCCCGGAGCGGACGGCTCGCATGTTGCCCTGCGCGAGCCAGCGGGTCGCGAACATGTATTGGTTGGCATTGAGCTGTGCGTTGCTGCCTTGGCCGGAGAAGAGTGCCTGCGTTTGGAAAACATAGGTGGGCTCTGAGGCGATGGTGTCGTGGACAAGCGGGCCGGGCTCTTGAAAGGGCGGGGTGACGACCAGACCGGACCAATCCATATCCTGTGCGGTGCTATACCAGCGGCGGTTTGTGGCGGAGGGGTTGAAGAAGGCGCGATTGGCCGCATCGTTGGCTCCGCCGGTCGTGGTCAGAGAGGAGAGGGAGCTGGGCTCACCGAGGTAGATATTGATGCCTCCGCCACCCAGGAAGCTGGCGCTCTGGGTTCCGGGACTTGCGGCGAGGCGATAGGAGAGGTTTTCCTCGCCTGCCAAGATGGTGATGTTCGTCGGGCTGCCGGCGGGACCGGTGCGGAAGGGAACGGAAACGTAGGCGCCAGGCTCAGGCTCGATGTTTTCAAGTATGTTCTGCTGGTTATAAACCTGACCGCTCGAGGTGACAGGAAGGGAGAAAACAAGGCTTTGACCGGGTAGTATGTCGGGGCACTTCAGGCGAAAGCGGATAAAGTTACCGTTGTTGCCGTAGTGGGTGCGGAGGAAGTTGAAGCGACCTCGGGATGTCCAAGTGCCCGCGATATCGGCTTCGAGCTCAACGTTGACCTGTCCGTCGTGCGAAGGCTGGACACCCACTTCAAAATTGCTGCCGTCTGCCTGGGCGGCGGGAGCGCGGAGGGTGACATTGTAAGGGTTCCAGATGACGACAAGTGGATAGAGATTCATGTGAATCTCCACGCCGGGAGCGGGAGTAGCTACGGGTGCGGCGCGAAAGCCGAGCGAGAAATAAGTGATAACAGGAGCGGCGCCGACATGATCTGCGTCGGCCGGAACGGTGGTTTTGTTCGGTTTGTCGTAGGTGGGCAGGCGAACGGGGACACTCAGGGCGTTGGGATCTGAGGATGCGGTGGGCACGCGGGTTTGCGCAAAGGAGCGAAGATGCCGCCAAGTGGGGATCGCAAAGCCACCGCTGGCGACGAAGCCTCCGTTGTCTCCGGAATGGGGAACCCACATGCGGTTGAGGTCAGCTGTGGGATCGGTTGCTGCCGGGGTGTAGCTGGGATCGAGGAGAATGCTGAGGTCCCGTTTAAGGCCGCCGGCATTGGTGTCGGCGAGGACGGAAGTGGATTGGGTGGTGACGTCGTGGAAGCGGTATTTGAGCGCCGTCGACATCGCGGGCGCATTGGTGGAGGCCAGAGGGACTTGTTTGGGCGAGACGATCGGCGCGAGCGTGGCTGCGTCAGGACTGTAAAGTGTGTCGATGCGGGGCGAATTCAGGGCCGGCATTGAGGCCGTCCAACTTGGTGTGTCGGACGCCATCAGTTCGATGGCTGCGCGCGTGGAGTTGGAGAACGCGTTGCGTTGTTGCTCGAACTTTTCGTCGTTAGTGAGGCTGATGTCCGTGCCGGCGAGAGGGAGGTTGACGCGAGCTTTCACGCCTTCGTCGCCAACCCACCATGCGTAACGGCCGACGGTGACAGGTGATCCGCTGCCCATGCCCGGGACGCTCGCGGCGGGCACGGTGATGTCCACGGCGGGGGCGACGACGTAATCAATGGGCTGCGATCCGTTGAGGGATGAGGTAACGCTGTTTTGTCCTACGAGAAGGCGGGCCGGGCGCGTGACGTTGCTGGCGTTGGTGATGGTGAGATTGGTCGCCAGGGCCGCGGTGGTCTCGGTGAGATTGGCGACGGTGCCGGCGGGTTTGTAGGGGATGCTGGCCGCTGCGGGAGCAGTGGTGATTTGGCCGAGTGCACCTACATCGCCGGAGGTCCGGCGTGGATCGAAGGGCGTGATTTCGTTTCCGCTCACGAGCCAGTTGAGCAGGCGTGCAGGAGATCCGGTATTGCGACGGGGATCTGCCGCGTTGGTGGTATCCACCATGATGTTGGTGGGCGATGTAAGAGCGGTCGCGATGGATTCGGGCGTGGCGGTGTAGTCGCCGGCAACGGAGCTGCCGTATACGCCGACCCACTGGGAATTGTTCTGGCCCGGTGTGTTTTCCAGGTCGGCGCGGGCGGTGGTGCGTTGGTCGGGGCCGGCGTATTTCTGGAGCTGGCCGACGGCGATGTTGAGCGCCATGAGTGCGTTCTGGCGGGCTTGCGAGAGCTGCTGGTTGTTGGACGCAACCTGGGTTTCCACGCGCGTGAGCGACGCGAGCGAAACGAGCAGCAGGACGAGAAAGGCCAGGAGGGTGATCGTGATGAGCAGCGCAAAGCCGCGCTCACGACGGGCGACGGAATTTGAGGGGATGCGATTCATTACGGGCGGACTTTGGGGTGACGTCTGGCGCGGTCTTAGAGGACGGGGGCGGGGGCGTAAAAATCCACGCCGGCGCTCTCGAAGTAGGAAACGAGAGCGGGTCCTTTCACCCAGCGCACGGAACCATCGGCGTGGGCGGCGTTCTGGCCCTGCACCGAGCCGGTGACAGGTTCGGGATCGGAGTGGCCGTAGCTGCGACCGGCGGACCGGTAGGTGAGACAAGTCCAGAGAGGGAAATTATCTGGCACGTTGCTGCGCTGTTTGAGCACGTTTGGGGTGCCGGCCCCGAAACCGGCAACGATCGCAGCTTTGAGCGGTAGATTTCCGAAGTAGGAATAAGTAACGTAATTCGCGGTCGTGCCAGTAGCGGCGTAGCCCGGGGTCTCGGTGCTGCGCCACGCTTTTAGGGGGCCGGGGCAGAACATGATTCCATCCTTCGGCGGGTTGCCGAGATACGGGCTGAAAGCGTCCCAGTCGGCGGAAATAAATGCGTGCGGAAACGGGTAAATCACACTGCCGGCGGGCCGCAGAGGGATGGAGCCGCGATTATCGTTGGCGTAGGTCAGCGTGCCCACGGCGAGCTGATGGAGATTGCTGGCGCACGTGGATTTGGCGGCCGACTCCTTCACCTTGCCGACGACGGGGATGAGAATCGATGCGAGGATGCCGATGATGGCGATGACGGTAAGTAACTCGATGAGCGTGAAACCTGCACGGGCGGACGGGGTGGTGGGGTAGTTGTGGCGTTTCATGACGGGGGTAGAGGGGTGGGGCCGCAGGAGGAATTTAACCCACCTGCGGCGAGTGCTCAAACGAAGGATATCGGTTCTTTAGAGGCGGCTCTTGAGCTGCCAGGCGCGGGTGTAGTCTACATCCATGACAGCAGGGAGGTTGGCATCATCGACATTCTTGGTGGCCCAGCCGCCCATCTGGACGTTGAACTTCAAGTAGGCGGGGACGTTGCTGACGCGGTCGTTGATCTGCTCGGCGGTTTTCTTGCCGTCGACATACCAGGTGAGTTTACCCGGTTCCCAGAGGAGGCCAAAGACGTGGTAACCATCGGGCGTGGGGCCGTAGTAAATTTGCGAGGTGCCCCATTGTTTGTGGTCGGAGCCGTAGCCGTCCCAGTGGGTGGCGACGCTGTTGCGGCCGGGGCCCCACTCGGAGAGGATTTCCATGATGTCGATTTCCATGGCGCCCTTGCCGGTGTCGCGGCGGCGCCAGGTGTCGAGGCCGGAGGCGGCTCCACGGTCGGGCATCATCCAATAGGCGGGCCAGAGACCGCGGACGTAGGGGACTTTGATGCGTGCTTCGAAGTATCCATAAAGTTGCGACCACTTGTTGTAGCTTTGGATGAGGCCGGAGCTGTAGGCACGGGTGCCGAGCTTGGGGTCGTTGTTTTCGTGGCCGAACTTCTTCTCGACTTTGAATGTGGCGACACCGTTGGCGACCGTGACGTTTTCCGGGACGTAATGTTGCAACTGGCCGGGCTGCGGGCCGTCCCACGGGAAGCGCGGGGTCCAGAGTTTTTCGTTCAGCTGGGTGCCGTCGAAGTTTTCATCGAGGGTCTTGACCCATTCGCCGGGGAGATCGGCGGGCGGGCGCTGGCCGAGCCAGGCGGGGAGAACAGCCGGTGTGTTGCGATCCTCGGGCTTGGTGAAGGAAAGTTTGTTGGCGGCGTCGGATGGGCTGCCAGAGGCCTTCAAGTTGTCGAGGACGAGCGTGGTGGCGGTCTTCGGGCGGACGATGAAGATCTGGATCGCGGAGATTCGCGCGGGATTGAGCGGGAAGGCGGGGGCGCCGTTCTGCTGGCCAAAGGTGAGCTTGAGGATCTTGGTTTCGCCGGGATTGAAGACGGTGTTTTCGGTGTTCCACGGTTCGGCTTTCCAGTCGCCGGGGTTGTCGGCGCGGAGGAATACGGTGACCTTTTTGTCGTTGGCGTTGGTGACGCTCACTTCGATGGCGCTGAAGGCGGAGAGATTCCAGCCGCCCTTCGGAATGGGGAACTGGATGTTGGGATAGTTGGAGCCGGCCTCGAAGGTGACCTTGACTTTGCCGGCTTCGATGACGGCGGAGGAATCGGAGTGGTTGAAGCCGGCGAGTTTGTTTTTCGCGAGGTCGAGGAGTTCACCGCCGATGGAAGGCGAGAACGTGGCGTCCTGACCGGCGGCGACGGGTGTGGCCGAAGCGGTCTCCACGGAGGCAGTGGCGGAGGCGGTGCCGAACGGGGCGAGGTTGCTGATGAGGAGGGCCGCGTCGGCCTTGGGCTTCTCGACGTAAAGCTTGAGGACGTTCACGCGCGAGGAGTCGAGGGCGTATCCGGTCTTTCCATACGACTGGCCGAAGGTGACCTTGAGGGTCTTGGTTTCCCCGGGGGCGATCCAGACGTTGCCGGTGTTCCAGGGATTCTGGCGCCAGTCGCCGGGGTTGCCGGCGCGGAGGGCGACGTTGACGCGGGACTGGCCGGCGTTGGTGACGGTGGCCTGCACGCCGGCGAAACCGGTGAGGTTGAGCTGTCCGCCGGTGAGCGGGTAGTCGAAGCCGGGATAGTCACCGCCATTGGGGAAGGTGAGCTTGAGGGCGGGGGCGCCGGAGGACGCGTCGAATGCGAGGGCCGGGGCCTGCTCGGTCTTGATGGAGGCGATGTTGGCGGCGGTGGGCGTGAAGATCACGGCGCCGGCGGGAACCGCGGCGGACGTGGCCGCGGGTGAGGTCGAGGTGGTGGCGGCAGGGGCGACCGCCGGCGTGCCGGTGCCGAAGGGGGCGATGTTTTTAACGAGGATGACTGCGTCGGCCTTGGGCTTTTCGACGAAGAGCTTGAGGTTGCTCACGCGAGCGGCATCGAGGGCGTATCCGGCGCGTCCATACGACTGGCCGAAGGTGACCTTGACGATCTTGGTTTCGCCGGCGGCGATCCAGACGTTGTTGGTGTTCCAAGGTTGTTTGCGCCAGTCGCCGGGGTTGTCGGCGCGGAGGTTCACGTTGAGGCGGGACGGGCCGGTGTTGGTGATCTCGGCCTGGACGCCGGCGAAGGCGGAGAGGTTGGCGGTGCCGCCGGCGAGGGGCAGGTCAAGGCCCGGGTAATCGCCGCCATTGGGGAAGGACACTTTGAGTGCGGAACCCTCCAGCGAGAGGACGGGGTCCTTCTCGGTTTTGATGGTGGCGATGCTGGCGGCCGTGGGCGTGAACAGATCGGAGGCGGCGGTCGCGGAAAGGGTGGCTGCCAGGGTAAGCAAGGCGGCGCAGAACGGACGGAAGGAGGTAAAGCGTTTCATTAAAAAAGGGGAGGGGTTTTAGACGGAAGCGGTCGTGAGCGAGGCGGTTTCGCCGACGTTGGACGCGGTCGTAAAAGGGGTGGCGGAGGAAGGCGTGTTGTAAAGGTTGGCGCCGTTGGTGCGGATGACCTCGCGATACCAGTGGGCCGAGTCTTTGAGTGTGCGCACTTGGGTCGCGTAGTCGACGTGAACGAGACCGAAGCGGTGCTTGTAGCCCTCGGCCCATTCGAAGTTGTCCATGATCGACCAATGGAAATAGCCCTGCACGTCCACGCCCTCGTCGATGGCCTTGTCGAGACCGAGGAGATAGCGGTGGAGGAAGTCGATGCGGTGCGAATCGTGGACCTTGCCATCGAGCGACACCCAGTCGGGCATGGTGAGACCGTTTTCGGTGATGACGATGGGGAGCTTGTAACGCTCGGCGAGGAACTTGGTGCCCCAGTAAAGTGCGCTGTCGGTGCGCTTCCACAGAAAGTGCGTGTGGGGGAATCCTGGATCGAGCTGGACGGTCTCGGGCTCGCCATTGGCGCCGGCTTTGGTGGGGGTGGCGTGGTAGATATTGCAGCCGTAGAAATCGAGCGGCTGCTTGATGATGTCGAAATCGGCATCCTTGAACTTCGGGGCGTTTTTGCCGTAGGCCTTCAAGCCCTGCTCGGGATAGGAGCCGAGCACGGGGGCGTCGCCCCACCAGCGGTTGTTCCAGCAATGGCCGTCCCACACGGTGTCCATCGCGGCGTTGGCTGCGGCGACATCGGCGGCGGAGTCTGTAACCGGATAGTTGATACAACCGACGGGGGCCCAGCCGATGACCGGCGTGGTCTTGGCGCGGGCGCGGATGGTCTGCACCGAGCGACCATGGGCGAGCAAGGCGTGGTGGCCGGCTTGCAAGACCTCGTGGAGGCCTAGCTTGAGGCCGGGTGCGTGTTCACCGTGGAGATGGCCGAGACCGATGAAGCATTGCGGCTCGTTGAGGGTGATCCAGTGCGAGACGCGGTCGGAGAGACGGTCGACGACGACGGCGGTGTAGTCGGCAAACCACTGGGCGCTGTCGGGATTCAGCCAGCCGCCGCGCATGAAAAGATCGTAGGGGAAATCCCAGTGAAACAGTGTAACCCAAGGTTGGATACGCGCGGCGAGCAGCTCGTCGACGAGGCGATCGTAAAAAGCGAGGCCGGCTTCGTTGACTTTGCCGGTGCCGCTGGGCAGGACGCGGGGCCAGGAAACGGAGAGGCGGTAGGCCTGCAGGCCCATCTGCGACATCATGGCGACGTCGTCCTTGTAACGATTGTAGTGGTCGCACGCGACGTCGCCGGTGTGGCCTTCCCAGATGCGGCCCTTTTGGTGTGAGACCATGTCCCAGACGGACGCGCCTTTGCCGTCGGACTGCCAGGCGCCTTCGATTTGGTAGGAGGCCGCGGCGGCGCCCCAGGTGAAGTTGGATGGGAAGGATGAACTCATGGGAAAGTAAATGGGGGCGGCGGCAGCCGGGGAGGGGAAGAGAGCGGGGTGGCTCGGGCATGAACATAGCACCAATGAAGGAATAGGGGTTAGCCGTCTGCTGATGCAGAATGTGTCATTTGCCGATGCGTTTGCGCCGGCAATGAGGGAAGATTTCCTCGCTTTTAGTCGGGTTTTGACCATCAAGGCCGGGGAACTCGCTGATCGCTTACCTCTTTCGCGGCAGTGCAGTTTCTTGCGAATCCTTACCCTGCATGAGTTTTCCGGATAAATTTTCCTGGGGCGCGGTGACGTCGGCCTATCAAATCGAAGGTGCGTGGGAGGCCGACGGCAAAGGTCCCTCGGTGTGGGATATGTTCACGCGTCGCCGCGGACATGTGTGGGACGGCCAGACCGGCCAGGTGGCGTGCGACCACTACAATCACTACAAAGGGGACGTGGCCCTCATGGCGCAAATGGGGCTCAACGCCTACCGCTTTTCGGTGTGCTGGCCGCGTGTGATGCCGTCGGGCACGGGCGCGGTGAACGAGGCGGGCCTGGCCTTCTATGACCGGTTGGTGGATGAGTTGCTCGCCGCCGGGGTGCAACCGTGGGTGACGCTGTTTCACTGGGATTTTCCCTATCAACTTTTTTTGCGCGGCGGCTGGCTGAATCCGGAGAGCCCAGCCTGGTTTGCCAAATACACGGCGGCGGTCGTGGACCGGCTGTCGGACCGGGTGACGCATTGGGTGACCCTCAACGAGCCGCAATGCTTCATTGGCCTCGGTCACGCGAGTGGCGAGCATGCTCCCGGTTTAAAACTCGATCTGCCCGAGGTGCTGCTCGCGGGACATCATGCCTTGCTGGCGCACGGGCGTGCGGTGGAAGTGATCCGCGAGCGTGCGAAAAAGAAACCGATCGTGGGTTGGTCGCCGGCGGGCACGATTTATTATCCGGCGACGGAAAGCTCGGAGGATATCGCGGCCGCGCGCGTCGCGACCAACTCGGTGTGGCCCGACGGTGTGTGGAACAACCGCTGGTGGGGCGATCCCGTGGTGTTTGGTAATTATCCGGAGGAAGGCTTGCGCGTTTACGGCGCGGCGGCACCGCGTGCGACGAAGGCGGATTTCAAAATCATCCAGCAGCCGATTGATTTTTACGGGTGCAATATTTTCCAAGGCGAGGCGATCAAGGCGGGTCCGGGTGGCGCGCCCACGCTGGCACCGCTGCCGCCCGGGCATCCGCGCACGCTCTATCTGTGGAGCCAGACGCCCGAGGCGCTTTATTGGGGGCCGAAATTTTTGGCGGAAACTTACAAGCTGCCGATCGTCATCACCGAGTGCGGCATGTCGAATTGCGACATGGTGGGCCATGACGGACGCGTGCATGACCAGGTGCGAATCGAGTTCATGATCAGCTACCTGTTGCAACTGCGCCGGGCGCTCGCCGAGGGCATCGACGTGCGCGGTTATTTCAACTGGTCGCTGATGGATAATTTCGAATGGCAGGAAGGTTATAAACACCGCTTCGGCCTGATCCATGTCGATTACGCGACGCAGCGGCGCACGTTGAAAGATTCGGCGCATTGGTTCCGCGAGGTCATCGTGTCGAATGGTGCGGCGCTGGAAAAATACGTGCCGGACGCAGGCCCGCCGCAGCCCTACGTGATCCAGGAAACCATGCGTTATGTCGCCGCGCATGTAGGCGAGTCATTCAACATCAAAGATCTTGCCGCGCACCTACGCTGCCATCCGGATTTCCTGAGCCGCAAATTCAAACAGCAAGTGGGTGAAGACCTGAGTGCGTATATCCGGCGCGTTCGTATCGATCATGCGCGCGAGCTCTTGAAGCAGTCCGGCTCGCTGATCGATGACGTGGCGGAGAAGTCGGGCTTCTCCGATCGCATTCATTTCACGAAGGTGTTTCGCCGCGTCACGGGGCAGACGCCCGGACAGTTTCAACGGCAATTCCGCGCGGGTGTGGGCGAACGGGCCGGCGTGGTCGCGGACCCGCGTTTGAAGTCGAAGAACCCGCGCTCGGCCACGGGTGCGTGAGAGGCCCGCGTGATCGGGATGGAGTGAGCGGACATTAAAAAGCCCCGGTTCTCGCGAGCGAGAGTCGGGGCTTTGTTAGCGACCGGTGATGAGACCGGGCGAAGGGGGGGAATTAGCGACGACGACGGGAGAGCACGAAACCGAGAGCACCAAGACCGCCGAGGAGCGCGTAGGTGGACGGTTCGGGAACGGCGGAAGTGGTGAGGACGAGATTATCAACAGAGGTCATCACATTATTTCCGCCTGTGCCTAAGCGTAGAGCTACTGAAGTGCCGCCAAAAGTCGGAGTGGAATCCGAGATCGTTCCAAATGCTCCGATGATGCTAGAGTTGGACGAGTCTAGAATTGAGCCAGTGAAACCAATGCTAGTGCCTGCTACGGCATTAACATTTAAGCTTATGGTGTAAAAGGTGGTCGAGTTGAAGATGGCCGAGTTCAGGGATGCAGAGTTTAATGTAACGGTCGATCCAACCTGAGCTCCTACCGAGGTGCCATCGGTCTTGGCTCCTTTGAAAATTCTAAAGTCTGCAGTGCTAACTCCACCGGTCGTATTAAGACGAAATACGGCCAGGTATCCCACGCCTCCTGTGATGTTTGTTATGAAACCCACGCTCGTGCCGCCAAAGGAGGAGGGCATCACATCAAATTTCGCATCAAGTTTGAGTGAAAAACTGTCGGTGTTTTGCGCAGTGAATGAGGGGTTGTAAACGGCAATGCCTGACAGTGATCCGGTGCTTGTCGTGGTCTCGAGTATACCGTTGTTCACGGTCATATTCGTGGGGTTCGAGGTTTCCGTGAAATTGTCTGCGTATTGGGTTCCGGAAAAGTCGATGGTTGTGGTTATTGCTTTAAGCGGCGTCAGGCTTAGCGCGGAGGTGACGACTGCAATGGGCACGAACGCAAGGCGGGGTAGGTTGATTTTCATAAACTGTATGGGGTGGGCTTAAGCAAAATTTAGCACACAGCGGCTTGGAGCGGTTAACACGGATCTGATATAAGATGTGTCATCTCCTGATTCGTAGGGATTATTGCAGCTGGGTTTCCGTTATTCTGCAGGCATGTGCAGCAGTCGGTCTTTTGAAATCGAAAGGCGCTAATCTCGGGAAAAGACACATTTCAGATCAGCACTAGCCTAACTGCTGACGTGGCTTTCGCGTATGATGCAGCGATGAACCCCAGCTCCCGCCTTTGTCGTTCCCGCGTATCACGCGTTGTTTTGTCGACCACCCTGCTGCTTTCCCTCGCATCCGTTTCCCGCGCTGCCGACGGCACGTGGGCCACGACGAGCACCGGCTTGCTTTGGAGCACTGCGGGCAACTGGTCCGGCTCGGTGATCGCCGATGGCAGCGGGTTTACCGCCAACTTCAACAACGTGGATATCCCTGCGACGCCCGTGACGACCGTGAATTTGGATTCCACGCGCACGATCGGCAATCTGGTCTTTGGCGATACCAACACGGCCACGGCGGGAAGCTGGGTTTTGTCGAATAACGGCAATGCTGCGAACGCGCTGACCCTCGCCGGCACAACGCCTACGATTACGGTTGATACGCTTGGCACGGGAGCCACCGCCACCATTAGCGCGGTGATTGCCGGAAGCAGTGGTCTGACCAAGGCTGGTCTCGGCACCTTGGTCCTGTCCGGTGCCAACACCTTCTCGGGGACGACCAACGTGAACGCGGGCACCTTGCGTCTGGCCAGTGACACGGCGATCGGAAATGCCGACATCGCGAGCGGAGCGGTTTTAAACGTAGACTCGGTGTCCGTGGTTTATTCGGGCAACACTTCGGGCGCGGGCAGAATCACCAAGACCAACAGCGGCAGCACTCTCACCTTATTGGGTAATGGCCTTCACTCGGGCGGAACGACCTTGACCGATGGACGACTTATTTTGGGGACGGGAACCAACAACGGTCTTGGCACGGGCACGTTTACGCTGAGCCGAGGTGCGGTGCAGTCTTTGGACAACAGCACCCGCACCATTACCAATGCTCTGTCGATGGGCAGCAATGAGCTGTCTTTTGGCGCGCTTCAGGGTGCCTCCACCGGCTTGGGCGACCTGAATTTCGCGTCCACGACCGGCACCACTATCGGAGGCTCCAAGATTTGGACGGTTACCAACTCGACGACCGCGACCTTTGCCAACAATTGGAGCGGCAATACCGGCTGGAGCATCACCAAGGCGGGCACTGGCACGCTGGTGTTCAGCGGCAACATGAACACGTCCGGCGCGCTTACCGTGAACGCTGGCGCAATGACGCTCAATGGTCTGACTAACAGTTACACCGGTGTGACCACTGTCAGCGGCGGCATTTTATTGATCAACGGTGCCAAGACGGGAACGGGCGCGGTCACGATCACCTCCGGCACGTTTGGCGGCAACGGCACGATTGCCGGCGCGGCCACCGCTGCTTCGGGTTCTTTCTTGTCCCCGGGCGCGAGCAGCGGTGTCGCCGGCACTCTTACGTTTACCAGCACGCTCGACATCTCCGGACTCGCCTCGGGCACCGGCGGTTTGCTCTTCAACCTCGGCTCCGTCGGAAGCAGCGACAAGATCGCGTTGTCGAGCGGCGCGCTCACCATCGGCACCGGCGCGCTGGATTGGAATGACTTCAGCTTTACTACGCTTTCGGGCTACGGCGTCGGCACCTACACGCTGTTTTCGACGACCACTTCGATTGTCGGCACGATGGGTTCAAATCTTACCGGCACGGTTGGCGGGCTGAACGGCACGCTTTCGATTTCGGGCAACGACATCGTGCTCACCGTTTCCGCCATTCCCGAGCCGTCGACCTACGCGCTGATCGGCGGCGTGTTGTCTCTGGGCCTGGCGGCAACCCTGCGTCGCAAGCGTCTTTAAGCGCTCGTATATCCCTTGCCGTATTAACCACGGCCTTCCTAACAAGCCCGGTGGCTCGCGAGAGTCCCGGGCTTTTCAATGTCCGGTGCATTCGGCCGCCTTATTTCTGCTTTGCGCCGGGGCGTGGGTTGGCGAACGTAACGCATCATTATGTGCGCCGAGCCGATTCGTTTTTATAACCGTTACACGCAGTCCGTCGAAACCGAGCAGGTCTATGGCGAGAAGTGGTTGCGCTGGACCTACGAGACCGCACCCGGTGGCTTTTCAGTGTGGGCGCTGATCAAGCGCGCGGTGTTCTCGCACTGGTATGGCTGGCGCATGGATCGCCCGATCAGTGCGCAAAAGGTGCTGCCTTTCATCGCCGACTATGACCTCGATGTGGACGCATTCGCGAAGTCGCCGCTGGAGTTCAAAACCTTCAACGAGTTTTTCTACCGTGCGCTAAAAAAAGACGCGCGGCCCATCGCGGCCGGCGAGGATGTCGCGGTGTTCGCCGCAGATGGTCGCCATCTCGCGTTTCCCGACGTGGACAAGGCGGATGGTTTTTATGTGAAGGGTGCGAAGTTCTCGCTGGCCGAGTTGTTTGGCGACGAGGCGCTGGCGCGCGAGTTTGCCGGCGGCGCGATGGTGATCTCGCGGTTGTGTCCGGTTGACTACCACCGCTTCCACTTTCCAGTGGCGGGCGTGCCGGCGGCGCCGAAACTGATCAACGGCTACCTTTACTCGGTGAGCCCGATCGCGCTGCGCCGCAACGTCGGCTACCTCGTGCAAAACAAACGCGCGCTCACGCTCGTTAATGACACGCGCTTCGGTCGTGTGGCAGTGTTCGAAGTCGGTGCGACCTGCGTCGGCACGATCAAGAATTTCTTCGAGGCGGGTAAACCGGTGGCGAAGGGCGAGGAGAAGGGATTGTTCACGTTTGGCGGCTCGTGCGTGATCACGGTTTTCCAGAAAGGCAGCATCCGGTTCGACGACGACGTGGTGGCGCAGAGCGCGCAACATGTGGAGACGTATGCCCGCATGGGCGACCGGCTCGGTGTGGCGTTGTAAGTGTCCGGTCCGTGGCGTGAAAATGACCCTCGTTTGAAGCTGATCGCCCGGGCCGTTGGTTGAGTGTAATGTCTTTTGAATACTGATTCTTAATCCTTGGATTTTTCCTATGTCCGCTACCCCTCGTCTGATTGTTGAACTTGCCCCGTATTTTGTGCGCGCCGCCGTGGTGGTGAACGACCGCGTGGTCACGCAGGGCGAATTTGCGGCGGACGATGCGGCGGGCGTGTCGACGTTTGTGACGGAGCATGCGCCGGGTGCGCCGGTGAGTGTGGCATTGCTGGCTCCGGCGTCGGGCATCGCGACCCTGGTGTCGGCGGAAGAAGCGGCGGGGATGCGCACGGCGGACGCGTTTTTGGCGCGGGCGGCGGGCGGTGGCGGCGCGCGCGTGGCGGTGTGTGATGCGGCGAAGGGTGTCGTGCCAGTGGGCGATGGGGTGACGGGCGTGTTGATGGCTGGAATCACGGCGGAAGCGGAGGCCGAGGCGCGCGCACGGTTGACGACTTTGGGGCTGAGCCCGCTGGCGGTGACCGCGGCGTTGCCGGCCGAGTTGGGTGGCGTGGTGCAGCTGTTGAGCGGCCGGCCTGCGACGGAAAGCGTGGCGGTGTGGGTTCCGGGTGAGTCGGCCGGCAAAGTATGGATCGTATCGTCTGCGGGCATTCGTGCGGTGTGCGAAGTCGCGGTCGGGTTTACGCAGATTTTTGAGGCGGTGCAGGCGGAGCTGGGGCTCAAGTTCCGCATGGCGGCGTCCAAGTTGTTTTTAAGCGGTGAGTATGACTTCAGCGAGACGGCGGAGCGGATCGGGGGACGGGTGGGCGCGGCCATTCTTACGGCTTTGGATAAAGAAACACCGGCGGCGTTGCATGTCGTCGGGTTGACCGCCGGTCAGTCGTGGCTGGCGGCGGCGGTGGCGAAATCGATCGAGTTGCCCGTGTGGACGCCGGCTGAGGCGATCGCGGCGGCCCGCTACGGGGTTTCTTCTGAACATGTGTCGTCGAGGGTGAGCGGCTTGCTGCAAGCCGCTGCGGCGGGGCAGGTGGGTGGCGCGTGGTTGCCGGTGTGGTTGACGCCCGGTGCGGCGATGCCGGTGGCGATTGCCGAAGCGGTGGTTCCAGTCGCGCCGGTTCCGGTGCCGGCGATTGTGCGGCCTGCGGCGGCCGCTCCGGTGCTGATGCGTGCACCTGCACCAGCTCCCGCGCAAGTGAAGCCGGTGCCGCCCAAACCGGTGGCGATAAAACCGGTTGAACCCGCAGTGGCCAAGCCGGCTACGCCCAAACCCGTTGCGGCGAAGGCTCCGTTGAAGTCTGCGATTACGCCTGCACCGGCTGCGACGACGGGTAAAAAATTTCCGTTGGTGCCGGTGATTGCGGGTGTGGTGGGTGTGGTGCTGCTGGCCGGTGGAGCGATGTTTTTTCTTAAACCGTCGGCCGAGAAGGCGAAGTCCGCCGCAGCGACGGCTTCGGTGGCTTCGGTGAAACCGGCTGCGACGGGCCCGGCGGTGAAAGAGGCATCCGGATTGGATCCGGCGTTACAGCGGGTTCTGCTCGAGTCGGAACTGAAGCGCGATCCGGTCAGCTTCAAGAATGATCATTACGGTTTCGCGGTTTCACCGAAAGGTGTGCTGGTGGATTTGAAGGCAACCGGGCGCGCCTCGGCGTGGGTCAAGAATCTCGGTTTCATGCGGCTTTACGGAGTTTCGCTGGGAGCCGACGGGCGCAAGGTGGTGCGAAAGGCCGGCGACATGGGCAGCCCCGATTATCGGGCGCGGGTCCTCAAGCAGGTGCGCGACGGTGCGATCGTGTTCGACGTGGAGGTGGTGCACCCGAAGTTTTTGCTGAGACAGACGTATACCTGCCTCCCTCATTCGGTGAAGGTGAACGTGCGTTTCAAGCCCACCGGCTTGTCGGATAAGTCGGGAACGTTGGATGCGGTTTACGGCGTTCACTTGGGCTCAACTGAGTTCACGGCGCCGGGAGCCTTGCCGGTGGTGCGCACGGGTGAAGTGGCTTACGCAACCAAGGCCGGGGCGCTGAGCCTGCGTTATGATCCGGCGTTTACGGGGGCTGGATCGAAGCCGGTGGTCGCGGATCCGGAACTCGTATCGTTCGTGCTCGCAGTCGCGGGTGGGACGACGGAGCAGGTGTTGAGTTACGAGATCGTGCTGCCGTGAGTATGTAGGCGGGACGCTCGTTCGGTAAATTGGGCCGGCCGAGTTAGCCTTCGGACTTGCCACGGGAGAGCGGGCGTCGGCACTGTGACGCCCTCAGCGCCCGCCCGGGTGGTGGAATGGCAGACACGTGGGTCTTAGAAGCCCATATCGAAAGGTGTGCAGGTTCGAGTCCTGTCCCGGGCACCAATCTTTGCCGGCCTCCGTGCGGGCCTTCGTTTGCCGTATGGGGTTGGTGTAGGGCGTGTATGGATACTGTGACCCTGAATAAACGTGCATGAAGTTGCACGATTTTATGGCTCATGTAATTGGCCTGCGATGCATTCCCGTGATATAGTTTGAACTAGAATTCAGCATGAATGCATTGACGTGGCACAACGAAACAATTCCCCTGTCAGGGTTTTCCCCTATGCGTTTACCCCTGCGCCGAATTTCGTCCTCACTTGGTCCTGCTCGCTTTGCCTGCGGTCTGGGTGTTGCCGTGGTCACCGCAGCCGGCGTGCAGGCACAGATTCAAGTGCCGCTTCCGCAGGTTTTGAGTGAGGCGGATACGCAGATCAAGGCCCGTAAACCCGCCGATGCCGCGCCGTTGCTCGACATGGTTCTGGCCCGTGCGGAAAAGGGCGAGGCGCTTCCTTCCGGCGTGTCGTTGTCCAACGTGCAGTTGCTGGCGGCCAATACCAATTTTCAGCTTCAGAATTTTGCCCGCGCGGAGGAGATCGCCACTGCGATGCTCAAGACTACCACGACCGGCCAGGCCGCGGCGGATGGTCGTTTGGTGCTGGGTCTCTCGCTCGCACTGCAGAAGAAATTTGCCGAAGCCGTGCCCGTTTTTCAGGCGTTGGAGGAATCTCCGGTCTATCGCGACAAGGCGCTCATGTATCGTTCGATGGCTGCGCAACAGGCCAACCAGCCCGAGGTCGCCATCGACGCCCTCAACCGCCTGCTCGCATCGGCGCCGCGTGATGCGGACTGGGCCGATTCCGCTCTCACTCTGATTGCCCTGCAACTCCAGCAGAAGAACCCCGATGCGGCGCGTCGCGGTCTGGAACTCCTGCGCGGCAGCATGAGCACGGTGGACAACCTCGCAGGCCTCAACGTCCTCAGTCTCCAGTTGGGCGATACATTGCTGGGTTCCAATGATCTCGCGGGTGCTTTGACCGCTTATCGCACGGTGCTGCCACGCTCCGAGCTCCTGCGCATGCAGAAGCAGCGCACTGCCCGCATGGAGAGCCAGCTGGCCCGTCAGAAATCGATGTTTCGCGGTTCGGTGACGGATGCCGACAGCGTTCGCCGCATCGAGGCGCGCATCAAGGCAACCAAGGAAGCGCTCGATGAGATTTCGAAGCGCGCGGATTATGACGCGACCCTGTTTTATCGCCTCGGCCACACGTTCCTGCTCCGTGGTGGCGCGTGGGAGTCGGCAATCGTTCTGGAGCGCTTGCTGAAGGAATACCCGCAAGCCGAGGAACGTGAACTCGCTTACTCGGATCTCGTGCGCGCCTATGCCGATTCCGGCCGGGTGGATCGCATGCGCACCGCGCTGGATGATTTCATGCGGGCGATTCCCGAGAGCAAACTGCTGCCGCAGGCCCTCTACGTTGCCGCGCAGACGGCGTTTGATCGCGGTCGCGCGGACCTCCAGCTGGAGTTTCTTGAAGTGGGCGTGAACAAGTTTCCCGACGCCGAACTCACCGAGTTCATGGTGCTCATGCAGGCCAACGCGCATTTCGCCGGTGGCAAGTTTGATGAGGCCCGCGCCGATGCCGAGAAATACGTCGCGAAGTATCCGCAGGGACGTTTCGCCGAGGATGCGACTTATCTACGCGCGATGGCCACGCTGGTGCTCGGTCGCGCCGGCGATGCCATCAAGGAGATCAACGAATACATCGCGAAATACCCCGAGGGGCGTTTTGTCGCCGATGGTCGTTACCGTATCGCTGCCGCGCAGTATGCGATGCAGGATTACGCGGCTGCCGAGAAGCAGTTGGACGCCTGGCTGGCGGATTTCCCCGTCGATCACGCCCAGCGCGGCGAAGCCCTTTCCACGCAGGGTGATGTTTATGCCGGCGAAGGCCGCATTGATGACGCCATTGCCAGCTATCGCGCGGCCATGTCGGCGTCGCTCTCCGACGACCAGCTGGGCTACGTCCTCGATGAGCTGACCAAGCACTACCAATCCAAGCGCGATTACAACACCGCCGCGGTGATGTGGGAAGACTTCGCCCGCGAACGCCCTGATCATCCGTTTGTGATCAATGCCGCCTACTGGATCGGCCGCCTGCGCGGTCGTGAAGGCAAGCCGGATGTCGCCATCACCCAGATGGGTGAGATTGCCCGCCGTTACCTCACCGATCCCAATCGTGACGCGGTTGAGCGCTTGCTGACTCAGATGGCCGCCCTGCTGGCCCGCAATCCCCGTCCGGGTCCCGATGGCGTGCGTCCGCCTGCGCCTTCCAACGAAGAGATCGCGGCGCGTGTTGAAAAGGAATTGGTCACCGATGCGACCAAGCACCAGGACACGGTCAAAGCCCGTGTGCTGTTCACCGAAGCCGAGGTTGCCTCGCTCCGTAAGAACCCTGCGCTGCGCGATGAACTCCTGTCGCGCATTGGCGACGAAATCGCTCCCGAGGCCCTGCCTCCCGGTTTGCTCGGCCGCGTCGGCGACCTGCTGCGCCAGCAGGGCAAGCTGGATCGCGCCCGCGCTTGTTATGACCAGCTCGTGTTGCGTTATCCGCGCTCGATGTATGCGGATTTTGGTTACGTCGGCTTGGGCGAACTGGCCTATCTGGCCGGCGATTACGACAACGCGCTCATCCATTTCACCAACGCGATTGATCGTGCCGGCGCCCGCTTCAAACTCCTCGAAGCCACGCTCGGCCGCGCGAAGACCCTGCTGGCCGCCGGCAAGCTTGATGAGTCCAAGGAGCTCTTCGAGCAGATCGCCAGCAACCGTGCCTGGCGCGGCGAAGCCACGGCGCAGAGCATTTATTCACTGGGCGAAATCCTGTTGAAGCGCGGTGCTTCCAACGATCTCGCGCAGGCCCAGGCGCATTTCCAGCGCGTGTTTATTTCCTACAAGAAGTTCACGCCTTGGGTGGCCCGCGCCTACCTGCGCAGCGGCGAGACCTTTGAAAAGCAGGGCCAGCCGAAGGAAGCCTTGGCCACTTATCGTGAAATGATCCGCAATCGCGACCGGTTCGAATCGTATCCTGAGCTGGGCAAGGCGTTGGAACGCGCGAAAGTCCTCGAACTCCAAGTGCCCGATTCACCCGCCGCAGCGGCGACCACCACGGGAGGTGCCTCATGAAAAAGCTTATCTGTGCATTGTTGGCCCTCGCCGCGGTTTCACCGCTGTGCGCCCAGCGCTTCATCCTCAAGGATGGCAAGGCGCTCAACCAGGCCGACGTTGTCCTGAAAGACGGCAAGCTGGTGCGTGCGGTCGCCGCAGGTGCGGAGGTGTCCTACCCGTTGTCCCAAGTGGCCCGTCTCGACTGGCCTGAGCCCGAAGAGGTCGAGCAGGCGCGCCAGCTCGTCGCGGCCGGCAAGGGCGTCGAGGCCGAGGAAAAGATCACCCCGATCTACCGCCAGTTCGCGCCTTATTCCAAATTGCCCGGTTCGTGGTGGGGTGAGGCTGCGTTGATTCGTGCCCGCGCTTTGCTTGCCCAGCAGAAGAACGACGAAACCGAGCGCGCCGCCCGTGAGCTGATGTCTACATCGACGGATTCGGAAACCGTCGCCGCCGCCCAGCTGATCATGGCGCGCATCCAGATGCTCCTGAACAAGGCGGATATCGCCGACGCGATGCTCGACGAAATCATGCGTAAAGACGCCTCCTCCGAGATCGAGGCGCGCGCCGCGATCCTTCGCGGTGACATTGCCTACGCCCGCAAGGAGTTCTCCAAGGCGCTCGAATTTTATCTCCAGGTTCCCGTTTTTTATGGAACCGAAGATGCCGTGATGCCGGTCGCACTTTTGGGCAGCGCCCGCGCCTATCGTGGCTACGGTGACTCCGCGCGTGCCGAGCGCGCGTATCTCGACATCATCGTAACCTATCCCGACACTGCCGAGGCGGCGGTTGCCAAGACCGAGTCCGCCCGCCTCTGACCCCTTTTGCTTTCTTAAAAACAACTCTCCCGCGAATTATGAAATCCTCCCTCCGCCGTCTCACTGGTTTCGCCGCCCTGCTCACCGCCAGCCCGCTTGCCCTGCTTGCCCAGAGCGCAGCCGCCGCCGCCCCCACTGTCGTTAAAAAATCGCTCCTCCAGGAGCTCAGCGCCCCGGCGATCATCCCCCTGTGGATCTGTTCGGCGCTGATCGTCTATCTCGTGATCGATCTCTACATGAAGACCGCTCACAAGCAGTTCGTCTCGCCCGTCGCGGTCGAGGCATTCCGTTCGTTCTTTCGCGCCGGTGATTATCATGGCGCCTACAACTGGGCCCGCGCCAATCCCGGCATTCTCGCCAACGTCATCTATGCCGGCCTGAAGCATGCCCCCAGCGGCAAACAGGCTGCTGAAGATGCGATGGGCTCAGCCATCATCGGTGAAAACTCCCGCTTCCAGAGCAAGATCGCCTACCTCTCCGTCATCGGCGTTATCGCGCCCATGATCGGCCTCACCGGCACGGTCGTCGGCATGATTCAGGCGTTCGCGGCGATGGGCCAGGCCGGTGCGGCCGATCCCTCGAAGCTCTCGGGCGCCATCGGCCACGTGCTCCACGCGACCGCCTCGGGTCTGGCCGTCGCCATTCCGGCGTTCGTGTTCTACTACCTCATCCGTAATCGCGTGGGCCACTCGATCCACGCGCTGTCCGACACCGCCAACGACCTTTTCCGCAAATTCCCTTACAGCCATCTGGCCGAAGTGGAGTTCGAAGGCGGCGAGAGCTTCGCTGCCACGCCCAACTGGGTGGCCGGTGGTCCGACCTACGTTCAGCCCGGTCACGCCCAAGAGGCCTGATCATCCCCCCGCGCAGGGCATTCATTTTCCCCGCGCTCAATTCCAACCCTTTAACTTCTTAAACTTATGGCAGGTGGTGGTGGCGGAGCGGAGGGCGATCCCGAATTCCAAATAGCCCCGATGATCGACGTGTTACTCGTGCTGCTCATTTTCTTTATGAGCATCGCGACGACTGCGGTCTCGCGTTATGACCCAAGCATCGAGCTCCCCGTGGCGCCCGATGCCAACAAGAAGGAAGACTCTGAAGGCGAACTTGTCTTCAATGTCGCCTGGAAGGCTCAAACGCAGAGTGCCGTCACGACCTTCGAAGAACACGCCGTCAATCTGGACGATGTGGTCTCGACGCTCATCGCCCGCAAAAAGGCCGACCCGAAGGTTCGCGTGCTTGTGCGTAGCGACGGCCTCACACCCGTTCGTTATGTTTCCGCCGTGGTGGAAGCCGCCGCCAAGGCCGGCATCTCCGACGTGACCTTCGCCACCCTCAGCCGCTGATTTACCGACCATGAAAATGCCCATCCAGCAGGCCAACCCCGACGTGGGCTTCCAGATCGCGCCCATGATCGACGTGGTGTTCGTGATCCTCGTGTTCTTCATGGCCCTGGCCGCGCAGATCAAGATCGAGCAGATTCTCCAGACCAAGCTCCCTGGCATCTCGGTTTCTTCGGCGACCACGGAGTTTGTCGACGAGCAGATTCTCAGCGTCAGTGAAGACGGCGAAGTTTCGCTCAACGACGAATCCTACGACTCCCCGCAGAGCCGCGAATTGCCCCAGCTCACCGGCACGCTGATGCGCCTCAAGAGCTCGAGCGACGCCGCGAAGAGCAAGCTCGTGGTAACGCTGATCAGCAATCCCGAGTCTCCCTATTACCGCACGATCGACGTGCTCAACGCACTGGCCGTCGCCGGTATCACCAACGTGACTTTCACCTCCGACTCGGAGGAATAATCCCATGTCCGAGGAGACCCCAAAAAAGCACCCCAATCTCTACAAGCGCGTCACGGCCAGCGTGCCGTTGCTCGTCACGGTCATCGTGCACGTCGTGCTGATCGCGATCGCAGGCTACTTTGTGGTGAGCGAGCAGATCATCGGAAAAAAGAAGATCATGGAGGCGGCCTCGGCCACCGAGTCGGTCGCGCAAAAACAGGTTGAACACCGCCTGCAGGTCGCCCGCAAAGGCGGCGGCTCCGCCAGTTCTTCACCGGTTTCGGCCTCACGTATTTTCTCCACGGCGGACAACGCCCTTCAGATGCCCGCCATGCCCGACCTTCCGTCGGTTGGCGCGAGCTCGCTCAGTGGCATGGGCTTCGGCGCCGGCATGGGTGCGGTGGGCACTGGCACGGGTTACAACACCGGTCTCGGTGGCGGCAATGGTCTCGGCAGCGGGTTCATGAGCATGAGCTTCCTCGGCACGACCAGCCAGCGCGCCTCCAAAATAGTATTCGTGGTCGATGTCGGCACCGGCTTGATGGACATCCGCAAAGGTGGCTTTGAGGCGTTTCAAATCATCCGTGATGAAATGGCCAAGCTGATCAGCCGCCTGCCCCCGAGCGCGGAGTTTGGCGTCGTATTATTCGAGACCGGCACGTCCGGCACTGATGGCGCTGTCACGTCGTTCGAGCGCACCTTGCTGCCCGCCACGGTGGCCAACAAAGAGCGACTGTTCGAGTGGATCAAACCGATCAATGCGGACTCGGCCCGCGTCGGCATCCAGTCGGTTCCCAATCGCGTCACCTGGAGACCGAAGCCCATCACCAATGCCGGTCTCGATGAGACTTTGTATGTTCCGCTTTGGACGCGTGCGTTGCGCGCCTCGTTGGAGCTCCAGCCTGACACGGTTTATCTCATCACGGGCAGCGCTGGTGCCCAGCGCCGCAAAGTGAGCGAGAGCGAACTAGCCAAGCGCAAACGGGAGAACGACGACTACATCGCCGATCTCAAACGGGAAGGATTGGACATGGCTGCCGTGGGTGCCGCCCGCGGCGCAGCCATGAACAAGGCCCGCGCCGAATTCGACGCGATCAACGCCAAGCTCAAGGCGCAGGGTAAGTCGCCTTTCATTATCCAAGACATCAAACGCGTGTTTGACGGTGACTTTCAGGCGGCGCTTAAACGCATCGGTGAAAGCATCAAACTGGACACCAAGGGCTGGACCACCAAGAGCGGAAAAGTCCTTTGGTGGACGGGCTACAGTGAGTGGGAGAACGCCGAATACTCCGATGTGATCATGTATATTTCCCAAATGCAGCGTGCATTGCTCAAGGATCGCGCCGCGTTGAACATCTTCCTTTTTGTCGGACCGAACGAGGAGCCAAAGGTGTCCATGGAGAACCTTGGAAAGACCAGCTCGCGTAACGGCGGCAAGTTTGAGCTGATCACCACCAAGCGCCTGCAGGAACTGTCCAAGCGCGACGAGCAGAAGAAATAAGCGAGGGCGAGTCCCACGCTTGCGAGGCGGGCCGTGCGGCGTTTGGCTGCACGGCATGGCTGTTAAAAAACTCCTTCACACCCGCTACCGGGTAAACGAGATCGAGCGCACGGTTAAGTTTTATCAGGACGCGCTCGGGCTCACGGTCTCCCGCCGCCACACCTCCCCGCGCGGTGCGCAGCTCGTATTTCTAGCCACGCCGAACAGCGACGAGGAAATCGAACTTTGTCAGATGCCCGCGGGCGCCGAGCCGGTCAAGGTGCAGGCCGATCTCACTCACCTCGCGTTCGAGGTCGAGGACCTGAAGGCCTTTGCCGCTGAACTGAAGGCCAAGGGATTCGAACTCAGCGACGGTCCCACGACGACGGGTAGCGGTTCGTTGATCGCCTTCATTGATGCGCCTGAAGGCTACGAAATCGAATTGATCCAGCGTTCGTCGAAAGGCTGACGTGGGCAATACGGCAAACGTCTGCGAGAATCGGTGGCTGACGGCGTGGCCCGATGCGCTGGCATTTGTCGCCGGCCTTGCGATCGCGAGGTTCGCGGGCTGGAACACGGGCGATTTGATTTGGAGCCTGTGGCTGTCGAGTTTGGTGGTGGGCTATACCATGATCGTTTGGACGATCTTCAGCCGTGCGTGGGGACGTGCCGGCGAGATGCTGGGCGGCTTGTTCCTGTTGGCCTTCTTCACGGTGCATTTCGGGATGTTTCATTTCGTGCACTCGATGTTTCTCGAACAGTTCTTCCCTTTGGATGGGGTTCGCGGCGAGGGCGGTCCGGATTACCTCGAAGTGGTGGCGCGGTATGCGATCTGGCTGCCGGTGGCATTTTTTGCAGAGCGAGCAGCGTTTCGCCGGCCACCACCACGCGTTGATAATGTTTCGGTCAATGCGGGTGACATCGAAGCCCGCAAAGCGCGGGATGGCGGGGCGTTGATGATGAAACCCTACGTCAACGTGATCCGGTTGCACCTGTTGATTTTCTTCTTCGCCTTCGCCCACGCCATGAAATGGGAGAGCTTCGCGATCTACGCCGTGGTTTACGCCGTATATTTTTTCCCGTGGCGACTGGTGCTAAAGTCGTAAGATACGGTGAGCGTTTAGGTGTGTCGTAAGCGGATGGTGAGTATGAGGTCGTAAACTCGATAACCGCGGTTTGGGATGAGCCGTGAAATCGATTATGCTGGGCATGTTGTTAGTCATGGCATCGCTTCTGCCCGTGCGTGCCGTGGTGATCCCTCATTTCACCATGCAAAAGATGGCGGTGGTGTCCGATGTCGTCGTGCTCTGTGAGGAAGTGGAGATTGGCTACAACGTGACGGAGTATCCCACTTGGACCTATCGGGAAGCGTTTGCCCGCTGCAAATCCCTGCGCGTGTTCAAAGGTGTGCTCGAAGAGGGAAAGGAGTTCACTGTAAAATACGCGCCGGTAAGCCGGCGGCCGCTTCGTAAAGGTATGCGAGAAAAACATGCCGATGGCGTAATTGCGGAAACGCCGGCCGAGTATTTTCCACCGGGGAGAGCTCTTTTGTTTTTAACGGCGACCAAAGAAGTCGGCATCTACGCCGTTCAAGGAGCCAAGCTCATTCAGCAGGATGAGATTTTTGATCTGGGCGGCGACCATACTTGGGAAAGAGAAATTCTGCCTCAGCAGCAGCCGGAGAACAGTGTGCTCGGTGAGTGTTTGAAGTATGGAGAAGCCGAACTCGTGGCAGACTATCTGAAGGGGATGAAGCTCTTGGAGGATTCTTCTATTCCTCCTCAGTTCGAGGTTGTTTACCGGAAGGATCCCTTGGCGAACGATCCGGTGAAAACTCAGATCGTTGCGGTGGCGTTGAGTCTGATTCCCCTGCTAATGATCGGCGTGGGCTATCGGATATGCCGGCCGCGTTTACCTAAGGCTAGGATGCTTCGCCGGGGCTTGTTGGTTTTCGTAATGGTGGGAGCCGTCGTAACGGGGGTTCAGGTGTATGCGGTTAGCGCGATATGGGCGCAACGACCCGTGCGCTGGGCGAACATTCACACGGGTATGACGTTGGGCGATCTACGCTGCTTTATTACGAGCTATGAATCCTATCCTGATTACTTGATGAAGCAAAACGGGGAGCGTCTGATGATCCATCGAGTGGAGGGGATTAATATCCATGGCTCGTGGCAGCTCAGAGTTCGCTACGATGCCAACGAGGTGATCGGAAGCGCGATGATCACTTATCGAGGAAACTTTAGCTGGTTGATTCCTTCGACTCGACTGGGCCGCGTGAGTAACGAAAGGCTACCTAGGGGCTGACGGTTTTTCCGTAGGCGCGTTCGTAGGCGAAGAGGTATTGTTGGGCCAGGCCAGCGAAGGTTCCGAAGTGCATGCGGCCAAAGTGCGCCACTTGTTCCGGCGTCCACTCATCAAGCGCATAGCGACGGGCCATGGCTTTGATGATCCATGTATCCACGGGAAACGCCTCGAGTTTGCCCGCGCCGAAAAGGAGCACGCAGTCCGCGACCTTGGCTCCGACACCGGGCAACGTCATCAGGCGCGCCTTGGCCTCGGCGTAAGGCGCGGCTTCGGTGGCTTCCAGCCAGCCGGGATTGGCGGCAATGAACTGGGCGGTTTGGTGAATGTAGCGGGCGCGAAATCCCAGCAGGCAGGCCCGCAGTTCGATCTCGGATGCTGTCGCGAGCTCGGGCCATGTTGGTAATCGATGCAGGCTGTTGGTCCCGGCCAGCGGGGCGCCGTGGCGTTGGGCGAGCAAGGCGATCATTTGTTTGATCTGCACGATTTGCTTCGTCGCGCTGCAAAGAAAACCGAGGAGGGTTTCGCCAAAAGGCTGACGTAGAATTGTCAGGCCAGAAAACGCGTTGAGGCAGCGTGCGAGATGGGTATCGCTTCGCCAGGGCAGCGCATCGACCGCGGTGGCGGTGTCATGGCCAAACAAATACAACGGCAGCGCTGTGCGAACGCGCGCGGCCAATGCCTCGGGTGCAGACCACTCCAGTCCGCCGTTGGAATTCATACGAAGGCGGACGACATGCTCGGCCCAGATACCGAGCCACGTGTCGTCGGGCTCGCGTTGCCACCGGAAGGCCTGACCTCCGTCGACCAATTCGGCGAGGGTGCCCGGCGTAAGCGCGGGCACCGCACCTTGGAGTAATGCAAAAGGCGTCCAGCCGGCGGCTGATGAAATGACGGACGTATTCAGGGGAAGACGAGCGTGGTCGAATTACTCATATCGGCCATCACAGTGAGCATGATGAGTGCTCCGGTGGGACCTTTGGTTTCGCCGACAAAGCTGGCGGTGACCTTCATGTTTTCGACTCGTTTGGATCCGGTGCGGGTCGCGGGTATGCGACCGTCTAGGACGATGGTGAAGGAGCCGGCTTTGGGGCTGATACCCGGGGGCAGGGGCGGCGCAAAACCGCTGAATGAAACATTGCCGGAGACAACCGCGACTTGTTTGTCACCGCTTCCTTCAATGGCTTCGAGCTTCATGGTGCCGGTCGACACGGGGATTTCGCCGACATCCTTGGCGATCGCAGTCTTGAGTTTTTCCAAGTCGGGTTGCCATGTCCCGCTCAACTCGACGGGTTTGTCCGTGCCGAAAAGAATCTGGTCGTTGTAGTTGGCCTCGTCGGTGGCGGTGACGAGTTTGAGCACTTCCTTTTGCTCCTTCGTGGCGACCTTGCCGTCGATGATGTAGGATTTCACGCCGGTGCCGATGGACTCCACGATGATTTGAGTGCCGGCGGGAAGGTAATCGGATTCAGGACCGCTGCTGCGGGAAACGCGCAGGGAGCGGATGGTGTAGGCGACTTTTTTAATGCCGCCGTGAGGGAAAAACGTGAGCGCTTTTGCGTCGGCTTCCATGGTGGCGGCGGTGTCTTCGAGCACCTGTTGTTGCACCACTTGAGTGCCTTGGCTGATGAGCATCCGCGATTTCTGGGAGGCTTTGACGGTGGCTTTGAAGAGCTGCCCTTCACGCCAAGGCGTGGTGAAATTAACGGAATACGTTTCTGCGTAGGAGAGCGTCGCGGAAGCCGTGATCGCGATGACGGCCAGCAGGAGGAGGAGGGACTTGGGCAGCAATCGAGGGAAGTTCATGGAGATGCCTTTGGTGAGTATAAACGAACACGCCGCCATCAGGGTGACGGCGGCGTGTTGCAAGTTGAAGGCTCTGCGGCGGAACTCAACCCAGCACTTTGGCGGAACCGGTCGGATATTCGACGAACGTCGACAGGAGTGCGTTGTGGATGTCGGAGATCTTGTTCTGCACGTCGTCGAGGAACTCGTGAAGGCCGTCGGCGATCACGCCGGGGACATCGATCATTTCCAGTTCGGCGCGCAGCTCACGGATGAGGCGGGCGGGCACATTGTCCTCCATGTGATGAACGGACACGGTGATCTGTCCGAGCGCCTGTTCGGCTTCCATGATGGAGAACAGAATGCTGCGCGGGAAAACCGCGTCGCGGAGGAGATAATCAACCACACGTTCGAGGTTGAGCTGGCCGCGACGGGAGCGCCGGAAGGCTTCAAAAGCTGAGCAGGAGCGCAACACGCTGGCCCATTGGATCATGTCGAGTGCTGAGCCCACAGTGTGGAGGCTGGGCAGGAGCATGTAGTATTTCACATCGAGGATGCGCGAGGTGTTGTCGGCGCGTTCGAGGTGACGACCGAGATCGAAGAACCACCACAAATCGGTGCGCGGGATCATCGAATCCGCGACGCCGTAGAAGAGCTGGATCTGCGTCTTGACGTGATTGAGATACACCGCGGAGCCGAGTTGGGCGTAGCGCGGATAGTCGTCGCTTTTGAGCTTCAGGTAAAACGTATTGAGCGTTTCCCAGACCTCGGAGGAAAGCTGGTCGCGGATGCAGCGGGCGTTTTCGCGGGCGGCGGAAATGCACGACATGATCGAGCTCGGGTTGCGCTTGTCGAAGATCATGAACTCGATGACGGCACGCTCGCTGGCGACTTTTCCGTAGAGTTCGAAGAACTTCTCCTGGTCGCCGGTGACGTAGACGAGCGGCTCCCAGGACTTCGGGTCATCGGCGGCCTGGCGCGACTGGAGGTCGAGCACGAGCTGGGCGTTGACGTCGATGGTGCGGGCGGTGTTTTCGGCACGCTCGAGCTGGCGGGCCATCCAATAAACGAGACTAGCGACGCGTGAAAGCATGGGAGTTAAACGATGATTTGTTCCTGCACCGGCATGGGCGGGTTGGTGACGTCGTCGTTGAGGACCCAGGTGTCCTTCGAGCCGCCGCCCTGCGACGAGTTGACGACGAGCGAGCCCTTGCGGAGCGCGACGCGCGTGAGGCCGCCCGGCATGATCTTGATGGTTTCGCCGTTGAGGATGTAAGGACGGAAATCGATGTGACGTCCCTCGATCGTGCCGCCTTCGCATACGCTGGGGCAGCGCGAGAGGCCGATGGTCGGCTGCGCGATGAAGTTGCGCGGGTTCGCAATGATCTTGGCGCGGAACTCCTCGATCTGCGTCTGCGTGCTGTGCGGGCCGACCAGCATGCCGTAACCGCCGGCCTCGTTGACGCTTTTCACGACGAGTTTTGGGAGGTTGGCGAGGATGTGGGAGAGCTCGTTTTCGTTGCCGGAGAGGAAGGTCTCGATGTTCGGGAGTATGGGGTCCTCGCCGAGGTAGAACTTGATCATCTTCGGCACGTAATAATACACGGCCTTGTCATCGGCCACACCGGTGCCGATCGGATTGCAGAGAGCAACGTTGCCCTTGCGGTAGGCCTCGAAAAGGCCGGGCACGCCGAGGAGCGAATCCTTGCGGAATACAGTCGGGTCGAGGAAGTCGTCGTCGATGCGGCGGTAGATCACGTGGACGGGCGCGAGTCCGTCGGTGCGGCGCATGTAGACCTTGTCGTTTTCCACGACGAGGTCGGAGCCCTCGACGATTTCGATGCCCATCTGGCGGGCGAGGAAACTGTGCTCGAAGTAGGCGGAGTTGAACACGCCGGGCGTGAGCAGCACGACGGTCGGCTCGGGAACGTGCGCGGGGGCGAGGTAGAGGAGAAGGTTGAGCAGGTCGTTGGTGTAATTCTCGACGGGGCGCACGCGGTAATCGCGCAGCATGGTCGGGAACACGCGCTTCATGACCTGGCGGTTTTCGAGCACGTAGCTGACGCCGGACGGGGTGCGGAGGTTGTCCTCAAGAACCGAATACACGCCCGCTTCGTCGCGGATCATGTCGGAGCCGTTGATGTGGACGTAGAGGTCCTTGGCGATTTTGCAGCCGACGAGCTCGGGGCGGAAATTCTTCGACGTCTCAATCATCTCGCGGGGCATGATGCCTTCCTTGAGGATGCGTTGCGGGCCGTAGATGTCGGCGAGGAACATGTTCAGCGCCGTCATGCGCTGGACGAGACCGCGTTCCAGGTGCGCCCATTCGTGGGCGGGGATGATGCGGGGGAGCAGGTCGAAGGGGAAAATCTTCTCGGTGCCGGCGTTGTCGGAATAGACGGTAAAGGTGACGCCGCGGTCGATGAACGTCTGGTCGGCGGTGCGCTGGCGGTCCATCAGCTCCGCCATGTTTTCAAGCAGGCCGAAGCGCTCATACAAACGCCGGTAGTGCGGACGGGATTTGCCCGGTGAGGCAAACATCTCGTCATAAAATTTACCGTGTTCGTAGTTCGCGAAGAGATCGGACATGTGAGTTGGGAGAATCGGTCACTCCGCCTTTTTGGGGGCGGGAGCGGATGCGTCGGGTTTGGACCAAAGGAAACTTTGTTGGGTTGCAAGTTCCGCGCCGTCTGCGCTGAGCAGACGAATTTTCCAAGCAACGGGGCGGGCTTGGGGGCTCGGCCAGTCTTTGCCGGTCAGGCCGAAGCGGGTCAGGTGGCTGCCGCGGGGAAGCGAAATGGCAAAGCTCTCGGTGCGCGCCTCGGGCGAGACCGGGGTGATGATTTGCAACTCGATCCACGCGACCTCGATGGCGGTGTCGGACTTGGTGCGGAGGTTAAAGTAGAAACCCTCACGCGAAGCCGGCTGGGTGCGCAGGATGGTGGCACCGCGGGTGTTTTCCTTGCCGTTGAAATATTCGGACACCCGCATGAAGGAAGCCGCCGGCATGTATTCGGGCAGCAGGCGAACGACTTCAATGCCACCAGCGAATGCGGAGGTTGAGCCTAGGGTGAGTGCGAGCAGAAGGGCGGGGAGACGCATGAAGAAGGATTTACGCGGCAGGCCGGCGTAGCACAAGGCCAGTCGCAGATTGTGTGCCAGCGAGTGAATGAAATTCATTCCAAGAGGTCACGAGTTTGGTCGAGGAAGGCGGGTTAAGAAGGAAAAGCAAAAGTTGGGATACGCCCAATTTCGGATAGTTTGTAACTTATTAAGTTACAAACGGGGTTGGCTGATCAGGGTTCGAGGCGGATGGTCTGGTAGCGGTGAACGCCGAGGAGGGCGGGGATCCAGCCTTTGACGTCGGGGTGGATCAGGTAGGTGCGGGTTCCAAAAAAGACCGGGGCGACGGGGGCTTCGGCGAGGACGATCGCTTCGGCCTGGCGCAGGAGTTCGAAGCGCTTCGCGGTGTCCTGTTCGCGGCCGGCGGCTTCGATGAGGCGGTCGTAGGCGGGGTTTTTCCAGCCGGTGTTGTTGTTGCCGCTGGTCGAGGTGAAGAGATCGGTGAAGGTGGCGGGGTCGTTGAAATCGCCTATCCAGCGCGAGCGCAGCACGTCGAAGGCGAGCGTCTGCATGGCGTCGATGTAAACGCGGTCATCCATGGTCGCGAGGGTGCACTCGATGCCGAGTTCCTTGCGCCACATCTGCTGGATGGCCTCAAAGACTTTGGTGTTGATCGGATCGTTGTTCATTTTGATCTCGAACTTCGGAAAGCCTTTGCCTCCGGGGAAACCGGCTTCGGTGAGCAGGCGGCGTGCGGCTTCGAAGTCGGTAGGCATCGAGGCGGACGACGTGTAGCCGGCGGTGTCGGGGGGCACGATTGAGTAGGCGGGCTTGCGGCTGCCGCGCATCACGGGTCCGGCGATGGCTTCACGGTCGATGGCGAGGCCGAGTGCGCGGCGCACGCGCACATCGGTGAAGGGCGCGCGGGTGCAGTTGAACCGGACGTAGAAGGTTTGGAGGATCGGATCGACGCGGAGTTTGGCCGGATCTTCGCGGCGCCAGGCGTCGAGACGGTCGGGCAGGACGTCGTAGGTGATGTGGACCTGGCCGGAGCGGAAGGCGCGTTCGTCCACGCCGGGGTCGGCGACGGGGAAAAACTTGACCGCTTCGATCTGGTTGGTCGCGGCGTCGTGGTGGCGCGGGTTTTTCTTAACGAGGATGTGCTGGTCGGGCTTCCACTCGGCGAGGACGAACGGGCCGTTGCCGATCAAGTTGCCGGGGCGCGTCCAACCGGTGCCGCGAGCGTGGGGATTGCCGGCTTTCAGGACCGAGGCGCGGTGGACGGGGAACCAGGCTTGGTGGGCGGTGAGCGACAGCAGGTAGGGCGTGGGGCGGGCCAACGTGAGCTGGAGCGTGCGGGCATCGAGGGCCTTGGCGCCGACTTGGGCGAAATCAGTGAGTTTGCCCGCGGTGTAGTCGGCGGCGCCGGCGAGCACGTCGAGCATGTAGGCGTATTCGGAAGCGAGCTTGGGGTTGAGAATGCGTTCGATGGAAAAAACAAAATCCTCGGCGGTGACCGGATCACCATTGGACCAGAGTCCGTCGGCGCGCAGTTGAAACGTGTAGGTCAGCCCGTCGGGCGAGATGTCCCAGCGTTCGGCGGCGCCCGGGAGCGGTTTCGAGGTGGCCTCGTCGATAACGGTGAGCCCTTCGAAGAGGGCGACGAGAATGTTGTAGTCCGTGTAAAGGACGGCGACGTGCGGATCGAGGTCGGCGGGTTCCGCGCCGTTGCCGATGAGCAAAGTCTTGGTGGCGCGTGCGGCGTCGACGGGAGTTTCGCGTTTGAAGCAGCCGGTGAACGACGACAACACAACCGCGAGCACGACGAGAATACGGAGCGACATGGCGCGTGCAGACAAACGCGGGCGGGAAAGGTGCGCAAGGCCGGGCAAAGACGCCGTGCTATTTCGTTGCCAGTGGCGGCGGGCGGAGGTTTGCACGAGGTATGCAATGGTATTACGCGATCGACGGACAGCGCCTCGGGCCTGTCACCCACTCTGAATTTGAACGGCTGGTGCAGGCGGGAACGATTTCCGGCGACGCGTTGGTCTGGCGCCAGGGCCTGGACCAGTGGAAGACATTGTCCGCGGTGATGGCACGCGATCCGGCGATGTTTGCCGGTATGCCGCCGCCGTTGCCGGCCGTTGAAGCGGAACCGGTTTTCGAGGAAGAGGTGGAGTTGGCAGAGCCTGAGGCGCCGCGTGTGTCCGGCCTGCAAGCCCGTGCGGTTCCCGTTGAGGCCGAGGCTCCGGTGCTGGCGGGTTTCTGGCTGCGCTTTGGCGCGCAAGTCGTGGATTTTCTGCTCTGGTGGATCGTCTGGCAGCTTTTGATTGGCGTGGTCGGCACGAAGTATTTTCCCGAGGCCATGGCGATCGCGCAAAAGGGGCCCGGTTATCAGGTGCAACCGGATGAATTGATCATGCTCGTGCGGTTTCTTGGCACGGCCTTTTTCATCGGGCTGGTCTGGGCGATTGTTTACGACCTGTTCTTCCTGCTGCGTTTCGCGGCGACGCCGGGCAAGCTGCTCTTTGGCATCCGCCTGGCGCAGGCCGACGGCCAGCCACTCGGTTTCATGCGCATCGTGGCGCGTTGCTTGGCCAAGGGCCTCGCGGGCTTCCCCACGCTGGGCATCGGTTTTCTGATCGCAGCGTTCGACGACCAGAAGCGCGGCTTGCACGATTTCTTCTGCAATACCCGCGTGTTCAAGAAGCGTTGAGGCGGCGCGAACCGGCTTCGTTCGCAGCCGGAGAAACTATTTTCTAAGAACCTGCACGCTGGCGCGTCATCCCGGAGAAGACCCATCCATGAACCCGGAGGCCGCCCATGAAAACGCAGGAGATTTTGTCCCATCCGCAGTCGCGGCGCATCAGGCGTCGCTGCTCCGTTACGCCACCCGACTGCTCGCCGGCGATGCCGAACGGGCGCGCGACGTGGTCCAGGATACGTTCGTCAAACTCATGGCGCAGCCGCGCGCCGCGGTGGAGGACCATCTTGCCGAGTGGTTGTTCACCGTCTGCCGCCACCGCGCGCTCGACGTGTTGCGCAAGGAGGGCCGCATGAAACGCTTTGCCGATGGAGAGGCAGAACGCGTGACCGCCGTCGATCCACGTCCGGGCCGCGCGCTCGAAGCCTCCGAAACCCACGCCGCGCTCCTGCGCCTCATCGGCTGCCTGCCGGTGAACCAGCAGGAAGTTATCCGTCTGAAATTTCAGAACGGATTCAGTTATAAAGAAATCAGCCGCATCACCGAGCACTCGGTCTCGAATGTCGGCGTCCTCATCCACACCGCGGTGCAACGGCTGAAGGCCGAATTCGCCGCTCAGCAACCCTGAGGAACCACGACCATGAATCACGATTCCCACGAAAATATTTTCCCCGCCGACCCCCGCATCACCGCCTACGCCTTTGGCGAACTGGAGGGCGACGAACTCAAACTCATCGAAGCGGCCGTTCAGGCCGATCCCGCGCTGCAAGCCGCCGTGGCGGAGCTGCGCGGTTTTGGCGACACGCTGACTTCTGTGCTCGGTGAAGAGCCGGCGGTCATTGAAGACGCCGCGCGGCCCGCGCCGGCTGCCGCGCCGAAGAAGCGCCGCGGTCTGCTCATTCCGTTTCCGTTGCATTACCTGGCAACCGCCGCCGCGGCGTGTTTCGCGGTCGTGGTGTGGGTGCGGCACGAGCCAACAAAGCCCGAGTTGGAGTCTATAGCCGCAGTCGAGAATACCACGCCCGTGTCCACACCGGCCGTTGCGTTTAAGGTAGCGGCTGAACCGCCGGCGCAAAGAGCGGTCGCACTCGTCGCAGCTGATACTTTTTCGCCTGCATCGGCACCTGTTGAGGTAAAGTTTGATCAGTCGCTTGGGATGAGCCCGGCTCCTGTGCGGCAGAATCTGGAGGCTGATGGAAAGTTGTTTGACCGCACCTCGATGGGCGCGGCCAAGCAATCTGAAGAGCAGGCCGTTGGCGGGATGATTTCGAAGGGTCGTAGTGATTATCTCGCCGGAAACATGTCGCAGGCAGAGGAAACTTTTCACGCCGTGCTGGCTGCTGATTCGGCTAATCCGCAAGCGAAGGCCTTTTTGACACGAATCCAGAAAGAAAAAGCAGAAATCGGTGAGCTCAACCGTAGTCGGAATCGCAAACAGATGCTCGAGGAAGTGAGTAATTCATGGCAGCGACCCGGCATTTACGCCGGAGATGTAGCGACGTCTGCACCGGTTCCTAGTAATAAGCCCTTAAGCCAAGTTGTTGTCACGGTGGGTGCGCCGCTGCGCTTTAAAGTAAAACCGTTGGAGGAAGTAAATTCCGCTCCATTGGGTGGCTACACTTCCGAATCCTACGCTCTGTCTGCCGACAATGCCTACCGCACCGTCGAGGCGGAACCGCTTTCGACGTTCTCCATCGATGTCGATACGGCGAGCTACAGCAACGTCCGCCGGTTTCTCACCAGCGGACGCCTGCCGCCGCGCGATGCCGTGCGCATTGAGGAACTGATCAACTATTTCCCGTATCGTTACGCCGCGCCGAAAACGGACTCGAAGGACGCGGCGCCTTTCGCCGCGAAGCTCGAAGTCGCTTCCGCTCCGTGGGCGCCGGCTCATCGTCTGGTGCGTGTCGGTCTGAAGGCTCGCGAATTCACCGCCGCCACGCGTCCGGCAGCCAACATCGTTTTCCTGCTCGATGTATCCGGCTCGATGAACTCGGCGAACAAGCTCCCTCTGGTGAAACAATCGCTGCGTCTCCTCGTCGAGCGTCTGCGGCCCGATGATCGCGTGGCCATCGTCACGTATGCGGGCAATTCCGGTCTCGCTCTGCCGTCCACGCCGGCTTCGCAGAAAAACGAAATCCTGGCGGCGCTCGATAATCTCAACGCCTCCGGCTCGACCAACGGCGCGATGGGCATCCACCTCGCCTACGATATCGCCAAGGCTAACTTCGTGGCCAACGGCGGTATCAACCGCGTCATCCTCTGCACCGATGGTGATTTTAATGTCGGCGTCACCAGCCGCACGGAGCTCGTGCAGCTCATCGAGGAAAAAGCCAAGAGCCGCGTCTTCCTGAGCGTATTCGGTTTCGGCATGGGCAACCTCAAGGACAACACGCTCGAGTCGCTGGCCGACAAGGGCAACGGCGCCTATGGCTACATCGACACGCGCCGCGAGGCGGAGAAGGTGTTCGTCGAACAGGTCGAGGGCACGCTCGCGACCGTTGCGAAGGACGTGAAAATCCAAGTCGAGTTTAACCCGGCCCGCGTCGCCTCGTATCGGTTGATTGGTTACGAGAACCGCATCCTCGCGAAGGAAGATTTCAACAACGACGCGGTCGATGCCGGCGACATTGGCGCGGGCCACACGGTGACCGCGCTCTATGAAATCGTGCCGGTCGGCGTGAACGCGGATGGCTCGGTGCGTCCGTTGGTCGATCCGCTCAAATATCAGCGGACGGAGGGCAACGTTCGCAAGCCTGCGGCTCGCACCACGGGTTCGCGCGAGTTGCTCACGCTCAAGATTCGTTACAAAGCGCCCGAGGGTGATGTGAGCAAGAAGCAGGAATTCCCGCTGATCGACACCGGCGCGGATTTCACGAAGGCCGATGGCGAATTCCAATTCGCCGCCGCGGTGGCGGCTTGGGGCATGTTGCTGCGCGATTCACCGCACAAGGGTTCGGCGACCTTCGAGCAAGTGGTCGGCTGGGCAGAGAACGGACTGGGCGACGACGCCGGCGGCTACCGTGCGGAATTCATCCAGCTCGTGCGCCGCTCGGCCGAATTAAAGTAACGGCTTGAGTGTCTTCCACACCGTCTCCGCCACGATCTTGTGGCCGGCGGCGGTGGGGTGGACGCCGTCGGGCAGGTTCAGCTCGGGCATGCCGCCTACGCCTTCGAGGAGAAACGGAATCAGTGTGGCATTGTTGGTTTGAGCGATCGCGGGGAAGATCGCGGAGAACTCGCGGGTGTAGGCCGCGCCCATGCTCACGGGCATTGCCATGCCGGCGATGACGAGTTTCACCGACGGATTTTTCGCACGGACTTTGTCGATGATGCCTTGAAGGTTTTTGGCGGCGACGGAGGGCGGGAGTCCGCGGAGGCCGTCGTTGCCGCCGAGTTCGAGGATAAATACGTCAACGGGCGTGCGCAGGATCCAGTCGATGCGGCGCAGGCCACCGGCGGTGGTTTCGCCGCTGAGGCCGGCGTTGATCACGCGGTAGGACAGTTTCTCGTCGGTGATTTTTTTCTGCACGAGGCCGGGAAACGCCTGAGTGGCGGAGTCATCGAGGCCGTAGCCGGCCGTGAGGCTGTCGCCGAAGAAGAGGATCGTCTTGGGCGTGTCGGCGTGCGCGGTCGAAAAAAACAACACGCAGGCGAAGAGAAAAGGGAACAGTGGCTTCATGAGTTGCTCAAAGCAGGACGCGGCGTTTCGTTCGCGGTTCCATAAATGAGTGATCAACCCATCCTGAAAGTCGAGAAGCTGACCCAAACTTATCCGACCGCCGCCGGCCCGATCACCGTGCTGCACGAGGTGAGTTTCGCGCTCGGCGCCGGCGAGAGCCTCGCGATCGTGGGTCCTTCGGGCAGCGGCAAGACCACGTTGCTGGGGTTGTGCGCAGGGCTGGACCGTCCGTCGGGAGGCGAAGTCGCGCTGGGCGGGGTTTCGCTCGGTGGCCTCGGCGAAGATGCGCGTGCCCGCGTGCGCAACGAGCAGGTCGGCTTCGTGTTTCAGAATTTTCAGCTCATTCCTACGCTCACGGCGGTGGAAAATGTGCTCGTTCCGCTGGAGCTGCGCGGTGTGAGTGGACGCGAGCCCGAGGCGCTGGCCTTGCTCGAACGCGTGGGGCTCGGTGCGCGCACGGGACATTATCCGATTCAGTTGTCGGGCGGCGAACAGCAGCGCGTGGCGCTGGCTCGGGCTTTCATCAACGCGCCGAAGATTTTGTTCTGTGACGAGCCGACGGGGAATCTCGACGGGGCGACGTCGCACGCGATGATCGACCTGATCTTCGGTTTGAATCGCGAACAAGGCACGACGCTCGTGCTGGTGACGCATGACCTGGAGCTGGCGAAGAAGTGCGGACGGGTGTTGAGACTCCGGGATGGGCGCGTGGTGGAAGACTCCGAAGTGAAGACAGGATTAACAGGATGAAAGTCACGATGTCCGAACCCGGTGATGCATTTTATCCCGGTATTTATCCCGTAAATCCTGTCTAAATGAATTTTGTATTTAAAATGGCGTGGCGGGATTCGCGGACCGCGCGCCGGCGGCTCGTGTTGTTTTCGTTGTCGATCGTGCTGGGCGTCGCGGCGCTCGTGGCGATCGGTTCGTTCAGCGCGAATCTGCGGCAGGCGATCGACGATCAATCGAAGGGCCTGCTCGGGGCGGATCTCGCGGTGACGTCACGCTCGGCGGTCACGCCCGAGGCGCAGGCGTTTCTCGACGGACTCGGTGGCGAGCAGGCGAAGGAAACCACGTTTTCCTCGATGGTGGTGTTCCCCTCGGCGGGCAACCAGACGCGGCTCATCACGGTGCGCGCGCTTGAAGGCGGGTATCCGTTTTATGGCGTGGTGAAAACGAATCCGGCGGACGGATTCGCGCGACTGCCGCAAGGCGATGCAGTGGTGGTCGAGGAAACCTTGCTGCGGCAGTTTGGCTTGAAGGCGGGTGATCCGCTCAAGCTCGGCGAAAAGACGTTCACGATTGCGGGCGGGCTGGAGCAGTTGCCCGGCGATTCGGCGGCGGTGGCGACGCTTTCACCGCGTGTGCTGGTGGCGAGATCGGCGCTGGCTGAAACGGGACTCATGGGTCGCGGATCACTGGTCCGGCACCGGGCGTATTTCAAATTCGGTCCCGAGCGCGATGTGGAGCGCTTCGTGGCGGACAATCGTGCGCGGTTTCGTGAGTTGCGACTCAGCGTGGATACGGTCGAGGAGCGTCGGCGCGAACTCGGGCAGTCGCTGCAAAACGTGCAAGGCTTCCTGAGTCTGGTGGGCTTCGTCGCGCTGGTGCTCGGCGCGATCGGCGTGGCGAGTGCGATCCATGTCTATGTGCGGCAAAAAATCACCACGGTCGCGGTGTTGCGCTGTCTCGGCGCGAGCGCGTGGCAAAGCTTCGGCGTGTATCTGGTGCAAGGCCTGGCGCTGGGCGTGATCGGTGCGCTGGCGGGAACGGTGTTGGGTGTGGCGGTGCAGCTGGCGTTGCCGGCGCTGGTGAAGGGCATGCTGCCGTTCGAGATTGATTTCTTTGTATCGTGGGCGGCGGTGGCACGGGGATTGTTGGCGGGCGTGGGTGTGGGTGTGTTGTTCACGTTGCTACCGCTGCTGGCGGTGCGGCGGGTGTCGCCCTTGGTGGCGATCCGGTCGGCGTTTGCCGAGCGGGCGGGGCAGGGCGATCCGTTGCGGTGGGCGGTCTATGCGGCGATCCTTGCGGCGGTGACGGGCTTTGCGATCTGGCAAACGCAACGTGTATCGTGGGGCCTGGGTTTCACGGGGGCGTTGCTGGTGAGCTTTGCGGTGCTGGCCGGCTCGGCACGCGTGGTGGCGTGGCTGGCTCGACGCTTTTTGCCGAAGGGCCTGCCTTATGTGTGGCGTCAGGGCGTGGCGAATCTTCACCGGCCGAACAACCGCACGGTGCTGCTGCTGTTGTCGCTGGGACTGGGGACGTTTTTGCTGCTCACGCTCTCGCTGGCGCGTGAGACGTTGCTCAGCCAGATCCGCGATTCGGGCGATGGCGCGCGGCCGAATCTGTTGTTCTTCGATATCCAGGATGACCAGATCGAGCCCCTCGGCGCGGTGCTGGCGAAGCAAGGTGTGCCGGTGCAGGCGAGTGCGCCGATCGTGACGATGCGGTTGCGGAGCCTGAAGGGGCGTGCGGTCGAGGAGCTGTTGCTCGATGAAAGCGTGCGCATACCGGCGTGGACGTTGCGCCGCGAGTATCGCTCGACGTTCCGCGGTGAGTTGACGACGACCGAGACGGTCATCGGCGGGACGTTTACCGGCAGGGCGACGGAGAACGACACGGTCATCCCGATTTCGATGGAGGAAGGGCTCGCGAAAGACATGCAGCTCACGCTGGGCGACGAGCTGGAGTTCGACGTGCAAGGCGTGCCGGTGGCATCCCGCGTGACGAGCTTGCGGCGCGTGGACTGGAAGCGGTTGTCGCCAAATTTCTTCGTGGTGTTTCCCGAAGGCGTGCTGGAAGCGGCGCCGAAATTTTATGTGGTGGCGGCGCGTGCGAACGGAGCGGCGGAATCGGCCAAAGCGCAGCAGGCGGTGGTCACGGCGTTCCCCAATGTGTCGGCGCTCGATCTCGCGCTAGTGATGCAGACGTTGGACGGGATTTTTTCCAAGGTGCAGTTTGTGGTGCAGTTCATGTCATTGTTCACGGTGGCGACCGGTGTCATCGTGCTGGCAGGCGCGGTGATGACGGGACGTTTCCAACGCGTGCGCGAGACGGTGTTGTTGCGCACGCTGGGGGCATCGCGTGCGCAGTTGATGCAAATCCAGCTTGTCGAATACGCGGTGCTGGGCGTGCTCGGAGCGCTGGTCGGCGGCGGACTCGCCTACGGGGCGAATGCAGCGCTGGCCATCTGGGTGTTCAAAGCACCTGTGATCCTGCCGGTCATGCCGTTGGTTTTGTCGGTCGTGCTGGTGACGGGACTGACGCTGGCCACGGGATTGCTGTCGGGGCGCGGGATCACCCGTCAACCGCCGTTGGAAGTGTTGCGGCAGGAGGCATGATGTTTTCACCCTTGCCAGCGTGTGGGGCTCGTTGGTGACTGGACGACTACACCATGATCCGGAACGTCGTTACTTTTCATTATACGCTGCGCGATCCCGATGGGCGCCTGCTGGACACGTCTTCGGGCGGCCAGCCGGTGAGCTACCTTGAGGGTGCGGGCCAGATCATCGACGGCCTCGACGAGGCGCTGCACGGCGTGGCTCCGGGCACGAAGCAGACGGTCAACGTGCCGGCGGCCAAAGCCTATGGCATGCATGACGAGTCGCAGGTTCAGCGCGTGCTGAAAGCGCTCCTGCCCGTCGAAGGTGACCTGAATCCCGGTGATCAATTCCGCGCGGGCGAGGATCAATTTGCTCCCATCGTGCGCGTGGTCGAAGTCGATGGAGACCATGTCATGCTCGATGCGAATCATCCGCTGGCGGGCGTCGATCTGATTTTCGACGTCGAGGTGGTCGCGGTGCGCGCTGCCAACGAAGAAGAGATCAAACACGGCCACGCCCACCAAGGTCAGGCTGAAGGCGATTGCGGCAGCCACGATTGCGGCTGCAAACACTAACCCCACGCATTTTTTACCTATGAACGTTCTCGGAATCGATATTGGCGGGTCGGCGCTCAAGGGCGCTCCCGTTGACACCAAAACCGGCAAGCTCCTCGCGGAGCGCCATCGTATCGCCACGCCTGACGTGCTTGCGCCGAAGGACATGGCCCTGGCGATCAAGGAGCTGGCCGCGCACTTCAACTGGAAGGGCCCGATCGGCATCGGCTTCCCCGGCGTGGTTCACGGCAACGTCATCCGCACCTCGGCCAACCTGCACAAGGACTTCATCGACCTCGATGCAGGCAAGCTGTTCAGCAAGGTCACCGGCCTGCCGGTGAGCCTGGTCAACGACGCCGATGCGGCGGGCGCGGCCGAGGCCACGTTTGGCGCGGGCAAGGGCCGCAAAGGCACCGTGCTCCTGCTGACCTTTGGCACCGGCGTGGGCAGCGCGCTGTTCGTGGACGGAATTTTGTATCCGAATAGTGAATTCGGCCACCTGAAGATCAAGGGCAAGTCGGCGGAGTGCTTTGTCTCGGCCGCTGCCAAGGAGCGCAAAAAACTCTCCTACAAAAAGTGGGCGCACAAGGTGAGCGATTACCTCAACCAGCTCGAAACCGTGCTCTGGCCCGAGCTCATCATCGTGGGCGGCGGTATCAGCGCGGACTACAAAAAATGGTTCAAATACCTGAAGCTGCGCACGCCGATCATGCCGGCGGCGTTTCTGAACGAGGCGGGCATCGTCGGCGCCGCGCTTTCGGCCAAGAAGTAAGCATAAAAAAGGGGCGCGCGACCTTTCGGTTGCGCGCCCCTTTTTCGTGGACGGAAATCAGCCGCGGCGGATTTCGGATCCCTGGAAGCGGATCTGGATGCGGTAGACCTTTTTGATGCGGCACTTGATGCAGCCGGTCGCGAGGTCGAACTTCTCGGGGACTTCGATGCGGTGGAGATCAACGACGGCGTGGAAGCCGCGCTCGGAGAAAATGTCGATGAGCATCGCGAGGCACAGCGGATCATCGAGCAACGGCTCCTCGGTGTTGACGAGGGCGACGCCGGAGATGGCGTGGCGCAGCACGATGGGAACGATTTTTTTGTCGATGAAGCTGACGACCTTCGCGAAGAGCTCGGCGTTTTCGACGGCGTAGGCGTCGAGGCGCTTCACCATTTCCTGCCGGGCGTGGACGATGATCTCGCTGGCGACGGGGATGACGCGGAGAATGTCGTGCGTGCGTGAGTCGAGTTCCAGGGTGCTCTGGTATTGAAGCTCGCCGAGGATGTTGGACTCCACCTCGCGGATGTCACCCTGCGCGTTGATGAAGTGATAGTGGAAGATTTCCTTGAGCGACTGCAGGGCGTCCCACGTCTGCTCTTTGAAGACGCGGTAGCGGCGCTGGGCGAGGCCGGTGTCGTAATCCGTGGCGCGTTCTTCCTGGAGTTCGCCCACGCCGGTGCGGCGGACCTCGGCGTTATAAACCTGAATCTCGCGGCCGCGTTTCAGCTGGCGGTCGACGGAGGTTTTTTCGTCCACGAAGAGCACCATGATGTGAATGGTGGTCTGGCGGAAATGGATGCCGAGCGGTGTATTGTAAAACTCACTACGCAAGGACTGGATCTGGCTGACGAGGAGCTTGAGGCACTCGACCTGGACCTTGGTGCGGGGGAAGCCGTCGAGGATGACGCCGTCGCGGAACTGGGTTTCGAGCAGTTTGCGGAGAAGCAGGCCGATGACCTCGCGATCGCCGACCATGCCGCCGGCATCCTTGATCTTTTTTGCCTCGGGCGAATCGAGCAGGGAACTCACTACGATCGGTTCGCAGGTGAGGCCGCGGGCCTTGAGGATGAAGTTGGTGTTGGTGCCTTTGCCGGAGCCGGGGGCGCCGCCGAGCAGAATGATTTCCTTGGGGAAGCGCAGGTTTTGACGGCCGACTTCCGCTTCGAGCGATTCCCACACGGAGTTGAAGATCAGCTGGGCGTCTTTGATCTCGAGGTCGTTGCTCTGGGCGTCCACGCCGGCAGTGGGGGATGCGGGGACGATTTTTTCGGGGGAGGGGATATCCATGGAAATGTTACGATCAGGTTTAGAAGGATTCCTAGGTGCAACTCGACACTAGAAACACACTTCGGCGAAAAAGTAGGGATGCTCCGTGGCTGCGAAGCGGGCTTCATGCGTTTTGCGGTCTTTGAGGTGGAAACAGGACTGCATCTTGCACGGCCCCGGCGGGCGAGTAACACGCCGGGGCTCACTGATAACTATTTAATCCGTTAATTTTAAGGGGGTTAGGTTTATATAAGCAAGGGTTGGCATGCATTGGGCGTTAGGGAAGTCGTTCGCAGTTCGATCAAATCCCTTAATCCAATCCTCAACTCTTCATCACCATGTTAAGCTGGTCCCTTACTTTTCTCGTTATCGCTCTCATCGCCGCAGCTCTTGGTTTTGGCGGTATCGCCGGCACCGCTGTCGGCATCGCGAAGATTTTGTTCTTCGTGTTTCTCGTGCTCTTCATCCTGTCGCTGATCTTCGGCCGCAAGAAGGTTTGAGCAGCGGGTTTTAAAACCTCTCTCCTCCGTGCATTTACATACGCACCACGATTCCGATCCGCGTGATCGATCACACCAAGGTGGCCATGCCGCGTTGGTGACGTGGGCGATCACGTGTTTGCTGCTGTCGTTGGTCTCCGCAATTTTTGCATTCAGCGGAACCCCGAGTGAACCCGCGGGTCTCTATGCACGGGTGGCTAGTGTTGGTTTTCTGGTGATCGCGATCGCGATGTTTTTCATCCGTCGCACACCTAAAAATTAATGAGAACCACCCACTGTTAAATGTGTGTTGTGTGTTAAACTCATAAAGATTCCCGGAGGTGCGACTTCCGGGGTTGTTAGTTGAAGCTGGACCTGGCGGGGCCGCCTTAAGCGACCCCGCCTTGGCTTTTTTTAGGGCGGGAACTCGACGCGGTAATCGACTCTTGCGAAAGGCGGGAACCGGTTTGCTTATTCGACCACCGTGTTAAGCACCATGCGAGTATTGATTGTCGATGATGAGCCGGGGATCCGGAAAACCACCGCGCTCGCCGTGGAAGCAATGGGGCACGAGCCAATCGGCGTTTCCAGCGGGCTAAAGGCTTTAAAGGAAATCGAAACCGAGGCGTTCGACGCTTGTTTTCTCGATCTGAAACTGGGCACCGAGAACGGCCTCGTGGTGCTGGAAAAACTGCTCAAAGCCCAGCCCTCGCTGCCGGTCGTCATGTTCACCGCTTACGCGAATATCAGCACCGCCGTGGATGCGATGCGACGCGGGGCCACCGATTTTATACCGAAGCCTTTCACGCCCGAGCAAATCCGACAGGTGCTTGAAAAAATCGAAAAAAACCGGCGTCTCGAAAAACGTGTCGAACAACTGGAGTCGCAGATCACCGACGAGGCGCCCGCCGTAGATCTCACGTCCGAGGAAGTCACCGTGCAGCGCACGCTGGCTATCGCTTTCAAAGCGGCGGAGACCTCCGCCAGTATTCTTATTTTAGGGCCGAGCGGCACGGGCAAAAGCGTGCTGGCGCGGGAGATTCACCGGCGTGGCGCGCAGAAGGACAACGCCTTTGTGACCGTCAACTGCCCGAGTCTTTCCAAAGAGCTGCTGGAGAGTGAACTCTTCGGCCACGTCAAAGGCTCTTTCACCGGCGCCGTTGCCGACACGATCGGCAAGGTGGCGGCGGCCGATGGCGGCACGCTTTTTCTGGACGAGATCGGCGAGATGCCGCTCGAAATCCAACCGAAGCTCCTTCGTCTGCTGCAAGAGCGGGAATACGAGCGCGTGGGCGAATCCCGCACGCGCCGGGCCAACGTGCGTGTCATCGCCGCGACCAATCGCAATCTCGCCGAAGAGGTGAAGGCCGGGCGTTTCCGCGAAGACCTTTTTTATCGGCTCAACGTCATCACGCTCACGATGTCCGGCCTGCGTGATCGTCCGGCGGATTTCTCCCGGCTCGCCACGAGTTACCTCGATTTCTTTTCGAAGCGCATCGGCAAAAAGCTCAACGGTTTTTCCCCCGAGGTGGATGATGCGTTCAGCCGTTATGCCTGGCCGGGCAACTTGCGCGAGTTGCGTAACGTGATCGAGCGCGCCGTCATTCTGGCCAATGGCGACCGCCTCGGGCTCGAGGATATGCCGGAGGAATTCGCGACGCCGGAAGATTCCCGCGTGACGGTCGGCGGCCGGGTGACTCTCGAAGAACTGGAGACGGAGCATCTGCGCCGCGTGCTCGGCACGACGAAGACACTCGATGATGCAGCCAAGATTCTCGGTATCGATCCCGCGACGCTTTATCGCAAGCGACAGAAACTCGGGATGATTTAACGAGCCGCCGTCGCCGTCATGCTGCGCAACCGCCTCTACCTCGGACTGCTTCCGCTGCTGCTGCTCTTCATCGCGGTCGGCGCGGTGGGCACGTATCTCTACCGGGATCTGGCCGGCACGTTTGAGCGCAGTCTCACGGTGAGTTATCGGGCGATGATCGGTGGTTACGAAATGCGCGAGGCGGCCACGCTCATGGCCGGTGCGATCACGCATGGCGACCGCGGTGATCCCATCGGTGCGCGCAAAACCTACGAGGAACAACGGTCGCGTTTCCGCCGGCACTTCATGGAGCAATCGCTGGCGTCCGCCGATTCCGCCCGGGCGGAAAGAATGAACCAGCTCGACGCGGCGTTCCTGGAGCTCGACACGCTGGGGCGGGCGCGGCTCGACGGAGCGGGCGATGCGTCGATTCATTCGTTGCGTGATACGGAAACGGCGTTGTTTAAAACGCTCAAAGCCATCGAACGCATTGCCGAGGGCGATTACGCGGAGGTGGCGGCTTCGGCCGAGCGTGCGCGCGGTCTCTCGCACAAAAGCATCAACTTTCTCGTCGCGGCGATGGTCGTCGCGATTCTGCTTTCGGTGTTTCTTTCTTATCGTCTCGCGCGTTCGTTGCTCCGTCCGATTCAGGCGCTGCAGACCTCGGCCGCGGCGTTTGGCGAAGGCAAATTTGACGATGATGTGCCGGTGACATCGAGCGATGAGCTCGGCGATCTCGCGCGCACGTTCAATATCATGGCGGACAAGCTGCGCCGTTATCGCGATGCGATGAATGAGCGCGTCAGCCGTTCGCGTCGCACGATGGAAGCCACACTCACCTCGACGCCGGATCCGCTTTTCGTGATCAATGCCGATGGCAGCCACGAAGTGCGCAATCCCGCCGCCGAGGCGATTGCCGCACTGCCTGAACTGGCCGGCGGTCTCCCGGTCGCCCTCGAGGCGCCGCTCAAGCAAGTGTTGGCCAGTGGCACGCATTACCTGCCCACCGATTACGATCAAGTGGTCACGGTGCATGTTGATGGCGGCGAGCGTCATTACCTCCCTCGCATCCTCGCGATCGGCGACTCGCTGACGGGCTTCGGCGGAGCGGCGGTGATTTTGCAGGACGTCACTAAATTCCGGCTGCTCGATGACGTGAAGGGCAACCTGGTTTCGACTGTGAGTCATGAACTCAAGACTCCGCTCACCAGCCTCATTATGGCGGTGCACATGTTGCTCGAGGAAAGCTTTGGTCCGCTTACCGAAAAGCAGCGCTACCTGGTGGAAACCTCGCGCGACAATGCGGAGCGACTCCTGCGCATCCTTAATGATCTGCTCGACCTGAGTCGTCTTGAAGGCGGCGCTTCGCGGTTGAACCGGCGGCCCGTGTCGGTTGCGCCGTTGCTCGATGACATGGCGCGCGAGATGACCGCGATCATCGAGGCCGCCGGACAAACCATCACGGTGCGGGCCGATGCCGTGCTGACCGAAGTGAATGTGGATCCTGAACGCGTGCGCCACGTGTTCATCAATCTGCTGACGAACGCCTCCAAGTATTCCGGTGAAGGCACGGAGATCACGCTCTACGCCGAACCCGCGCCGGATGCGTTTGTGCGTTTCGGTGTGCGCGACCAAGGCCCGGGCATTCCGCCAGAAAGCATGGGGCATATCTTTGACCGGTTTTATCGGGTGCCTGACCAGGCGAAAAAAGGCGCGGGTCTCGGCCTCACGATTGCGAGAGAGATCGTCGTCGCTCACGGCGGATCGATCGCGTGCGCCAGCAATGCGGGCAAAGGCAGTGATTTTTACTTTCTCCTGCCAGTGGGTAACGTGACTGCGGACGCAGCGGGTTGAACATCCGCCCGATGTGCGGATTGAGTTACGCAGGCCGGCAGGATGTTGCAGTTTGCATTATCTGTAAATTTTGGCGGAAACCCGGTTTATCTGTTATTCGTTGGTGATGAAAAAATAACGATAAATGGCGAACTGATCGTTGATGCAGCGGTCGGTGGGTTAAGTCAGTTAAACTCAATTAACATAAATTCTCTTACCCATCATTCCATGAGCACCAAAAAAGCCACTGCCGAATCCCCTGAACAGATCGTTGAAAACCTCCGCGCGTTGATCGCCGAAGCCGAAAAGACCATCGGCGGCGGTATTGCCGAAGGTGCCGAAGACAAGCTCGCCTCGCTGCGCGATCGTCTCTCCGAAACCCGCGAGAAGGTGGAGCACGCGCTCTCCTACGCCAAGGAGCGTGTTGTCGCCGGCGCCAAGCAGACCGACTCGGCTATCCGTTCGCATCCTTACGAGTCCCTCGCCATCGCCCTCGGCGTCGGCGTGCTCCTCGGCGCCTTCCTGCGTCGCAACAAGTAATCCTGAGCCACCATCATGGAAAACCGGCATCCAGCTTCTCCCGGTTTCATGGATTCCCTCGCGGGGCTTGGCGATAATCTGCTCGGCACGCTTCAAGAGCGTATCGAGCTGATTTCCATCGAGCTTCAGGAAGAGAAATACCGCTTGGTGCAGTTGATCATCTGGATCAGCGCCACGGTGTTCGCGGCGGGCATGACGCTCACGTTTCTTACGTTGACCGTGGTGTATCTCTTCTGGGACACGGCGCGCCTCGCCGTGCTTGGCGGTTTCGCCGGACTCTACGCCATCGCGCTGGTGTTTGTCGTCATCGCGTTGCGCCGGGTGTTTACCCACCAGCCGAAACCCTTCGAAGGCACGATCGAAAGCATCACGGAGGATCGCGCATGTATCCGCAAATAGACCTCGCGATTTTGGCAGGACGCAAGGAACGGCTCCGCTCGCGGATCCGTTCCCGGCGCGCTGAGTGTGTCGTGGAAATCGAGCGCGTGCTGCGGCCGGTGACCTGGCTCGAGCAGGCTTATGCGCAGTGGAAAGCCATCTCGCCCATCGTAAAATTCGGTGCGATTCCGCTCGGGTTTTTGCTGAAGAAAAAAGTATTCCCCAAGAGCGGAGGTTTGATCAGCGGTCTGTTTCGCTGGGGGCCCACGGCCTTCAGTCTTTTCAAGTCGATGCGTTAGTCCGCATCTGCTGTTATTCGTTTTGTCCCGTGTTCAACTAACCCTGTCCTTTCCCGTTATGAGCAGAATTATCGGTATTATCCTGATCGTGGTCGGTGGCTTCCTGATCTACCAAGGCATCGAGCGTAAAGACTCGGTCGCCGGCGCCGCTGCCGAAGTGGGCACCGACGTGGCCAATGCGGTCGACGGCAAGGGCCGCATCCCGAAGCATTTTTACTACATTATCGGCGGTGGCGTGATCGCTGCGGTCGGCATTGGTGCAGTGGTGCGCGGTGGCAAGTCGTCGTAATATTCAGATAAAATTCCGGACGCCCTCGCAGTCCTGATACCAAAAAGCCCGGACATTTTTGTCCGGGCTTTTTTTGTGATAAAAGAAGAGGCGGTCAGTTCTTTTTGAAGATCACCTGGGGCGCGGCTTCCATTTGGCCACGGGTGACGCCGAGCTGATTGATGACGCGCAGTTCCTTCCAGAGCTCGGTGCCGCCGATTTCGCCGCGCAGGAGTTTTTGGTAATGCGCGATGGTGCGGGTGACTTCGGCGGGGGATTCGTTGACGAATTCGATGCGGAAGTTTTGCGCGCCGAGTGCGCGGAAGCGGTCGAAGTATTCCGCACCGGTTTGCGCGCGGTTGTTGAAGACGGTGTTGCGGCAACCGGCGTCGGCCTTGAGCGGGAGCTCGGAGCCGGTGCGGTCCCGCAGGGCGACGGTGTGTTTGTCGCAAGGGCGTCCGCAGTCCTTGTAGTCTTTGCCCTTCGATAGAAACGCGCAGAAGACACAGTGCTCCATGTGAAACATGGGCATGTGCTGGTGGATCGTGAGGTCGAACCACGCGCCGGGCGCAGAGCCGAGGAGTGACTCAAGCTGGACGACATTCAGGTCGTAGCTGGCGGTGACGCGCTCGAGTCCGTAGTGGGAAATGAAATACTCGGCGGTGAGCGGGTTGGCGACGTTGAGCGAAAAGTCGCCGCGCTTGCGGTCGTTTTTGAAGTAACGCAGGTGCTCGTGGTTGCGGACGATGTAGCCGTCGGCTTCGGAGGAGCGGACTTGTTTGAGGATCCACTCTTCGCCGGGTTTGAAGATGCGCGGAGGCGCCACCCATATTGCGGGAGGAGAAACCTGAGGGCTGAGACCTGAAACCTGAAGGCCGGCAACGGAAGACTGCCAGGTGCGGAAGCGGATGACGGCGTCGCGGTAGTGCTTGGGGTTTTCGAATTCGCAGTAGATGTCGGCGAAGCCGCCGGCGGCGAGCGTGGCGTCGAGTTGTTCGAGGCTGCGAACGAGGACGATCAGCGCGGCGTTTGACGGAGCGGAGTTGGTTGCGGCGAAGGATAGCGGCGGGGTTTTTTCGACGAGCGTCCAGCGCTTGGGGAGCCCGCGTAAGCGGTCAAGTTCGGTGGAGGCTTCGCGGCGGATGCGGTTGAGTTCGCTCATCGGGAGCATGACCGCGCCTTCGAGATGCGAGCTGAGTGTGCCGAGTTGGAAGGGCGTGCCGCCGAGGCGACCGAGCTGATCTTCGAGACGTTGTTGCGTGAGCGGCTGGTTTTGCGCGGCGGCGAGGGCGACTTGTGACTCAAGCTTTACGACGTGGCCTTCGCGGTCGTTCAAGATGAGCGTGAGCGGCGCGTTGGCGTGGCCGTGCACCTCGACATCAACGGGGCGGGTGAAACGGATCTTTTCGCCTTCGAACGTGGTGCGCAGTTCGCGGTCGAGCGCGGGGTCGTTGTTTTTCCAGAGGAAGTTGCCCGGCTTGATGCGGCGGAAGTTGAGATCGCCGTGGCCGAAACGGAGGACGGTCTCGCCGTTACGCTGGGGTTCGACTTGATAGACGCGTCCGCCTTCCTCGCCGGCGGCGTGGTTGCCGGCGTCGAAGACAACGCCATCGCCGGGTTTGAGGGCGGATTCGAGACGGAGGGCGACATGGTCGTCGGCGACGCGGGTGACGGTGCCGAGGAGGACGCCGCGCTTGGTGCCGAAGCGGCCGTGGGCGAGTTCCTGATTTTGAATGCCGTTGAACCAGCCGGTGTAGAGACCGCGCGAGAACGTCATCGAGAGTTCGTATTTGGCGCGGGCGGCGTCGAAGGGTGCGGAAGCGTTATCGTATTCGGCGAAGATTTTATCGAGGGCCTGGCGATACACGCGGGTGATGCTGGCGACGTATTCGGGGGCTTTGAGGCGACCTTCGATTTTGAGCGACGAGACACCGGCTTTGACGAGCTCGGGAAGGACATCGAGACCGGCGAGGTCTTGCGGGCTGAGGAGGTATTTGCGGTCGCCGAGATCGACCTGCGCGCCGTCGGAGATGAGGTCGTAGGGCATGCGGCAGGCTTGCGCGCATTCGCCGCGGTTGGCGGAGCGTCCGCCGAGGGATTCGCTGGTGAGACACTGGCCGGAGTAAGCGACGCAGAGGGCGCCGTGAACGAAGACTTCGAGCGGGAGAGGGGTTTTGTTGGCGGCGCGTTGGGCGTCCTGGATGGCGTGGATTTCTTTGATGGAATTTTCGCGGGCGAGGACGACGAGTTCGGCGCCGAGCTCGCGGGCGAATTCCACGCCGGCGTCACCGGTGACGGTCATCTGCGTGGAACCGTGGATGGGAAAGTCGGGGGAGATTTTACGGATGAGGCGGCAGATGCCGGTGTCCTGCACGATGGCGGCGTCCACGCCGGACGCGATGATGGTGCGCAGGTAGTCCTCGGCGTCGGACAGCTCGTGGGTGAAGACGAGGACGTTGAACGTCACGTAGCCGCGCACGCCGCGTTTGTGGAGAAACTCCATGAGCGCGGGGAGGTCGGCCTGCGTGAAGTTTTTGGCGCGCATGCGGGCGTTGAAACGTTCGAGGCCGAAGTAAACGGCATCGGCACCATTTTCGACGGCGGCGCGCACGCATTCCCAATCGCCGGCGGGCGCGAGCAGTTCCGGACGCACCAAGGGGCGGGGTGTGGTGGGAACGGGTGCGGGAGCGGTTTCGATGGCGGACATGGTCGTGGGTCGGAACCATGCGCGGGTCTGCCCTCGGGGCAACTCCGCAAGTTTGTCACTTATTAAGTTACAATGGGTCCGGTAAAGCGGTTGCAGCTGGACGATTGAGGGCGTGGATGGGACGGCAGTTTGTAACGTATTAAGTTACAAATGGGTTTGGACGGTTACCTTGCTGGCGCGGGCAGCTAGGGTGTTGGAGTGGGTGCGCACGAGGCGCTGAGCCCTTGGCCGCTGAGCCTAGTACTTGCCCTCTTTGTAGATGCCGTAGGCGACGTAGGCGGCGAGCATCATGGCGATGACATAACCGGCGATGCTCAGACTCGTATTGGCTCCGCCCTTGGCGGCGACGATCAGCGAGCTGCCGATGAACAAGCAGCCGCTGATGAAACCCAGCGCGATGCGGTTGGCCGAGGTCTTGAGTGCGTCGTCGAGATCTTCGAGGCCTTGATGCTGAAACTTGATCGTGAGGTCGTCGTGCTCGATGCGGCGGATGATGCGGAAAATCTCCGCTGGCAATTCGCGCGCACCCGTGAGCAATGAACGCAACACGGTCCGGCTCTCTCGCATGATCGCCAAGGGACCGGTGCGGTCTTTCTGGAGCTGCGTCAGAATCGGGCGGGCTTCGGCGCGCAGATCGAAGTCGGGATCGAGCGTGCGGGCGACTTCCTCGATCGAGAGGACGGCCTTCGCCATCAGCGAATAATCACGGGTGATGTTGATGCCGTTTTGGCCGAAGATGAAGAGGAGCTTCAACATCGCGCGGCCGAGCTGCACGTGGCCGATGGCGCTGTTGAAATCTTCGCGCAGGGCGAGCGTGACGTCGCGTTCCATGCCGCGGAGATCGGCGCGTCCGCCGGGGCTGCCGAGGTCGGCGGCGATCTGCACGATGCGCTCGGCGTCCTGTTGCACGGCGGCGATAAAGAGATCGGCGAGGGCGAGGCGGAGGCGGCGCGTGAGGTTGCCGGCCATGCCCCAGTCGAGAAAGCAGAGGCGTCCGTCGGGCGTGACAAGCACGTTGCCGGCGTGCGGATCGGCGTGGAAGAAACCGGCGATGAGCACCTGGTGGATGAGCGACGCGGCGCCGTTGGCGGCGATGCGTTTCGCTTCGGCGGGGGCGAGGCGGGCGGTGCCCACGGCGACTCCGCTGATACGCTCCATAACGAGCACGTGTTCGCCGGACAACTCATCGACGACGAAGGGCGCGTAAACGCGGTCGGGATGGGGATTGAGCGCGTTGAAATATTGCTGATTGCGCGCCTCGTGGCGGAAATCGAGTTCGCGCAGGAGGTTTTCTTTCACTTCGGCGACGACGGACGGAAGGTCGTAGGGTTTGAGTCCGTCCACGCGGTTGTGAAGCTGTTGAGCGAACCACGTCAGCAGATCGAGGTCGGCCTGGACTGTCTTGAGCAGATTGGGGCGCTGGATTTTCACGGCGACTTCGCGGCCGTCGTGCAGCGTGGCAAAATAAACCTGCGCGAGCGATGCGCTGGCGATCGCGGTTTCGTTAAACGAAAGAAACGCGGCGGCGGGCGTGACTTCCAGGTCGTCGATGAGCACGGAGCTCATCTCGGAGAAAGGCAGAGGGGTGACGGAGTTCTGAAGTTTGCGCAGTTCGAAGATGAGGGCGTGCGGCAGGGCGTCGGGCCGCATGCTCATCAACTGGCCGGCTTTGACGAAAGTCGGCCCGAGTTCCTCGAGGGCGAGGCGGATGCGTTCCCAAGTGGTGCGGCGCTGCGACGGCTGCGGAATGATGCGTTTCCAAAGGCCTTCCTGCGGGTCGAGCTGCGTGACCAGATTCGCGAAGCCATGCTTCACGAGCACGGCGAAGATGTCCTTCGCGCGTGAGGCGTTACTGAGGAACGTCAGTGGTTTCACGGTTCGCCGGCGCGGGAGGGAGGCGTGGCGAGCTTGGCTTCGAGGTCGCGGATGCGTTGTTCGAGGGCGGCAATGCGCGGGTCGGTTTTGTCGGTGCCGCGCGAAGCGAGGTCTTGAATCTTGGCGGCGAGGGCCTGGCTGACGTCTTCGAATTCCTTGCGGCCCTGCTCGGCGATTTTGGAGGCGATGATCTTGGCATCCTCGGCTTTCACTTTGCCCTGACGCACGTAGTCATCGAGCGTGTCTTCGACTTTTTCCTTGGTGATGACAGCGGCGCCGACGCCGGCGAGGAGGGTTTTTTTGATAAGATCGATCATGGTGACTCCAGCGTAATCACGGTTCCCATGCGGGCAACCGCAAAGGCGCTGCGTCGGTCACCGCGGCCGTTTATTCGGCGACGATCGGGGTGATCGCGGTATGGCCCGGTCGGGACGCATGCGGTGCGATCGAGCGCAGGCGCCACGCGAGCACCACGGTCAGGATGAAAGCGCTCACGGCGATCCAGCCGACGCGTGGGTAACCGATGAGGCGTCCGCTGGTCGCTTCGCGGGTGATGAGCATGCCCGCGACGATGTTGGCCAGACCGCCGGCGGCTTGTTGCACGGCGGAGTTCACGCTCATGAAACCGCCGCGATAACGTTGCTCCACGGCGTTGCTGATCATCGCCATCGTGGGCGTGAAACGACCGGCCATGGTGACGAAAAAAACCGTGGTCACAATCAACGTGAGCCAGATGGGCGTGGGGCCGAGATGGGTTACCACGATGGCGGTCGCGATGGAGAAGACCGTCACGCCGGCGAGCACATGGATCTTGTCGTGGCGGTCGGTGAGGCGCCCGAAGAAGCTGGTCGTGATGAAGGTGGCCGCACCGCCGAAGAGATAGACGAATTTAAGCTGCGATTCGGAGAGGCCGGTGTTGGCCACCAGCGAAGGCGACATGAATGGCACTACGGAAGCACCGGCGAACACCAGCGCCGCGGTGACCATAAAACCGCGCAAGTGAATGCCGTGGGTCATGATCTCCCACATCTGCCGCACGGGATGCGTTTTGATGGGCGACGGTGGCAGAGCGGGCAGAAACCGCGAGGCGACGAACCAGATGGGCACGCTCAGGCCGGCGAGCATCAGAAACGGTGCGTGCCATTCAAACATGTCGACCAAGATCAACCCGGTGGGAATGCCGATGACCGAGGCGAGGGGAAACGCGGACATCACCACGGCCATGCCGCGTCCGCGCCGTTCGGGCGGAATCACGTCGCTCACGATGGCCATGACGATGGAACCGGCGACGCCACCGAAAGCACCGGCGGCCACGCGCGCGGCGAGCAACCAGTGGAACGTCGGGGCAAACGCACAGCCGAGCGTGGCCAATCCGAAGCCTGCGTAGAGCCACAATAGCGCGCGTTTTCGATCCAGGCGGTCGATGAAGAAACCGCCGGCAAATCCCGTGATGGCGGCGGCGAGCCCGTAGGCGGCCACAAGATAGCTGAATTGCGTGGGCGAGATATTGAACACCCGCATGAGGCCGGCACCGAGCGGCATCATGATCATGAAATCCATGATGTGCGTGAACTGCACGCCGGCCAACGTGAACAAAATTCCGCGTTCGGACGTGGCGGCACGGGCGGCGGACGAGGCGGAGGAAGACATGATTACTAAAATGACCCGCGGGCGAATGCGCCGGCGGTGGGAGAAATACGGCGGAAATCCGCGAGCTTAAGCCGCAGGCTTTTCCGGCGGAGGAGTCGAGTCGTCGGCCGGAGGCGGCGTGACGGGAGGAGCCACGGGCGTCTCGAGCGTATCGATCGTGACGACGGGCTCGATGACGGCGGGCGGAGCGGTGTAGACGGTTTTTTTGCGGACGGGGCGAACCTCGGGTTCGTCGTCATCGAGGGCGCGCTTGATTTGATCTTCGACGCCGGCGGTGGCCTTTTTGAATTCGCGGACGGACTTGCCGAGCCCGCGAGCCAGTTCTGGCAGGCGTTTGCCGCCGAACAGGAGCAGGATGACGAAGAAAATGAGAACCATTTCGCCGCCACCGAGGCCTTCGATGAAGGCGAGGGAAAGTAACAGGGAGGACATAGGAAGGAATAGATGACCGGATTGCCGCGTAAAAGTTACACGTATCGCGTTCGCAGGCCAATTGGCGGGCGATTTTTTATTTTACGGCGATCTCGACGACAAAGCTTTGCGCCTGGCCGGGTTGCACCCAGTGAAGACCGACTTTCGTCTCGGGTGCATTGGGCGGTCCCATCCACGGTTCGACGCAATAATACGGCGATTCGGGCGAGCCGGACCAAGTGACGAACGCCGCCTCGGCGGGCGGGACGGCGGCGGTGCCGTTGCGCACGGTGACGGAACCGGGGCCGGCGGCGGGGCCGAAGCTAACGGCGTTGGACTTGAGGCCGAGGTGGATCGCGTCGATCAACGCGGGGTTATCAAGACGCTCCTCGGGCTTCAGCGCGGGACCGGGAATGAGTTTGCCGGCGGGATCCTGGCGATGGGTGCGCGTCGAAGGAATGCGGATGATGTAATCGCCGCGCGTCTGGCCCTCGGCCCACGGCATCGTGAAATAAAAATGGTGACCTGCGCTCCACGGGATCGGTTGCGTGTCGAGGTTGCGCAGCGTGAGTTCGCAGGCGAGGCCGAGCTCGGAGAAACGGTAGGCGACGCTGAACTCGTAGTTAAAGGGATATGCCTGTTTCGCTTCGTCACTCGGAACGAGCACGGCGGTGAAGCCGCGCGCGTCGAGTCGCGTGACTTTGAACTCACCCTGGCGGGCGAAACCATGCATCGGCATGACGCGGCGCACGCCGGCGGGATCGCGCCAATAGCCGAGCTCACCGGCTTCGAACGTGCGGGCGTTGAACGGAAACAAGATCGGGTTGCCGCCGCGGACTTTGTGGAATTCGTCGAAATTGGCATCCTCGGGCCAGTAGAGAATATCGCGCGTGGTGCTGTCGCCGAGGGCGAGGTGCCAGTTCATCAGGCGTGCACCGTGTTCGGGCAAGGCGAGGAACGTCGAATTGCCGACCTGCCAGCGTGTGAGCGTTTTTCCGAGATAGGACACCTTTTCCATGAGCGGACATTTCTCGCCTGCGAGAATCGGGCAGGCAAAAGGATTCTGTGGAAACACGCAGGTGATTTTATAACGCGCTGACAGGTCGTGACGCTTGCGCAATGAATCGCGCGGACTTTAAGGTGCCGGCCTATGACGCGCGTTTTTCTTACCCTGCTCGCCGCCATCGTGTTTCCCGCGATGATTCAGGCGCAGGCATTGGAGGCTGCTCCGGCGGAGCCCGCAGCCAAAGCGTCCGCCAAAACGGTGGTCGTGATTCCGGTGCGCGAGGCGATCGACAAGCCTATCCTCTACGTGCTGCGCCGCGGGATGAAGGAAGCCATTGAGAAAAAGGCGGATGTGGTGGTGCTCGACATGGAGACGCCCGGCGGCCGGCTCGACGTGACCTTCGACATCATGGAAGCGCTGGAGAAATTTGAGGGCACCACGATCACCTTCGTGAACAAAGAGGCGATCTCGGCCGGTGCGTTTATCTCGGCGACAACCAAGGAAATCTGGTTTTCTCCGCGCGGAATCATCGGCGCAGCGGCGGCGGTTTCGGGAGACGGCAAAGACATCGACACGACGATGCAGCTCAAAATTAACAGTTTCCTGCGCGCCAAGATTCGCGCGATGTCCGAGGGCGAGCCCTATCGTGGGGCGGCGGTCTCCGCGATGCTCGACAAGGATTATGAACTCAAGATCGGCGAGGAAGTGCTGAAGCCGAAGGGCGAGTTACTCTCGCTCACCGCGACGGAGGCGAGCAAGAGCTACGGGGACCCGGCGCAACCGTTGCTGGCGGCCGGTATCGCGACGGACGTGAATGATCTGCTCACGCAAAAATACGGTGCGGGTAATTTTACCGTGCAGCGCCTCGAGGTGACGTGGTCCGAGGAGCTGGCCCAATATCTCAATGCGTGGTCGCCGATTCTCATGGGACTCGGATTGCTGGCCGTGTTCATCGAATTCAAGACCCCGGGCTTTGGTTTCTTTGGCATCTCCGGCGGCATTTTGTTGGGCATTGTATTTTTTGGCCACTACGCGGCGGGCTTGTCGGGGCACGAACCGGTGCTGGTGTTTGTGGTCGGCGTGTTGCTGGTTGCGACCGAGATTTTCTTTTTCCCCGGAGTGATCGTGGCGGCGTTGAGCGGCTTGTTGTTGATGCTCGGTGCACTGGTCTGGTCGATGGCCGACCTGTGGCCGAATGAACCGGTCTCGATCAACAGCGAGGTGTTTACCCAGCCGCTGGTCAACATGGGGCTCGGCCTGCTGGTGGCGGGGGTGCTCGCGGTGTTGTTCGCCCGGTTCATGCCGCGCGGCTGGTTCTGGGATAAGATGATTCTGCAGGCGGCCATCAATGCCGACTCGCAGGGCGCGGCCACCGGCTCGACGGAGTCCGGCGCGCTCACCGGCCGTCGTGGTATCGCGGCAACGGCGCTCATGCCCTCGGGCCAGATTGAAATCGATGGACGTCGTTATGAGGCCCGCGTGGTTGTGGGTATGATCGAAGCCGGTGCGGCCGTCGTGGTCGTTAAACGCAGTGACTTCGGACTCGTGGTGGAAAGCGCCGACTCATGAACACGATCATCATGTTTTTTATCGCGGGTGCTGTGCTGCTCGCAGCCGAAGTGTTCGTGCCGGGCGCGATCTTGGGGATTTTTGCGGCGATCGCGCTGCTGGTCGGCGTGGTGTTGTCATTCGTCGATTACGGATCGATGGGAGGCTGGATCGCCATCGCGGCGGCTCTCGGGCTCACGGGTGTCACGTTGTGGTTCGAGTTTATGATTCTGCCGAAGACCGCGCTGGGGCGGCGACTTTTTCTCAAGGCCGAGATCTCGGGGGCGAGCCAGCCGCCGCTCGCGGAGCGCGAGACCATGGTGGGGCAGGCGGGCGTGGCCGACACGACGCTGGCGCCCAGCGGCTACGTGATTGTCGCCTGGAAACGCTACGAGGCGTATTCGCGCGCAGGGCTGATCGCCAAGGGCGAGACGCTGCGTGTGGTGGAACTCGATAATTTTCGTCTGATTGTCCAAAAAAACTAACCTCCTTATCTCCTTATGAACTGGTTCCTCATCGTTGTTATTGGTCTGCCCGTCCTCATCATCGGCGGCATTGTTTTGTCGTTCTTCAGCGTATGGCTGCGCGCCTGGTTGGCGGGCGCCTACGTCGGTATCGTTACGTTGGTGGCGATGCGCCTGCGTCAGGTGCCTTATGGTTTGGTGGTCGATGCCCGCATCACTGCCAAGAAGGCCGGCATCGATATCTCCATCGATGACATCGAGGCGCATTTCCTCGCCGGTGGTAATGTCGTCCCCACGATCCAAGCGCTGATCGCGGCTCAAAAGGCCGGCATCGAGCTGAGCTGGAACCGCGCCTGCGCGATCGATCTCGCGACCAAGGGCTCCGGTAAATCCGTGGTTGAAGCCGTGCGCACGAGCGTCGATCCGAAGGTGATCGACTGCCCCAATCCCGAGTCCGGCCGCACGACCATCGATGGCGTGGCCAAGGACGGCATTCAGGTGCGCGTGCGAGCCCGCGTGACGGTGCGCACGAATCTGGATCGTTTCGTCGGTGGTGCGAAGGAAGAGACCATCATCGCCCGCGTGGGTGAAGGCATCGTGACGACCATCGGTTCGGCCGAAAGCTACAAGGTGGTCTTCGAGTCGCCGGACAGCATTTCGAAGACGGTGCTCGCGCGCGGTCTCGATGTGGGCACGGCGTTTGAAATCCTTTCCATCGACATCGCCGACGTGGACGTGGGCGAGAACGTCGGTGCGAAGTTGCAGGAAGCGCAGGCCGAGGCGAACAAGTCCATCGCCCAGGCGCAGGCGGAAATCCGCCGTGCGGCCGCCGTCGCCGTTGAACAGGAAATGAAGGCCCGCGTGCAGGAGATGCAGGCCGAGGTGGTTCGCGCGCAGGCCGAGGTGCCGAAGGCGCTGGCCGAGGCGTTCCGTTCGGGCCGCTTGGGCGTGATGGATTATTACAAGATGGAAAACGTGAAGGCGGATACCGAGATGCGCTCCGCCATCGCCAAGCCCGAAGGTCACAAGTAACCGGTCATGGACTGGATCAAGGATCATCTCCAAATCGTCATAGCGATCGCCGGTGTGATCGCTTACTGGCTCAACGCGCGCAGCAAGAACAAGGCGGGCGAAGCGGCTGATTATGATGGCGACGGCCAGGCGGTTCATGCTCCCGGCGGCGGTCGCACCATGCGTGAGCATGACCAGGCGGCGGACCACGATGAAAACACCCGCCGTATCCAGGATGAAATACGCCGCAAGATCGCCGAGCGTCAGGGTGGTGTCACCCGCACGGCGCCGACGGTTACGCCCACGCCTCCGCCCATGCCGGCCCACCGGCGCGAACCGGTGATGGCTCCTTATGCGACGGAAATTCGCCGTGAGGAAACGGAGCGCGAGGCGGCGATCGTGCTGGAACGCCAGCGCAAGCTGGCCGAGCAACTGGCGGCCCTGCGTGAGCGGAAGGCGGAGGCGGGTCGCGATGCGAAATCGGTGTGGATGCAGCAGCCGGAGTCGGTGGCGGCGGCAAAGTCTTCACGGGACGACATCGGACTGCTGACCGAATTGCGCAACGCGAGTTCGTTGCGCAAGGCGATCGTGCTGCGGGAAGTGCTGGGCACGCCGGTGGGTTTGCGCTGAACGCCTGAAGCCGGAGCACAAAAAAGCCGCGCTGTTTTTCAGAGCGGCTTTTTTGCGGAGTGTATTCGTGAAACGGTTACTCGTTGGGCTTGGGAGCACGCATCGGGGTGGTGACATCCTTGAGCGGGAAACGGTTTCCGCGGTGGTCGATCTGGATGTTTTGCGGCGTCTGCGTGGTGAGGACGAGCGCCTGGTTCCACGGGATGAGTTTCGTTTCGCCGGCCTTGACGGGGCCGCGGTAGAGAACGGTGCCGGAGCTGTCGGTCACGCTGACCAGCTCGGTGTTGGCGGTGGCGACGATGCCGAGGGCGCGTTCGCCGGCTTGAGGCTGGACCCAAGGAATTTTGTCGGCCTTGGGACCGGTGAGGGCGCCGATGCCCCAGATGAGCAGGAGCACGAGGACGATCACGCCGCAGACCAGAGCGCTGCCTTTAAGAATGAGATTGGGGTCGAGGTTGAGGCCGCCGGGTGCGCGAGGGCGGAAGGTGGCGGGGTTTTTGTCGTTGGGAACGACATCGGCGCCGGGCGTCATCGCAGCGGCGGCGGCCGAAGGCGCTTCGCCAACGTTGCCGGCCTTGGCGGTGGCGACGCTGATATCCATGCGGCCATAGACCTCGCGGTTGATGGCGCGGCCGTTTTTGGCGGCGTCACCGAGACCGAGCGCGTGGTAATCGTTGATGATCTTGTCGCCGGAGAGCTTCAGGTAAGTGGCGTAGGTGCGGAGGAAGCCGCGCACGTAAATTTCGGGCAGTTTGATATCAAACTGGTTGTTCTCGTATTTGTGCAGGTAGTCGCCGCGGATCTTGGTCGCTTCGGCGGCTTCACGGATGGAGATGCCTTTGCGCTTACGGGCTTCTTCGAGGCGTTCGCCGATGGTCTGCATGGAGGTGAGTTAGGTGAAAAGGGCGGGAAGGGGAAGGAGGATTTTACAATGCAAGCGGATGCATTGCCGTCCGTTCCCCTTTTTCCAATCGGGTGATGCGGTCAGAGGCTGCGGGCACGCAGGATCGCGGGGCGCGGATCGGTGGCGTTGGTGCCGTTGAGGACGACATCGGCCTGATCCTTGGCGGTGCGGGCACGTTGTTTTTCCTGTTCGGCCTCGGCGAGGGCGAGGCGCTTCTGGGCGACGGCGTCGATGCGGTCTTCAACCTCGTTCAACTTGGCCTCCTGATCCTTTTGCGCGAGTTTCCACTCGGACGCGGCGGTTTCGACGGACTTGGTGGTATCGGCGAGCTGTTGTTCGGCGGTGACGAGCTTTTGGCGGAGTTCGGCGTCGTCGGGTTTCTTTTCGGCTTTGACGGTGAGTGCGGCGAGTTGTTCGCGGACTTCGTCGAGGCGGCGTTTGGAGCGGGTTTCGGTCTGCATCCATTCCTCTTTCTTGAGGCGGGCGGCTTCGGCGGCGGCGCGAGTTTCCTGAAGGGCGGCGCGGGCGTCGTCTAGAGACTTCACGGCGGCTTCGGTTGAGCGGCGCGCGGCATCGAGTGCGGTGTTGGCGAGCTCGACGGTTTTCTCGGCGTTGGCGGCTTGTGCAGCGCGGGATGCGGCGGCTTCGACAGCCTGGCGGGCGGCGAGGGCGCGGGCCTGGGCGATTTCCATGGCGGCACGGGACGCGGCGACCTGTTGGGTTTTACGGGAAAGGGCGCGCGAAGTTTCTTCGAGTTGCGCGGAGTTGGTCTCGCTGGATTTGCGCAGGGATTCGGTGGCGGCGAGGCTGGCCTGTTTTTCCTCTTCGGAGACCTTCATGAACGTCTCGCGGGCGGTGGCGGCGAGGGATTCGGCGGCGAGGGCCTGTTCCTGGCTGACGTTTTCGGGCGTGGCGGGAGCGGCTTGGATCTTGGCGAGCGTCTCGACGACGGGACTCCACATGGATTCGATGCGGAAACGCAGGAAAGCGTCCTGGCGGCCGGGGATCTCGGCGTTTTCGAGGGACTGCAGGTGTTCGAGGTAGCTGGCGGCGTCGGTGAAGCGGGCGTCTTTGCGCGGCTCCTGGCGATCGGTGATGCGGCGGTTGTAGGGATCGGTGAGCTGGTAGTGGTTGATCAACGTGCCGCCGCGAGGGTCGTCGTCGGGATGGCGCGGGGCGAGGGTGTCGGCGCTGCGGTAAATCGCGAAACGGGCGTCAAACTGGAGCGAGCCGCCGGCTTCGAGGAGCTGGCGCTCGATGGGCAGATCGTCGGAGGCGGCCGGGGTGAAGGGTTTAGTTCCGGAGTTACCCACGAGGGATTTGAACGTGTCGGTCGTGGTGGCCCACGCGGTGCGGGCGACGCCGGAGAGGCCGGGGCGATTGTCGAAGGAGGCGCGTTGAAAGCCCTTTTTCACTTCGTAGAGGCGAATATCGACCTCGTAGTCGGTATTGGCCTCGAGGGCGAACGGCGTGACCTCGTCCACGGTGAGCGGAATGAGGCCGAAGGAGCGCAGATCGTATTTTACGAGGGAGGCGCGGGAGATGCGCTTGCTCTCGACCTGCAATGCGTCGTTGGACGAAAGCGTGCGTATGTGGATGAGCAGCCAGAGATCCTTGCCAGCGAGACCGGCTTCGCTGGAGAGGGAATTGTTGGTTTTGCGCACGCCGGCTTCGTGGAGCCAGCCGGGGTTGAGCGCTTCGAGGCTCAGGCTGAAACGCGCATCGCGCGGGACGTGGACGACGTTGGTCGCGTAAGGCACGTCGTTTTCGCCGGGCGCACGATAGATGACGGATGAACCTGGATCCTTTTTAAGTAGAACGGTGTCGGGCGAGCGGGATTGGCAACCGGCGGTCAGCACAACAAGAGTCAGCGCGGAGGCGCCCAACAAGGTCAGGGATCTGTTCATCATCATCATTTTAAGGGAGATTGCCGCCGGCAACGGGCCGACGCTCAAAGCGCTCCGACCCGCTTAATCCCAAAAAGATGCGCGCCGGGGCGAGAATTCTGAAAATTCTCACGCCGGCGCGCGGGTGAAGGGCTGACTGCCGCGGAGGGCGTCTGGCTTAGATCGAGTCGAGATCCTTGAGGATTTCGCGCGGGCTGGAGCCGTTTTCGGGACCGACGATGCCCTTGTCTTCCATGAGGTCCATGATGCGGGCGGCGCGGTTGTAACCGATGCGCAGGCGGCGCTGGATCATCGAGGTCGAGGCGCGCTTGGTGGATTTGATGACGTCGAGCGCCTGGTTGAACAACTCCTCGTCGTCGCCCATGTCGCTGTCGCCACTTTCGGAGGATTCTTCTTCGCCGGCTGCGTCGCGATCGATCTGTTGCTGGACGGACGAGGCGTATTGGGGCGGGCCGTTCTTCTTGAGGAACTCGACGAAGTCCTGGACCTCTTCGTCGGAGACGAAGGCGCCTTGTGCACGCACGAGACGCGAGCTGCCGGGAGGCGAGAACAACATATCGCCGCGACCGATGAGCGTCTCGGCGCCTTTGCCATCGAGAATGGTGCGGGAGTCGATCTGCGAGGCGACTTGGAACGCGATACGCGAGGGCAAGTTGGCTTTGATGACGCCGGTGATGACGTTCACCGACGGGCGCTGCGTGGCGATGATGAGGTGGATGCCGGCGGCGCGGGCGAGCTGGGCGAGGCGGGCGATGCTGGTCTCGATCTCGGCGGGCGCGACCATCATGAGGTCGGCGAGTTCGTCGATGATGGCGACGATGTAGGGGAGTTTCTCGGGGATATCGAGACCGTCATCGGCGGCCAGCGGGTCCACACCGTCGAGGGATTGCTGGGCGTCGGCCGAAGGGAAATCGGCCGCGCCGGATTTCTTGCGGGTGTTGAAACCTGCGATGTTGCGCACGCCGACCTTGGCGAAGATCTGGTAGCGTTGTTCCATCTCGCCGAGCAGCCACTTAAGGGCGGCGGGGACCTTCTTCGGCTCGGTCACCACGGGGATGAGCATGTGCGGAAGGGTGTTGAAGACTTTGAGCTCAACGACCTTTGGATCCACCATGATGAGACGCAGGTCCTTCGGGCTTTTGCGATAGACGATGGAGGCGATGATGGAGTTGATGCACACCGATTTGCCCGAGCCGGTGGCACCGGCGATCAGGAGATGCGGCATCTTGGCGAGGTCGGAGATGAGCGGCTTGCCGGACACATCCTTGCCGAGCGCGATGGGAATCTCGGCCTTCGCGGACGACCAGTCTTCGGACTCAAGAATCTCGCGCATGCCGACCGGCGTCGGGACGCGGTTGGGGATTTCCACGCCGACGGCGGCTTTGCCGGGAATCGGGGCGAGAATACGCACGGACTGCGCGCGCATGCCGAGGGCGATGTTCTTGTCGAGGCCGGCGATTTTTTCGACGCGCACGCCGGGAGCGGGAGCGACTTCGTAGCACGTGATCACCGGACCGACATGGATCTCGCCCGGGGTGACTGTGACGCCGAATTCGCCGAGAATGCGGACGAGGTCGGCCATGTTTTTGGCGTATTCTTCGTCGGTGCCGTCGGCGGAGGCGGCGGATTGTTCTTTCAGCAGCGAGAGCGAAGGGAACTCGTAGTTTTCCTCGATGAGCGGAACCGCGGGGGCCTTGGCCTTTTTGGTTTCCTCGGGTTTGACGATCGAGACGGGGCCGAGGCCGGCGGGCAACGACTCGAGCGTGCCCTCGGGTTTGGCGGGGCCGCGATTGATGCGGGGCGCTACGGGAGCAACGGGCGGCGGCGTATCGACGGCGGCAACGATCGCGGCGGGTTTGGACTCGTCGTCGGTCTTCGGGGCGAAGGGCGAGGCGGTGTTGCCGGTGCGCGGCAGCGTGAGTTTTTTGTTGGGCGGCGGTGCGGCCACGATTGAGGCGGCGGGGGCGGCGGTCTTGGCCTCGATCTTGCGTTTATCGGCGCTGGCTTTGAGTTGAGCGCGGAGATCGGCGGCCTCGGCACGGACAGCGGCGCGGCGTTCGCGCCAAGCGTGGAAAGCGTGGATGAGCTTGTCAAACTCGGTGCCGATGTCGCGCACCAGAATGAAGACGAAGCCGAGAATGTAAGTGGTGCCGAGGAGCAGCACGGTGCCGAAGACTCCCAGCGTGTCCCTGAAGAGACCGGTGTAAACGAGATCGCCGAGCAATCCGCCGAGGCCTTCGGTGAAATACTGGGTTTTACCGAAGCTCGTGACCATCGAGGCGAGCGCCGATGCGCTGACGACGCAGATCACCATGGCGATGACGCGCGTGGCGGCGAACTGCTTGGCGTTGCGCAGCGCGAGATACGTCATCCAAAACAAAAACGGAGGCAGCAACCAGATGCTCACGCCGATGGTATGAATGGACCACCAAGTGAATTCGGCGCCGACGCTGCCGACGAGATTGGGGGCGGCCTGACGGAAATTGGTGCCCGTCTGGCGGCTTTGCTCAGGGTCGAAGTCCAGGAAGGCCACGGTCACCAGCAGGCCGATCAGCAGGCACGAGCTTGCGGCGATCCACCGCGGACGGGTGCGCGGTGGCTGGAAGGACGGGACGGTGTTTACAGTTGAACTCGCTGGCTTGGGCATGTGTTTTTCGGCCTTGGAATGCCGGACTAATTCCACGGCAACGTTTCCCTCGGTCAAACGCAATATCCCCCTGTTCCCATTTCTCGCTAAACGCAAAATTTACCATGTCATCGTTTCTTCGTTTAAAACCTCTCTATCAGGATCGCGTGTGGGGCGGCCGTGCACTCGAAAGCGCGCTCGACCGGACGCTGCCGCCGGATCGTCCCATCGGTGAAAGCTGGGAGATCGTTGATCGCCCCGAGGCACAATCCGTCTTGAGTGGCGGGGAATTTGACGGCCGGACTTTGCGCGAAGTCATTGCGGGCAACACCGCCGCGATCATGGGCCCGCAGTGGCCGGCGGATCGCCCGTTTCCGATTCTGGTGAAATGGCTCGATTGCAAAGAGCGTCTCAGCCTTCAGGTGCATCCGCCTGCTGCGGTTGCGCCGGAGTTGAAGGGCGAGCCGAAGACCGAGAACTGGTATATCGCCGCATGCGAACCCGGTTCTAAGCTCATCGTCGGCCTGAAGAGGGGCGTCACACGCACGCAGTTTGAAAAGGCGCTCACCGACCTCACGCTCGAGGACTGCGTGCATCGTTTTCCGGTGAAAGCCGGTGATTCGATTCTCGTGCACAGCGGCCAGATCCATGCGATCGACGGCGGAAATCTCATTCTCGAGATCCAGCAAAACTCCGACACGACCTATCGCGTTTACGATTGGGGCCGCGTCGGTCTCGATGGCAAACCCCGCGCGATGCACGTCGAACAATCGTTGAAATCCATCAAGTGGGACGATTTCGAGCCCGAGCCGATCCGTGGCGTGCGCGCTCCGGCAACTATCGCGAACGCGAAGGAGTTCCGCATTCGCCGCGTGCCGCTGGCCGAGCGTGCAGAGCTCACGTTTGAAGCCGGTGAACAGCCGCGCATCCTCAGCGTCGTCGAGGGCAAGCTGATCACGCCCGACGGCGAAGTGCTTACCCGGGGCGATAATATCATCATCCCTTACTCGGTAAAAAATTCATTTATCGCGCAAAGTGACACGCTTACGCTAGTCACCGAGAACTTTTGCTGACAGCTTATGGTTAGAAATAGCCATGCAACTGAAGCACTCACGCTCAACAGCCGGGGGAGGAGCCCTCATCCAGATCATGATGTTTCTGGTGTGCGCGTTCGCCATGCTGGGGATGGGCTGGATGCTGTTGTTGCCGGGTTTGTTCACGAGTGTGATTGAAAACCGCACGGGCTTCGCGGCCCGCGTTGATTCGTTTTACGCCAACCCGTTCACCGCCGAAGTGCGCATGCGCGGACTGGTCGTCGCGAATCCGGCGGGCTTTGGTGAAAGCGAATTTCTTGAGGTGCGCGAGTTCACGGCCCAAGCGGACCTGTTTTCGCTTTTGGGCAGCAAGCCCGTGCTCGACATGAGCACCGTCGACGTGGCTCGCATCACCGTCGTCACCAATGCGCGCGGCTCGAACAACCTCGACTTGATGTATCGCCGCCTGGCCGTCACGTCGCCTTCCGAGAAAAAAGCGAAAACCGCCGCCGGCTCCAAATCTGCCGCCGGTTCGCCGCTGCAGTTTCTCGTTCGCGATCTCGATGTCCGTCTCAATGAAGTGATCGTGAGGGATGAACGCCCTGGGAAAAGCGCCGAGACGGTGCACCAGCTCGCCTTCCAGCGCAGCTACCGGAATGTCACGCCGGCCACGAAATTTAACGCCGATTTGCCTCCTGCCGTGGCCGCCGCCGGCAAAAATATCGGCGAGATGCTTACCGGTGATCTCAAAGAGCTGGTGACCAACGCGACCCAGCCCATTGACCGACGCACCTACGCTTGGGGCGACAAGCGGGAAAAGTCGGGAGAAAGCGCCAGGAAACTTGAAGAACAGCCGAAGCCTTGATTTGGTGGGCGGTTCATGAACGAGACAGAACCGACCAACCCAGATCCGCAGACCACCACTTCCGCCGATAATGTCGCGCCCGAGGCTCCCGCCGCCGGTCCCGACCTGAGTGAGCAGCTTGCCGCCGCGAAGAAAGAATCGGCCGACAACTACGACCGTTACGTCCGCTCGGTCGCCGATCTTGATAATCACCGTCGCCGCACCGTCCGCGAAAAAGATGAGCTCCGTCAATTCGCCTCATCGCGCGTGCTCGAAGACCTCCTGCCCGTGATCGACAATCTCGGTCTCGGCCTCGCCGCCGCCAAGGCGCCCAACGCCGATTTGAAGACGCTCGTCGGTGGTATTTCGATGGTGGCCGAGCAGCTCAAGTCATCGCTCGCGAGCCACGGCCTCAAAGAGGTCAATCCCGTCGCCCAGCCCTTCGATCCGAATTTGCACGAGGCGATCTCGCAGCAGCCCAGCGCCGATGTCGCTGAAGGCTCCGTCGTCACCGTGGTGCGCGTTGGCTTCACCCTGAACGGTCGCTTGCTGCGTCCCGCCTCGGTGATTGTTTCCACCGGCCCCGCCACCGAGCAGTCCGCCTAACCAAACCGTATGGCTGCCCAACAAGATTATTACGAACTCCTCAGCGTGGCCAAAGGCGCCACGGATGAGGAGCTGAAGAAGGCCTATCGCAAGAAGGCCGTGCAGTTCCACCCGGACAAAAACCCGGGCAACAAGGAAGCGGAGGAGATGTTCAAGAAAGTCTCCGAAGCCTACGAAGTCCTCAAAGACCCGCAGAAACGCGCGGCCTATGATCGCTACGGCCATGCCGCCTTCCAGCAAGGTGGCGGTGCCGGTCCGCGCGGACCTGGCGGCGGCGGTGGTGGCGGCGGTTTCCACGATCCCTTCGATATCTTCCGTGACGTCTTTGGCGGTCAAGGTGGCGGCGGCGGTGGTGGTGGCGGTATTTTCGAAGACATGTTTGGCGGTGGAGGCGGTGGCCGTGGTGGCGACCGCGACGGTGCCGACTTGCGCTACGATTTGGAAATCTCCCTCGAAGAAGCCGCCAAGGGCATCGAGAAGGAAATCTCCTTCCGCAAGGCGATGACGTGCGAACGCTGCGACGGTAGTGGTGCCGAGCCCGGCTCGAAAAAAGTCACCTGCCCGACGTGCAAAGGCCACGGCCAGGTCCGTCGCAGCGGCGGTATCATCACGTTCACACAAGCGTGCCCGACGTGCGGCGGCAGTGGCCAAAAAATCGAGAAGCCGTGCACCGCGTGCCGTGGCGAAGGCCGCACCGCGAAGGCCACCAAGGTCAACGTGCGCATCCCTGCGGGCGTCGAAACCGGTTCGCGTCTCCGCTCCAGCGGCAACGGCGAGGCCGGCATGGCGGGCGGTCAATCGGGCGATCTCTACATCGTGATCAACGTTCGCGAGCACGAGCTCTTCGAGCGTCATGGTAACGATCTCTTCTGCGAGATCCCGATCAAGTTCACCCTCGCTTCACTCGGCGGCAGCATCGAAGTGCCCACGCTCTCCGGCAAAGCGTCGCTGAAGATTCCGGTCGGCACGCAAAGCGGCACCACCTTCCGACTCAAGGGCAAGGGCATGCCGTCCCTGCGCGGCGGCTCGCCGGGCGACCAACTCCTGCGCGTGCAGGTGGAAGTCCCTCAATCGCTCACCGCCGAGCAGCGCAAGCTCCTCGAAGAGTTCGCCAAGGTGAGCGGCGATGCCGATGAACCCACCTCGAAGAGCTTCTTCGAGAAGGCCAAGAAGTTCTTCTAAGCCTCCGTCCTCTCCGAAAATCATGCGCGTCGTCATCCTCGGTTCCGGTCGCGGCTCCAATGCCGAAGCCATCCTGCTCGCGAAAGCCGCCGGCAAACTCGGCCGGGCCGAGGTCGTGCAGATTTTCGCGGACAAACCCGACGCGGGCATCCTCGCGCTCGGGCCGCGTTTCGGCGTGCCGGCGACGTTTCTCGATGCCGCTCCGTTCAAGACGAAGCTCGATGGCTCCGCCGAACAGCACTACATCGCAGCGATCAGCTCGTGTCAGCCCGACTTGATCGTGCTCGCGGGCTTCATGCGCGTCATCAAGCCGGGTTTTCTCACGGCATTCGCCGGAAAAATCATCAACCTCCACCCGAGCTTGCTGCCAAGTTTTCCCGGTCTCGACGGTATCGGCCAGGCTTGGCGCCGTGGTGTGAAAATCGCCGGCTGCACCGTGCACTACGTGACGCAGGAAGTGGATGGTGGCCCGATCATCGATCAGGCTGCGGTGCACGTGGAGGCGGAGGATACGCCGGATAGTTTCGCGGATAAAATCCACGCGGCCGAACACGCATTGCTGCCGGCGGTGATCGCTCGTTTGAGCGAAAAGAAAGCCTGAGCGGCTTTCCTTACGACGCGCTGCCGTGCAGCACGGCTTTCGCGGTGCCGGCGGCGTCGACTGTCTCGATCAATTGCACCTCAAGCTGCGCGCCTTGGGCGGCCAGCAAGGTGCGGAGGGCGTCCGGCGAGTCGTGAGTTTCCACGCGGACCTGGCCCTGCTGACGATACGTCACGCGGTAGCCGGTTTCATCGGACTCCAGCTTGCGGAGTTTGTCCTTCGCGGCGGCGGCGCGGGCGGGAGCTTTGCGTTTCACGCGCTGGTCCGACGGCAGCGCGGGGCGCGTGAACGGATACGGCTCACGCAGCAAGGCGGACACGGCGCCCTCGATCTCGTGAATACGCACGAACAGCGCCTCACGTTGGAGGAGCAGCGCGTTGATGCGAATTTGAGAATCGGCCGACATCTGAAAACAAAAGCCGGCGGATCAGGATTCGTCGGTCGAAGCGGAGTCGTCGGAGTCCGCAGTGTCTTCGTCGGCGCCGGTGTTCGCGGCGGTGCGGGCGGGCTTTTTGGCGGCGCCGCGCGTGACGGTGTCGGCCTTCGGATCGAAGCCGGCGACGGCGAGAGGAGGCGCAGGGAAGGGGAACGCGCCGGTTTCGCCGAGGACGTCTTCGACCTGGGTTTCGAGTTCGGCGATGCGTTCGTAGGCGCGCTGACGCTCCTCGATGAGGAGATCGATCTTTACGCGGGCTTCGTGGGCCTGACGGATGACCTCGGCATCGGCGCCGAGGACGATGTCGCGGAAGGAGAGGGATGCGGTTTTTTTAGCCATGGTGATTACTGCCAGAAAATGCGTTTGAGTTTATTGAGAAGGTCGGGCGCCTCGGGGCGCTCTTGGGATGTCGCTGGAGCGGATGCTCGCGGCGGGGCGGACACAGTCGGACGTGGCGGCGCCACGTCAATGGCGGTTTGCCGGACAGGCGTGGCGCGCACGACCACCGGAGGCATGGGCGGGAGTGCTTTTGCAGCCGCAGTCTGACGGGCGTTGGCCTCGCGGCCGGCCCATACTTCGCGAGCGGCATCGGCGACTTCTTGCGAGGAATCGGTTGCGCGATCCTGCAGTAATTCGTCAGGCGCGTTGGCGTGGCGCAGCGCGGCGATGCGCACGACCGGTGCGGCATCACGGGCCAGATCATACATGTCGGCCCGCCGCCAGGCCGGGCAGGCGCTCACCGCGAGCACGCGCACGGTGGGCAGCGGATCGGCGAGCAAGATCTTGGCGGTTTCCAAGTCGAGACGCAGATCGGTGCGGCCTTGAATGGCCCAGTGGCGGCGAAAATCGGGGCTGTGCACGAGGAGGAATTGCACGAGCTGTTCACTCAAATTCTCGCGATACGCGAGGGCGGCGAGCACCGCGGGTTGGCGTGTGGCGGCGAGTTCTTCGACGAGATCGGACGGCATGGCGGGATTGCCAGCGAGTGCTTCGCATACGGTTTCCTCGGCGAGCGAGGTGAAGTAGCGGGCGATGGTTTCGTCGAGGGAAAGATTCGCCGCGAGGGCGGTGCGGGTGGCGAGGTCGGAGTCGCGGGCGAGCAGGCTTTGCAGCGGGCGCGAAAGCTGCGGGCGTGCAGCGACCCAGGCGCGCTCGTCGGGCTCGCCGCGCGTGGCGAGAAACAGGAGGTCGACATCATCGAGGTCGAGATCCGTGCGGGCCAGGCGGCGCACTGCGGCGTGCGGTGAACGCAGCAACGTGTGGTTCACCTCGGCGGGAAGGGCTTTGCGCTGAAGCAATGCGAGTTGGACGTCCTCCTCGTCACCGGCGGCCCAGCCGAGCAACAAATCCTCCTCGGCGGTCACGGAGGCCACGGTGTGCACGCGGACGACGGCGCAGGCATCGGCACCGAGCACGAGTGCGGCGGGCGCGGGCAGGGCGGATTGTGCGGCGAGGCGCAAGCGGACGGACGGATCCGCATCCACGACGAGCACGGCTTGGTGCGGCAGGCGCAGCGAAGAATTGCCGGCGAGCGAGCGGCGCACCTCGGGATCGGCGTCGGTGGTAAGAGTGAAAAGCTCACGCGCGGGCAGTTGCGGATGCGCAGCGGCTTGGGCGCGGACGCCGGCGTTTTCGTGCGCGGCGAACTGGCTCATCAAGTGCGGTGGCGTGCGGGGATTTGTCGCGAGATGCGCGAGCACCGCAGGCGCGGCACCGACGGCGAGTGTTTCCAGCAGATGACTCGGCGACAGCGGATAACTGGCGACGAATTCGAGTGCTTCGGGGGTGTTGGGTAGCGCGGCAAGATCCTGGAGCAGACGCGAGGGAATCGGTGGCTTGCGCAAGGCGGCGGACGTGCGCCGCACGCCATCGCTGCGGATGCGGGCGAGCAAGGTTTCGACGGTGAGAGTTTCGGCGGACATCGGTGTGTAGTTTATTTTTGATTACACAATCAGCCGAGACGGATGTCGCCCGGTTGCACATAGATCTCGCGCGGGTTGTTGCCGACTTGCGGGCCGATGTAGCGGCGCTGTTCCATTTCCTCCATGAGCGAGGCGGCGCGGTTGTAGCCGATTTTGAGACGGCGTTGGAGATAACTCGTGCTGGCGCGACCGTGCGAGGCGATGATCTCGAGGGCTTCTTTGATCATGGGATCGGCGCCGATGTTGATGCTTTCGCCGTCCACGCTTTCCGAAGGGCCGGGCGCGTCTTCGGCGCGTAACTCGACGCGGTAGCGAGGCTGGACCTGGGTCTTGAGAAAGCCGACGACACGCTCGATCTCGGCATCGTCCACGAAGGGGGCCTGGAGGCGCTGGAGGCGTCCGAGGCCGGGAGGGCTGTAGAGCATATCTCCGCGGCCTTGGAGGGATTCGGCGCCCTTGCCATCGAGGATGGTGCGGCTGTCGACTTGCGACGAAACCTGAAACGCCATGCGCGTGGGATAGTTGGCTTTGATGATACCTGTGATGACGTTCACCGAAGGGCGCTGCGTCGCGAGGACGGTGTGAATGCCAACGGCGCGCGACATCTGCGCGAGACGGGCGATGGGCGTTTCGACTTCTTGCGAGGCGGTCATCATGAGGTCGGCGAGCTCGTCGATCACGAGGACGATGAACGGCATTTTCGGGAAGCCCTCGGTGATGGCCTTGGCGTTGTAGCCGGCGAGATTGCGGACGTTTTTCTCGGCGAGAATTTCGTAGCGGCGTTCCATCTCACGCACGAGCCACTTGAGTGCCTGCACGGCTTGTTTGGGCTCGGTGACGACGGGGTGAATCAAGTGCGGCAGGTCACGATAGATGGCGAATTCGACAATCTTCGGATCGATCAACATCAGCTCGAGCTCGTCTGGGCGGAAACGATAGACGAGCGAGAGAATGAGATTGCTGATGCAGACGGATTTACCCGAACCGGTCGCGCCGGCGATGAGTGCGTGCGGGGCGCGGGCGAGATCGCAGAGCACATGACGGCCGGCGATATCGACGCCGAGGATGAGCGGAATCTCGGCGGTGGTGTTGAGCCAGTCGGTCGATTCGAAGGAGCCGCGCAACGTGAGCGGGATGGTGTTGCGGTTGGGGATCTCGATGCCGACGTAGTTTTCGCCGGGGATCGGTGCCTGGATGCGCACGGCGTTGGCGGACATGGAGAGCGCGATATTTTTCTCCAGCGAGGCGATGGCTTCGACGCGCACGCCAAAACCGGGACGCACGCGGAACTGAGTGATGCGTGGGCCGACGATGGCGTCGTGGACGAGCGCATCGACGGCGAAACTGTCGAGCGCGTCTTGCAGCAGGCGTTTGTCGGCATCCAATTCATCGGCACTCGAGAAAGCACGTTCGCCGGGCGACGGCGCGCGCAACAAATCGAGCGGCGCGAATTGGTAGGCCGCCATCTCGTCGGAGGTGAACGGATCTGGGAGTTTTTCCACGGGCGCGACGAGTGTCGGAGCGGGCGCGGCGATGGCGGAGGCTTCGGGCGCGGACGTATCGAGGGCGCGTTCGCGGGCGTTTTGGCGAAGTCCTTCGAGGTGATCGAGCGCGTCTTCGAGTTGATCGCGGTGACGGGCGCGGAGCGTGGCGCGTTCTTCGAGGCGGGCTTCCATCTCTTCGTGCCAGAAGGAGAGCAGGTGTTCGTCTTCGCTGAGGAGCGGGCTGGGGATGGAAGGAAGAGTGGGCTCGGGAGAAGCGACGGACATTTGGAGGGGAAAAGGGGCAAATTTACAGACCCGTGGAGCGATCGTGCAAGCGAAGCGTGCCATCATTTTTTAACATGATGACCGGCCAATGCGCTTGCGGCGGGCAGGCAGGGGGGCGACAGTTATTTTCGCGATGAAAACCAAGATCTTTGTCGATGGACAGGAAGGCACCACGGGCCTGCAAATTCATGAACGGCTCGCGCTGCGTCCCGAGCTCGAGCTGATCGCAATCGATCCGGCCAAGCGCAAGGATACGGCTGCGCGTGCAGCCTGCCTGAACGCTGCCGATGTCGCGTTTCTTTGTTTGCCCGACGGCGCGGCGAAGGAATCGGCGGCTTTGGTGACGAATCCGAATACTTGCATCATCGACGCATCGACGGCGCACCGCATCGATCCCGCGTGGGTTTACGGCGTGCCGGAGCTGGGCGCGGATTATCGCGCGGCGATCCGCACCAGCAAACGCATCGCCAATCCCGGCTGTCATGCGACGGCGTTCGCGCTCGCGGTGCGTCCGCTGGTGCAACGCGGACTCGTGCCGGCGGATTTCGCGTTGTCGTGTTTTTCGATCACGGGCTACAGCGGTGGCGGCAAAAAGATGATCGCCGATTATGAACAGACGCCGTTGCCCGAGGCGTTGAAGAGCCCGCGTCCTTATGCGCTCGGCTTGATGCACAAGCATCTGCCGGAAATGCGCGTGCACACCGGTTTGGTGAATGCGCCGATTTTCAGTCCGGTCGTGGGTAATTTCTACAAAGGTCTCACGATCACCGTGGCATTGCCGCTTCGGCAACTACCGGTCGCGCCGAGTCCTCAGGCCTTGCACCATGCGCTGACCGAGACGTATGCGGGGGAGAAATTCATCCGCGTGCTGCCCTTCGGTGACGAAGGCGTGCTCGATGGCGGCTTCCTCGATGTGCAGGCGTGCAACGACACCAATCGCTGCGATCTCGCGGTCTTCGGCCATGCTGATCAAGCCGTCGTCGTCGCACGGCTGGATAATTTGGGTAAAGGCGCATCGGGTGCGGCGATCCAGTGTATGAACCTGCACCTCGGCTTCGACGAAGGCGCGGGCCTCGCGGTCTGATCGAGCGGACGACAACGGCGAACTTGATCACCGGATGACTGCACCTGTGCGCATTTTGGTGATCGAGGATGAGCCGGCCATCGCCGACACGCTCGTGTATGCTTTGCGCACCGAGGGTTTTGCGCCCGAATGGTGTGCGACCGGCCGCGAGGGATTGGCGGCGTTTTCAAGCGCTGCAACGATGGCGGATAACCCCGCCGCCGGTTTTGCGTTGGTGATTCTCGATGTGGGTTTGCCCGATATGAGCGGATTTGACCTGTGTCGTGAGTTGCGCACCCGCACGCCGGTGCCGGTGTTATTTCTCACGGCGCGTTCGAGCGAGATCGATCGCGTGGTGGGACTGGAACTCGGCGGGGATGATTATGTGACGAAACCGTTCAGCCCGCGTGAAGTGACCGCACGTGTGCGAGCGATCCTGCGCCGCACGCACCCCCCCGTCATCGCCGCGCCCGCACATAATTCGACCACCACCAACACCGCCACCACTACTGCGCCTTCTCTCACCAATGAAACGCAGCCAGTTTGTAACGTATTAAGTTATAAACCGGCTGGAGGTGCTCCGGGTGCGGTGGGGCTGACGGTTAATGAGGAGTGCAAGGAGGCGTTTTTTTGCGGGGTGCGACTGGAATTGACGCGTTATGAGTTTCGATTGCTGGCGGTGCTGCACTCGCGACCGGGGCGCGTGTGGTCGCGTGATGAATTGATGACGCGCGTGTGGGAAGATCCAGGTGCGAGCCTTGATCGCACCGTCGATGCGCATATCAAGACGCTTCGGGGCAAATTACGCTCAATCGCCTCCGAGCCGGACGTGATTTGCACGCATCGGGGCGAAGGTTACTCGCTGCGTCTGCTCTCGTAATCTCGCGCTTTGCGATTCTGTGGATCGCTCGGGACGCGCCGACCAGGTGAGGAATGCGTTTTTCGCGGCGAATTCATGCAGGGTTCACACGGGCTTCACGCACGCAGGGCACGATGAGCGGATGAACTCTGAATCTTCTTCGGTGGTGTCGGGCGTGCGTGGCTGGCTGCGGCGGCGGGCGCTGGTGTTTAAACTCATGGGCGTGGCGCTGATCGGCCTGCTTTTATTTATCCCGCTCGGGATGGTGCAATCGACTCTGAGCGAACGGTATTCGAGACAACAGGAGGCGGTGCACGAGATCACCCAGACGTGGGGCGAGGCTCAGCGCGTGGCCGGGCCGGTGCTGGTGGTGCCTTACACTTACAAGGTCGAGGCGATCGAATCGCAGGTTGTCTTGGGGCGCCGGGTGGATGTCACCGTGGATCGTGAGCAACGAGGCGAGGCCGTCTTTTTGCCGGAGCGGCTGGTGGTGGACGGCACCTTGGTGCCCTCGATTCGGAAGCGCGGGATTTACGAAACGCCGGTGTATGCGGCTAAATTGGCGATTTCGGGGAAATTTGCAGCGCCCTCATTTGATTTTCTGACGTTGCGCGGGCTTGAACCGCTATGGGCACAGGCGCGGGTTTGTTTCATCATCAGTGACTTACGCGGAGCTCAGCAGGATCTGGCGCTGAAGTGGGGCGGCGAGACGGTGGCCTTGCAGCCGGGGGCTCGTTTTTCAGAGGTGATGGGCGCGGGCGTGCACGCACCGGTGAAATTGGTAAAAGACGAGACCAAGGAGTTTTCCCTCGAATTGGCTTTGAACGGGAGCGATGCGTTGAGGTTTTTGCCGTTGGGGCGTCAGACGGAAGTGAAACTCGCCTCGACGTGGGCTGACCCGAGTTTTGATGGCGGTTATCTGCCCACTGAACGCGAGGTGGGCTTGGAGGGATTTAATGCCTCGTGGCGAGTCAGTTACTATGGCCGTAGTTTTCCGCAGCAATGGGTCGAAGGCGGTGATGGCCAGCCGAGCGTGGAAAAAATCGAAGAAACTGCGTTTGGCGTGAGCCTGATGGAGCCGGTGAATGCCTACCGCACGGTGGAACGGGCGATTAAATATGGGGTGCTCTTCGTCACGCTGGTGTTCACGACGTTTTTCTTGTTCGAGGCGGTCTGTCGCGTGCGCCTCAGTTCGCTGAACTACCTCTTGGTGGGAGCCGCGTTGTGTTTGTTTTACCTGGGGTTACTAGCTCTGGCGGAGTTTCTGGTGTTCGGCGTGGCGTATGCGGTGGCGGCCGGAGCTTCGACGGTGCTGATCGCATTGTATGCGCGGCGAATTTTGAAAAATGACCGGCGCGCCGTGCTGGTGGGGGGAATGTTGGGCGGCGTGTATGCCTATCTGTATTTCGTGCTCCAGATGGAAGATTTCGCCCTGTTGGCGGGCACGGGAGCGCTGTTTGCGGTGTTGGCGGCGGTGATGTTTGCGACGCGTCGGCTGGAATCCTCGGTGGAACCTCAAGTGGTGACGGAGGCGGAGCTGTCGTGAGGCCGTGTCGTTTGCCGCGATTACATTGTGCGCTGGCCGGCCTATTGCCGCTGAGGGTGGGACGCGGGGGATTGGCCTTGCCGAGGTCGCGCGCGGCAGGGACGTTCTTCCGCATGAGTTTGTTTGAGATCAAAGCCGAAATTCCCCCTGAAGCGGTCGATGCCATCGACGAAGTATTACTGGAGCTGGGAGTTGAAGGATGGAGTCTGCTCCAGGATGTCATCGTAAAACGCGCCTGGATCGTGGGCATTTTCGAAAATGAAGCCACGGGCGATGCGCGTTGGTCCGAACTGTTGCCTTTGATCGCTGGAATCGCGGAACCCGCTGATCCCGAGCGTCGTGCTTTGGCCGATCAAGATTGGCGCGATAGTTACAAAGCGCATTTTAAAGCGTCGCAATTCGGACGCTTGCACTGGGTTCCGGTGTGGGAACGTGAGAAATTCCAGCCGGGCGCGGGCGAAGTCGTCATTTGGCTCGATCCGGGCCTGGCATTTGGCACCGGTAACCATGAAACCACGCGGCTTTGCTGCGAGCGCTTGGTGGCGTTGGCGGCCAAAGCGGGCGCGCTGGTGGACGACTGGCGTGTGATCGATGCCGGTTGTGGCTCGGGTATTCTGGCGCTTTCGGCGGCAAAGCTGGGCTTCAGGCGAATCGCGGGCTTTGACAATGATCCCGAAGCCGTGCGCGTGAGTGAGGAAAATGCTGAACTAAATGGACTTGCGGGCGCGGTGGAGTTTTTCACCGGCGACTTGGTGACAGGATTGGCCGGCGGGCGTCAGGCCGAAGTCGTTTTGGCCAACATTCAGGCCGACGTGCTCATGCGGTTCGTCAACGAGCTCACGGTTTCAGTCGCGCCCGGTGGAGCGCTCGTCTTGAGCGGAATTCTCGCGATCGAGCTGGAGAAAGTGCGTGCGGTGTTTGCCGCGGCCGTGCCGGCTTGGACGATCGAAAGCCGCATCATGGGCGAGTGGAGCGATCTCGCGCTCACCCGCACCGTTTAATGGCGTTTAAAAGGTGGCGGGCGCGGGAGTAACCCCGACCACCTTGACCTCGACGCGACCCATTTCGGCAATGCCGAGGTTTTCGCGGAAGATATCGCCTACTTCTTGGGCCAGATAGCCTTGAATGGCATCCAGCTTAGCGTTCGGGCGGACTTTCAAGCGAATGGTTACGTTGAATTTGCCGCGACTGCGGGTAACCTGAGCGCGGGCCGACGCGATACCGCCCAACTGCTCGCAGCACGTCTCGATGAGGCGATGCAGGGCGTGGCGCGAGATGCGCAAGGCACCTTTGTCATCACGCAAAATCGTAAGCGTGGCGGGGGGGCGCAGGCAGAGTAACAGCACTAGAAAGCCTAACATGCTCCAGATGAGCACGTATTGCGTGGTCGTGAAGTGAAGGAGATCCCAATTCATCGCAAACATGCAGCCGTGGCGGATTAATCCGTCGCCGGAGCGTCGGGCCAGAGATCGTCGGATTTATCCTGGGCGGCGTTGAGATCGCCCGGGAGGCGCACGCCTTCGATGATGACATCGACCTTGGCGACGTTTTTGCCGGTCATGGCGATGACCTGCTTGCGCACCGCGAGTTGGACTTCGTAGGCCGTTTTGCCGATTTCGGAGCCATAGTTGATGACGATACGGAGTTCGATGGTGTAGGTATCATCATCCGTTTCATTAACTTTTACGCCGCGGTGATCAGATTCACGACGCTTGGCGAACAGTTCGCTGATGCCGTCAACGATACCGCCGCCAACGCCTGCGACGCCGGGGATCTGAAGGGCGGCGAGGCGGACGATGCTGGCGACGACCGTGTGGTTGATCTTGATGTCGCCCAGCTCGGGCTGGTCATCGAAGCGAGGGGTGGGTGTGAACTCGGACGATTGCATGGTAATTAGATGCTTTTAAAAACGCCGTTTGGGCGTGGGTTGCAAGGGCTGGCTCGGTATTCGGGCAAAAAAACTCCCGCGACTTTAAGAATCGCGGGAGTGAATGCTGACCATGAAACACGCGGCCGGTTGCTTAGGAGAAGAGGTCCGTGGGCGTGCGGGCGAAGAAATCCTCCATGTAAGCGGTCGTGGCCTTGCCCTCGATAAACGTGGGGTCGCACATGATCGCCTTGTGAAGCGGGATGGTGGTCTTGATGCCGCGAATGAGGTATTCGCTGAGGGCGCGGTAGGTGCGCTGGATGGCCGTAGGACGATCGCGACCGTAGCAGATGAGCTTGCCGATCATGGAATCGTAATAAGGCGGGATGGCGTAGCCGGAATAGGCATGGGAATCGACGCGCACGCCGTGGCCGCCCGGGGCGTAATAGAGGCCTATGGTGCCGGGGGACGGCACGAAGTTGCGGGCGGGATCCTCGGCGTTGATACGGCACTCGATGGCGTGCTTCTCGAATTTGATATCGCTCTGGTCGAAGGCGAGTTTTTCGCCATTGGCCACGAGGATCTGCTGTTTGATGAGGTCGATACCGGTGCATTCCTCGGTCACGGGATGTTCCACTTGGATGCGGGTATTCATCTCGATGAAGTAGAAATTGCCCTTGGCATCGACGAGGAACTCGATGGTGCCGGCGTTCTCGTATTCGGCGGCTTCAGCGGCTTTGACGGCAAATTTGCCCATCTTTTTGCGCAAATCGGGCGTCAGGAAGGGCGAAGGAGACTCTTCAATGAGCTTTTGGTGGCGGCGCTGGATGGAGCAATCACGTTCACCGAGGTGGAGGACCTTGCCATGGCTGTCGGCGAGGATCTGGAACTCGATGTGGCGGGGTTTTTCGATGTATTTCTCGATGTAAACCGAGCCATTGCCGAAGGCTTTTTCCGCTTCGTTACGGGCAACGTGGTATTCCTTGGCGAAGGAAATGTCGTTGTGCGCGATACGCATGCCACGACCGCCGCCGCCGGCAACCGCCTTGATGATGACGGGATAACCGATCTTGCGGGCGATCTTGACGGCTTCGGATTCGTTTTCGACCGGACCATCAGAGCCAGGCACGGTGGGGACGCCGGCTTTCTTGACGGTGTCCTTGGCGACGGCCTTGTCGCCCATCATCTGGATGGACTTGGACTTAGGCCCGATGAACTTGATGTTGCACGATTCGCACTGCTGGGCGAACGTGGCGTTTTCGGAAAGAAAACCGTATCCGGGATGGATGGCGTCAACATCGGCGATCTCGGCGGCAGCGATAATGCGATCAGCCTTAAGATAGCTGTCTGCACCACGAGGACCGCCGATACAAATGGCTTCATCGGCGAGCTGAACATGGAGGGACTGGACGTCGGCCTCCGAGTAAACGGCGAGGGTTTTGATGCCGAGCTCACGGCAGGCGCGGACGATGCGAAGGGCGATTTCACCGCGATTGGCGATGAGGATTTTCTGGATCATCAGAGGGAGTGGTAATAAATAAACCGCTAAACCGCACTAAGTTGCGCCAATTAAATCAGCGGTTCAGTGGCGACTAGCGGTTATTAAGGAAAATGGACGATGGGTTGAAATCAGCCCTGCTTAACCTTGAAGAGCTTCTGACCGTATTCGACCGGCTGGCCGTTCTCGACGAGGGCTTCAACGATGGTGCCCTTAAGTTCGGCTTGGATCTCGTTCATGATCTTCATGGCTTCGATGATGCAGACGACCGAGTTTTCGACGATCTTGGTGCCGTTCTCCGCGTAGGGCTTACTCTCTGGGGAGCCAGAACGGTAGAAGGTGCCTACCATTGGGGATTTGATGTAAGAGATACCGGTTTCGTCGCCAGCGGGGGCTGCGGCGGGAGCGGCGGGGGCTTGAACTGCGGGGGCCGGGGCAACGTTTTCGTTGTAGGAGGCCGGGGCATTGGACGCGTAGCTGCTGCTAACAACGGGAAGGCCATTGGCGCCACGGCGGATCTTCAGCTTGAAACCCTCTTCCTCGACCGCGAATTCGGTCAGCTCGGAGCGTTTCATGATGTCGATGATTTGTTTGATCTGTTTTAGGTCCAATTTATGCCTAGGTTAAGTTAGAGGAGAAGGAAGGGACTTCCTTTGTTTAGAGGCTATTTTGAAATGGATGGGATTGATTTGTGCAACCTTTGAATTCTGAGGCAAAATCCGACTAATTCGTGTCATTTTCACCTGAAATCTTGGTAATTCCTCGGTAAAGTAAGGAATGCCTGATTACATTTCCTCACCGCAAAGATAAGTTTTTTGGACTAAAAGGGGCTAATACGCGTGGTGTTTGTGCTAACGCGATAAAATGAGGCCGGATGT